>BQML01000012.1 GCA_022180565.1 Bacteroidia bacterium
TAGAATTCAAGGGATTCCGCCATCGCAGTTTCCAGCCGTTCCTCACCGACAATCTTCACAAGCGCGCCCGCGTCAGGGGGGCCGAACAGAGCAGTGATTTCGTGATCCGGCATCGTCCGTCCGCGATACTTCTTCACAATATGATTGAAGGAATCGAAGATGAGACGGTTGGTTTCCGTCAGTGTTCCATCCATATCGAAGATCACACAACGCAGGTGCATTGCTTCCTCTGAGAAAAAAAGGCGTCAAGTCGTCCTGGAGGATCGTTGCTTGACGCCTTGGTCACAACGTCGCTTCTCCGCCCAACAGCCGGAGCAGTTTCGATCTGCCGTCAGGCCACCGTAACGTCGGAGGAGAGGTACACGTCTTGAATCGCGTTCAGGATCTGCACTCCTTCCTTCAGAGGCCGTTGGAAAGCTTTGCGGCCGGAGATGAGACCCGTACCGCCGGCGCGCTTGTTGATCACCGCTGTACGCACCGCTTCCGCAATGTCGTTCGCCCCCGCAGGGCCGCCGGAATTGATCAGGCCGGCCCGACCCATGTAGCAGTTCGCAACCTGATAGCGGGTCAAATCGATGGGGTGATCGGACGTGAGTTGTTCATAGACCTTCTTGTGCGTCTTTCCGAAGTTCAGCGCAGTGTACCCGCCGTTGTTCTCCGGAAGCTTCTGCTTGATGATGTCTGCCTCGATCGTCACGCCGAGGTGATTCGCCTGCCCGGTCAGGTCCGCGGACACGTGGTAGTCCTTTTCCTTGGTTTTAAACGCCGAATTCCGGGTGTAGCACCAAAGGATGGTGGCCATGCCCAGTTCGTGCGCCTGCTGGAACGCCTGGCTGACCTCCCAGATCTGCCGGCGCGACTCCGGCGAACCGAAGTACACGGTCGCGCCCACCGCTACGGCGCCCATATCGAACGCCTGCTTGACGCTCGCAAACATGGACTGGTCGTACGTGTTCGGATAGGACAGGAACTCGTTGTGGTTGAACTTCAGTATGAACGGAATCTTGTGTGCATACTTTCGTGCCACCGAGCCCAGCACGCCGAGCGTAGAGGCGACTGCGTTGCATCCGCCCTCCACGGCCAGCTTGACGATATTCTCAGGATCGAAATACGCCGGGTTCGGCGCGAACGACGCGCCGGCGGAATGCTCAATGCCCTGGTCGACGGGAAGAATCGAGAGATAGCCTGTTCCCGCCAGCCGCCCGTGATTGAACAGGGCGGTGAGACTGCGAAGAACATTCGGCGACCGATCGGACAAGGCATAGACCCGGTCGATGAAGTCCGGACCGGGAAGATGGAGAGATTCCTTTGGGATCGTTGTACATCGGTGCTCCAGAAGCGATTTCGCATCGGCACCGAGCAACTGCGCAATGTTGATTGAGCTCATGACATCTCCGGTTGACCAACAATGGGGTGATGAACATGAAAATATATCATTCCTTTCTTTCGATAGCAAGAAACGGTCGTTCGTCCTCAGCGCCGCTGACAGCACGTTTCTTGCTTCTGCGTGGAATTCTGTCTACCATGAAGTTATGACAAAGAAGGTTGTGCTGAAAAAAAATGAAGAGCACCGGATCCTTGCCGGGCATCAATGGGTTTTCAGCAATGAGGTGAAATCTGTCGAAGGCAATCCTGAGGCGGGCGACGTGGTGGCCCTGCACCGTCACGACGGGAAACTCCTCGGCATCGGCTTCTACCATCCCCATTCCCTCATTTGCTTTCGTTTGCTCAGCCGCGAACGTGAAGAAGTGACCTTCGAGTTCTTCGAGAAGAGACTGACCCGTGCCCTCGAGCTCCGCAGGAGGTTGTATCCGACCTCGGAAACCTTCAGGCTCGTGCACGGTGAGGGGGATTTTCTCCCCGGGCTGATCATTGACAAATACAACGAGTTTCTCTCCGTGCAAACGCTCTCCTACGGGATGGACCGGCGGTTGACGTTGATCTGCGATGTGTTGGAATCGCTTCTGCATCCCAAAGCCATCGTCGAGCGCAACGAATCGCCTCTGCGTACCCTAGAACAGCTTCCTCTGAAGAAAGGCATTCTGCGGGGCACGCCCGACCAGACCATCATCTCAGAGTACGGTGTAAAGTTCAAAATCGATCTGCTCACCGGCCAGAAGACAGGGATTTTTCTGGATCAACGAGAAAACCGCAAGGCGGTGCGCAGGTACGTGAAGGGCGCCAGGGTTCTCGATTGTTTCTGCAACGAGGGAGGGTTCAGCCTCAATGCGGTTGAAGGGGGAGCCGCAACCGTCGAGGGATACGATTCCTCCGAAACCGCCGTGGCGAAGGCGGGGGTCAATGCAACGATCAACCATATGGAAAACATCACCTTCGGGGTCGCGGACATTTTCGACCTTCTCAAAGAATATGCTGCGGCGGGAAAGCGGTATGATGCCGTCATTCTCGACCCTCCTTCGTTTGCGCGCAGCAAGAAGACGATCGCCACCGCGTTGAAGGGATACAAGGAAATCAACGGGAACGCATTGAGGATCATCGAGCCCGGGGGATTCCTGGTCACGGCCTCATGTTCGCATCATGTATCCGAGGAGGCGTTCTTTCATACGATCGAATCCGCGGCACGCAGTGCCGGAAGGACGGTCCAACTGCTCGATTCCGCAGGCGCCGGCCCCGACCATCCTGTAGTCCCGGCCATGCCCGAAACGCGGTATCTCAAGTTCGGCATTTTTTCCGTGCGGTAGGTGTGTGTCGCAGGGAACCCTCTTGCCTTTGGCAGAGAGCGGAACTATATTGCAGGGGGACAGCGTTTGTTGGGTATATCATCGTCGAGGCGCCCATGCCGAATATCCGGAGATCTTCTTTCCTCACCCTTCTTCTTCTTGCCGCGGCCATCGCCGCCGCTCAACAGCCCCCTCAAACCGACACCACGATTGTCTTTCAACCTTCGCGCCCGGATCTGATTCACGAAGACGTTTTTGAAAACCCCTCGAAGGCCTGGGGATTTGACGTCATGATCTCAAACAACGGTTTCGGCGCGGGGGCGTTTCTTCGCCATGAATTCTCCGACAACATCTCCGGAATCTTGACGTTTGCCATTTCGGATGTGAAGGATGAGGCAGAGGTCGAGTACTTCGATCTCTTCGGCAATTCTGTCATTCCGGGAAAGAAGAACAGGCTGATCATGATGCCTCTGGTCGCGGCAGTGCAGTACAGGTTATTCCGTGAGGACATCATGGACAACTTCAGACCATACGTTTCGGCCGGTGTCGGACCCACCATGATGTATGTTGCCCCCTACGCTTACACGACGGTGTTGACAGACACGGCATCCGGTATCACCTACACGTTTACCGAGGAAGTGGAGTTCTTCGAAAGCCTGGGGCGAGGGCAGGCAAAATTTACCTTGGGCGGCTATCTCTCGGCAGGGGCGTATTTCGGATCCCCCTTCGGCACGCTCATTGGACTGAGCATTCGGTACTACGTGGTGCCGTTCCCTCAGGGAATCGAGATCATGGAAGGGGTCACGGTGAAGAACTTCGGCGGATTCTACATCACGCTCAATATCGGATCCTTCTACTGACCGTCGGATACCGGAAAGAAGCAGAGCTTGAAACGACGAAAGCACCGGATCACCCAGAGTCTCCCCTGAGCTCTGAGGAATCACGGTGCTTTCTTTTTTCGCTTCTGCAACCTACGCAAGAGGAGGAGATCCTTACGTGATGCGAATCACACCGACCCCTCCCTTTTTTCCTTGCATCGTTTCGGTCTATATGTGAGGATTGTCGGATCAGGACCGGGACACATTGTCATCCTCCACACGCGGCCCGGCAGCATCAGGCTGGAACTGTTTCCTCAAAAGAGAACCGGCCTCCGCGGAAAACACGCGGGGGCCGGTTCTCTTCGATGGGAGGAGGATTTCTTACGGATAGAACCGGAACGCGATCCCTCCTTCGAGGCCAAGGCCGACAACAGGAGTCAGGATGAGCGCAGGGCCAATCTCAAAGGCAATGTCGAATGGGTCCCGCGGGAAAATGTAATCTGCCCCGAACATGAACCGCGCACCGACCGCAAGTGTGCTCTTGTCGTAACGCGGCCCCCCAAGTGACGCCGCGCCGAGGAATACACCCGGACCATAGTAGAACGGAATATCGGAATTTCTGAACGCGTTGGAATGAAAGAGGTAGTCGGCACCGAAAGCGACTCCGCCAAACCCTCCCCCCACAAAGCCCTGGAGGGCCTCCGCAGGCCTGCTCCAGTACTTGACGGAGAACCCGGTCGGCGCTCCCACAACAAGCCCGATACCCACTTTCTTCGTCTGAGCCATGCCCCCCGCGACAACCATGAAGCTCAGGACAACCGCTACAAGTATCCCCTTCATTGTGTTTCCTCCTTGTGTGACGAGTGATGGAACAGCAACTGCCTCAGGAACCTTCCTGTAGAGGAATTCTTTGAGCGGGCAACCTCCTCCGGCGTGCCCGTGGCAACGATCCTGCCGCCTGCCTCTCCTCCCTCCGGACCAAGATCGATGACAAAATCCGCGCATTTCACAACATCCATCTGGTGCTCGATCACGACGACCGAATGGCCGGCGTCCACGAGGGCGTTCAAACACCGAAGGAGCTTTGCGATGTCGTCAAAGTGCAGTCCGGTGGTCGGTTCGTCAAAGATAAACAATGTTCGCCTTTCTGTCTGTGACGCAGAAAGGTGATGGGCAAGCTTGATCCTCTGTGCTTCGCCGCCCGAGAGAGACGTTGCCGCTTGGCCCAACCGTATGTACCCCAATCCCACATCATCCAAAACCTGCAGTTTTGAAGCAATTTTCACCCCCTGCTGAGACTCACGAAAGAACGCAATGGCTTCGGATACGGTCATGCCCAGGATATCGTCCACATTCTTCCCCCGGTACCGTATGTCCAGAATTTCCCGCTTGAATCTTTTTCCCTTGCAGGTTTCGCACGTCAGGTAGAGATCGGCCAGAAACTGCATTTCGATTTTCTGGACGCCGTCGCCCTCGCATGTCTCACAGCGGCCGCCGGGAACGTTGAACGAAAAGTACCCCGGTTTGAACCCGCGGGCTCGTGCCGCCGGTGTCTTGGCAAGTACATCTCTGATCAAATCAAACACCTTGATATAGGTCGCGGGATTCGATCGAGGCGTCCTTCCGATGGGGGATTGATCCACCAATTCAACGTGGCCGATTTGTTCCGCTCCTTCCAGAGAAACGAATTTTCCCGGCGTACCGTCATATCCGCCCTTCATCTTCTTCAGCCCTGCGTAGAGCACGTCATGCACGAGCGTGCTTTTACCGGAACCGCTGACGCCCGTAATACAGACGAACATCGAAAGAGGGATGCGGACGTCGATCGATTTCAGATTGTTTTCGGAAGCGCCGCGAATGAATAGCGATTGCTCGGAATCCCTCCTGCGTTTCGCCGGGACGGGAATGGTCAGACTCCCTCGCAAATAGTGCGCCGTGAGCGACGTAGGATGTTGCACCAATTCCCTGATCGGTCCGCAGAAGACGACTTCGCCTCCGTTTTCTCCTGCACGGGGACCCATGTCCACGATCACATCGCCGGCGCGGATCATATCCGCGTCGTGTTCCACCACCAGGACCGTATTGCCCACATCCCTGAGCGACTTGAGGATCCTGATGAGCCGCTCATTGTCTCTTGGATGCAAACCGATACTCGGTTCATCGAGGACGTAGAGCGATCCAACCAAAGAGGAACCAAGTGACGTGGCGAGGTTAATGCGCTGGGATTCGCCGCCGGACAGCGTCATCGACAAACGGTCCAACGTAAGGTACCCGATGCCCACTTCATTCAAGAACCTCAATCGTTTTCGCAATTCCTCCAGGATCCTTCGGGCGACATCACGGTCATAGGGGGAAAGCGACAACGTGCGGAAGAATTCCTGTGCGTCTTCCAGCGTCATACGCGTGATGTCATGAATGGTCTTTCCTCCCACCTTTATATTGAGGGCCTCCTGCCGAAGCCGCGAGCCTCCGCATTCGTCGCACGTCGTGTATCCGCGGTACCGACTGAGAAAAACGCGATAATGGACTTTGTACGATTTTCGCTCAATGAACCGAAAGAACTTGTGAATCCCGTCAAACCCCTCCGCTCCGTCCATAATGACCCGGACATGGTCGGGGGAAAGCCTCTTGAACGGAACATCGACGGGTATGCCGTGTTTCGGCGCGATTCGGAGCAAGTCACGCAGATGTTCGCGCCACTTCGGAAAATTCCACGGATGAATCGCACCGGCGCGGATCGAGCGGTTCGGATCAGGAACCACAAGATTCATATCGATCCCCACGGATCGTCCGAATCCCTGGCATTTCGGACATGCCCCAAAGGGATTGTTGAAGGAGAACAACCGGGGTTCCGGTTCTTCGTACCTCAGACCGTCGCGGGGGCATTCGTAGTGCTGTGTGAACCGTCTCTTCTCCCCCGAATCGGGAAAAAAGAGCCACAAAGAGCCGTCGCCCTCGTTGAAAGCCGTTTCGAGGGAATCCGCCAGCCGTCCCTCAGCGTCCGCATCCCCATGACGGAGCACCGTCCGATCCGCCACAACGAACACGTCCGCCTTGTTCTTTCCTTTGTACGTCGTCTCGTTCAGGTCGACAATGCGCCCCTGGTCGAAGATCCTGAAAAACCCCCGTTGTTTCAGGATGGCCAGCTCCTCTTTCATCGACCGGCTGGGATGGTCGTGGAGGGGGAACAGCACATAGAGCTTTGACCCGTCGGCTCGTCCTTTGAGCCACTGGACGACCGTGGTCACCGTGTCCCTCTGCACGATCTGCCCGCACTCCCGGCAATACGTCTTTCCGATGCGGCCAAAGAGCAAACGAAGATAGTCGTAAATCTCGGTCGTGGTGGCGACCGTGGAGCGCGGATTGCGGCTCGTGGTTTTCTGCTCGATCGCGATCGACGGACTGATGCCCTGGATGAAGTCCACGTCGGGCTTGTCCATACGCTCGAGAAACTGCCTGGCGTATGACGAGAGGCTTTCGACATAGCGCCTCTGCCCCTCGGCATAGATCGTATCAAAGGCAAGGCTTGATTTGCCCGATCCACTGACGCCCGTCACCACAATCAATGTATTCCGCGGAAGCTCCAGGCTCACATTTTTAAGGTTGTGAACGCGCGCACCGCGCACAATGAGGGAGCGCAGGGGGCCGGGAGAGCCGTTTCCTTCCCGGGATGCAGAAGCAACCGGAAGCGTGGGGGATGGTTTCATGCCGAATATGAAAGATACGCAAATGCCGCGTTAATGAAAAACCGGGAAATGTTAAAACAATCGTTGCGGGACAATCAAAAGGATACGGAGAGTGAAGTGGTCGGGACAAACTCGACAAAGCCCAGCGATCGGGCTGTGGGCACCAGCCGCGTTTCGAGGCGGACAGCGTCGTTGAAGGCTTTTGCCCCCAGGGCCGCATCAACCATGCTGAGAAGGTGATTCGCCACAATCATTGCGGTGGCGGTGCGGGCAACGGTATAGAAATCGTTTGCGCGCCCGCGCATATCTCTGTAGGCCCGGAACCGGGCTGACATTGCAACAAGGTAGTCCGTCCGCGAGGGGTCCCAATCCTCCCATCCCATATTGTACTGAAGGTACTTGCCGATCAGTTCGTAGTATTGCTGATCGGGCCTCCGGGGCAGACGGTGGCTGAACCCCGTGCTGGGTACGCCTCCGATGTGCTGTTCCCACGCATTCAGCTTGTCCCAATCGACGCGCTCCCAGGGCGGAACATTGGGATCTGAGTTCACGACAATCCCGCCCGGCGGAGGATTTGGATTCAACGAGGGCCCGTGCGTCTCCATCCATTCCGCGTACCGAACAACCGACCAGTAGGTGTCCGCGTATCGGTGAAACTCCTCCGTCTGGTGATCTCCCTTTCCATCGTACGAACCGTACACAATCCACAAAATTACCTCGGCGCTAAAGAACGCCGCCGACCTCCAGTACGCCTCCGCATAGAACTCTCCTGCTCCCGGAAGCAGAGCCGAATACACCGCGGCTCGAATCACGGATTTCTTCCCCGGCCGATCGTTTTGCCGGCCGCTCGAAGAATCTACCGTAAGGCGAAGATCATAACGAAGATTCCCGGTCAGAGGGGCGGGTCGTTGCGAAAAAGCAATCTGTGACACGAGCACAACGGCGATCACGAGCTTCATCCGTCCCACCTCGGCAATCGGAAGCCCTTGTGGCTCATTTCGAAGCCGAACAGAACGCCGAAATACCAACGCCATTCGCGGCCGTACCGGACCGGGGTTCCTGCGAAGGTTCTCGTGAAATCGTCAAATCCGTACGCGCCAGAGAAAAAGAAGCGCGTCGGATACGCGTAGAACGAAAACGCCTCGAGCCTGAGCTCAAAGCCCGCATCCGTCTTCCAGTCCGAACGTTCCGGCATCTTCCCCGTCCATGCGTTTCCGACGTCTGCAAAGACGGAAAAGAACAGCTTCGTGAAGGAAAGTTGGAGAATTCGAAAACCGAGATCGCGGCAGATCGGGAAGCGATAGGTGAGGTTGGCCGAAGCATTCGTGTTTCCCCCAAGGGAATAGAAAGGATATCCCCTCATGCCCGTCAGGCCGCCGGCATAGAAGTCAAAGAACCCATCGACCGTTTTCCCAATGATGCCCGCCGCACGAACGCTGAGAGAAAGCGTGTGTCGCGGAAAAGGCAGTGCCAGATATTCGTTCCACTGCAATTCGGCCCGATGAAACACAAACGTCTGGTACAGCGGGACCGCTCTTCCGGAAGAAAGGTCGAACTCTCCATCGGGATTGAATTTATTGTTCTCATAGCCATAACGCACAAGCAGAGAACGACCCGTGGGATTGATTTCAGAATCCACCCCCCCGTCGCGATAATCTCCTCTCACCTCGACACCAAAGGCATTGCCGACGAAATAGGTATTCCTGAACGCAGGGACCAGCGCGACGGGGGGATTGGGATTAATGAACGCTCCGATATCGGCGCTGTACCTGCTCAGGGTGTATGATGCTTTCAGGTGAGTTCGCTCCTCGATCACGGGCTGGCGAAGCGAGAGGGTGAATTCAAAGAGATTGTAAGTGATTTCAGGGGAGATCGGCTCGGGCGAGGGCTCAAGGAAGAACGTCGTGGACGTCTTTCGTGTGAGATTGTACAACTCCAGCGTAAGCGCCGGCTCAAGACCTGCTGCGGAGAACAAAGGGAGCTTGTCGCGGTACTCGAAGACCAGGGCGAGATCGCGCTCGAATCTCCGGTTCACCATGGCGCCGGCAAACAGGCTCAGCTTGTCCAGCATGTCGGAGGAACTCGCGTACAAGCCGGCCTTGAGCGCGTCCAATCCCCGGTTCAAAGGGTTATACGTGTCCACGCGAAGAACCGGAAAGATACTCAGGCTGGAGAACGTGTGACGGTAGTCGCTGCCGGTTATCCGGTTGACGGAATCCGCAAAGCGCCCCTCATCGTCGGCCGGGGGATACTGAGGGTGGGCGGCCATTGTTCTCCTCACAGGCTCCGGCCTTTGATCCGACGCCGGCATCCACACAATGGAGTATCCTGAGGAAGAGTATGAGGCATAGACCAGATCGCCGGCGGCATTCACCGAAGGCAGAAATGCTCCTCCAAGAACATTGGTGATCCTCGAAGTCTCGCCGGACTCAGGATTCACGGAATAGATATTGAAAATCCCCGTCCGGTCTGAGGAAAAATACAGCGAACCCTTTGACGAAAAGGAGGGATTGCGGCAGTCGCCTTCCGCCTCAAGGATGTGTACTTCTCCGCCGATCGAGCTTACCTGAGCAAGGGATTGTCCGTGACCCTTGGAATATCCGAAGACGATCCGGGTGCCGTCAGGCGACCAGACCGGGGTATAGACCTGGGTTCCCGGCGGGACATCGGTGAGGCGGCGGACCTCCGTTCCGTCAAGCGCACACGTCCCGAGATTCAGCGTGCCGTCGGAGCCGTACGCAAAAACAATCCGCGACCCGTCGGGAGAAAGGCGCGGGTCAAAGGCGCGCAATCCATGTGTGATCCGGGTCTCCCTGCCCGTCGGGAGATCGTAGGTGTAGAGATCCGACCAACGGGACCAGTGCGGGTTGTCGCTTGAGATCCTTGCGTACACGAGCGTGCGCCCGTCAGGCGTCACGGAAAGCGTCGAACGAACGTTGTGCACCACGAGTTTCGATTCCTTCCGTTCCATATCATACCGATAAACCGAACTTGCCCCAAAAGAGTCCTTGCCCTTGTTGGAAACGTACAACACGGACTTTCCGTCCGGATGGAATACGGGATAGAAGTTTCCGAACCCCTCCTCCTCGATCCGGAACCCCTCGTTGACGGGCCCGACGGAGTCCTGCATGGCACGATAAAGCTTCTTCTTTGCATCATGCCACTCGGTGTAGAGATCTTCTCCGCTCTTCCCGAGGACATCGGCAATCGCTCCGTCTATCGTGATCCGGGGAATCGATGCCAGAGAACGCGAGATACGTTCCAGCGTCTCAGGCCCGTAAGTTTCCGCGATGTATTGGACAATGGAGAACCCGGCATTGTAGGCGGATTCATTGCCGAGGCTGTTTTTTCCGAACACGGCCATCTCCTCCCACGAGAGAAGGCGATCTTCCAGAACGTTCATCCGAAGCATCATGTCTCGATGCGTGTCCCAGAAATCGAAGGTCAGCGAAGGATGATTGTATTGGGCCGTTCCTTCCGCAAACCAGCTTGGCACAAGAAAAAAAGAGAGCGGGTACGAAACCAGCACGTTCGGAAAGCCGTACAGAACGTCAGGCCTGCGTTCGGATTCGTATCCGAACCATTGCAGATACATCGCCGGCAGTCGGCGTCCGAGTTTCATGGCTGTTTGAATTTGCACAATGTGCACAAACTCATGAGTCACCACATTTTGCAACCACGGATGGATTCCGCGAAGTTCAAAGTCCATCGCCGGAGCCCAGATTTCGATCTTGTTGTCGAAGAAGTAGGCCGCGCCGTTCGAATAATCATCATGATCACGAACAACGATGCTGACTTTCTGATTCGGCTCATGACGGTACATCTGTGTAATGGGAGCGTACACCGATTCAGCGATCGCGGCCACGAGTTGTCCTGTTCGGAGAGCTCCGTCGTGAACATGGACAAGAAAATGCTCGGTCTCCAACGTTCTCCAATTCAGCTCCGTGTGTGGTGTGAAACTCTGTGCCCCGGCGAGTGACACAACGAGAAGGGCGCAAACGAGACTGGACACGATCCGCCCGGTCATTGAACTCTCACCAGAAGCCGCTTTGTTTGGTTCAATTCCAGAACGACCGAGTACACGTACGTATTCGCTCCGACCGTAAATTCGAGATAGGCCAGGTTCTGGATCCTGTAGTTTCCCAGGAAAGCGTCCGCCCCGCTGTACAGGGGAGCGGGGTAATATCCCACGGGGAGGAAATCGTCGGGGATAATGAAAACACCGTTGGAATCCGTTGTTGCAGAAACGTGCCCGTCAACCACGACGGTGTACGAGTGACGAGGAGATCCGTTCACGGTGTATCGCACGAAATAGATGCCGCTCGGCACAAGGGCGCCCGCGTTGTTTCGTTTGTTCCATTGCACGAAGAGACTGGTCCCGGCGGGAGTCCCGGCGTACAATGACCGAATGTGATTGCCCTTCAGACTGTACACATCGACAAGAACAAACTCTCCCGGCGACTGCAGGATATACTCTCGTTGGGGAACCGGCGATCCGCTGACATATTCGGCCCCATACGAAAGTCTGACGCCAAGTCCCGCGATCGGATTGTCCAGCCCGTCGAGCACGGAGCCGACAATTCTATACCCCTCGGTTGTTTCCCGTGCATCGAGGAGATTGATGTCGCGGCATCCGCTCAAGAGCGCGACCGTAAGGCCAAGGATAAGTCCCAGGGGCAATTTCATTTGACGACTGCAATTTTGATCACGACGGCTTCGTGTCTTCCGCCGGCAACTGCCTCGACGCGTGCAAGGTACACCCCGCTGTCAATCCCGGATACATCCCAGGATAGTTCCTCATCTGCTCCTCCGGACGATGTCCCTTCCAAGACGGCGACGATGGTGCCGGCAAGCGTCATGATCTTGACGGAGATTCGCGCGGGGTCCGTTGTATAGTAGCGGATCCTCGTCGTTTGGCCGTACACAGGATTCGGCCAATTATAGACTCTTTCTCGCGGAAGAAACACGTCTGACAGCGGTGTCGTTCCGGTCTGGGAGAGCGCCGAGGCGGCGGTTTTCTCCGGCGATCCACGCTCCTGCAACCATTGACCTTCGATGTCCGTCAATGGCCGCGCAATTTCCCACACATCCAGACCTCCGCCGCCGGACGACACGGCAATTCGGGCATTCCCGCCGGAAGAACGAAACAGAGCGGGCGTCGAAGGCAACTCTCCGCTCACCTGCAGACTAAGATCTCGGATCAGCCGACCATCCCGCGAGACGGTGTGGAGGACCCCGTCTGTCGTCAGCACAATCACATCGAGCATGCCGTCACCCGATACATCGGCAACAAGAGGCTCGGTCGCGATGGTCGCGCTGAACCGAACCGGATATCCGTCAAGAAGGGCTCCCCGTTCATTGACGGCCAACAAGCACGATTCCGCCGCGACGAGAATGTCCAGCACCCCGTCGCGATCGAGATCTGTCGGGACTACATGGCGGACCGTACCCAACGTGCAGCCCAAGGGAAACTGTTGAAGGTCAATTCGAAAGAGGGAACCCGGCATCAAGTACCTGTACCCCGAAAGCACCAGAGAATCCTCCAGCACCAGGAGAATGTCCGATCCCCCGAATCGCACCCCGCTTAGGACGTTTGCCTGCGGCGCGGAGAGCGGAGCCGTCCACGTGCCATTCGTGAGCACGGAAGGCGTCAGGGCAACAATCGAAGGCGAGCCGGAGGAGGGAAAGGCAACGAGCTCCGTGATGGGCCCAGGCGCGATCGCTTTCACATGATATGTCCCGTTATCGAGTCTCACCGTGACGAGGTTGCCGCCCTGCGTGCCCGCAAATGCCTGCGGGATTCCCGAAGAATCCGCAATGATCGGTCCAGCCGTGACAGGCTCACCGGGGGCAAGGATCGAAACACTGTTCATGTCAAAGAGACCATCGCCGTTGGAATCGGCGATTGTTCGGATGGCGATCGTACTATCGCTCACCGTAACGAGAAAGGTCGGAAGACCCTCACGCACCGCCGGAGCACGGACGGATGGTTCCAATCCGATCAGCCCGTTCGTCGAATCGGTTCGTGACAGGCCTGTCAGGGTGACGGAAGAAACTCCGTACGCACCTGCCGAGTACAGCCCGGAATCCGTAACAGCGATGCGTACGTGTCCAGATCCGCCAATAGGCGCCGTTCTGAAAACGCGCTGAAGAAGGTCTCCGCCCTGGGACACGAGGGCGGTCATGAGGGGACCCCGCTGGCTGAAGTTCCGTACCCGCACAAACGTTGGAAATCCGGAATTCGCCTTGGTGTCAGGATACGTTGCGTTTCCAAACTCGTTGACGTAGACCGGCGAAGTGTTGCCGGCAAACCAGAAATCCAGCGGCCATCCGTTTTCTGTTCCGCTCCCCGGTTCAAGCAGATCGTACGGAACGCCGATATCCTGAGATCCGTCTGCTTCCTCGAGATCCACCGTTCGCCTCTGCGGATCGGCATTCAAGGTATTGGTTGAAAGTTTCAGCGCTAAATCAGCTTCGTCGATATGCCAGATCAGAATTCCTCCGCCTTCATAGCCCGCCTCCAGCGTCGAGCCCGGAAGAGCCCAGTCGAAGTCCTCGGCATCCACCAGAGAGCCGTGGATGGCGCTGAGGTCATTAAAAGCAAACCCTGCCGTATCCGCTCCAAAATGGAGGACTTCGATTTGTCCGTTTCGAAAGAGGCTCAGGGTCTGCCCATTCCCGTGCGGATCACGGCTTCGATTTTCAATCAGAAAGTACTCGGTTGCAGAAACGGGGATCTTATAGACGGTATCCATTCCCCACGAGGTTGCGCTCACGGCGGGGAGGGAGATCAAAGCGCTTCCTGCATCGAGCGTGATGGGGGTTGTCCATCCGAGAAAGATTTTTTCCCAAGCGGAAGGTTCGGGGGGGAGAACACCGCTGTACGCAAAAACGGCCGCGCCGTCCATCAAACCAAACTGGCCGATACCCGAACGTCCTGTGGAAGTGTCAAACAAGTCCGGCAAGCCGAGATAGCTTCCGAAGGATGCGGCCAGAAGGCCGTTGATTCCCAACTGAAGCGTATCGGGCGTCGAACCGAACGTAAAAACGCGTGTCTCCGTCTCGGGCAGGATCATGCTGTTCGTGATGTGAAATCCTCCTCCATTGACGGGAACACCGGGGTACAGGGGATCTTTCAGAAACGACCTCAGGGTTTGAAGATTGATGGTGATGGAAGGAACGTCATGCGGCGCGGGATCGAATCCCAGCACCTGGACAAGGTCAATGTCTCTGCCGGTCCCCGCATGAAAAACGATGAAGGCATCATAGGAGGAAAACGGAAAACCCGGTTGTGCGGCATCAGCGGCTTTCCAACTGTCGACCATCAACCCCGCCAGTTTGTCCATGTCGTCGTCCCCCTGCGGCGAGTACGCTGCCATGGAGTCCGGAAGGGTGACCACGACAGGAAACAACTCTCCCTGAACATTCAGAGCGCCGTTAGAGACTTTGCCGAAGTAGTTGGCGAGGAACAGAAGTTTTGATGCGAAGTAGGCCGAGTCGTGGGGCGGCGGGTCGATCTGAAGCGACGAGCCGGCCGCGAGAAATTTTCCTGTTCCGCTTGTTCTCGAATCTGTGTCCTGCTGAAACTCCACCATCAGACCAAGAACGCGGATCGTCTGCACCGAGGTCATCGGAGCGGAAACGTGAACCTGCGGACGATGACGCAGGGGCACCTGGTGTTGGGATGCCGCGGTCGAGAGACAAAGGACGACCGTCAGGGCAACAAACCGAATCTGTCTCATCCAAACCCGCCGGGTCCCGCGCGCCACCCCGATCAGAACGGCGAGTGCTCCCACGTCATCATTAAAGTGAACCGAAGCGTTTCTCCGAGGGGATGGTTCCGCTCGAACGCGTCGATGTAACTGAAATCGAAACCGTAGATATCATAGCGCAATCCGGCCCCGAAGGTCATAAACTTTCTGTTTCCGTATTTCGGATCCTCGTAGAAATAACCGATCCTCATCGCGATCAGTTTTGGCGACCCGTACCAATACTCCAATCCCATGCTCGTGGTGATGTCGCGAAGTTCCTCCCTGAGGGATTTGTCCACCCACGAATAGTAAATGGCCCGGTAGAAAGGATCTGCCTTCCCTTTGCTGTTTCGCCGGACAAGCAACTTGTTGAAATCGAGGATATAGGTCAGATTATTGAATTCGCTCTGGATGATGTCCACGGAGAATCCCAGACGAAAATTCATCGGCAGTGGATCCGATTGCTCCTCGTCAATGTAGGTGAGGCTCGGACCGATATTCGAAAGGTTCACTCCGATCCCGATTGCGTCATGGAGGGTCGTTTCGGTGAACGGGATGGTCACATTCTGCGGCCGGTACAGGAGCCCGATGTCGAAGCTGATGCCCGAGGCGACACCGGTTCCCTTTTCCGCCTCGGTACCGAACGGGGCGAGGCGGCTGTGAATGAAGCGGGCGTTCACTCCCAGCCCGAGTTCGTCCAGCACTCGCGTTGCATAGCCGGCGGCGATTGCAAACTCGTAGCCTTTGAAACGGCCGATCTCCTCAGGACCTGTGGATGCCGTGCGGATGAACTCGCCAAGATTCAAATAGGTCAATCCTGCGGAGATCATACCGTCGAATTCCGGCACTTCGTGCTTAAAAACCGTATGCGCAATCCAGAGATCCGAGAGGCCGAATCCTGGCAGCCAATTGGCATGGGAGAGCGCAAGTTCGGTTCCCTTTTGGTAGGCGTACCCGGCCGGATTCCAGTGGATTGCCCACACGTCATCGGCGAGGCCGCCGCCGCCTTCGCCCATGCCGCTGGCGCGCGAATTCGGGGCGATCAGCAGAAACGGGACCGCCGAGGTTGACACCTGAGCAATCAGCGAACCCGCCGAAACGCACAGGAGACAAAAGACAACGACAAGCTTCTTCATAGAACCTTCCTTAGTACACAATCAACAAATATAGGATTAATCAACAAACTTCAAAAATCCGTTCCTGACCATTACCGTACTCTTGCAAGCTTCCCTATGATTTCTCGTGAGGTGGCCCTCCCAAGGTCCCGTGTAATAATCTTATAGATGTACACCCCATTGGCGATTTGATCGCCATTCTGATCACGTCCGTCCCACGGAACGGCGACAAAACGATCCGTCACCGCCGGAACATTAAGGCGGGCAACGAGCCTTCCGGAGACTGTGTAGATCCTGATCTCCACATCGATGGGTCCTGCGGAGCTTCGCTGAAACGTAAACGTTGTGGACCCTGAAAACGGATTTGGAACGTTGAAGGCGTTGTAGACGTCGATGTCCGACTTTCCTTTGACATCAAACCAGACCTGTTCCGACGCAGCGTTGTTGTACGTATCCCACGCCGTCACTGTCAGGAGCTGTCTCCCCTCGGGGAGGCCGCTCAACGGGTACCGGATCTCCCCCCTTTGAAACGTGTCAAGATCGCCTTTGTAGTACTCGTTCAGCGTCAGCGACACACCGGTACTGCCGAAGGTGGCTTCAAGGCGGTGTCCCACACCGGCCGTTGAGGTATTGATCCCGTTTTCGTCGAACAGTTTTACGATCAAGTCAGGGTCGGGAGGCACGACATCTCCGGACCGGAAGGATTCGTCCCCGAGAAACACGGAAATCTGAGGTCCGGTTGTATCCCTCGCCGCGCTCGAATCACTGCCGGCAACCAGGACGTTCTCGGTATATCCCGTTACGTGGCCGGAGGGTCCCGTCGCGTAGAATGCGACGCGGGCGGGTGTAGTTTCGTACGAGATATCCCGCGGGACAGGAACAATCGCCCGGAACCGGCCGTCCTTCACGGTGACCTCCCCTCGATAAAGAAGGCTTCCGGTACCCTCAAACTCGAAGCCGCTCCACTCCGGCACAACGATGCGACGCCGCGCATCGAACACCTCCAGCAGAGCCGTCCCTGCAAATTCCGTCCACACCGTGCTGTCTGGCCTCAACACACTTCCCGAAACGGACGCTTTTTGGAGAGCTTTCAACTGCACCGGGGCAATAACAGCATTCCCGTTCAGGCTGTCGATGCGGCCCGAATCAAAAGGCAGATTGAGCCGCATCGTGGGGTCACCGAGGAGATGGTACTTGAGGTCGTTGAGCGAGAAGTATATTTGTTTCGTCCTGTAGAAAGCATCGCCGATCCGCGGCGGGCGACCATCAGGGTCCCTCCGGAAGAATTCCGTGAAGAGCGCCTTATTGAACTGTGAGTTCTCGAACGAATAAACGGCTCTCGAGGCCGTGACCACGGCGATGGCGCCGCCCTCCCGCATGGCGATCATGTTCTCGCCGGCGCTGGTCTCACCGGGAAAATCGTACCGTGCAAAGTCACAGGTCGCGGCCACGAGCAGGAACGGCCTGTCGGCGTTCCTGAGCTTCGGCAGGCTCTCTTCTCCGACGAACACCGCCTCGTGTGCCCAGGATTGCGGATTTCCGTGTCCGGTGTAGTTCAAGATCAGCGTGCCTTCATTCATGGCGCGGACAATCGCTTCATTGGCTTCGGGTTTTCTTCGCCCCGACGAACTGTTCACCGTCGGATACTCGACGATGTAGATTTTCCGCTTATCAATCCCATTCGGCGTGTTCAGCCGTGACAGCTCATCGGCCTGCATGGTGTGAAGACTGCCGTCGTCTCCGGTTGAGGTAAGACCATCGTCGGCCACAAACGTCACCCGGTTGCGCCAGGGTCCGGGGGCGGCGGACAGATCATACGAGATGATCTTATCAACGACTGCGCTTGCTTCCTCGCGCGAAGAGACGGGGAGCCTCCCCAGGGCG
The DNA here is from genome assembly GCA_022180565.1 of Bacteroidia bacterium. Taxonomy (GTDB): domain Bacteria; phylum Bacteroidota; class Ignavibacteria; order UBA10030; family UBA10030; genus JACQPU01. Next base: position 17,936 of record BQML01000012.1, read on the forward strand.
AGGGAAACGCGTTGGTTGCCGGCTGTGACCCTTGCCAGCACGTCATCGCTGGCGTAGGAATTGATCTGATGGACCGATTCAGCCGACTCATACGGCGGAATTCTGTTCGGTGGTGATTGCGTAATCCCTCTGTAATCGTAATGCCCGTCGCCGAACAGTAAGACGTACCTGGGGGCAGTCGTCCATTGCAAAACCGCAAATGCCAGAAAATCCCTGATGGCAAGGGGATCCGTTAGCCCGCCCCCGAATTCGTCCATGATGGCTTCCAGGGAAATCACGGCGACCGACAGCGAGTCGTTTGTTCTTCGATGCTCTGCAAGCCGTTCGGCTTCCGCGGCAAACTCGGGCGGCGTGATAATGATGAATTCCGCGCCATTCGTCTTTTCGCGAAGACCGGTAGGCGTCACTCTCGTGATTCCGGCCGGCGTTTTCAGGCCGGAAGGACCCACCGCAAGAATCATGCGCGGAGCACCGGCGGTTCCTGCCAACTGAAACGTGTATGTTCCCGTCCCCGAAGTGCCCCCAACCACCCTCACCACGCTGTCGTGGTCAGTAACGTCAAAGACAAACGGTTGTCCTGACGTGAATCCCTCAAGCGTGAATTGATTTACGGCAGAAGTGTCCGGGATCGGGAACATCAGAACATCGCTTGCCGCTACAAGTTTTCGCCGGTAATGAATTTCAATCCAATTCACCCACCCAATCCCGTTTTGCGTTTGGAAGACGACTTGAAGATTACTCTGATTTCCGCTCAACGCTCCCGTCCGGGTGAACGAGGCCACCGGGGCGACATACGCATAATTGGTTTCGAGGGAGGTCAGGTTTACCGGAAGAATGGTAATAGGGCTTCCGAGCGTTTGGCCGGTTTCACTGATCACAAACGATTCAGTTCGGCTTGTCCTTCCCAAGACTGCTATTCGGTAGTTCACAGGCCGCGTTGCGTCCACGCCGGGGAGCGGAATGCTATAGGTTCGCGTGGGTGCTTCCGCAGTGAGCGGCAGGCCGAACCATTCCCGGCCGGAATGGATCAGATTCACTTTCTCTTCCTCAACGAACTCCATGCCGGCGACATCCTGAACAACAGAGGGGCTCGGGTTGTTCAGGGATGCCACCGAATCCATCCCTCGTCCCGGGGCTCCACCAAAGGTGAGGAAATAGACATTGTGCGTCGTATAGGGATTCAAAGAATGGGAGAACCCAGAGCCGGCAAAGTACTTCCATTCTGAAGCACCTTTTCCGAAGAACACGATCGAGTCTTCGGGGTCGAACATACCGTTTCCATTCAGGTCCACAATCATGCGCCGCACTTCCTGGAGGCCGTTCGGTCTGGGTTGTGCCGGATCTTCGGGGACAGGCCGGCCGCCGTTTCCAAAGATGCGGAAGGATTCAAAATCCGAAAACGCTTCAGGGCCGATCCCGGCCGACGCGAGGAATTCTCTGCCAAGTCTGTAGATTCCCGTTTCATAGACGATGATCTTGAACCACTCTCCCTGAGTGAGCGGTTGCGCCGAGCGGTTCTCGTTGCGGATGTTGTCGGCCGTTTTTCTTCCGTTCTCGCGGCCAAAGTGGAGATCGTCTCCGTTTTCGGCGAAGAGACTCAGCGGGATTAGCAAGAGAACCGATACACAGAGGCGCATAAACGAAAAAAGCCGGTGAGGGAACAATGCCCGCTCACTCGGCTTCACAATCCTTCCGACATGACAAAGGCTGTTCCCGAAAGCAACCTGAGCAAACGTGAAGTGTTTGATCAGGAACGAACCTTTACCAATGTGCGATAGGATCTTTCTTTCGTTATGAATTTGTACGCTCTCCATAAATGTACGCCATAGCGTTTCGATAATCAACATCTGCGGGTGTTGGTCACGCGGCGTGTTCTCCGCGGAATAATCAAGTTCGTCCTTGCAGTTCTCTCGAAAAAATGCTAAATTTTCTCTGTTTTTCTCACATTTTTCCTCACGTAAGGAATGTCAAGGCCCCTGAATATTCTGTTTGTTTCCAGTGAAGTTGAGCCGTTCGCCAAGACAGGGGGACTCGCCGACGTTTCCAGCGCCCTCCCCAAGGCCATCAAGGAATGCGGGCATGAAGTACGGATCATGATGCCCCGCTATCGTTTCATCAGTGAGCGTAAGTTCAAGCTCCATGACATCATACGGCTCAAGGACATTCCTGTTCCCGTCGGGAACCAATCCGAACTGGCCAACGTCAAATCTTCGTTTATCAGCAACCTGAAGGACAAGGTCCAGGTTTATTTCATCGATAATGCGAAGTACTTCGGACGGGACGGAATTTACCAGAGTCCTGTGGGCAAGAAGGATTATCAAGACAATGACGAGCGGTTCATTTTCTTCTGCCGCGGCGTCTTGGAGACCCTGAAACGGCTCGGATGGCAACCCGACATCATCCATTGCAACGATTGGCAAACGGCGCTCATACCTGCGTACGTGAAGACCCTGTACGCCTCCGATCCATTTTTCAAGAGCATCAAGACGGTATTTACGATCCACAACATGGCCTACCAGGGCTCCTTTCCCCCCGAATCATTCAAGAAATCCAACCTTCCCAAAGAATTATTTACACCTGAGCACGCGGAAGCGTACGGGAAGTTTAATTTCCTGAAGACCGCTCTGGCGTTCGCAGACGCTATTACGACCGTAAGTCGGAAGTACGCCGAGGAGATTTGTACTTCTCCGGATCTCGGAGCGGGGCTGGACGGGTTTTTGGCGACGCGACGAAAAGACCTCCACGGCATTCTGAACGGTATTGATTATCAGCAATGGAATCCCCTGACGGACGAGCACATTTACCGGAAATACGATACCAAGTCCATTGAAGCGAAGGTAGACAACAAGAAGGCTCTCACCCAGCGGTTCGGGCTCGAGTACCATGAGCACGTTCCTCTCATCGGCGCAATCTCGCGGCTGGTGGATCAGAAGGGATTCGACCTCGTGCTCGAGGCGATGGACGATCTCATGAAGCTGAATGTCCAGTTCGTTCTGCTTGGATCGGGCGATGCAAAGGTGGAAAAGAAGTTCGAGGCGTTTCAGAAAAAATATGCCGACCGTCTGGGGTTGTTTTTTGGTTTCGACGAACCTCTGGCCCACCTGATCGAGGCCGGGAGCGACATGTTTCTCATGCCGTCGCGGTACGAGCCCTGCGGGCTTAACCAGATGTACAGCATGCGATACGGCACGGTGCCGATCGTCCGGGCGACCGGCGGTCTTGATGACACGGTGGAAGATTATGCGGGCAACGGGAAGGGAACGGGATTCAAATTTGAAAAATACGACGCCAAGGAACTCGTAAAAGCCGTGCAGAGAGCGGTCAAGGTGTATCAGCAACCGGACGAATGGAAGAAGTTGATGAAGAACGGGATGGCCTGTGACTTTTCGTGGGTGCATTCGGCTCGGCAGTACGGCAGTCTTTACAAAGAACTGCTGAAGTGAGTGTTGAGACCACAGCGTTGTTCCTCGACCGCGACGGAACGATCAACGTCGAAGCGGAGTATCTCTCGGATCCGGACCGCGTAGAACTGATCCCCGGGTCGGCGGAAGCCATTCGTGAAGCAAACGAAACGGGGATCCGGGTGTTTGTCATCACCAATCAATCCGGCGTCGCGCGGGGACTCTACACTGAAGCCGACATCCTCGCGGTGCACCAAAGGCTTGAGGAGCTCCTGGCGGCGCGGGGCGCAAAACTGGACGCCCTGTACTACTGTCCGCACCATCCAGACGTCGGTTCCCCACCGTATAGAATAGTTTGCAGTTGTCGCAAACCGAAGACAGGGATGCTCGAACAAGCGGCAAAAACACACGGCATTGATCTTGCATCATCTTTTGTCGTGGGAGACAAATGTTCTGATATTGAGGCGGGGAAGAATGCCCGCTGTGCCACGACGCTCGTAATGACGGGCTACGGACGCATTGAAAGAGATCGTTGTCGCCCCGACCATATTGCAGACAATCTGTATGAGGCGTGGCACCATATTCGCGGCATCCTCCAGTCCCGAAAAAAGAACGCATGAGACTTTTTCCCGTTCATACAACAATGCCTGCGCTTGTCGTCGGGTTGTGCCTCCTCGCCGGATGCGTGAATGAACCCGGGATGGTGGGATCGGGTCTCATCCCCGCCGGGGACTTTCTCAAGACGGACAGTCTTGTCCTTCGCCCGCGGACAAGTTACAGCGTGCTCACCGTCCCGGACACGGTCAATGCCGGCCGAACCGTCATTGCAGTTGGAAAGACGGCTTCTGCAGAAGCATGGGGTCTCGCGCGCTTCACCAATTTTGGCGCCATCTATGACAGTATTGACGTTCTGACTGCAGAGATACGCTTGCAGACCGCGTTTCATCAGGGCGATTCGGCCGGACAGGTCTCCCTTGCGGTCAGGAAAGCATTGAAGAGTTGGGCGGCTCTCTCGTTCACCTACGCTGATCTTCGTTCGCCCGGCTTTTATGAAGACCCGCCCCGTTCCACGCACGACCTGGGATCCGTCGGCGACACGGTGGACATCGCGATTCCCCTTGACACAGCCCTCGTGAATTCGTGGTTCCGTTCCGACAGCACGAACCCGAACTACGGCATTGTCCTCGAGCCGACGAACAGCACCGTCATCAAGGGATTCGTCAATCCTCGCCTCGTGATCACCTACATTCCCGATGGGGCATCCGATCCGGACACGGTGACGTTCGCTTCCACGTCGGGAAATTACGGCTTTGTCCTTGGGGGCATCGACACCTCGGCTTTTCAGGACAGCGTCGCTCTCCAAATCCGTGCCGGAGCCGCCTCACGCGCAATCCTCGGGTTCGACATTAACGCTCTGCCCCGTCTTTCGGCCATTCATCGGGCCCTGTTGGAGGTCTCGGCTGATGAATCCCTGTTTGATCGCTCCTCGAACATGCGGGATTCCCTTATGGCAACCTTCCGTGACCAGCTCGGATTCGTTTTGCAGTTTGAAGCTTTAAGCGCGGCGGAGGGAATCGGTTCTGAGCGTGTGTACTCGTTCAACGTCACCTCGTTCGTTCAGTTCTGGGTCCAGGGCACCGGGATTCCCGAGATCGGCCTGCGCGCCGTGAATGAGCGAAACGGGGTTGAGGGCTTTGTCCTCCACGGATCGGCCGCTGCAGACTCCACGCGGAGGCCGCGCTTGCGTATCCTCTATTCTCCGACACTCCAATGAGACGACGAACGGTTTTTCTCGGAATTCTCACCGCCGTGATCGTCGGCTTTTCGCCGGCGGGTGGACCGGTGTATTCCCGATTCGGGATCGGTGACCTGATTTCCTTTGGAAGCAACCGCGCGAATGGATTGGGCGTCATGGGATATGCCTTGCGCGGGGATGGGTTCATCAACCTCGCAAATCCCGCAGGCCTCTCGGGGCTTACGTATACGCGCATCGCCGGGGGCTTCGATTATCGAACACTGTCCCTCAAAGATGCCTCAGGGTCCCAGCGGTTTGCTACGGGCGGCTTTCAGAGCCTCGCGCTGGCTGTTCCCGTTGCGGACAGCGGGGGCGTGGTTCTCTTTGCGGGCGCGGCCCCGTACAGCATCGTAGCCTACGACGTTCAGGTCCAATCGCTTGCCGGCGGGGTTCCCGTCGCTCAGCACCTGAGCGGAACGGGCGGCCTCTCATCGTTGAATCTCGGCGGCTCCTTCCGACCCTCACACGACCTCACTCTGGGTGTCGCGTTCTCCTATTATTACGGAACGATTCACCGCAGACTCGAGGCGGATTTCGACGACGATTCCTTTGCAACCACGGAAATGCGAACGACGTTATCCCACAAAGGATCCGGTTTTACCCTTGGAATGACGTACGGAGGCATCGGTTCGATGTTCGGCAACCCCTCGCTTCCTTTGACGCTTGGTCTTGTGTTCACGACACCCGCTTCGCTCTCCGTCAAAGAAGAAGCGCTGCTGTTGACGGAGAGGACGGCGGATACGACGCAGACCCGGCGCGGCTCAACGCGCCTCCCTGCGGGAATCGGATTGGGGCTTGCGTACGACGGTGCAGGTTTTGGTCTCTCGGGTGATCTCGCTCTTCAGAATTGGAGTTCCGCAAACTTTTTTGAGTCCCCTCCTGTTCAGATAAGAAACAGCCTCAGGGCCGCAGCGGGCATTGAGATCAAAGCCAAGCAGGATCCCGTAACGTATTGGGAGCGGGTAGCATATAGAGCAGGTTTTGCGTATACTTCGTCTTATGTTGCCGTGAACGGTCAGGCCATCAACTCCTGGGCTCTCTCCGGAGGCATTGTGCTCCCCATCGGACCCGATGCCAGAATGAGCGTGGATCTGACGGCTGGCTCCCGCGGCACGACCGACCACGGCCTGTTTCGCGAGACCTTCTTCCGACTTTCGGTTTCGGTGGACGCAAGCGAGGTCTGGTTCGTAACAATTGAAGAAGACTGACAGCCACAAAGGAGATCACAGGATAATGAAACGACTCTTGCTCCTCCTCACGGGCGCCGCCTGGATTGTCACGGGAAGTTCCATGGCGCAGGGAAACGACGCTGAAGCGGCGAAGAACTGGAGTCTGTTCTTTGAGTATCACAAGAACGGCGATTATGTCACGGCCGCTCCGTATGGCTGGAAGGTGATCCAGCTGAATCCGACGCGGTTCAAGACCGTCTATGCGAAACTGGCGGAGTGTTACTTTAATTTTTCACAGAGTGCCCAGGGAGATGCACGCAAGGCCCATGTGGACACGATGATCGCCATTTATGACATGGGCATCAAGAATATACCCGACCGTGCTTCAAGCCTGTATCTCATGCGCGCCTACGCCCTTGAGAACTACACCGAAGGCACGAGGGACCTCGAAGCGATCGACAGCTACGAAAAAGCCGTTGCCGGGGACACGTCGATCGCCTTTGCCTACTTCGACCGGCTCGGCCTGCTGTACATGAAGCACATGGAGGAAACACCCTCCTTCCGCACAAAGGCCATTGAGCTGTACCGGGCCCAAAAGGAGCGTGACCCGGACAATCCGGTGATCGTCGACCGTCTTCGGACGCTCATCAGCGACCCGCAGGAACTGATCAAGATTGCGGAAGAGGATCTCAAGAACGACCCGAACAACGTAGAGAAAATGTGGAAGGCCGCCGAAGCGTACATTGAAGCGGAGCAATACGACGGGGCGGAGAGACATCTTCTGGCGCTCCTGAAGAAATCCCCCAAGACGGCCACATATTGGAATGAGCTGGGCAAGGTGCGCCAGCGGAGCGGGAAATACCGACAGGCGATCGACGCGTATGAAGAGGCGCTCAAGCTCAATCCCGCCCTTCGGGAGAACCATTTGAACATCACGGTCTGCTATCGCA
>BQML01000013.1 GCA_022180565.1 Bacteroidia bacterium
GTCTCTTCGCCATTGAGAGAACGGCAGTCATGAGTGCTCCGATTGAAAGGCCTCGAAAGATTGTTGCGATTGGTCTGAACGATGCCCTCCATGCAGCCGAGGGAAAATTCCAGGTCCCTGAGGAACCTATCATCTTCCTGAAGGCGGGCTCATCGGTTATCGGCCCGGAAGAAACGGTGAGGATCCCCCGCGGCATGGGACGTATGGACCACGAAGTCGAGCTGGCCGTGATCATCGGCACAAAAGCCTCCGGAGTGAACCGAAGAAACGCCTACGCGTATATCTCGGGCTATACCATCGTTAATGACGTCAGTGCGAGGGACCTCCAGACAAAAGACCTGGAAAAGAAGCATCCCTGGTTCAGATCGAAGAGCTTTGACACCTTCACACCGCTGGGCCCGTGGATGGTAACGGCCGATGAGATCAAACCTCCGGTTCATCTGGATATCGAATGCCGGGTCAACGGAAAGGTCAGACAAAAAGCAAATACGCGCGATATGGTGTTCGATATTCCGACGGTGATCGAGTTCATTTCCAAACATATCACCCTGGAACCCGGCGACGTGATATCGACCGGTACCCCCGAGGGCATCGGGCCGATCAGGCACGGCGATACGATGGTGTGCAGGATCCACAAAATCGGAGAACTGAGGAATCCTGTCCGCAACAAATGAGCATTGACAGAATTACGCTGACGCACGTTCGGGTTCCCCTGGTCGAACCGTTCCGGATCAGCAGTGGTCAGGTCAGCTGCAAGGATGGAATCCTTGTTGCGGTCGATTCCGAAGGGGTAAGGGGCTACGGGGAAGCCTCCCCCATGGCCGGGGCGTTCTATTCCGCCGATACGCCTGAAAGCGTTTGGAAGGACCTTACTGATATTCTGATCCCGGCGGTTCTCCACCACGGAAGCAGTTCGGTCGCGGAGATCAACAAGGTCCTGAAGAGCGCTGGAGGCAGTCCATTCGCTCGGGCAGGCGTTGAGACGGCGTTTTGGGAGCTGGAAGGCCGAAAAACGAACAGGCCGCTGTGGAATCTGCTGGGAGCCGAAAACAAGCCTGTGGCGTCAGGCCTTGCGGTCGGCATCTATTCGAGCATTCCCAAGCTGCTGGACGCTGTCGGAAGATTCATGCAGGAAGGGTACAAGAGAATCAAAATCAAGATCCAACCCGGGTGGGATTTGGGCCCGCTGGAAGCAATGCGGAAGCTCTACCCGGAGACGCCTCTGATGGTGGATGCAAATTGCGCCTATACGCGGAACGACATCGCCCATCTGAAGAAACTCGACACCTTCGGATTGATGATGATCGAACAACCGCTCCCCAAGGACGACTTGGAAGGACACGCGAGTCTCCAGGCGGCGTTGCAAACAGCGGTTTGTCTCGATGAAAGCGTGGAAGATGTTGGTTCGCTGGAGAAAGCTCTCGCCCTGAATGCGTGCAAGATCGTCAATATCAAGATCCAACGAGTGGGCGGTTTGATGAATGCGAAGGCCATCCACGATCGGTGCAAGGAAAAGGGTATTCCGGTGTGGGCCGGGACCATGCCGGAACTCGGCATCGGCGGAGCGCAAACACTGCATTTGGCGATGCTCGAAAATTTTGCCTTTCCCACGGACGTAGAGTCCTCGGCTCGCTGGTTTACCAGCGAGATCATTGATCCACCTTTGCAGGTGGAGAACGGGATTCTTCGGGTGGCCCCTGGCCCGGGAAACGGTCACCGTGTGAACCCGAATACCGTAAAAAAATGGACGGTGAGAACAGCGGAATTCAGCTTGTCCTAACGTCATGCGTAACCCTCTACAGAACAGCATGCCTCTCCGAACAACGTTCATAGGGCTCTCTCTTTCTCACCCGCTTCTTGTTGCTTCGGGGCCGGCGAGTCATGATGTCAACCAAATCGCTCTGGCGGAGGAACAGGGTGCCGGTGCCGTAGTGCTGAAGACGGCCTGTTCAGATAAGTACGAGCATATGAGATACTGGCCTCGTCCGAGGTATAAACTGCTGGACTGGGACAAGCAGATTGGAGGAAGGTCACGACTATTCACGCTCTATTCGTACGAACAGGGATACAGCGGCACTCTGGCCGACTATTGGGCCTTCATCGAGGCGTGCAAAGAAACCGCAAGAATACCCATCATCGCGAGCATCTTTGCAGACGCGGCGGAAGATTGGGCTGATCTTGCGGTGCGTGCGGAGGACAGCGGAGCCGATGCCATTGAGTTGGACATCTCCTCACCGCACCGTCCGGGCACGCTGGATTTCGAACACACGTTCATTGCCGCCATATGGGCGGTGCGCAAGGCCGTGAAGTTCCCGGTTGTTGTCAAACTTGCAGCGGGTCCGGATGTCCTCCAACAGGCAATGAGTGCTCAGGAATGCGGAGCGGATGCGCTCACGCTCTGTAATCGCATCAGGGGATTCGATGTCGATATCGAATCCCAACGCCCGATTCTCCACGGCAATTTTGCTGGTGTCGGAGGACCGTGGGCCAAATATTACACCTTCCGCCATGTTGCCGAAGCGGCCCAGCATGTACAAATTCCGATTAGTGCGACGGGTGGCGTGATGACCGGCGAAGATGTCATCAAATATATTCTCCTGGGCGCTACAACAGTGCAGATCCTTTCGGTGATCCTGGTGAACGGATGGGAATCGATCTCCAAAATCAACCAGGAGGTTGAGGCTTACTGCAAACGAAAACAGATTCATTCACTGCAAGATCTCCGGGGAGAAGCTCTCAAACATATGACGTCCCCCGATAACATCATACGCTGGTCTGGCGAGTCAAAGATGGGACCGCGCAACAGGCGGAAGACGCCTCCGGGGATATCGTCATGACGGTCCGAAAAAGAAAATATCCGGGGTTGGATCCTCTCCCGCCCCCCTTTGCCGACCGGTATCCGCCTATAGCTGTTGTGGAAGAGGATTCCTGTATTGCATGTGACCGATGCCCGCCGGTATGCTTCTTCGACGCCATCGTTATGGAAGATCGACCGCAACATAAGTACAAAAGAACCGCCGTCATTCTTGAAGAGAATTGCACGGGGTGCGGACTGTGCTTTGAGGCATGTCCGGTTGACGCGATCAAATGGATCCCCGACAAGGCTGGTCTTCCGGGACCCTCGAAATCGTCTGATTCTGTGGAAGATACCGACTTATGAAGATCATCGACCTCACGCACCCGATCTCCAATGCGATGCCGGTGTATTTCCCCTGGCATCCCGAGACGAGACTTGAACACACGGCGAACTATAAGGACCATCAATGCGTGGTTACACGTGTTACGGTGGGGACGCACAGCGGAACCCATATCGACGCACCGTCACATGTGCTCGAAGGGAAACCGACCATCGATCAGTATGCGCCGCAGTTGTGGTATTCGAAAGCGCAGGTGCTGGATTTCACGCCGCGCGAACCGAAAAAGGCGATCACGGCGGATGAAATAAGACGGAAACTCAAGAAGAAAGGCCTGGGCGTTATTCTCAAGACAGGATGGGATGTGCGGTTCGGCAAACCCGACTACTACGCAACCTATCCGCCCCTCTCCAAGGAGGCTGCGGAGGCTCTTGTGCAACTGAACGTCCCCGTCATCGCGGCTGATACGCCTTATCCTCTGGATGTGCATTACATCTGTCTGGGACGCGGAATTCCCCTCATTACCAACATCAACAACACAGCGCGGCTCACGGAAGACATTGTCACGCTGATCGCCGCTCCGCTTCTGATCGAAGGTGGGGATGGCGCCCCTGCTCGTGTTCTCGCGGTAATCGAATGATGACCCAGAAGGAACCGGTCGTGCGTCTCCTGGCCGACCTCGTGGCCATTCCGAGCATGAATCCGATGGGGCAGAATGTCCCTCCGGACAGGTATTCGGAAAGCGGGGTTGCTTCTTACCTAAGAGAATATTTGAAAAGGCGAGGTATAGACGCTGAATCATACGAGGTAAGCCCGGGGAGACCCAACGTCGTCGCCTTCATTGATGTGAAGGCTTCCGAAACGCTCCTGCTCGAAGCCCATATGGACACCGTCCACGCAGAGGGAATGGCGATCGATCCGTTTGATCCAGTTGTCAAGGACGGTAGGCTTTACGGGCGCGGCTCATGCGATACGAAAGGCTCGATCGCGGCATTTATCGGCAGTGTCACTGAGTTGCTCCGGAGGGGAAGCAAATTCAAGTACAATGTTTTGCTCCTGTTTGTGGCCGATGAAGAGTACAGATTCATGGGGGCACAGGCGGCAGTGAGAGGGGGACTGAGGGCCGACTTCGGCATTGTCGGTGAGCCGACAAGTCTCGCAATTGTGCGCGCTCACAAAGGGGTGACACGCTGGAGGATTCGGACTGAGGGGGTGGCAGCGCATTCCGCCTTTCCCGAACGCGGACGGAACGCCGTGTACATCATGGGGGAAGTCATCCGTCGTCTTGAAACGTATGCGGAGGAGCTTGCCCGGAGCAAATCCGATCCGGACCTGGGGCAACCGACGATCAGCATCGGTGTGATTCAAGGCGGTTCAGCGGTCAATGTGGTACCGGACTCGTGCTGGATTGAAATCGACCGAAGAACGCTCCCTGGCGAACAGATCGAGGAGATTCTTGGCGCCGCGGCCGCAAAACTGGGAGACCTTCCCCATGTTCGAATGGATCCGCCGTATCTCTCAGTTCAGGGAATGAGCGTGGCGGAGGACGATGCGGTGGTGAGGATGCTTTCAAATGCTCTGGCGAGAGGCGGAACAAATGCTGTGAACACGGTTGCCCCGTATGCAACGGACGCGGGAATATACAACGCAGAGGGAATCAAGACGGTGGTCTTCGGCCCAGGGGATATCGCACAAGCCCACACTGCGGCGGAATTCATCGAGCTCGATCAGGTGAAGAAGGCTGTTGATGTCCTGAAATGCCTGATGGCTGCGTAATGAACTGGAGACCAAAAATTGTTTGGAGAATCATGGCCAAAAGACAAATTGCCGGGTTGAGGTTGGTCGGTTTCCTCACGCTTTTCGGGATGGTGGGCCCCATGAGCCACACCAGCCTGGCACAGAAAACGTTGTACCTTGAAAAGATCCGGGAGTCGGCTGAAAAGGGCTGGAAGGAGTACCCGGGGTGGATCGAGCAATGGAAGAAATCGGCGAAAACAAGCGTGCTGTGGGGGTACGACGCGCCGGGAGCGCCTCCTTACCTTGCTGCCGTGCTGGGATTCCTCTACGAAGAGACCCGCAACCGGGAATATGCGCGTCGTGCAGCCGAAATTCTGCTCAACTACGGTCGCCTACGCTCCGAATTGCCCAAAGGATACGAGAACACCCGTGCAGAGTACAAAGAGGGCGTGCCCGCAATCTCCAATTTCTTCTTCATGGCTCCCTACATTCGAGCCTACTTGCGCGTCAAGGATGCAGGTGTGCTCAACCCAGAAGCCAGAAGAATCGTAGAACGCGATGTTGCAGGGAGCGCTGATTTCATCTTCCATTTTCCTGAATGGGGTGCGCATAACAGGGCCATCCTGAGGGCCGAAGCCCTTCTCTATGCCGCTCTTGCAATCCCCGACCACCCCAACGCGGGAAAATGGCGAAAGATGGCGAACGTCATTGCGCGCGATAACCTGCACTCCTGGGAAATCGAGGATGCCACAGGATATCACGGTGTCTGGCTGCTGTCTCTGTATTCGTACGCAGAAGCGTCCGGAAACACGGAATTCTTCGATTCTCCGATTACCCACTACTATCTTGATTACTATTTGAGACTGATCGGTCCCCAGGGCACCATTCCTGAGTTCGGCGATTCCAGATGGAATTCAGGATGGGAATCGCTTCGGTTTGTGCCGGTTTTCGAAAGAGGCGCGGCGGTTCGGAAGGATCCGGAACTGAAATGGGCGGCGAAGACCATCTTTGAGAGACGTCCCCGATCTTCAGCCATCCTTAGTGTCAGCGAGGGATACTCGCTCTCGGAAGCGTATCGATGGTGTGATGAAACCATCCAACCGCGACAGCCGCAAAGTCTGAGCCAGGAAGTCCTGGATGATGTGGTGGGAAAGAAGATCGTCTTCCGGAACGGTTGGACGGAAGGCAGTACCTATATGCTGTTGAATTATCGGGACGAAGGAGACGGCGGATATCAGAGCCGGGAATTCCTCCGCAGGACCATCTCCGTGGAAGAGGAAAAGATGCATCATGGACACTCGGATGAAAACAGCATCGCCTTGTTGATGAAGAATGGCTCGGTCCTTCTGCACGATGGTGACTACCGCAGCGATCTTCCCAGCGGACCCTACGGCGCGTGGAGACAGGACTATTTCCACAACAGGCTCGTGACGCGGTTGAACAAGCGCGACCCCAGGCAAACAGTGCTCGAATTTGTCCGGAATTCCGGCGCTTATCGGACAGTGCGCACGCAAAAGGTGGATTTTCTGAGCCTGCAGGATGTGGACATGAGCAGGACCCGTCTGATTGATGAGGTGCTGGGTTATCAATGGGACCGGGCTGTCACCTACCTGAGGGGGCAGGACTTCTTTGTCGTCGTGGACGGCATCAAGATCTTGCGATCAGACTACTTCACGTTTGTCAACTTTTGGCACGGCCAGCAGATCCTGGAAAAAGGTGATGACTATGTTGTGCTGGCGACAGACTCTGTTCCCGGTTTTCATTTTTCACAAGATCAGGCTCTGATCGTCTATTTCCCCGAAACCTATGGCAAATCGGCAGGGAGCGAGCAGATCAATCGCAGCAGGCAGACGGAGTGGGCGGTCTATCAGACTCAGTCGAGTCACTACAAGGCAGGCGACACTGAGGTATTCGTCACCGTGTTGTACCCCGTCAGCCGGCGATCCATCGACGCGAAGAAAATCCGGTCTTCCATCAATGTGGTTCGCTCGTCAAAGCCCTATCGCGCGGTGGGTGTGGAGATCAGAGAGGATGGCACGGTAACGACCCTGGGAGTGAAGATCGATCTTGAAATGGATCTCGCACGGGAGAACATCAGGCCGAGATATCTCTATGACCTCGGAAGAGTGCAGTATGGAGAGTTTGAAACGGATGCCGATTTTCTGTGTGCAACTGCATCGGGGAAAAGCGTGAAGTACAGCGCCTCGAATGTACTGCGGGTCATACACAAGGGAAAAACCCTCATGGAAGCCCTGCCCAACACACACGGCCTCCAGCTCGATGGTACTTCGGAACGGATTGGATTCGCGAAGTGGAGGTTGTGGGAGGATGACATTCTTGATCAGTGATACGTGTCCACGGTCCGATATCCGATAATCAACAACCAGACTCAACACTGAACCTATGACGACTGGAACAACTCTCCGACTCCGACGCATTTGGAAACATGAGCGCACGGTAATCATTCCCTTTGATCACGGCCAGTACGGCGGAGTGCCGGATGGGCTGGAGCATCCGGAACAATTGACTGAGCAGATCGCCTCGACGCCGGCCGATGCCGTGTTGGTGACACCGGGCGTTCTAAGCAGAATTGCGCCCTTTCTTGGCTCGTTGGGAGTGGTGCTGCGGCTCGATGGTGCGTTTACAAAATACTCGCCTTCCGCCAGTGACTATGAACCGGTGTGTACCGTCCCGAATGCCGTTCGATTGGGTGCTGATGCAGGCATTGTGTTTACCTTTGTAGGTACGGAGTTCGACGCGGCTTCCCTGGCCAGATTGGGTGCCGTGTCCCAGGACGCCGAACAATGGGGACTCCCCTTGGTGTCGGAGGTGCTCGCACCTTCACTACTGGACAACCACTTCGAACGCAAGATCTTCAAAGTCGCGGGCGGCGAATCGCTGGAGGAGGAGACCACGACCGTCGCGAGGATCGCCGCCGAACATGGAGCGCAGATTGTGAAGACAAGGTACTCCGGTTCCGTCGATGCCTTTAGGCGGACGGTGGAGACGTGTGGAGCAAAGGTCATTGTTGCCGGAGGGCCGGTTGGAGCAGAGAAGAGCGACGAGGGGCTCCTGAAACTCGCCCATGACAGCACTCAAGCCGGTGCCGCCGGTATTGTGTT
Source organism: Bacteroidia bacterium (assembly GCA_022180565.1). Classification (GTDB taxonomy): domain Bacteria; phylum Bacteroidota; class Ignavibacteria; order UBA10030; family UBA10030; genus JACQPU01. The sequence continues at coordinate 7,994 of BQML01000013.1, forward strand.
CGGACGGTCGGTCTGGCAGCGCCCGAATATGAAAAAGCTGATTCAGGCCCTGTGCGCGATTGTGCACGAAGGGGCAACCGTCCCAAGCGCCTCCAAACTGCTGAAATGATTCTCACCGTCACGCTGAACGCAATGCTGGACAAGACGGTCCAGCTTACATCACTGCGCCGCGGCACGATCCAGAGGGCTACAGGGCTCAGCATGGTGGCCGGCGGAAAAGGCATTAACGTCTCACGGCAACTCAGGATCCTGGGTGTCTCGACGATGGCGACGGGATTTCTGGGCGGGGAGACCGGAGCGATGATCCGAAAATCGCTCGAGATCGACAAGATCACGCATGATTTCGTTGAAACAGCATCTTTGACCCGCGAGGGGGTAACTTACCGGGAGGCGAACGGCATGGTGACCTCGGTCTTCGAGCCGCCCGGCAAGGTGACCGAGCGGGAGGTGCAGTTGCTCTTGAGAAAAGTCGGCGAGATGATCCCCCAGACCTCCTGGGTTGTGTGCAGTGGGAGTTCGCCGTCTCATGAGGCAGACGATGTGTTCCGCCGCGCAATTGCCGAAGCTCGCCGGCAAGGCAAGAAGACCGTCCTGGATTCCTACGGCTTACCTCTCAAAAAGGCATGGAATGAGGCGCCGACGCTCGTCAAGCCCAACCGCCGTGAGTACGCAACAACGTTCGGGGAAACCCTGAGGGGCATTCGCTCGATCCGCGGCGCCATCGATGAGGCCCTTGAACTCGGTATCGAGTATGTCGTGGTGACCGACGGAGCCGGGCCGACGTATGCAGGGTCGCGAGAGGGATATTGGAAGGTTACAAGCCCGCGAGTAAGGGCCATCAATCCTATCGGTTCCGGGGACGCGATGGTGGCGGGCATTCTGTATGCATTGGAACAGGGACATGATTTCGAGCGGGCGCTGGCATTCGGGTCGGCCGCGGGTACGGCCAACGCACAGGTTTGGGATGTGGCTCGTTCTCCGCTTGCCGAGATTACCCTGCTCGAGCCGAAAATCCGGGTCGAACGGCTCGCCTGGAAGCGGACATGACAACGAAGGCCATGAGATTCCTCGAGGCGCTTGAATGCAGGACGCCCGATCGTGTTCCCTTCGTTCCCGCGATCTATGAACATAAGGGTTGGTTCATCGGTCAGACGCCTTCGGCCATTGCGCGCGATGCGGCGCTGTTGACCGAGGCCGCACTCTCGGAATACGAGCAGGTGCGGGCCGATGCCTTGGTGATCGGCGTCGACGTGTACAACGTTGAGGCCGAAGCCGTGGGAAGCAAAGTGACGTTCTTCGACGATACGGGAATACCGGCTGTTGCGGAAGAAGATGCGATTCTTCAGGGAGGAAGGTCGGTCCATGAATGTTCCGTTCCCAATCCCCGCAAGGACGGCCGGATGCCGCTGTTTGTGGAGTCTGCCAGACGTGTCGCGGGGAAGCTCGGAAAATTCGTGCCGATCAGGGGCGCCGTATCGGGTCCGTTTTCGCTCGCGGCGAATCTCGCGGGACCTCTGAATCTTTTTACGATGACCCTGTCGAATCCACAGCGCGTACACGACACCCTGGACTTTTCCGTCCGCGTTGCCTATGAATATGGCCGGGCATTCATCGAGGCCGGATGCGGCGTGATCGTTTTCGATTCACAGGCTTCCCCCGATCTTCTGTCCCCGGCGATGTATAAGGAATTCGTCCTGAGGCCGACACGAGACCTCATCTCTCGGTTTCGGGCGCTTGGTGTTCGTCATGTGCCGCTGATCATCGGAGGAAATACGACTGCTATTCTTGAATACTATCTGGAAACGGGCGCGAACAACATCCTGTGTGATTTTTCGGCAGATGTATCGAGATTCCTTGAAGAATGCCGGCAGCATCGAGTGGCATTCCGGCGTAACATTGATTCCCGGGATTTCTTGACGATTGCTCCTGATGAAGTTTATTGCCGGGCACGGACAGCCATCGGTGAATCCCGCGGATATTCTGGCTTCATTCTCGGCACAGGCGTCGTACCGTACGGCACGGCGCTTGAATGCCTGCTCGCGGCAGGAACAGCCGCCCGGAGCCGATAACCAACAATCAATCCCCCCACGAATCAACTCTCGAGGAGATTCTGATGCCTTCGTTGAATGATATTCTTTCCCAAGCAACAGCCATTCGTTATGGAACCCGCTTCGCGGTTGAAAAGACGGTAGCCGAAGAACTTGGATCGATGGTCGGTGCACGCGTTATGCTGTCACCGTCCGACTCTTCCGAGGCGGAGCAAGGGGTGATTCTCATTAGCGTCGCCAATGAGAAGAAAAAATGGGGGGCTCTTCATCCTTCCCTCCAGGAATCGGAGGAATGGATGATGGTCCGGGTGAAGGAGGGAAAAGGGATGGAAATCAGGGCATCGCGGCCTCATCTTTTGTATTCGGTGTTCTCGACGATGAGAGAAGAGTGGAAGACAATGGATGTTGCCGCCTTTGCACAGGGAAAGATCCTGAAACCGGCTTTTTCCAACCTTCGGCCTGTTTATGATCTCTTTCTCACCCAACATGCCCGTTCTGTCAGAAACTTTGACCGGCCCGGATATTTCAGACAACTTGCCCGGCTGGGTTTCTCTCATGCCGAGGTAAACGGTCTCGCATTCCCGGTTCCGTTCGAACAGGGTCCGAAGGGTGAGCTCCTGCACCGCTTCTACACGTATTGCCCCGCCCTGGATCAATTCGTCAGCAGCCGCCTTACCAAGGGCTTTTACGACGAGGACTACTTGCAGGCAAATCTCAACTATTTGAAAACCAATGCGGAGTATGCGGACAAGTACGGATTGACCCCCGGCATCGTGTGTTTCGAGCCCAGGTCTGTTCCCGAGGAACTGCTCATGCGCTATCCGGTTCTCCGCGGCGCCAGGGTTGATCATCCACTTCGGAGTTTTCGTCCGAGATTCAATCTGTCGATCGCCCACCCGGTCGTGCGAGAGCACTATGCGGAAATGGTCGAAAATCTTCTGAAACAGGTACCCAAGCTTGGCTACATGTCCGTCTGGTCGAACGACAGCGGTGCAGGCTTCGAGTACACAAGCTCCCTCTATGTTGGAAGAAACGGAGGGGGCTATGTGATCAGGGAATGGAAGGGCGACAAGGAGATCGCCGAAGCCGCCGCCCTCAATCTTGTTCGCTACTTGCGGACACTTCGGGATGCCGGAAGAAAGATAAACCCTTCCTTTCGAACCCTCATCCGCCTCGAACCCTTCTGGGCTGAGCACGACTATATCTGGAGAGAGCTGGAGGACGGACTTGATGTCGAGGTGTCATCCCTTCAAACCAAGGGCTGGTCGCTCTCGTACAAGCACCCGAAGTACCCTGAGGCGCGGGAAATTCATCAAATGGCGCTATACAATCACTTCACAAAAGAAGAAATCCCGCTCATGAAGGAACTGAAGAGAAAAGGAGTCGGGACCGACGTCTATTTCACTCCGGGAATCATCTGGAATCATGAGCCGTTGATGGGTGTGGCTTTTCCCTGGCTCGTGTACGACAAGATCAAAGACATGGCCGATGCGGGAGTGGAAACCGCCGCCCTTCTCGGCGGGGCCGTGCCGGAGTCCTTCGCACCCTACAACATTAACCAGGAACTCGTCAGAGCATTCCAGCAAAACCCCGCACTTGATCTCGAATCGTTCCTCAAAGAAAAGGCCGCATCGTGGGTTGGAGCAGAACTCGCCGGTGATTTGGTCAGAGTCTGGAGGCACTCCGACGAGGCTTTCAGATCCTTTCCGATCCCGATCTGGATCTATGCCGCCTGGGGCGTGTGGTACCGACTCATGGTGCGTCCTATCGTGCCGAATATCGAGGCGATTCCGGAAACGGACAGGGCGTATTACGAGGACTTTCTGCTTGCCACCAGCCACAACCGGACTCGTGTGGATTTCCGGTACGATGTCGGCTTCGACCTTGTCGATCCAGCCCATGCCGCGTTCTGTGTCGATGTCATGAACAAGGATTTGTTCCCTGAGATCTTCAAAGCGCTGGATCTGCTCGAGCGGATGAAGAAAAAGGCAGGCACGTATGAAGCATGCATCACCGATCAGCTTGACAGAATGAAAGCGCTCAACAGCTGGTACCGTACCCAGCGGAACGTGACCCAGTGGGTCGCTTCGGTGCATGGGTACTTTGAGGCGAAGGACAAGGCCGAGAAGAAACGCCACCGCGAAGCACTAAAATCGATGGTGTTGGATGAGATCGAAAATGCAAAGGAACTGCTCGCGCTGTGGGAGACGTCAAAGACGAACTGGATGATCGTGTCCGAGGTGGGTGAAACAACGTTCATCTACTATTCGAATTTTGGTGATCTCGTGAAGCGAAAGATCGAGCTTATGAGAGGACGCGAAAACGACGAACCGTACGTCGACCCGAATTTCCAATGGCGTGTGCCGGGGTTTTCATTCACGGAAGAACCCGAACGCGGCGTGTCGATTCTGCCGGCCCCTCTTCATGGATGAGTTCAACACGGTGAACGCGGTCGACTACGGCCTGATCGCGTTCTACTTCATCGCGATCATCTGGGTGGGCATCTATGCGGCCCGCAAGAGCAGAAACACGGACGAATATTTCCGCGGGGGCGGAAAGATACCGTGGGTCGTAGCTGGACTTTCCAACTGGGTGTCGGGATACTCGGCGTTCATGTTCGTTGCAGCGGCGGGTTTCACGTACCTGAACGGCCTCGGGGCCGCAGTGATCTTTACGTCGGCCTTCTGGGCATATCTGCTCGGCTACTTTGTCTACGGAGTCCGGTGGAGAAGATCAAGAATCCGCTCTCCGTTGGAGTTCCTGACAAAACGCTACTCCGCGTCGACAACGTATTTTTACTCCCTGACGGCGATCATTCCCCAGATTGTCGGAATCGGGCAGGGATTGTACATCCTTTGCATTTTCATCTCAACGGCGCTCGGCTTCAGTGAGCAGGATTTTGATCTCGGCCCCGTCACGATCACCGGTTTCCAGCTATCGATTATCCTTACGGGCATCGTCATGGTCGTCTACTCTGTCGTCGGAGGTCTCTGGGCGGCGGTGCTTTCCGACACTGTTCAGGCTGTCATCATCACCGTCATGACCCTCGTTATCTTTCCCGTTTCGTTCATGTATCTGGGGCAAGGTCAAGGATTCTTGGCGGGGATCGACCGTCTGCTGGCGGAAGCCCCCGAGGGCTATTTTCGTCTCTCCGGCGATACGGCCAATCCGCTCTTTCTTGTTGCCTATCTGATCAACGTGATCCTCGGCTATAACGTGGGGTGGCAGATTGTCCAGCGCTACCATAGCGTGCCCGATGAACGCGATACAAAGAAAATGGCTGTCCTCTGCGCGGTGCTTTCCGTGCTGGGACCGCTTCTCTGGATCCTGCCGGTCATGGCCTCGCGCATTATCTTTCCGAATATCGACTCCCTCTGGCCGTCCTTTGCCGTGCCTGCGGAAGCTTCGTTTGTGAGCCTGGCGCTCAAGCTCCTGCCGCACGGTCTCATAGGTTTCGTAGTATCCGCCATTCTCTCCGCCACGCTCGGGCAAGCCAACGACTCGTTCAACTGGCTGGCGGCGACACTGACGCGGGATGTCTATGCGCCGGCCAGGGAAAAACTGACCGGCCGGCCTGCATCGGATCGTTCGCTGCTGCTGATCGCCCGCATGACCATGCTTGTCGTCGGTATTCTCGGAATTGCCGTTGCTTTGTACATTCCGCAGTTCGGAGGAGCGTTCCAGTTTGCCCTGGTGTTCTATTCGCTTACGGCAGCGTTCACCATGCCCGTTGCCCTCGGCATCATCTATACGCGCACGCCCTGGTGGTCGGGTATCGCTTCATGCTCCGCGGCTATCATAGTGGCACTTGTCCTGATGATCACCGATCTTTGGGGCGAGCATGCTTTCATCCGCAACATGCTGAGCGAAACCGTAGTTGCAGCCGTCGTCTTCTTCGGCTCGTCTCTCTGGTTCAGGGAGAGCGATCCCAGGAACCAGTCCATCCTCGCATTTGAGCGAGACCTGGCAACGCCGGCTCTCGATACGGGCACGGAGCAAAAATACGAAGGAATGAAGATTTACGCGCTGATCGGACGCATTTGCTTTGTGCTTGCCGGCATCCTGCTGGCCTGCTCATTCCTGCCCTCCACACAGGACGCACCGGCAATTCTGAATGCCGCCGCCGCCGGGCTTCTGTTTCTTACGGGATTTGCCGCATGGAAAGCGTCGAGGGCGGTCGCACCATGAAACACGAAAGACAACGCATCGTGAGATTCGCCGCCGGTCAGCTTCCCGCCGAAGCACCGTCAGGGACGAGACGTGGAAGCAAGGAGTGGGTGCTGGAGGCCATTGTTGGAATGATCCGCGACGCGGGCGAGAGGGAATCGGACGTTGTTCTGTTTGGAGAATACGCCAATCTGTTTCACCGTTCTCTTTCACCCAGAAAAGAGGACTATGAAGCCGATGCCATCCCGGGTCCGTTTGTGGAAGCCGTTGCTGCCGCTGCGAGACGATACAGAATCAATGTGGGATTGCCGGTGTTGGGCCGATACAGGCGTACGGTCTCCAGCTACGTAGTGTATCTCGACCGCAAGGGATCGCTGGCGGGAGTGTATCAGAAAACACATCCGACGATTCAGGAACAGAGCCTGGGCATCAGGGGGGGAAGGGATCTGAAGATTATCGAACTGGATTTCGGTCGTGTCGGAACCATGACGTGCATGGATATCGAGTATCCGGAAGTGGCGCAGACCCTGATGCTGAGGGGGGCCGAAGTGCTCTTCTTTCCGCACGTCCAATCAGGGTGGGGAGAAGTAAATTGGGAGATCCGCTACCGCGCACGCGCGATCGATACGGGCCTTCCGATCGTTTCGGCTTGCTACGGGTATCCAGAGGGAGAATGGAGGCCGGGCAAGATGTTGGGCCGAAGCGGCGTTATCGGCAGGGACGGAGGAATCCTCGGCGATCTGGGCCGATCCATCGGCATCATCACTTGCGATGTGGACCTTGTGAAAGGACGCCGTACCGAATTCTATTTTCCGATGAAGCTGGATCGAACGCTCGCCGTGAAAGCATCTCGCCGCCCTGAGTTGTACAGAGACCTGGCAAACCCGTCGTTCCGGAAGAGAGCGTTGAGACTCTTGAAGAAGAGTACGAGAAGAACATCATGATTGCCCTGCAGAGAGAGAGTACGAGAACAATATGGCGAACAATACTCCTGTTGTCTTGATCACTGGAGCGAGCCGCGGTTTGGGCCGCGGAATTGCCGAACGCGCCGCCGAAGCGGCATGCTCCGTGGGTATCAATTACTCGGCGAATCGGAAGGCAGCAGAGGAAACTGCAGCCCTCTGCCGGAAAAGAGCCGTGAGTCCGGATCAACAATTTCTCCCTCTGCAAGCGGATGTCGGAAGGAGCGATCAGAGAACCTCGCTTGTCGAAGATTGCCTTAAGGCTTTTGGCAGGATTGATGCACTTGTGAACAATGCGGGCGTGGGGCCTGAAAGAAGGGTGGATCTGATGGAAATGTCGGAAGAATCATACACGAGGGTTATGAACACAAATCTGGCTGGTGCGCACTTTCTCACTCAGCGCGTTGCGCAGTATTGGTTGGAGTCCAAACAAAAGCCCCTCCTTCCGGGGGGTAATGCGGTCATTTTTGTGGGTTCTGTTTCCGCAGAGATGGCCTCGCTCAATCGCGGCGAATACTGCATCTCGAAGGCCGGACTGGCCATGGCCGCAAAACTGTGGGCGGCACGGCTGGCTGACGAGGGTATTCCGGTCTACGAGATTCGCCCTGGGATCATGGCGACGGAGATGACGCAGAGTGTCAAGGAGAAGTACGAGGCATCCTTTGCCGGGGGGCTGGTACCACAGAAACGTTGGGGCACCGCTGATGACGTGGGGCTCGCGGTGAAAGCGATCCTCCAAGGATACTTTCCATTCTCGACAGGTTCTGTCATGACAATCGACGGCGGACTCACGATTCCGAGGCTCTGATATGATCGTTCCGGATAAGATTGCTGATCTTTCAGAAGTGAAGAACCGCGCGCGGAGGGTGTTCGAATGTTCCGCCGCCAAGATCGTGAGTTTGAACAAGACCTGGAACACCTCGGCAGGCGCCCCCGTCTTCACGGTACGGGGGAAATACACCTCGCGCGGATGGACGGAATGGACGCATGGATTCCAGTTCGGCTCGGCTCTTCTTCAGTTCGATGCCACCGGTGAGGAGCAGTTCCTGCAAATGGGTCGCGAGGGTATCCGCGCCGCCATGCCGAAGCACCTTACGCACCGCGGAGTCCATGACCACGGATTCAATATCATCTCGACCTACGGAAATCTCCTGAGGCTCATCCGCGAAGGGCGATTGGGAACGGCCGACGAGGAAGCCCGGACATGCGAGGTCGCCCTGAGAGTGAGCGGAGCCATTCAGGCGTCCCGGTGGACGAACCTTCCGGACGGGCTGGGATACATCTATTCGTTCAACGGGCCGCACTCCCTGTTCGCGGATACGATCAGATCCCTCCGTTCTCTCGCCGTTGCTCACCGGCTTGGACAAGTGTTGATGGACGAGGGCGACAGGGAGGTGAATCTGTTTCATCGTCTGTTGGTGCACGCCGAAACGACGGGCCGCTATAACGTGTATTTCGGACGCGGCCGCGATGCCTATGATGTGCGGGGGAGGGTTGCGCATGAATCGATCTTCAATATCAACGATGGATCATACCGCTGTCCATCCACTCAGCAGGGATATTCCCCGTTTACAACCTGGACGCGCGCTCTCGCATGGATTCTTCTGGGATACGCTGAGCAACTCGAGTTTCTGGCCGCCGTACCGGACCACGAGTTTCCGCCGAGACAGAAGAAGAAGCAGGTTCTGAAGCGTTTTGAGGAGATCGCCATCGCCGTCGCCGATTACTATGTGTCGGAGAGTCCATCTGACGGAATTCCCTACTGGGACACCGGTGCCCCCGGTCTGATAAAACTGGGAGACTACCGGTCTCAGCCTGCAGATCCCTTCAACGATTGTGAGCCCGTGGACAGCTCGGCCGCAGTCATTGCCGCGCAGGGATTTCTGCGTCTCGGCAGTTACCTTACGGCGAAGGGGGACAGGAAGAGAGGAGAACTGTATGCCCGGACGGGCCTCGCCATCGCAAAGGTGCTTTTCGTCGAACCGTACCTTTCAACGGACCCCGGGCATCAGGGATTGGTTCTCCACTCTGTGTATCACCGCCCCAATGGTTGGGATTACGTGCCAAAGGGAAGCAGGATTCCCCGCGGCGAGTCCTCGATGTGGGGAGACTACCATGCACGCGAACTGGCGCTGATGATTTTGAGGATGGGGGAGGGAGCTGAGTACCGGTTTTGGGGTGTGGAGAAAGCGGAGGACCTCGCAAAAGCAAGACGTGAGAAGTAAGAAAATTTAACGCCCATCCCCCCTCAAACACAAAACCCCGCTCATCGCGGGGTTTTGCTTGTGGTTCAGGATGCCGTTTAGACAACCCGGACGTTCTTGGCCGATGGGCCTTTGGGGCCGTTCTCGACGTCGAACTCAACCGTGTCGCCTTCGTTCAGGGTCTTGTACCCGTCTCCGTTAATGGCGCGGAAGTGCACAAACACATCGCTGCCGCCATTGCGGGAAATGAAGCCGAAACCTTTTGCTGCGTTGAACCACTTGACTGTTCCTTTTTCCATGGAACGAGTCCTTTCTTGTAGAGTGACCTCCGGCTGAACCGCCGGAGAAGGTGTACGCCGAACAACCGAAAACATCACTTCCTCCTCACGAATCACATCTCATGAGTTCTCATCTGACTGACGGCGCTTAACCTCTGCCTGAGGACAGGCTTGGAAGGTACTCTTGCGGCAGCAGCGGATCCGCTTTCGTCTCGCAACGAATCGCGGGGACTTGAAGATGTGTGGACGGTGTACAGTTATTTGACATAGCTAATATACTATCCTTCCGCATGAGAAGCAAGCTTATTCGTCGGACAATTTCTCCCGCCACGCTTCCCAACGTCTTGACCTTCGTGATTCTTTCCCGTTCTCTCACACTCCAACGTTCTCATGCTCAACCCATTACGCTTTTATTGACTTTTCTCCCATTTTTGTCTAAACTTCACTGTCAAAAGTTGACACTTTTGCCCGTTTTTCGCTGTTGTATTCTATGATTGAACAGTATCTCCCGATCTTTCTGACGCTGACGGCCGCCGTACTGTTCGGCTTTGTCATGGTCAAGCTGAACGAATGGCTCGGTCCGAAGAGGCCCGATCCTGAAAAGCTTTCGACGTATGAGAGCGGAATGGAACCGGTCAGAACTGCCCGGGAGCGCTTCTCCGTAAAGTTCTACATGGTTGCTGTGCTGTTTATCATCTTCGACATTGAGGTTGTGTTCATGTATCCGTGGGCCGTGTCGTTCCACGATCTTGGTCCGATTGGTTTCTTCAGCATGATGACGTTCATCCTCATCCTCCTCGTGGGATATTTTTACGTGTGGCGGAAAGGAGCGTTGCAATGGGATTAGAGAAAGCGCTGGGCGATGCCCTGATGCTCACAAGGCTTGATGACGCCATCAACTGGTGCCGCAAGAATTCCCTCTTTCCCATGCCGATGGGCATTTCCTGCTGCGCAATCGAGATGATGGCGTTCGCCGGCCCAAGGTTCGATGCCTCGCGCTTCGGATCGGAGGTCTTTCGCTTCTCGCCGCGGCAGGCAGATGTGATGATCGTGGCCGGAACCACAACGTACAAGATGGCCAGAGTCGTGCGCAAGATTTATGACCAGATGCCTGATCCGAAATGGGTGATCGCAATGGGGGCCTGCACTTCGTCCGGAGGTATGTACAGGACGTACTCCGTTGTCCAGGGAATTGATCAGTTCCTTCCGGTGGATCTCTATGTCGCGGGCTGTCCGCCTCGTCCCGATAACCTCTTGAATGCCTTGATCCATCTGCAGAAAAAAGTGCAACGCGGGGAGAGCAGGGGGAGTTCGACGTCGATCATTGGCGAGTTTCCCCGTCCGGAGTCTGCGCTCGTCAAGACTGCAGTATGAACAACACCGTTCTTCAGAAGCTCCGATCAACGTTCGGAGATGCCGTGATCGAAGCGGGAGAGTTCCGCGGTGAACTTACGGTCGTGATCGCGAAGGACCGCATCATCGACGTCTGCCGTTTCCTCAAGGAAGATCCCGTTCTCCGGTACGACCTCCTGGCAGACCTGTGCGGCCTCGACATGTATACTCCGATCAAACGATTCGGTGTTGTGTACAATCTGTACTCCCTCAAGAACAAGCATCGCATCCGGTTGAAGACGTTTGTGGATGAAGATGATCCGCACGTGGCAAGCGTCACCGGCGTGTGGGGAACGGCCAACTGGCACGAGAGAGAAGCCTACGACATGTTCGGCATTGTGTTCGACGGCCACCCGGACCTGAGACGGATCTACATGCCGGATGAATTTGAGTTTTACCCCCTTCGCAAAGATTTTCCGCTCATGGGAATCCCAGGATCGATTCCCCTTCCGAAAAAATAACGGGATGGATCATCCGCTCCAGGAAAAAGAAGTCAGCCGTAAATCGAGAATTCTCCAGGCACTCGAAGATCAGAATACGGCAATCTCGTTTGACGATCCGCTTGAGAGCGATCTCGTCCTGAACATGGGTCCTCAGCATCCGGCAACCCACGGCGTGCTGAGATTGCTGATTCGGCTGGACGGCGAAACCGTGATCGGATGTGTTCCCGAAGTGGGGTATCTCCACCGGGGCTACGAAAAACTTGCCGAAGCCTCGTCCTACCATGAGTTCATTCCGCACACCGACAGGCTCGACTATCTCTCGCCTCTGTCGAACAACGTTGCCTATGTGCTGGCAGTGGAAAAGCTGTTGGGAATCGAAGCTCCGCCGCGGGCACAGTACATCAGAACAATGATCTCAGAACTGGCGAGGATATCCTCTCATCTGCTCTGGCTGGGCAGTATGGCCATGGACGTCGGCGCTCTTACCGTGTTCATGTGGAGCTTCCGCGAACGGGAGAAGCTCTACGATGTGTTTGAGCTCCTGGTGGGTGCCAGGTTTACGACAAGTTACACCCGCATTGGCGGACTGGCGCATGATATGACGGACGAGGCAGAAGCCGCTGTTCGTGCATTTATCAGCGAATTCCCCGAGAGACTTCTTGAATGCGAGAAACTGCTCAACAAGAACCGCATTTTTGTGGAGCGCACGGACGGGATTGGCGTGATCGCACGGGATGTGGCGATCGACCTGGGATTAACCGGTCCCAACCTTCGGGCTTGCGGCGTTCAGCACGACCTGCGCCGCGCCAATCCGTATCTTGTGTACGACCAGCTCGATTTTGAGATTCCCGTGTACGAGGGGGGAGACTCGCTGGCACGGTACTACGTTCGCATGGAGGAAATGAAGCAAAGCCAGAAGATGGTGGTTCAGCTTCTGGAGAAGATCCCGCGGGGTGAGATCCATACGCAGGCACCGAAGAAGGTTCTCCCCCGGAAGGAGCGGATCTACACAAAAATGGAGGAATTGATTCACGATTTCATGCTGATCAATTTCGGGATTGATCCGCCCCCGGGCGAAGTGTATCACGCGGTCGAAGCCCCGAAAGGGGAGCTCGGATTCTATTTTTACAGCAACGGGGAAGGCAATCCCTGGCGTATGAAGATCCGCTCGCCTTCGTTCGTGAACCTTCAATCGCTTCCTGTGATGTTGTTGGGAAACATGGTTTCTGACGTGGTTGCCATCATCGGCAGTTTGGATCCCGTGATGGGGGAAGCGGATAAATGAACCTGTCGTCAACCGATTTCCACTTGCCGTTTGGCATTTGAAGCCATTGGCAAGGGGAACATTCAAATTGGAAATCCTGAAGAACCGCATGCTTGGTCCCCACCATCTCCAACACCTCGAAGAACTGAAGAAACTGTATCCGACGTCCCAGGCTCTTGTCCTTCCCGTATTGTGGATGGTGCAGGAACAGGAGGGATACATTTCAAAGGAGAGCATGCGCTACGTGGCGGATCTGCTGAGTGTTCCGTACGGGCACGTTTTGGGCGTGGTGACGTTCTACACCATGTTCCATCAGAGCCCTGTTGGGAAGCATCACATTGAAGTCTGCACGAACGTCTCCTGCATGTTGAAGGGGGCCGCGAACATCGTCAGGCATCTGGAGAGCAAACTTGGCATCAGAATAGGGGAAACCTCGAAGGACGGCAAGTGGTCTCTTGCCGAGGTGGAGTGCATGGGGGCCTGCGGCGGCGCGCCGATGTGCGCTGTCGGAGGGGAATATCATGAACATCTGACAACCCAAGAGATCGACCGGTTGCTGGAGCGCCTTTCTTGAACCCGCTGAAGATGGAACCCGTCATCCTCCCAAATATCAAGAATCTTCACACGATTGAAGTGTACGAGGCCCATGGGGGCTACAAGGCTCTCCGGAAGGCGTTGGGCATGAAGCCCGAAGAGGTGGTGGAGGAGGTAAAGAAATCGAACCTGCGGGGCAGAGGGGGCGCGTGTTTTCCCACCGGCCTCAAGTGGTCATTCATGCCGAAAAAGACAGACAAGCCGAAGTATCTGTGCGTGAACGGCGATGAGTCGGAGCCGGGGACATTCAAGGACCGTCAGATTTTCGAATTCAATCCGCATCTGATGATCGAAGGGACGCTCATCGCGTGTTACGCGATGGGAATTAAGACCGCTTTCATCTACATCAGAGGTGAATACGAGCGATGGATCCGCATGGTGGAGAAGGCGCTCATGGATGCGCGCCGCAGAGGATACGTTGGAGAGAACATTCTTGATTCGGGTTTCTCGACGGACATTGTCGTCCATAAAGGAGCCGGTGCCTACATCTGCGGAGAGGAATCGGCCCTGATGAATTCGATCGAGGGGGAGAGGGGCTATCCGCGTGTCAAGCCCCCGTTCCCGGCGCAATACGGCCTCTGGGGATGTCCAACCACGATCAACAACGTTGAAACGATCAGCAATGTGCCGTTGATCGTCTCGAACGGGTGGGAATGGTACGCAAAGATCGGCGCGCCCAAGCATCCCGGTCCGATTCTGGTTGGTGTAAGCGGTCATGTCAAGAAGCCGGGCGTGTATGAAATGCCCACAGGTGTTTCCCTGCTGGAAATCATCTACAAATATGCCGGCGGCGTTCCCGATGACAAGAAAATCAAGGCGGTGATTCCCGGAGGATCTTCGACCCCGATTCTTCGGGGCGACCAACTCGAAGGTGTATGCATGGATGCGGATTCCATGAAGGCGGCAGGTTCAGCCGTGGGCACGGCAGGACTGATTGTCATGGATGAAGATACGGATCTGATTGCCGTCCTTGCCCGCATTGCAAAGTTCTATCACCATGAATCCTGCGGCCAGTGTACGCCGTGCCGGGAGGGAACGGGATGGTTGGAGAAGATTCTGAACAGGTTTGTGAGGGGGGAGGGGCGAAAAGAGGATCTGGATCTGTTGATGGACGTTGCCAACAATATCGAAGGCAACACGATCTGTGCGTTGGGTGACGCCGCGGCATGGCCCGTGCAATCGATGTTACGGCGCTTCAGGGATGAATTCGAGCGCCGGGTTCTCTCGCGCCCGGTGGAGGACCTGGTCGCCTGAGCCCGCCGGAACTTCCGGGGAAAAAACTCGTATACGATCCCAAAGGACAGGCTCCTGGGGACGCGCATACGGGTTTTTTGCTTTCCGGAACCCAGCGCCGAACGCGACCCGGCGGGAACACGATGGCGAAAGCATCCGTCTATATGAATGAGCCCCTGCACAAAGCAGGATCAGACCGGTCGTCGGACCGTCGGCCGATGCCTGACGAGGCAATGGAAACCAGGAACGACGATGTGCTGATCTCGCTGTTTCAGAGCGGAGACCAGGGTGTCTTTCGCGTTCTGGTAGAACGGTATCAGGAGCGCATCCGCAATCTGTTATTCTCGATCTTCCATGAGACCGAGACGATTGACGACCTCGCCCAGGAGGTGTTCATCAAGGCATATGAGGGCCTCGGCCGGTTCCGATTCGAATCTTCCTTCTACACGTGGCTCTACAGGATCGCGGTCAATCGCGCTCGGGACGAATTGCGAAAGCGCAAAGTGCGCCGATTCTTTTCGTTCCATGGACTGGACGGTTCGACAGAAAAGGAAGTGACAGAGCGCACCACGGTCCAACCGGTCTCTATAGATGAACAGGAACTTGTGGCGAAGGGTCTTGAAGCTCTTCCGGAAAAATACCGGATGCCAGTGATTCTGAAGGATCTTGACGGACTTTCCTATGAGGAGATCTCCGAAGTGCTTGAGTGCGAGGTGGGTACCGTCAAGTCGAGATTGTCGAGAGGTCGCACCATGCTGAGGAATATTCTGGCACCGTTACTGAGGGAATCCGGGCAATGAACGGCTTGTCCAAACAGGAACTGCGTGAGCTTTTGTCGCTTGCCGTTGACGGGGAACTGGACGCTGAACGTCAGAAGGCCCTTGACGAATACTGCTCTTCACACCCCGAGGCGATGCGCGAACTTCAGGAGCTCAGACGCTTAAAGACCCTCATGCGCGCACGGGGAACGATTGCGCCAAACCCGTTCTTCTGGACCCGGCTCTCGAGGTCGCTGGAAAAGAGTGCAGAGGAGTCTGAAAATCTGCTTCCCTTCCCGTCAAAATTCCTCCCCGCCGCTTCCGCGATTGCGATTGTGACATTCATCGGAATCGGTATTACCGTCTTCCTCCAGCGTGGACCGCTCCTCCAGTTCATTTCCGAAACCTCCACAGAGGTCCAGCACGCGTATGAAAACAGCATTCTGAAGGGGTCCATCCTGCCGCTCTTTGCCAATATCGGCAATGACGAGGTTCTTCAGTACGCCCTGTTCGGGACGCTTCCGTTGGACAAGGGATCCGACGCCGCGCTGAGAGTCGATGAGGCAAGCGCCGAGGGGTACAAGATCGAAGTCGGCTTGAAAGCTGAGAAGCTCAACCGGCCGGCAGTGACCGTTAAGGACCTCTATGCTGAAGTGAAGCCGACGAAGGTGCAGGCTGTTCGAATCGACTCGGTTTTGAAATCCGCCAGGGAGAAAATCGCACGCGCCGGATTTTACGCAGAAAACAACGCGCTTGCGATCGATCCCGAGATCACCCAGCTGAACAGACGAGTGCTTTCAAGGATCGTTGGGGTCCTTGGGCCCGCCCAGCGAAAGAGGTTGGACAGGTTCCTGAGAGAACGTCGGGCCGCGTACACGGTGGATTTTGATGAACCACACCCAACAGAGCTTCCCCCGGCCGTTCCCAGGCATGCCTCGGTCAGCGACCGTCCGCGGGACTACATCGTGATCACACCGGATTCGTTCGCCGTTGCAACGCTCGCCTTTGATGTGGACAGCCTCCATGGCCAGTGGTCTGTGCAAATACAATCGAATATGGTGCAGATGCACAGAAAGCTTGAAGAGTTTGTCCGTGCACAGGCGCGCCGGGCTCCCATCATTCCCGAACGAACGGAAGCGCCAGTGCGGGTTGTCGGGGAGGGGGACGTGATGTCGATTGAGATCGGAAGGATCTTTGTGGACGAGGAACGGAATTTGCCACGGCTGGTTGTGGCTCCCAGGGGACGGGGGGAGACGTTCTTCAGATTTGAAATGCGCACCGGTACGGTGTCCGGCGACAGCGATCGCCTGAATATCCATCCCGAGCTTGATATCGAGGCTCAAGTCCGCACTCAGATGGATTCCATGGTGAAACACCTGGAAAGAATGCAGGACAGGCAGTTGAGGGAATTGCGGACTCGCGATTCCCTCAGGGCTCTCCGCGAGGCCGCTCACCGCCGCGCGGTGATTGCGGATTCTCTTCGGTAAGCAAGAGAATCTTGCTTTTCGCACCATCGGTATCTATATTTCCCCACTGAATTCCCTTCCACCAGCCAGTCGAACCCTTTGTCGACTCCGATTACAGTAAGGATTTCCCGCGTCGGATCGCATGACCTGCCGCTTCCGGCTTATGCCACAGAAGGGTCGGCAGGTATGGATATCTGTGCCGCTGTGGAAGCCGATGTACACATCCGGCCCGGCGAAACCGCCCTGATCCCCGCGGGCATCATCATCGAACTGCCTCCCGGGTATGAGGCCCAAATCAGACCGCGGAGCGGCCTTGCCCTGAAACACAGCGTGGGAATCCTCAATTCGCCTGGCACGATTGACTCCGATTACCGGGGGGAAGTGAAGATCATCCTCACCAATTTCGGCAAGACGGACTTTGTGGTTCGAAAAGGGGACAGGATCGCCCAGATGATCGTAGCGCGGTACGAGCGCGTCCGCTGGAACGAGGTGCCCGATGTCGCCGCAACCGAACGCGGGGCAGGAGGGTTCGGACATACCGGCGTTAAAGCAGAGCGATTCAATGGCTAGGTCCGGGAGGAGGCAGAAAACAATCCGGGGAAGGCCTCGCGAGCGTCAGCCGGAAGAAGCCTGGGAATCTCTGTTTCAATCCATGGGCCGCATCGAGATCGCCCTTCTCGTCGGGGCTGTCCTGCTTCTCATGGTCCTGATCTACACGATTCAAACGGTTGTCTCTCCCTTTGTCGCGGTCGGCGCTATTCTCTTTCTCCTTTTTCCTCTGCGGCACTACGCCCTGGCCAGAAATCTCATGTGGCTGAGTGTCGTCCTCTTCAGCCTCTGGTTCGTTTCGGCGGTTTCCAGCATCCTCGCGCCGTTCGTTGTTTCGCTCGTGATAGCCTATCTTCTCAACCCTGTGGTCTCCCGGCTCGAAGGCTGGAAGATCCCTCGCTGGATCTCCTCGCTCGTGCTGATTCTTCTGGTGGTCGCGGTTATTGTCTTGGTCCTCTTCTTTGTCCTGCCGATTGCCGTCACCCAGTTCGAGGCACTGCTGGATGCCCTCTCGGGCATTTTTACGGAATTCCGCGACTGGCTGTGGTCATCGCGGATGGCAACGGCTCTCGAGCGTTACGGTGTGTCGGCCGAAGAGCTGAGGACAACGGTCTCGAAAGAACTCGTCCCCAGATTCGAGGATATTCTGCGGAACCTTCTCCAGGGAATCCTGACGGTCATGAGCTCACTGTCGCGTTTTGTGACGCAGATCCTTTACGTGATCATGGTTCCTTTCCTCACGTTCTATTTGCTGACGGATTTTCCCAAGATCACGCACCGGTTCCTCATGCTGATCCCGGGTCGTTACCGTGACAGAGTCGGTGAATATCTACGTGAAGCCGACGAGATCATCGGGCGCTACCTTCGAGGCGCTCTGCTCGTGGCCTTTCTCCAGGGCGTCATGGTAACCCTCCTCTTCAGTCTCTTCGGTATCAAGTACTCACTGCTTCTCGGCATGATGGCCGCCTTGCTGGATCTGGTTCCCTATTTCGGATTGATCCTCACGATGATTCTCTCCGGTCTCGTTGCCGCCCTGAGCGATCCCCCCGTGCTCTCAAAGGTTCTCTCGGCGGTCTTTTCCGTGGGCATCCTGCATTTACTGGAGGTGACCCTCCTCTCTCCTCGCATTGTGGGGAGCCGCGTGGGACTTCATCCTCTTCTCATCATTTTGGCTCTTCTCGTGTTTGCCTCCTTCCTTGGTTTCGTCGGCCTGCTGATCGCTATCCCCGTCACGGCCTTGCTCATCCTCGGCGTGCGCGAATGGGAGGCCGCAAGCAAAGGCGTGCCTCTGAGCCAATATCACAGCATTCCTCCGGAGTAGCACATGTCCGGAATTCTGTATCTGGTGGCGACTCCGATAGGAAACACGGAGGACATCACGCTTCGTGCGTTGCGGGTGCTGAAGGAGGCTGATCTGGTGGTATACGAGGAGCGGAAGGAAGGAACGAGGCTTCTCAGGGAGTACGGCATCGAGAACAAGCCGGTGGAAACGCTGAATGAGCACAACGAATCGGCTGCATCGACGCTGATCATTCAGGAACTGCAACGGGGCAGGTCCGTTGCCCTCGTTTCGGATGCCGGCACACCCGTGTTCGCCGATCCCGGACAGATCCTCGTCAGGAAAGCCATCGCGGCAGGGATCCGCATCGTCCCCGTGCCCGGCGCTTCATCAGTTCTCCCCGCACTGATCGTTTCAGGGTTTCCAATCCAGACCTTTCTGTTTTACGGTTTCCTCTCGCCGAAGCGCCCGCGGAGAATCGCGGAGCTTCAACAGCTCAAACGCGATCGACGAACGATCGTTTTCATGGAAACCCCCTACCGGTTGCTTCAGCTTCTGCGGGATATGGCGGAAGTGTTCGGTACATCGCGGAACATCTGTGTCGCCTTCGACCTCACGCTCCCCACCGAAGAGATCTTTCGGGGGAATGCCCCCGAGTTGTATCAGAAACTCGCCAAGGAAGGAAAGAAGGGGGAGTTTGTGGTCGTTCTTGGCCCATCGTAGCACCTTCACAAACAATCCAAAAAAGAATCCCGCCAGAAGCCCTCGTGTTGTTCAGCGCGGCAAGGAAGTCATTGTGCGTTGCGTGCACCGCCGTTCCCGCCCTCCCATTCCTGCGGAATAAGCACCGCTGCGGCAACAACGGTCGTCCATAACCCGTTCTTGTCGCCCTCGGCCGACTGCGTAATATTGAACGTCCGGATGATCTTCCCGGACATCTTGAAAATCTTCTCCCGTTCGTCCCATGCCGTGTTGGGATCAAAGTCGATGCCGAGCGTGGTCGCGAGCATGGTGGCGGCAAGATCCTCGGAGTATTCGCCCGCGCGTTCGTCGGTTTCTCCATACGGATGGTGTTCCGACAGATAGCCGTAGGCCGCGGGATCCGCAGGTTGAGCCACTCCGATGGATGCGGCAATGAGGCGGTTGGGCTCGTTGGTTGCGTTCCGAGCCATCACGCAGAACGTGATGGCCCCCGGCAGTAACACCTTCAATCCTTCCTCCTTTGTGATCCGCTTACAATTGGGCGGAAAGATGCTTGAAACGGTCACAATGTTGCATTTTTCGATGCCTGCATCGCGAAGGGCAAGCTCGAACGACTGCAGATAATCTTTGTGGCGTCCAACGCCCTTCGTGAAGAACATTTTGGTGGGTACGAACACTTCCTCATCTCCGACTTTGTTGTTTAGGAACCAATGACTTTAAGAAACCGTCGTTTGCCGACCTTCAGCACGAATTCGGCCTTGTCCGGAATACGGGCATTGGGATCCGACACCTTCTCACCGTCGATCGAAACACCACCCTGTTCGATGAGTCGGCGAGCCTCTCCCCGCGACGAGGCAAGCTTCGCCTCTGTCATCAACGACACAATGGTCTCGATACCGTTCCGCTCTTTCACAGAGAAAACATCCATGTCGTCGGGGGCCGATTTTTCGACGAAGATTTTGTCAAATTCCTCCTCGGCCTTTGCGGCCTCCTCCTCGGAGTGATACATCGAAACGAGCGTGCGCGCCAGCCGGCGTTTAAGATCCCGCGGATTGACTTTCCGGTCCGCAAGCTGTTTCTGAATTTCCCTCAGATCCTTGTTCGAAATGTTGGTCGTCAACTCGTAGTACGTATAGATCAGAAAGTCCGGAATGCGAAGCGACTTGCCGAACATGTCCCGGGGGGTGTCATTGAGGCCGATGTAATTGTCCAGCGATTTACTCATTTTCTCGATGCCGTCAGTGCCCGGAAGGATCGGCATGGTCAGAATCGCCTGCGGCTCCTGGCCGTATTCACGCTGGATGTCGCGGCCGACAAGCAGATTGAATTTCTGGTCCGTTCCGCCGAGCTCCACATCGGCCTCCACGGCCACGGAATCCATGGCCTGAGCCAAAGGATAGAGGAATTCGTGAATGCCGATCGGCTCACCCGCCTTGTGCCGCTCCGTGAAGTCATCGCGTTCCAGCATACGGGCAACGGTGTACCGACCCGCAAGCAGAATGACGTCGGCGAAGCTCATCTTGCCCAGCCATTCCGAATTGTACAGCATCTTGAACTTCTGCGCCGCCAACACCTTTGTGGCCTGCTCAAAATATGTCTGTCCGTTCCGACGAGTCTCCTCAAGGGAAAGCGGAGGACGCGTCTTGCTCTTGCCGGACGGATCGCCGATCATGCCGGTGAAATCCCCGATGATCAGAATGGCCTGGTGGCCGAGATCCTGAAATTGCCGCAGTTTTCGGAGGACAACAGAATGGCCCAGATGCAGGTCGGGACGGCTGGGATCACACCCCAGCTTCACTCGGAGGGGCTTCTTGGATTTGATGGATCGCTCAATCTTCCGTGCAAGGTCGTCTTCGGGAATAATCTCGGCCGCACCGCGCCGGATGAGATCCATCTGCTCATTGAGCTTGGGAAACAAGTTATGGAATGCTCCTTTTCATACGTTGTCGCATTTCCCGCTCCGCTTCCCGCTGAGCCGTTGCTTCACGCTTGTCATGTTTCTTCTTCCCCTGAGCAAGTGCCAGCTCGATCTTCGCGTGAGGCCCGCTGAAGTATACCGACAGTGGGATCAACGTCAATCCTTTCTCACGCACGTTGCCGATCAACTTTCGGATTTGCTTTTTGTGGAGGAGGAGCTTGCGTGTGCGGACGGGATCGTGATTGTTGATGTTTCCTTTCTCATACGGACTGATATGCATGTTGTGCAGCCATATCTCACCGTCCTTGAGAACAGCATAACTGTCCTGCAGATTGGCTTTTCCCTGCCGGAGAGACTTGACCTCAGTGCCTTTCAGAACAATCCCGGCTTCAAATGTGTCAAGAACGTAATACTCGTGCCGCGCCCTCCGGTTTGAGACGACAACCCTGCGTTCCGACTCTGCCATGCAGAAATTTTTGCACCCAACGTACGGGAAAAGTGAAAAAGAATCAATTCCGATGGGGAAATTTGTTTGCCCCGCTTCTGAACCGAGCGGGTCGTGTGTCCGCACACACGCGTGAAGTTGTCCGTCACGTGAGGCGGCAATCGTAATCGGTCCCCGATCAGTCCATGGGGAAGATTCGCGGCTCACGGAGACCCCCGTCACAGATTCCCCTCGGACAATCGAGGGTCGGACGACCGAACAACCGATTGAGATGATCAAGTATCTGCGGGTATCAGTGAACATTCCGCCATATTGCGTTTGGGGACACTTCTGCCTATATTTTTTGCCGCATCCTTGAAGAAAAAGCCATCTGCCGGCCTGAGGCGTCCCGGCAGGAACAGATCCACCCTTCGTACCACTACCCGAGGCTTCAATGTCTGAACGTCAGTATGATGTTACGGTAATCGGCGGGGGTCCTGGCGGCTATGTGGCCGCCATCAGAGCGGCGCAACTCGGCATGAAGGTCGGCCTCGTGGAAGCCGACCGTCTGGGCGGTATTTGCCTGAACTGGGGGTGTATCCCGTCCAAAGCCCTGCTGAAAAGCGCCGAACTCTATAATACCATGAAACGGTCGGATGAGTTCGGCATCAGCCACAAAGACCTCTCCTACGACTTCACAAAGATCATTAAACGAAGCCGGGATGTTTCCGAAAGAATTACCAAAGGCGTCGAGTTTCTTATGAAGAAGAATAAGATCGACGTCGTCAAGGGTTACGGGAAGCTCACCGGAAAGAACACTCTTTCCGTTTCCAACGACGGAAAGGTGACCGATACGATCAAGTCCAAAGCCATTGTCCTTGCCACGGGGGCCCGCCCGCGGTCGATTCCGGGGGTCGAGATCGACCGGAAGAAGATCATCACCAGTACAGAGGCGATGACGCTGAAGGAACAGCCGAAAAGCATGGCCATTATCGGCGGCGGAGCAATCGGGATTGAGTTTGCCTATTTTTACAACGCTATCGGCACAAAGGTGACCGTCGTTGAAATGATGCCCGGGATTCTCCCCTTGGAGGATCGGGAAATGACGAAGCTGGTGGAATCGAGTCTCAAGAAATCAGGGATCGAAATTCTGACAAGGACGAAGGTCGAAGGCGTGAAAGCCGGGAATGATGTGGAAGTCATGGTCTCGTCAGAAGAAGGAACGAAGACCGTCAAGGCCGAAGTGGCGCTCATGGCCATCGGCGTGCAGGGGAATTCGGAGAATCTGGGCCTGGAGGCGGCGGGTGTGAAGGCGGAAAAAGGATTTATCAAGGTCGACGAGTTTGGCCGCACCAATGTGCAGGGTATCTATGCTATCGGTGATGTCAGCGGCCCTCCACTCCTGGCCCACGTGGCCTCCCACGAAGGGATCGTGGCTGCTGAGCATATTGCAGGGAAGGCCAAACATGGTCTCGACCGAAGCGTGTTTCCAAGCTGTACGTACTGCCAACCCCAGGTAGCGAGCGTGGGGATGACGGAGGAGGCAGCGACGAAGGCCGGCTACAAGGTCAGAATCGGCAAATTTCCCTTCCGCCCGCTGGGTAAGGCCCTTGCCATCGGGGAAACGGAAGGACAGGTAAAGCTGATTTTCGACGAAAAGTACGGTGAACTTCTGGGAGCCCACATTGTTGGCTCGGAAGCCACAGAAATGATCGCGGAACTCGTGACCGCCAAGGCTCTCGAGACGACCTACGAAGAGTTGTGGCGCACCATGCACGCCCATCCGACGCTTTCGGAAGCCGTGATGGAAGCCGCCGGCAACGCTTACGGTGTCGCAATCCACCTCTGATGCAGATCGCCTGCACCGATATCGGCCGCACACGTTATGCGGATGCCTGGGACCTTCAGCGAGCACTGTTCGACTTGCGGCATTACGGGTTGATCGACGATGTTCTCCTGTTGACGGAGCATGAGAAGGTCTATACGCTGGGAAAAGGAGCCGATGCCAATCATCTTCTGGCGAATGATGAGGAGTTGAAGCGGTCCGGCATCGAAGTGTTCCATATCGATCGCGGAGGAGATGTCACGTATCACGGTCCTGGCCAGATTGTGGGATATCCGATTCTGGACCTCGCGCAATACAAGACCGATTTGCATTGGTACCTCCGGGGACTCGAAGAAGTGATTATCCGTACTCTGGAGGAGTACGACATTGAGGCGGAGAGAGAGGAGGGGATGACCGGCGTCTGGGTGAAGGGGGAAAAGATTGCCGCGATCGGAGTGAAGGTGAGCCGATGGGTCACGATGCACGGATTTGCGCTGAACGTGAATACCGACCTGAAGGAATTCGGAAGAATCATTCCGTGCGGGATATTTCATAAGGGTGTAACTTCCATGGCGATGCAGACCGGAAAGGAGATTCCCCTGGAGGAGGTCCGAACGAGACTCATTGAATCCTTCGGCGGCGTCTTCGGATGCAAACCGATCAGAGTGTCGAAAGAAGACTTGCTTCGCGTCGTGAAAGAACGTGTAACGGAGCAGGTGTGATGGCAAAGGGAGTAAAATCCAGAGGAGAGCGTGATACCATGGTGCAATCCAGGACCGCCGGCTCCGTGCAGGATATCGGCCTCTCGAAGGCCGAATTGCTGCGCGTGTACAAGAACATGCTCCTGGGACGGCGGATCGATGAAAAACATCTGATTCTCCTGAAGCAGGGCAAGTCGTTCTTCCACATTGGCGGATCGGGGCACGAAGCTGCACAGACGGCGGCAGCCTCAGCCCTTGAGGCCGGCCGTGATTACGCCTTTCCGTATTACCGCGATCTCAGCTTCTGTCTTCAACTCGGCTATACCGTCGATGATTATTTCTTTTCGGCCCTTCATCGCGCCGACGACCCCGGCACCGGTGGCCGCCAAATGCCGGGGCACTACGGCAAGGTGTCTGCTCGGATCATAACGCAGTCGAGTCCTACCGGAACGCAATATCTCCAGGCTGTCGGCGTGGCTTTGGGTGCCGCACGGGAGGGTCTGGGCGAAGTCGTGTATGTATCGTCGGGCGAAGGCTCCACGAGTGAAGGTGAGTTTTTCGAAGCAGTGAACTGGGCGGCACGCGAACTCCTGCCGGTCATCTTCTTTATTCAGGACAATAAATATGCAATCTCTGTACCGGTTACCCAGCAAACCGCGGGTGGATCGGTCTATGAAGTGACGAAAGGATTCAAGGGTCTCGAGCGCTACAACGTCGACGGGACGGATTTCTTTGAGACGCACAGGGTCGCAGGCGAGGCAGTAGAACGGGCACGCAAAGGAGGAGGCCCTTCCCTCATTGTTGCCAATGTCGTTCGCCTGCTTCCTCATTCATCGTCTGATGACGATCGTAAGTACAGGACAAAGGAAGAACTGGATCGCGACCGCCAGCGGGACCCGATTCCGAGAATGGCCGCGGTGCTGATCGAAGAGGGGTATCTGACCGAGGAAGAGAACCAACGGCTTCAGGAAGAAGTGAAGGCGGAGGTCGATGCGGCTGTGGAGCGGGCGGAGGCCGCCCCGCTTCCGGACCCGGCAACGGTTTCGATGCACCTCTATGGCGAGGCGCATGCCCATCCTCCGGAAGGATACGTCGAGCCGGAACACTCCGGGAACAAAATCGTCCTCGTCGATGCGGTCAATCATGCCCTCCATGAAGAAATGGAGCGTAACGAGAAGGTGCTGGTGTTTGGGGAGGATGTGGCTGACGGAAAAGGCGGCGTGTTCACAGCAACGAAAGGGCTTTCGACGAAGTTTGGGAGGGAACGCGCGTTCAATTCACCCTTGGCGGAAGCGAGCATTGTAGGCGTGGCGATCGGTCTTGCACTGAAAGGCTGGAAGCCCGTCCCCGAAATTCAATTCGGCGACTATATTTGGCCGGCGTTCATGCAGATCCGCGACGAACTTGCCATGATGCGCTATCGTTCCAACGGCACCTGGTCGTCGCCTGTGGTCATTCGCGTTGCTGTGGGCGGCTACATTCACGGTGGTCACTACCACAGCCAGTCCATCGAAAGTTTCATGGCACACATTCCGGGTCTGCGATTGGCGTTCCCTTCGAACGCCGCCGACGCAAAAGGCCTGCTCAAGTCGGCAATCCGCGGCGACGATCCCGTGATCTTCATGGAACACAAGGGACTCTATCGGCAAGGCTATGCCGCGTCGCCGGAACCTGATGCCGAGTTTCTCCTTCCGTTTGGGGTCGCGGCCACGCGCAAGGAGGGATCGGACATCTCGATCATTACCTGGGGTGCCATGGTGCAGAAGTCCGTCGAAGCGGCCCGGAAGATGGAGGAGCAGGGCGTGAGCGTGGAGGTCATCGATCTCCGGACGTTGAGTCCTCTGGATGAAGAAGCCATCTACCGTTCCGTTCGGAAAACCGGTAAAGCGTTGATTGTGCATGAGGACACCTTGACGGGTGGATTCGGAGGCGAGATCGCGGCACTGATTGCGGATCATTGCTTTGAATCGCTTGACGGCCCTGTTCTGAGAGTCGCCGCGCTCGACCTCCCCGTGCCCTACAGTCCGCCGCTGGAGAATGCCATGTTGCCCAATGAGCAGAAGATCACCGCGGCGCTGGAACGACTTGCTGCCTATTAAAAGCGGAAACCGCAAAGGACGCAAAGGAGACACAAAGGACGCGGAGGGGTTAATCGTGGATCGAGAGGGGCACGTTTTGAAAAGCGGAAACCGCAAAGGACGCAAAGGAGACACAAAGGACGCGGAGGGGTTAATCGTGGATCGAGAGGGGCACGTTTTGAAAAGCGGAAACCGCAAAGGACGCAAAGGAGACACAAAGGACGCGGAGGGGTTAATCGTGGATCGAGAGGGGCACGTTTTGAAAAGCGGAAACCGCAAAGGACGCAAAGGAGACACAAAGGACGCGGAGGGTTGATCGTGGATCGAGAGGGGCACGTTTTGAAAAGCGGAAACCGCTAAAGAACGCAAAGGAGACGCAAAGGACGCGGAGCGGTTGAACGGGGATTGCGGTTAATGAACCAGAGATCTACATCTTTGCGTCCTTTGCGCCTACTTCGCGCTCTTTGCGGTTAAAAAATCAAGCTGGGGGGGAGTATGACAGAGAATGAGCTTTCGTACGAGGTCATTGGCGGGGCGTTGGAAGTTCACAGGTTGCTGGGGCCTGGACTGCTGGAATCAACATACGAAGCAGCCTTGAAGAAAGAGCTTGAGTTGCGCAGTATTCCCGTCTTGCGGCAGGTTGCGCTTCCCGTGATCTATAAGGAGGAGCACTGCGAAGGAGGATACCGGATTGACCTGCTCGTAGGGGGAAAGCTGATCGTCGAGATCAAAGCCGTGGATGCACTCCACGATATCCATCTTGCACAGGTTCTGACATACTTGAAGCTGGGTGAATTCAAACTTGGGCTTCTTATCAACTTCAACGTCACGAAACTCAAGAACGGGATCCGGCGTGTGGTCAACAAACTCTGATTGCGACCTTTGCCATTCAAAAATCAGAGCTCTACATCTTTGCGCCCTTTGCGCCTTCTTCGCGCTCTTTGCGGTTAAAAAATCAGAGCTCTACATCTTTGCGTTCTTTGCGCCTTCTTCGCGCTCTTTGTGGTTAAAAAACAAAGCCCCCTGAGGACTCAGCATGCAAGTTGAAGTAGTGATGCCGAAAATGGGAGAAAGCATTCAGGAAGGGAAGATCCTTCGCTGGACGAAAAAGCCCGGCGACAAGGTTCAGAAGGACGAAACCATTCTGGAGATCAGCACCGACAAGGTCGATTCGGAGATCCCCTCTCCGGCTTCAGGGATCCTCACGAAGATCGTGGTTCCGGAAAACGAGACGGTGGAGGTCGGTACGGTCATTGCCATGATCGAGACCGATGAGGCAACCACCAAGGTTGAACCTGCGGACCCGGAGCTGAAGAGAGGAGAAGCTCAACCCAGGTCAGAAGAAAGGCCTGAACCGGTTCGGAAACCTTCAGAAACACAGGCTGAGCCTTTCCGACGGCGGGCGAACGGAGACAGGTTTTATTCCCCCGTTGTACGAAGTATTGCAGAGAAAGAGGGGCTTTCACGGGAAGAACTGGATTCGATCAGCGGGAGCGGAGCAGGAGGCAGGGTTACGAAAAATGATGTGTTGGGGTATTTGAAGAACAGAACCCGGGAACCGGAATTCAGGAGTCCGGCGGCGGGTGTCCGAAGTGAGGAACGGGCGGTGAGGATGGTGGATATCAAGGAGCTGGCAAAGCAGTACCCGCCGCCGCAGTACGAGATTCGGCAGATGGATAACATTCAGCAGAAGATGGCGGAGCACATGGTGCGGAGTGTGCAGACGTCTCCTCATGTCCAGGCGATATCTGAGTGTGACCTGACCCGGATTGCGGCGTTCCGAATGGAAAAGGCGGCGGGGTTTGAGAAGCGCGAGGGCTTCAAGCTTACCTACACGCCGTTCTTCCTGGATGCCACCATCCGCGCCCTGAAGCAATTCCCCCTCGTGAACAGCTCGGTCGAAGGCGACAAGATCATTCTCAAGCGATTCATTCATCTCGGCATGGCCGTGGCAACTCCTTCGGGCTTGATCGTGCCGGTGATCCGGCATGCCGAGGAAAAGAGCTTCCTGGGAATTGCCCGGGCAGCGAACGACATCGGAGTCAGGGCCCGCAACAGGAAATTAACGCCCGACGACATCCAGGGCGGCACGTTCACGGTGACGAACTACGGGGTGTTCGGGAACATCATCGGAATCCCGATTATTCATCAGCCCCAGGTCGCCATTCTGGGTTTCGGAGCCATCAAGAAGCGACCGGTCGTGATCACCGACGCCAATGGAACCGATGCTCTTGCCATCCGGTCGATGTGCTATCTCACGCTCTCGTTTGATCATCGGATCCTCGACGGCGCGATCGGTGGACAGTTCATCGAAGCCGTGGTCTCGAATCTCGAAAACTTTGACTTTGGCAATTTGTTCTGAGGTTAGTACAGAGAGTTTCATCATGGCCGATATTATTGCCGAGATACCAGCTGTTACGGATTCCGCCGGGCCGCGTCGGCCGGAGTGGCTGAAGGCGAAGATTCCGGGCGGGGAGAACTATGCTCGGATCAAGCAGCTGGTGGATCATCAGCGGTTGCACACCGTGTGCGAAGAGGCCCGGTGCCCCAATCTCGGCGAATGCTGGAACTCTGGAACAGCGACATTCATGATCCTCGGCGACATCTGCACGCGCTCGTGTGGATTCTGTGCTGTGAAAACCGGTCGTCCGGATTACGGGCTCGATTGGGACGAGCCGCGGAGGGTCGCGGAGACGGTGCGCACGATGAATCTCCGCCACGCGGTGATCACCTCGGTGAACCGGGATGAGCGAAGGGATGGCGGTTCGCCGATTTTTGCCGAGACGATCCGTGTGATCCGGGAATTTGTTCCCACGTGCAGTGTCGAAGTGCTGATTCCGGATTTCAAGGGGAGCGACGAGGCCTTGAAGACGGTACTCGACGCCCGCCCGGACATTCTGAACCACAACCTGGAAACGGTTCCCCGGTTGTACCACATCGTCCGGCCGCAGGCGAATTACCGGCAGTCTCTTGAGGTCCTGGAACGATCGAAGAAGAGGGGGTTTGTGACGAAAACCGGACTGATGTTGGGAATTGGAGAGCGGACGGAGGAGATTCTCGAGGTTATGAGGGATGCCCGGGCCGTTGATTGTGATATTCTGACGCTCGGACAGTACCTCCAGCCCACGCGGGAGCATTTGCCCGTGGACCGGTATGTTCATCCCGACGAGTTTCGTATGCTGAAAGAAGAAGGACTTGCCATGGGATTCCGCCACGTCGAATCCGGCCCCCTCGTTCGTAGTTCCTACCACGCGGCGAACCACGTGTAGAGCGCGTTGAGTGAGACGTGAGACTTCTGATTGTTGACTTTCTCCCGCCTTTTTGCTACATTTAAAGGCTTTATCCATTCATTTGATCGATTTCTTCCGGAGTTATGAAATGCAGTCATCGCCGAAGACACATTTTTTTAAGCCCGAAGAAGTGCCGCAGAGGTGGTATTTGGTTGATGCCGCGGGCCAAACCCTGGGGCGGATTGCATCCCAGGTCGCCCACATTCTGCGCGGCAAGCACAAGCCCCAGTTTACGCCAAATTTTGACGTCGGCGATTATGTGGTGGTGATCAATGCCGAAAAGGTGGTTGTCACGGGCAATCGTGAGGAGTTGAAACAGCTCTATCACAACACGCTCTATCCCGGCGGTGCGCGCTTCGAGTCGATCAGAGACCTCCTCAAGCGTCGTCCGGAGTATGTGATGGAACATGCCGTCAAGGGCATGCTTCCCCATAATCGTCTGGGCCGAAAGATCTTCAGGAAACTGAAGGTCTATGCGGGCGACAAGCATCCGCATTCAGCCCAGAAACCCGAGCCCCTTCCGCAGACAGTGAAACGATCATCATAAGGAAATTCGATGCAGCCTCGAGTACATGTTGGACGCCGTAAGACCTCAATCGCCCGGGTCAAGATCTCCGACGGATCCGGAAAGATCCTCATCAACAACCGTCCGCTTGATCAATACTTCGGGCTTGACATCCTGCGGAATGAAGTCTTGAAGCCCTTTGCGGTAACGAACACGGTGGGGCGTTATGATGCAAAGATCAATGTCGAGGGCGGTGGACCGACCGGGCAGGCCGGAGCGATCAAGCTCGGCATTGCCCGTTCCCTTGTTGCGCTCGATGGAGACCTTCGCTCCAGCCTTCGGGGCGCAGGCCTCCTGACGCGTGATCCCCGAATGGTGGAGAGAAAGAAATACGGGCAGAAGAAGGCCCGAAAGCGGTTCCAGTTCTCGAAGCGATAAAACTGGAAATTCGAAATCCGAATTTCGAAGCCCGAAACAAATTCCAAATCTGAAGTACGCCTGCGTGCCGTTTCGAATTTCGAGTTTAGGTTTCGAACTTGTCTCGAATTTCGAATTTTCGAATGTTTCGTTTTTTTTCGTATTTCTGATTTCGAATTTCGAATTTATCAATCATATCCTCCGATCCGACCGGAAGTGCCCTGAGTTCATGAAATGACCGAAGGGTCCCGCAAGGAAATGACGGGGATAGTCGACCAACTAACCCAAGAGGAAGCATCATGCCACGTGTAGATCTGGAAGCGCTGCTGACCGCGGGTGCGCATTTCGGGCACCTGACCCGCCGATGGAATCCCAAGATGAAGCCGTTCATTTTCATGGAGCGGAACGGGATTCATATCATTGATCTCAAGAAGACCCAGGAAATGCTTGAAGCCGCCTGCAACGCGGTTTCAAATATCGTTGCAGAGAACAAACGCGTGCTGTTTGTGGCGACGAAGAAGCCCGCCAGGGACGTTGTCCGCAGTGAGGCGACGCGGTGCAATGCGTTCTATGTCACCGAACGCTGGCTAGGCGGCATGTTGACCAACTTTACCACCATCCGCAAGAGCGTCAAGCGTCTCAACAATATTGAAAAGATGGAGAGCGACGGGACGTTCGAGAACATCACCAAGAAGGAGCGCCTGTTCCTAAGCCGTGAACGGGAGAAACTGCAGGGAGTGCTGAGCGGCGTCGTAGAAATGTCCCGCCTCCCCGGCCTCGTGTATGTAGTGGACATCAAGAAAGAGGCCATCGCAGTTAACGAAGCCCGGCGCCTCGGTATTCCGGTTGTCGCGATCGTCGACACCAACTGCGACCCGGAACTCGTCGATTATCCGATACCTGCAAACGACGATGCGTTGAAGGCGGTGCAGGTGATTACAACCGCGATCGCCGATGCCGTGATCGAGGGCAGTCAGCGTGCCGCGTCGGCGCGAGCGGCCGAAGCCGAGAATGCGGCCGAGGCAGAGAAGATCGAATTGGAACACAAGGCGTCATCGTGAGGAGCATACATCAGAATGAGCGCAGTAACGACAGAGAAAATCAAGGAGTTGCGTGAGCTAAGCGGTGCGGGGATGATGGACTGCAAGCGGGCACTGGAGGAGGCCGGCGGCGACCTGCAGAAGGCCATGGAAGTGCTCAGAAAGAAGGGCGCGGCCACCGCGGCAAAACGGGCGGACAAAGAAGCCAACCAGGGTGTGGTCGAAGCCTACATCCACGCGGGCGGAAGGATCGGTGCGATGGTGGAGCTGAACTGCGAAACCGACTTCGTGGCCAAGACCCCGGATTTCAAGGCCCTGGCACACGATATTGCGATGCAAATTGCCGCCATGAGCCCTCGCTACATTTCCCGAGAACAGGTTGAACCGTCGGTGATCGAAAAAGAAATCGAGATTTATAAGACCCAGGCAAAGAACGAGGGCAAGCCGGCGAATGTTGCGGAAAAAATCGCTCAGGGTCGTCTCGAAAAGTTCTATGAGGAAGTCTGTCTCATGGAACAATCCTTCATCAAGGATTCCGGCAAGACCATCAAGGATCTCCTCGATGAGGCAACCGCCAAGGTTGGCGAACGCGTCTCCATCCGACGATTCATGCGCTACCATCTCGGCGAAGACGGACAAAGCTGACAATCCATGATCCCGAAGAGATTCGGGATTTTTTTTTAAGGCGCTATGAAATCACGGTACAAGAGAATTCTCCTGAAGCTGAGCGGCGAGGCGCTGATGGGCGACCAGGAGTACGGCATCGATTCCAGCGTGCTGAGCGTTTATGCCGATGAGATTAAGAGCGTGCAGGCCGAAGGCGTGCAGGTTGGGATCGTTATCGGGGGCGGGAACATCTACCGGGGTATCGAGAACTCGTCCGATGGTATCGACAAGGTGACGGGCGACCACATGGGTATGCTGGCAACGGTCATTAATGCCCTCGCCCTGCAGAGCGCTCTGGAGCACAAAGGGGTGCTCACGCGATGTCTTACGGCCATCAACATGGAGAAAATCGCCGAGCCCTTCATTCGCCGCAGAGCCATCCGGCACCTCGAGAAAGACAGAGTCGTGATCTTCGCCGCCGGCACCGGAAATCCATACTTTACGACCGACACGGCCGCAGTGCTGAGGGCAATCGAAATCGAGGCCGACGTGATTCTCAAGGGTACGCGCGTGGACGGCATCTATGACAGCGACCCCGAAAAAAACAGCAAGGCGGTGCATTTTCCGAAAATATCGTACAGCGACGTACTGCGACGGGATCTGAAAGTGAT
Organism: Bacteroidia bacterium; assembly: GCA_022180565.1. Classification (GTDB taxonomy): domain Bacteria; phylum Bacteroidota; class Ignavibacteria; order UBA10030; family UBA10030; genus JACQPU01. Next base: position 40,808 of record BQML01000013.1, read on the forward strand.
GGACCTTACGGCTATCACCCTTTGTAAAGAGAACGACCTTCCGCTCATCGTCTTTAACATGAATAGGACGGGTAATCTGAAGAGGCTTGTTCGCGGAGAGAATGTCGGCTCAATTGTCACCGCGACAGGGCAGGAAGCCTGATCATCAATCTGTACGAGGACCCTATGGTGAAGAACATACTTGCCGATGCCGACAACCGTATGAAAAAAGCTGTGGAGGTGGTAAGGGATGAGTTTTCCAAAATCAGAACGGGAAAAGCAACGACCGCGCTCCTTGATGCGGTGAAGGTGGACTATTACGGCACCATGACACCGTTGAAGCAAGTCGCCAACGTCAGCACCCCCGATGTTCATACCATCGCCGTTCAGCCGTGGGAAAAGGGGATGCTCCAGCCTATCGAAAAGGCCATTCTGAACGCGAACCTGGGTTTGAATCCAACGAACGACGGCAATCTCGTCCGGGTTCCTATTCCGCCCCTCAACGAGGAACGCCGCAGAGAGCTTGTGAAACTGGTGAAGAAGTTTGCAGAGGAGGGCAGGATCGCCGTTCGAAACGTCCGCCGGGACGCGATTGAACATTTGAAGAAGACCGAAAAGCAAGAGCACATCTCGGAGGATGAGCGCAAGAGGGGTGAGCAGGAGGTTCAAAAGATGACCGATAGGCACATCAAGGAAATCGATCATCTTGTGGAATTGAAAGAGAAGGAGATCATGGAAGTGTAGGGGGCAAATCCGAAATCCGAAGCTCGAAGCACGAAACAAATCCGAAATCCAAAGCACGAACGATTGCTTGGAGTTTATGAAATTGCTCCATTTTGTTTCGTATTTCGGACTTAGAGTTTGTTTCGGATTTTGAATTTCGTGCTTCGGAGTTGGGATTTTCTGACCAGGCCCCGAAACTTCACGTCTCCCCCCACGTATGCCATGGTGTCCTTAGGAGGGCACGATGGAACCTTCCCCCAAGCGCCTGTACCGAAGCTCTTCAAACCGCATGATCGCCGGCGTCTGCGGCGGGGTCGCTGAATACCTCAATGTTGACCCCACGCTCGTCCGTGTCACCTGGATTCTCCTTTCGATCCTCCCTCTGATCCCCGGTATTCTCATTTATATCATCGCCTGGTTCATCATTCCTTCTGCTCCGGCGATGAATACCGACATTCCGCGTAGTGCCACTTCCGGGAACCGAACTGGCGCGGCAGTGCTGGGGGTCCTGTTCATTGCCATCGGGGCTATGATTTTCCTGGGAAACTTGGATATTCTGGACTGGGAGGAGTGGTGGGAAGTTTCCTGGGAGTATGTCTTTCCTCTCATGCTCGTTGCCATTGGCGTGTTTCTGATGGCCCGCCCGGCACGGGTTTCATCCGGTGAGCCAGCGCCCGAAGATAAACGCTCGGCGAGGAAAACTTCCGGGCCTGCCTCTGGCCCCCGACTGCACCGGTCGAAAACCGAACGCAAGATCGGAGGAGTCTGCGGTGGCCTCGCCGCATATTTCGGTGTCGATGTGTCGATCATTCGCGTGGCGTTCGTCTTTTTCACGCTCTGGCCCTTTGGCCTGGGTGCCGTGGTGTACCTGGTCATGATGCTCGTTATGCCGGAAGAAAATCTGGTAGCAAGTACAAAGCCCTAGGGAAATCCGAAATCCGAAGCTCGAAGCACGAAACAAATACGAAATGCGAAGCTCGAAGCACGAAACAAATACGAAATGCGAAGCTCGAAGCACGAAACAAATACGAAATCCGAAGCTCGAAGCACGAAACAAATACGAAATCCGAAGCTCGAAGCACGAAACAAATACGAAATGCGAAGCTCGAAGCACGAAACAAATACGAAATCCGAAGCTCGAAACTCCAGGGATTAACCTCATTTTCGAATTTCGGATTTAGAATTTCGAATTTGTCTCGTATTTCGTATTTCGATATTCGAATTTCCAAAGCCCTTCATCATGCATACCAAGCTTTCATTTCATCGTGAACCCAGGGCTCTCATCCTCGGTTCGCTCTTTGTGATCCTGGGCTCCTCTCTCCTGCTCGACCGCCTCGATGTGGTCATGGTTCGCTGGGACAAATTCTTCTGGGTGGCGGGCCTGGCCACGGGCGGGTTTCTGGTGGCAGACGGATACACGCATGTGCGGAGGGGGCGGATCTACTGGGGGAGTGTGCTCTTGTTCTTCGGGGCGTATCAGACTCTGCTCCGGTTCGATGTGATCGAGCGGTACGGCATCCACACCGTGCCGGCGCTTTTCGTTGTGTTTGGTCTGGCGTTTCTTGTGTTGTATCTGCGGTTTCCCTCTGAGTGGCCCTTGCTGATACCCTTCTTCATCCTCTCCGGATCGGGCGCGACGTTTCTGCTTTGGTGGTGGGAGATCGTCGAGTGGTTCGAGATTCGGATGTTCGTTCGCACCTACTGGCCCGCGCTGCTCATTTTAATCGGCATTGCCATGCTTTTCCGCCGTCGCCCTTCAGCCCCGAGTCCAACTCCGCATGGGGCAGAATTACAGCAAGGCCAGAGCGAAGAGCAACCCTCTGTACGTTAGATCCAACCCATCCGTTGATTTATCCCTGATTCTTCTTAACTTCCCTCACCGTTTTGGTCGGGTAGGCGGTTTCCGTTCACCACCAAACAACCCGAGCAGACGGCCGGCGCACTCGTTTGCCCTATCTCAAGGCCACAACGAAACAGAGGAAGACCATGCAGGCAAAACATTATCTCTTGTTCTATGAGGTTGTTTCCGACTATGTCACCCGCCGGGCACAGTTCCGGAGTGTTCATCTGGAGCATGCCTGGAAGTCTGCCGAGCGGGGGGAGCTGATCCTGGCCGGCGCCCTGGCGGATCCTCCGGACGGAGCGGTTCTGCTTTTCAAAGCCGAGTCTCCGAGGGTGGTCGAGGAGTTCGCCAAGAACGATCCGTATGTGCTCAATGGCGTGGTGACCGGATGGAAGGTGAGAGAATGGACGACGGTGGCAGGGAGGGACTCGATCAATCCCGTGGGAATTCAAAAAAATTCAAAATGAATAACTCAAAAATTGGAATTCAGGAATAATCCCCATATTCCAACACGCTTTGCGTCCTTTGCGCCTTCTTAGCGTTCTTTGCGGTTAAAAAATTGAGGAATTGAAGGATCATGCCAGGCATCAAGACCGTCGCCGACTATATCAACAGAGTGCCGAAGGAGTCCCGGGGGAAGCTCCGCGAGCTGAGGGCGATCCTGAAGAAAGCCGCGCCGAAGGCGAAGGAGACCTGAAATGGGGAACGCCGGTGTTCGAGGGTGGGAGGATCCTGTTCTCCTATGCCGCGTTCCGGTCGCATCTGAATTTCTTTCCCACCGGCCCGGCCCTGAAGCCGTTCCGAAAAGAGCTGGCGAAGTACAAGACCGGTAAGGATTCCGTGCAGTTCCCCTATGACCGGCCTTTGCCGAAGGGCTCATCCGCAAGATCGCCCTGTATTGTGTGAAGCAGGTAAGGGAAACGGACGCGAAGTGGATGTATTGAATCAGGCTTTGCTTTGCGTTCTTCTGCCCGCCTTGTTTGACCAACGAGGTCAGGCGGGTGCGAAGGACGCAAAACTCTTATGGTGAATTCCTCTCGACGAGTTCAAAGAGGCCCTGAATGTCCGGAAACTGCCCAGCGAGGAATCCCTGTCCGTTGAGACGGCGGGCGGCCTTATGATGGTCCTCTTCGGCCGCACGTCGCGTGGGAGGGATTCATGTTCAGGATCGTCGATATGAACGGGATGAGGATCGATAAGATCATCGCGACGGAACAAAGCAAGAAGTAAGATGCGAGAAGTGAGAGAGTATGAAGCCCCATGAGCCGCAGTCGGAACCCGGATTTTGCACAACCTGCGGCTAAAGAGCCTTAAAGTTTCTTACTTCTCGCTTCTCACCTCCAAGTGTTCCAAGAGCACGAAACCTTTCGCCGTCCGTTCGAGTCTAACGGATACTCTTTGGGCCTGATCGCGAACACAAACGCAGGGAAAAACCTCATGAAAGCCAGAGCCATCCTGCTCTTCACAGCCGTTCTCTTCGCATGTGACGCAAAACGGCAGACGGCCGATCTGGATTTCGATACGAGCGTATCGGAACCGGCGTATTCCGAAAACGGACCACGTGTGCTGTTCGATGAGGCGCACAAGAACATCCACAAGGCCGACGGACTGTACGAGCCCTTCGCAAACCTTATCCGCAACGACGGATACCAGGTCACACCGAACCGCTCGGCATTTTCACAGGCCTTGCTAGACGAGTATCAGGTCCTCGTGATCGCCAACGCTCTGGGCACGAACGACTCCAACGACAGCTCGGCGTTCACAGGGAACGAATGTGAAGCGGTACGGGGATGGGTGGAAGGTGGAGGTTCTCTTCTGCTGATCACCGACCACGCACCGACGGGAGCGGCGGCGGAACGGCTGGGGCAGACGTTCGGGATCACGATGAGCAAGGGGTTCACGGAGGACTCGCTGAACCACGACGCTCCCTCGGGAGATCTCAGCCAGCTTGTGTTCACCCGCGAGAACGGCCTGCTTGCTGACCATCCCATCACCAACGGCCGCAATGACCGCGAACGCGTAAATCGTGTCGTGTCCTTCACTGGCCAATCCCTCCGAAGCTTCGACCCGACCCATGCCATTCTGAAGCTGAGCCCCACCGCGGTCGATCGTCCGCCCACGATCACTGTGGAACGTTCCGGCGGGGATATGCGGGTGATCATCGAGTACGGCGACCCGGTGCCGTCGACGGGCCACGCACAAGCGGTCGCGTTTCCCTATGGAAAAGGTCGGGTGGTGATCATGGGCGAGGCAGCCATGCTGACCGCCCAGATCGACGGGCGGACGAAACAACCGTTCGGCATGAACGTGGCGGGAACGGACAACCGCCAGCTCGCGCTGAACATCATGCGGTGGCTGTCCGGGCTTCTGTGATCCCCGCTCGTATAGCACGGAGTGAATCCCCGCGCAGGCGGCACGGAATGAATTCCGTGCCTCGGGTTCGATTTCCCGTTAATGCGCCTCGAACCAACTGTGCCCGATGCCCATATCCACCTCAACGGGGACGGTCAACGCTAAGGCACTCTTCATCTTTTCTTCGACTATCGAACGAACAACCGTTTCCTCCGTTTCCTCCAAATCAAACACGAGCTCGTCGTGTACCTGGAGAATCATCGCACTTTTCAATTCCTTCTTCACAAATTCCGCATCAATTCCTACCATCGCCACCTTGATCATATCCGCCGCCGTGCCCTGGATGGGCATATTGATGGCCTGCCGCTCGGCGTTCGACCGGATGTTCTGATTTTTACTCTTGAGGTCAGGTAAATACCTCCTTCTGCCCAACAGCGTGCTGACATACCCCCGAACTCTCGCCGTTTCAATGGTATCGTTGATATATTGCCGCACTTTCGGGAATCTTTCAAAATACGTTTCAATGATCTCTTTTGCCTCTGTCTGGGAAATGTCCAGACGCCTCGCAAGGCCAAACGGACCGATCCCATACATGATTCCAAAATTTACTTCTTTCGCCTTCCTCCTCATCTCCCTGCTTACATCCTTCTGATCCACTCCAAACACCTTTGCCGCCGTGCTGGCGTGGATGTCTTCCCCAGACAGAAACGCATCAATCAGCCCCCGGTCTCCACTGATGTGGGCCATGATTCTAAGCTCGATTTGTGAATAATCGGCCGCCAGGATCTTTCGCCCCTCACCCGAGGCAACGAATGCCTTTCTGATCGACCTCCCGATGTCGGTTCTGATGGGAATGTTCTGGAGATTCGGATCACTGCTCGAAAGCCGCCCTGTTGCCGCCACGGTCTGGTTAAACGACGTGTGCACCCGGCCTGTGTCCGGATGAATCAGTTGGGGCAGGGCGTCGATGTACGTGGATTTGAGCTTCGAAAGCTGACGGTATTCCAGCAGTTTCTCCACGATCGGATGTTCGTTGCGCAGGGTTTCCAGAACGGAAACGTCCGTCGAAAAACCGGTCTTGGTCTTGCGGGCAGTCGTCAAACCGAGCCTCGTGAACAGTACTTCCTGTAACTGTTTTGTGGAGTTGATGTTGAATGGTCCGCCTGCGTCGTTGTGGATTTCTCTCGTGAGGTTTTCCAGGAGACCGTCGAGTTCCTTGCTCATGGATCGCAAATACGGAACGTCGATGGCCACGCCAGCTTGCTCCATTCTGGCCAGCACCGAAATGAGGGGAAACTCAACGTTTTCGGCGAGGTCGGACATCCCCTCTGCTTTCAGCCGCTGTCGCAGGACCGTAAACAACCTGAATGTCACATCGGCATCTTCACATGAGTATTCGACCAACTGGTGCAGGGGGATTGCTTCAATGCTCTTCCGGTCTTTCCCTGTCCCGGTAAGTTTGTCGTACAGGAGCGTCCTGTATCCAAGATACTCGCGGGCAAGCGAATGGATGTTGTGCTGACCATCCTGGCGCAGGAGGTACGCCCCCACCATGGTGTCAAAGACGGCGCCTTTGACTCGAATCCCGTATCGGCTCAACACCAACATGTCGTACTTGATGTTCTGCCCGATCTTCGCTATCGCGGGATCTTCGAAGACGTGTTTGAGCTTCTGAAGGACAACAGCCGCGGGGAATCCCGGGCCTTCAGCCGCTCCTTTTCCTCCGCCGATGGAAGCGGACCTCGTTCCAAAGAGATCTTCGATTTCCACCCCGGGATCGTTTATCCGAACAAAGTACGCTTCGCGCTCCTTGACGGAGAACGAGACCCCGACAATCCGGCTCTGGAGCGGATTTGTCGACGTGGTTTCGGTGTCGAACACAAACCGGCGCGCCGAGAGCAACGTTCGTATGAGGACATCGAGATCTTTCTCCGTGCGGACGAGGTGATACTCGTGGTTATCTGTCGTCCTGTCGGACAAGACGGTCGGTTCCTGTGGGGGAGCCGGTGATTCCTCCCGGCGGAATGACGAAGACTCTCGCAGCTTACGAAGGAGCGACTTAAACTCGAGCCGTTCAAAGAGTTGTTCAAGCGCATCAACATCGGGAGTGCCGGTCTTGAGCGTATGAAAATCGATCTTCACCGGCACATTCGTATCGATCGTCACAAGCTTCTTGGACAGCAAAGCTTCGGCCTTGAACTTCTGAAGCTTTTCCCGGACCCCCTTTTGCGGAATGTTGTCCGCGTTTGCCAGAAGGTTCTCGATGGAAAGGTATTTCTGTATGAGCGGAATAGCCGTTTTTTCGCCGATGCCCGGCACGCCGGGAACATTGTCTGATGTATCCCCGATGAGGCCAAGCACGTCTACGACCTTGTCGGGCTCAACGCCGAATTTCTTCCGCACTTCCTCGAATCCGATGATCTCCAGATCCGTGCCCTGCCGGCCTGGGCGATAGATGCGGATTTTCTCCGTCACCAACTGCATGAAATCCTTGTCGGCAGTGACGAGAAACGTTTCTACGCCCTCCTGTTCTGCCCTGCGTGCCAACGTTCCCATGATATCATCTGCCTCGTAGCCGTCAAGCTCGATCACGGGCACGCCAAAGGCGCGGACCACGTCCTTAAGCATCTCGAGCTGACTCGCCATGTCCTCGGGCATCTTCTGCCGAGTTGCCTTATACTCCTTGTATTCTTTGTGTCTGAACGTCGGTGCGCTCGTGTCCATGGCCACGGCAAGATAATCGGGCTGTTCCTCCTCGAGGATCTTCTGGAGAAAAGTGACGAACCCGTACACCGCACTCGTGTTCTCGCCGCGGGAGTTAATCAACGGGCGCTGAATGAAGGCGAAATAGCTCCGGTAGGCGAGAGCCATGCCGTCGAGCAGGAAGAGACGTTCGGGCTTAGGACTGCTCATTTTGTTGTCCGCATATCGACGAAAAACCCTCTGACCAACCCTAAGGTCGCCAGCAGGATCGCGCCCGTGAAGAAGAAATTCTGCCGGATGCCGGTGGATGCCGCGAGGTGTCCTCCGACCGTGGGTCCAATCATGTTCGCAAGGACGTGAAAGCTCGATGCCACGCCCATGATCGCCCCACGGCGGACAAGATCGGTGTGCTTGCTGATGTAAGAGTACAAGGTCGGAAGGATGCCTCCCATGCAAAAGCCCTGAAGAGCGCGAAGGGGAAGGAGCTGGTAGGGAGAGGTCACGATCCCCTGGAGGGCGTACGCCACGGCAGCGCCGCCGATGGCAATGGTGAGATTCTTCTTGTAACTCTTCATATCGTTGCGTTTTCCCCACCAGGGAGCGGACAACACCATGAAGAACCCTGCCATGGAAAAGACGGCTCCTGCAAGAGTTGCCAGCAACTCCTGGTTGGGGGCGAGGATTTCAACATAGAGGGCGAAGATCGGCTGGATCATCATGACTGCGCCTTGTGAGAGAAAGATCACGAGCAGGGCGATTCGAATGGGAGTCGATTGGAAAGCGTGGCGGACGTTTGCCAGGAGCGATTGTTCTTCACCCGGTTCGCCGTGCGACCGCGGATCCTCGACCACGTATCGGATGACCAGAATCCCGGCGGCAGTGCAGATGGCGGCAACGATAAAGAAGAGAGGCCTAAACCCGATCTGGTCGGCAAGGGAGCCGCCCAGGAGGGGGCCAATGATGTTGCCGCTGGCGGTGGCCGTCTGTAAAAGCCCGATTGCATAACCTGATTTCTCCCGCGGGCTGGAGGCCGAAACGAGTGCCAGCGCTGCAGCAATGAAACCACTGACCGCCCCCTGGATCATCCGAAACAAAAAAAGCATTTCCACGCTCTGTGCCAAACCAATCAGGGCCTGGGAAACCGCTAGGCCGAAGAGGGCACGGATGACCATGAGCTTCCGCCCATACTTGTCGCCCAGATACCCCCAGACGGGAATGAGGAAAAACGAAACAAAGAACGGTCCCGAAAAAACCAGTCCGCTCCACCGGGCCACCTGATCCGGATCCGAAATACCGAGGTCTCTGACGTAAAACGGCAGAAAGGGGACAACAAGACTCATTCCCATCATCGTGATGAACTGGGCTATCCAGATGGTGTACAGAGTCTTTCGCCACGGTGCAAGGTTACGGAAGGTCATGTGGGACAGGGGAGGGACTGCAGTGCCATGGAGAGAAAGATAGCGAAAACTGGAGAGAGAAACAAAAAGTCAAGGTTTCCCGCGGCAATGCTTAACACACACGCGCAGAAGCGCACTGCGTTGGACAAAGTTGGGACATTTTGCGACATTAGATGAGAGGGGGATTTTCTTCAATTTTTGGAACGAACGATGAGAACCAGAAAACTTCTGATGATCCCCGGACCAAGTCCGGTCGCGAGGTCGATCCAGGATCAGATGGGACGAGAAACGATTGCCTTTGGGGATCCGGCCTTTGTTCGGGATTTCAAAGAACTCTTGTCGGACCTCAAGTCGCTCTGGAGAACAGACGGTGAGGTCTTTGTGGTGGCGGGGTCCGGTACGTTGGCCATGGAGATGGCCATTGCGAACACGGTCAGACGCGGCGACAGCGTGCTCGTTGTGTCCCACGGATATTTTGGCGACAGGTTTGTCGAACTGTGTGAGCGGAAGGGAATTCAGGTTGACGTCCTAAGGAGTGAATGGGGAAAGATTGTGCCGCTCAAGGAAATACACGACGCCCTTGGCAAAAAGGAGTACCATGCGATGACCGTGACGCACGTGGATACGTCAACGGGTGTCAGCGCC
>BQML01000014.1 GCA_022180565.1 Bacteroidia bacterium
GGAGGAAAAGGATAGCCGTTCGTGCGGTAGGGACGTTCGGCGATCGGAATCCGCCGACGGAACACAAACAAGCTTGCAGCCGAAAGGCCAATTTTTTTTCTCAAGCAGAAGACGACATACGAGATGAGGCTCTCATAGGTCCCCCAGAGCAGAATGAGAACGACAGCCCAGGCCGACTGGAACACAATGGCATACGCGGGCGTACGAAAGCGGGGGTGGACGTCGGCGACGCGCCTGAAGAATACGCCGTCCTTTGCCATGGCGTAGTAGATGCGCGGGGCCGTCAGTGTATAAATTCCGGACGTGCCAAACGTCGAAATAAAGATTGTCAGCGAAAGGAAAGCTCCACCGAATCCGCCCAGTACAACGATCATTGCGTCCGCGGCAACCCGCGACGATGAGGCAATGGTGGGCAGGGGAAGCAGAAACATATAAGCCAGATTGGCGGCAAGGTACACGGCCATGATGATCACCGATCCCAGAATCAGAGCTCTCGGCACGGTCTTTTGAGGGTTTGTCGCTTCAGCGGCTGTGAATGTGGCATGCTGCCATCCTCCGTATGACCAGAGGACACTCACCATAGCCAGCGCCAGGGCATTCCCCAGATCGCCTGATCCCAGATTGAGTGGCTGACCGAAATCGGTTGTGGCCGCTGATCCCCAACCAAATCCCGCAACGACAAGAACCGCGATTCCGAGGAGTTTCAGAACCGTAAAAACGTCGGAGAAGATTCCGCCGGCCTTTACACCGACGACATTGAGTACGGTGACGATACAGATCCCGATGATGGCTGTCAGCGTAATCCCTGTGTCGTTCAGCGGAATGAAGTAGCCAAAATACGTAGAGAAAGCTATGGCCAAGGCAGCAAGGGATCCCGTATTCACCACCAAAAAGTACGCCCAGCCGAACAGGAATCCGAATAGTCCTCCGTACGCTTCCGTGAGAAAAACGTAGAGGCCGCCTGCGCGGGGCATCATGGCTCCAAGCTCGGCGTACGTCAGGGCTCCGCAGAGCGCCAAGATGCCTCCTATCGTCCACACACCGAGAATCCACAGCGGCGAAGGAAGGGCATTGGCAACGAGGGCAGGAGTGAGGAAAATTCCCGATCCGATCGACGCCCCCACGGCAATCATGGTCAGGTCAAATGCCGTGAGGACCCGCTTGAGTTCGGCCATGCAGGTTCCTTCTCAGCGTTTTCGAAGCCGGTCCATCATGACGGCCAGGAGGATCACGACACCTACGACTACCTGCTGAACGTACGATTCGACATTCATGAGGTTCAGTCCGTTGCGCAAAACTCCGATGAGCAGTGATCCGATGAGTGTTCCGATGACCGTGCCGCGCCCTCCGAAGAGGCTCGTCCCTCCTACAACCACTGCGGCAATGACATCGAGCTCGTACATCAGGCCGGCGTTCGGCTGGCCGGAATTCACGCGTGATGCGAGGAGGATTCCGCTCAACGCCGAGAGAAGACCCGAGAGTACGTACACCTGGATCAGAACCCTATCGGTTCTGATGCCGGCGAGCCGGGCTGCTTCACTGTTTCCGCCTACGGCGTACACATAACGGCCGAACTTCGTTCTCGTCAGCACAAAGTGTGCAAGTGCAAACACAACGATCATGATCAGCGTCGGAAGAGGAAGGAACGATACCCTCGCGCGGGCAATTTCAGAGAATCCTTCCGGAAGTTCCCACACGGGCCGGCCCTCGGTGATGACAAAGGCAGTTCCACGCCATATCGTCATGAGGGCCAGAGTGACAATGAACGGCGTAATGCGGAATTTTGTCACAAAAATGCCTGCGGCCGTCCCCGACAAAACGCCGAAGAGTAGTCCTGCTCCCAATCCCGCCGCATAGGCCAACGGCACGGGAAGATCCGCACGAAGGACCACCGTGGTCAAAACGCCCGAGAGAGCAACAATCGAACCCACGGAAAGGTCAATACCTGCGGTGAGAATGACAAACGTCATGCCCACGGCAATGATTGCCGTGATGGATGTTTGCAGAGTGACGTTGAGGAGGTTATCGACCGTCGCGAAATGGGGAGAGAGAACGGAGAAGAGGGTAAGTTCCAGAACAAACGCGGCTCCGATGCCGTACTCGGAGAGGACCCGGGAGAGTGTCGGTCGCTCAGCCGGCATAGTCCTCGGCTTCTGCGAATTGGGTTGCCAGCGAAAGAATGGCCTCCTGCGTGGCTTCCTGTCGTTGAAGAATCCCCGTTATTCTCCCATTGCACATGACCGCAATACGATCACACATGCCAAGGAGCTCGGAAAGATCCGAGGAAATCATGATCACCCCGATGCCGCGTCGCACGAGATCGTTCATCAGCAAGTAGATCTCACGCTTCGCGCCTACGTCGATGCCCGCCGTCGGCTCATCGAAAATCAAGAGCTTCGACCGGGTGAACAGCCAGCGGGCAAGGATGACCTTCTGTCTGTTTCCCCCGCTGAGGGTTTCCACAGAGACCTCAACCGAAGGGGCTTTGATCTTCAATTGCCCGGCAAATCGTTCTGCCACCGTTCGCTCGGACCTGCGATCAACCACCAGCCCGCGCACCAGTTCCCTCAGATTCGAAAGTGTGACGTTCTCCCGAATGTTCATCTGCAGAATCAACCCATAGCGGTTCCGGTCCTCACTGAGCAGTCCGCAACCTGCTTCAATGGCCTCCCCCGGCGATTGCGGATCAAAATCTTCTCCATTGAGCTGCACGCTCCCGGAATCCCGAGAACGCGCGCCGAAGAGGACATGCGCAAGCTCGCTCCGTCCCGCTCCCACAAGTCCTGCAATGCCAAAGATTTCACCTTCCCTGAGGGAGAACGATATATCCTTCAGCATCCCCGCCTTAAGGTTCTCGACCCGAAGAATTTCTCTGCCGGGCGTGCAATCCTCCTTGGGAAATTCTTGTTCCAGTTCACGTCCCACCATGAGGCGGATTAACGTACGGCGATCCATCCCCTGCACTGCCCCCGTCTCAACCCGGGACCCATCCCGTAATATCGTCACTCTGTCGCCGATCGAAAAGATCTCCTCCAGGCGGTGCGAAATGTAGATCACACCGACTCCTTCCGACTTCAGCCGCCTGATGATCGCAAAGAGGTTGTTCAGCTCGTGATCCGAAAGCGACGCCGAGGGTTCATCCATCACGAGAATTCTGACATTGCGGGAAAGAGCCTTCGCGATTTCAACAATCTGTCTCTTGGCGGCGCTGAGGAACCCCGCGGAAACACGCGTATCAAGCGATTCGCCCAGGAGCGCCAGCACTTCCCGTGCGCGTCTGTGCTCCGCCTTCCGATCGAGCGCGGTGAGGAACCCATAGCCCGCGGGCTCCTGCCCCAGCACAATGTTTTCCGCCACATTCAATTCATCGACCAGCCTGAAATCCTGGTAGATCACGCCGATTCCCAACCGTTGGGCATCGACCGGCGAATTGATAACCGTCTGCCTGCCGTCGATCGCAATTGTCCCTCCATCCATTTGCACCGCCCCGCCAAGGATTTTCATCAGCGTCGATTTCCCCGCTCCATTCTCGCCGACCAGACAGTGAACCTCTCCCGCGTACAGATCAAAGTCCACTCGATCGAGTGCGCGCACACCCGGGTATTCCTTCACGATCCCCGTCATCGCCAAAAGCGGTGACGCCATCAGTTGGCTCCTTGATTTGCCGTTTTCTCAAGCGCGGTCTTATCGATGATTCCCACCTGGACCGGTACGATTGGCGGTACTTCCCGGCCTGAAAAGAAATCTGCAATGGTCTGAATTGTCGTCGTACCGATCACTGTTGGATACTGGACCACGTCCGCTTTCAGGGCTGTTGCGCGCAGAATGGCATCCGCGGCCGGCGGAGTGGCATCGTAGCCGACAATGATGACCCCCTCACGCCGGAATTGCTCCACAGCATCCAGGGCTCCCAACGCGGAGTCGTCATTGATGCCGAAAATTGCATCCAAATCGGTGTGAGCCTGCAGAACGTCCGTCGCGGCCTGAAGGGCTTTGTCGCGCACTCCCTGGCCATTGACATCTGCAACGATCGAAATATGAGGGTGTGCCGAAAGCGCCTCTTTGAACCCCTGCACGCGATCGAGAACCGACGTCACCGCCGGATGATTGATGATAGCGACTTTGCCCTTCCCGTGAAGCGCTTTTGCCAGATACTCGCCCGCCAGCCTTCCTCCTGCTATGTTATCGGACGCAATGTGGGAAACAACCGCCCCTTCCGTAGCAGTAATGTCGGCTGTAAACACCGGAATGCCGGCATCATTCGCCTTTCGAATACCGGGACCGATCCCACGCGAATCCACCGGACAAACAATGATGGCGTCAACTTTCCGGGTGACAAAATCCTCAATCTGGGAGATCTGCTTGCCAAGATCGAATTCCGCTGAGGTTATGACCAGGTCGTACTTCTTTTTCTGTGCCTCCGAACGAAGGCCTGCTTCCAGATCCCGATAGAACACATGTCCCCGTGTCAGAAGCGCCACGCCAATGGTCTTTTCACCCTCCCCCTTCGCACCTCCGGAACATGAAATGAGAAAGGATGCCAGAACAACGCATCCCGTTTTGAAAATCGTCTTCATACATTATCCTTATGATCTTTGAAAAACCGCGTCTAACGCCTTCAAAACCTCCTCGCGCGTGTTGTAAAAATGGGGAGAGATTCTCAGACAACCTTCGCGCAGGGAAACAACGATGCCTTCGGATTTCAACCTTTCAAAGGTTTCCGAAGCCTTCGGCGGACGAAAACTCACAATTCCTGCCCGTTCCCGGCTCTCCTCAGGCGTCAGAAGCTCGACCCCTTCGCGAAGAACACGATCGACGCACAGCTGGGTCAATTCGCTCAGATGCACGGCTATGCTTTCAATTCCGACTCCGAGCAGTAAACGGATGGACTCGCTCAAACAGAGAATGCCCGCGATATTGAGGGTTCCGCCTTCGTAGCGCCTCGCCGTCGTGTCAAGGTCGAGACGATAGCGAAAGAAATCGGAAAAAAAATCTCTAATGCTCAGCCATCCGAGATAGGCCTGGCGAATTTTTTCCTGGGTTTCCGCCGAAACATAGACAAAGGCAACGCCTTCCGTCGACAACAACCATTTTTGAGAACCACACGACAGAAAATCAATGCACATGGCCTCGACATCGATAGGTACTGCTCCGGCGGCCTGAATCGCATCGACGCAAAAAATGACGCCCTTCGCGCGGCAGAGCCTTCCGATGCGAGCCAAGTCCGAGCGACAGCCGTTGAGAAACTGCACATGGCTGATGGAGAGAACCCTTGTGCGAGGTGTGAGCGCGCGTTCGATGTCTTCAAACGCAACCCTGTTGTTCCGGCATTTCACGAAATCGATTTCCACACCATGGCGTTTCTGATTGAGAAAGGGGTACACGTTGGCAGGGAATTCCACATCGGTCAGAAGAACCCTGTCTCCCGTCTTCCACGGAAGACCGGCCGCGAGGATGTTCAATCCGTTCGATGTGTTGTCGCAGAAGGCGATCCGCTCCGGAGGCGCATTCAGGAGACGACCAATCGTTTTCTTCGCATCCGCATGCGCTTTCAGAAAGGGAAGAAAGATGTTGACGTCGCCTTCAGTTCTCTCGCGCAGATACCCCACCACCGCATCGCGCGATGGCTGTGGAACCGGACCGATCGCGGCGTGGTCAAGGTAGATGGTTCCTTTGGAGAGAAACGGGAAAAGGCGGCGGTAGGGGACGGGATCGAAGCCGGACATTGAGAGAGATTCAGAATGTTGGAATTGGTTCCTTGGAATGATTCGTTCAATACCGCGGCACCGATCGGTCGATCTCGAGCGACCAGGCCTCTATGCCCCCAATCAGATTTTTTGCCTTTAAAAAACCAAGTTTGCGTAGATATGCCACGGCATGGGCACTGCGTCTCCCGGTATGACAGTAGACCACGGTTTCCATCATAGGATCAAGACGGGAAGCGCGTTCGGGTAAAAGACTGAGGGGTACCAGCGTTCCACCGATGGTCGCGATGGCGCTTTCGAACGGCTCGCGCACATCGATCAGTTGAACAGGGTTCCCGTTCCTGAGCTTTCCGGCGAGTTCCTGCACCGTGATTTCATCGGTCTCTTCACCGGCCTTGTTTGATGCGGCACACCATTGCTCGACATCGATCAATTCGTGAATCGAAGGCCGCTCACCGCATAATCGACACTCGGGGTTCTTTGCAACGGATATGGGGAGGATCTCCCAGTGCAAGGCATTGACGTGCAACAGCGTTCCGATGAGGGGCGTACCGATGTTCAGCAGCAGCTTGATGGCTTCCGCGGCCTGCATTGTGCCGATGATACCGGGAAGTACCCCAAGGACTCCAGCATCCGCGCAATCGGGCGCCAGGTGCGGGGGCGGGGGCTCAGGATGAAGGCACCGGTAGCAGGGTCCTTTCCCCGCAAAGAATACCGACACTTGTCCTTCAAAACGGAACACGCTTCCGTAGACGTCGGCTTTTCCCAACAGCGCGCAGGCATCATTGATGAGGTACCTGGCCGGAAAATTGTCTGTGGCATCGATGATCACATCGTAGTCGCGCAGGACGTCAAGCGCATTTTCCCGACCAAGTCTGACGGCGTGGGTGCGCACCTCAACGCGAGGATTGAGGGCCTTCAATCGTTCAACGGCTGATTCGAGTTTCGGTCTACCCACTGAAGGAGTCGTGTGAAGAATCTGCCTTTGGAGATTGGTCTCTTCCACAGTGTCGAAATCGACCAGCCCGATCCGTCCGATTCCGGCTGCAGCCAAGTACAGAGCCGCCGGTGATCCCAATCCTCCTGCGCCGACAATCAGTACTGCCGACGCCTTCAAACGTGCCTGTCCTTTGGGCCCGATCTCCGGTATGCTGAGGTGTCGCCCATATCGTCTGATCTCCTCAGATGAGAGGGCAGACGCAAGAAGAGCCGACGGTTGTGATGCAATGTTTGTCATTTCAGGTCAAAAAGATCTGCAACGAAACATTCGATCCCCGACACGACGGGCACGTTGGAATATACAAAGGGAGAGCCGAAAAATCATTGCATCAGAGATTTTTCCCCCCGGCATTGAAAATTCCGGCATGCAACCGTATCTTGTTCCGATAGGCGTTCTCTTTCCCTGCATGGCTGATATCAAAGTCGGTACTACCGTTCATCGGTTCGATCTTTCCCCCATTCTCGCCATCTTCAGGCTTGTTCCCGAGCAAGGCCACCATTTTCCCCCGTACAGAGCGGGTCAGTATGTTGCTCTTCGCAGGGACAATTGCCGCCTCACCAAGAGGGTGGTCCAATCCGACGGCAGGATCATTTACCTGCCGGATCTGGACGAACACGGGAACCAGAGACGCGGCCCGGTGACACACTCCTATTCAATCGCCTCCGCACCGTATGAGACGGAGAGAGAAGGATGGTTGGAATTCTACATCATCCTCGAAATGTATGCCGATGGCAAGCCGGGCCGTCTCACAGAGTCATTGTTTCAAATGGACAGCGAGGACGACAACAGGGTCACGTATTTCACCAAGATCGCGGGCGATTTCACCCTCGAGCGCCGGGCCGCACCATTTGACAACGTTGTGTTTGTCGGGACGGGCACGGGGCTCGCACCGTTTGCCTCGATGATCAAGCAGTTGCATCACGAGGGCAAGGACGGACCCTTTGGTAGAAAACGATATACGCTGTTTCACGGCAACCGGGGATCCGCCGAGCTCGGATATCACCAGCAGTTTCTCGACATCGAGCGGTCAGGAATTCTCGATTTTGTCTACGTGCCCACGGTCAGCAGACCGTCCCCCGAAGAGTACCGCGACCACACCCTCGGCAAGGGGAGGGCAAACAATCTGCTGCGCGCGGTGTTCGGCCTTCCTCTCAAGGAAGAAGAGAATGTGTTGAGAGCTCACGAATTGGGGGAGGACTCTGAGCCTGCGGAAGCGCTTGCGCGTCGCGCCGTGCGCCCTGTTTTACCGGCACATCTGTCGCGTACACAACTCCTGGAACGAATGACCTCGGAAAACACAGTGATTCTCACGTGCGGGAATCCCAGATCCATGGAGGACATTCTCCATGTAGCCGCGGTGCGCGGAATCAAGTGTGAAAGGGAAGTATGGTAGGAAGGGCGGAATTCAGCTCTTCATCAACTGCACGAGCTTTGTCACTGTCTCTTTCGCGTCTCCGAACACCATCATGGTTTTTTCGTTGTAGAACAGCTCATTATCCTCGCCCGCAAAACCCGGATTCAGACTCCGCTTGCACACCATAACCGTCCTGGCGTGGTCCACGTTCAGAATGGGCATGCCGTAGAGGGGGCTATCCTTTTTGTATCGCGCCGCCGGGTTCACGACGTCATTCGCGCCGATGACAAGCGCAACGTCGGTATTCTGAAAATCATCATTGATCTGGTCCATCTCCATAAGGATATCATACGGCGCATTCGCCTCCGCCAACAGCACATTCATGTGACCGGGCATTCTTCCTGCCACGGGGTGAATCGCATATCGTACCAGCATGCCTTTCGCTGTCAGAATATTCACCAGCTCCTGAAGTGCGTGCTGGGCTTGTGCGACGGCCAGACCGTATCCCGGAACGATGATCACGGACTGGGCACTTTCGAGGATGGTCGCTGCATCTTCGGGCGTATAGCGAATGACGGTCCGCTGTTCAACGGCCTGTACCGAGGGGTCGTACTCGGCCCCCACGCCGGCAAACAGGACATTGGCCAACGAGCGGTTCATCGCTTTGCACATGATATTCGTGAGAATGATGCCCGAGGTGCCGACGAGCGTTCCGCTGATGATCAGCACGTTGTTCGAGAGCACAAATCCCGTCATGGCGCCGGCGAGGCCTGAATAGGAATTCATCAGAGAGATGACCACGGGCATGTCCGCGCCTCCGATGGGAATGACACTCGTCACCCCGAGAATCGCCGCCAGCCCGGCAATGATCACAAGAAGATACCAACGGGAAGGATCAAACACGAACAGGACGCCAAGGACGATCGCAGCCACCAGGATGGCGGCATTGGTCTGTTTCTGGAATGGATAGAGGATCGGCGCGCTGCGCATCACGCCGTGCAGTTTGGCGGAGGCGATCATGCTTCCCACGATTGTCACCGTCCCGATCAGGATACTGAGCACCAGCGTGATCAGCACATCCAGAGGTGCGTCGCCTGTCCACACGCTCAGGCTCGCATCTCCGGATATTCTGATATACTCGGCGAAGGCCACGAGGGCCGAGGCACCTCCGCCGAATCCGTTCAGCACTCCAACCAACTGCGGCATCGCGGTCATCTGAACCCGAAGGGCAAACCACACGCCGACCGCGGATCCCGTCAATAATCCGGCCAGAATGAACGTGTAATCGAGGATCTTCTCGTCCGTCAGCGTCACGACGATTGCGATCAACATGCCGAGCGACGCCGAGATGTTCCCCTTGCGGGCCGTCTTCGGCGAACTCAGCATTTTGAGTCCGCTCATGAAGAGAACCGATGCGACGAGGTATGAGAGAGCGGCAACAGCGCTCATGGAAAAGAGTTCCTTTCTAAGCTCGTTGGTCTTTCTTCTGCGGCTCTTTTTTGAACATTTTCAGCATCCTATCCGTCACGAGAAACCCGCCAACCACGTTGACGGTGGCAAGCACGACCGCAATGAATCCAAGGATCACGCTGAGGCCGCCATGGCCTTCACCGGCTGCGATGAGAGATCCTACCAGTGTGATCCCCGAGATCGCATTGGACCCCGACATAAGGGGTGTATGGAGGAGAGGCGGTACCTTGCTGATAACCTCGACGCCGACAAACGCAGCGAGGACAAAGATGTAGATCGAGATCATGAGTCCTTCTGTCATAGGGCATTCCTGACTTGTTCGTTGACGATCTCACCCTCTCTCGTGATGCAGCATCCTTTGACGATTTCGTCCGTAAAATCCGGTTTGACGCCCGGTTTCGGAAAGAGAAGCTTCATCAGGGTCGTGATATTCTTGGAGTACATTCTGCTCGCGTCCACCGGAACGCTTGCCGCGAGGTTCACCGGACCAATAATCCATACGCCATGACGCTCGATGGTCTCACCCGCCTTCGTGAGCTCGCAATTGCCGCCTTGTTCGGCGGCAAGATCCACGATCACAGAGCCGGGTCTCATTTCCCGAACCATCTCTTCGGTCACGAGGAGGGGGGCGCGTTTTCCGAACACTTGTGCCGTGCTGATCACAACGTCGACCTTGGGCAGGCGGTTGCGGATGGCTTCCTGTTCCTTTCTCAGAAACTCCGCCGATTGCTCCTTCGCATACCCTCCCGATGTCTCCACATTCTCCGGTACCTCCATTTCCACGAATGATGCTCCCAGACTTTTTACCTGTTCGCGAACCGAAGGGCGCGGATCGAACGCCTCTACCTTAGCGCCAAGGCGTTTTGCTGTCGCAATGGCTTGCAACCCCGACACGCCTGCACCCAGAATAAGAAACGTCGCGGGGGGAATTGTCCCGGCGGCGGTCATCAGTAAGGGGATCATTTTGCGCATTCGGCCGGCGGCGAGCAGCACCGCTTTGTACCCGGCCACGGTCGACATCGAACTCAGAACATCCATGCTCTGCGCCCGGGTGATGCGCGGAATGTATTCGACCGAAAACGAGGTGATTCTACGGGCAACGAACATCTTCACAACATCCCGGTTTGCCAGGGGCGCGAGAAAACCCGCGTAGGTCGCGCCTTCCGGGATCATCTCCGCCTCGTGACGCTTCAGCGCCGGATGAGGCATGGGTGGTTGCACCTTGACTACAAGATCCGCGCCCTCGTATAGGGCCTGGGGCTCCGATGCGATCACGGCCCCGGCCTCAACGTATTCATCATCGGAGAACCCGGCTCCCAAGCCGGCTCCCGTTTCAACCACAACCTGATGTTTGTCGCGGACCAACAGAGGGATCATTTCCGGAATGATCGCAACGCGCGTCTCACCGGCAACGACTTCACGTGGAATGGCAATCCTCACACCAATGCTCCATGTCTGAAGTTCAAGAATCCCCCCACCCCCGGGAGAAGACCCTTAAGAATACTGAATAGTGTTGAGAAGTTACACTGAAAAAGTTACGAAAGTGCCGGTCTGCCCCTGCGAACAGCCTTCCTGGGTTTTCGGCTTTGTTCGTTTCCACGTTTCTGCTTTGAAATCCCGGCATGTTCAAGGGCCTCCCGGAGATCATGGATGATATCATCAGGATTCTCCAGACCGACTGAGAGCCTGATGCCACCGGGATCCATGCCGCCCTCCAACTGCCGTTCCGGGGGAATGCTCGAATGCGTCATCGAACCGGGATGCTCAATGAGGGTGCGAATACTCCCCAGACTTACGGCGAGCGTCATGCTGTACGAATGCTCTGCAATGAAGTCCACAACCGCCTTTGCATGTGCATGCCTTTCGGCGGCCGTAGTGCCGACCACCGTGAAATACACCATGGTGCCCGGCGCAAACCGACCGTCATAATCACGCATCTGCACGTGCGCAAGAGATCTCTGCGGAAAATTGTCGAGGCCGGGAAACCTCACCGAGTGTACCCTGTCATCCCGCTCAAGAGCCTCCGCCACGACCTGCGCATTCTGCATTTGCTGACGGAATCTGACGGCAAGCGAAGGAAGGCCGTAGACCAGAATCGGCCAGGCCGCCTTCGGAGAGAGAATTCCGCCGAAATCCTTCCGATACATCAAAAGCCGGTCATAGCTCCAGCTGGGGCCGGCAACAACGCCGCCAACGTCCGTACCGAAGCCGCAAAGCCCTTTGGTCAACGACTCGACCACAAAGTCAATGCCGGCTTCAATCGGGCGTTGACAGAACGGAGTGGCAAACGTGTTGTCCACCGCCGTGTGGATCATGTTCTCGGGTTTCCGGTGCCGGTTGTGGCTGCGTGCAATCTCGGCAACGGCTCCTAGATCTATCAGTTCGAGGGTCGGATTGACCGGCGTTTCGAAGTACAGGAGACGAGTCTGCGGGCTAATGGCATCGGCAAGCGCCTTCAGGTCTGTGAAATCCACCCAGGTGACTTTTACGCGGTAGCGCGGCATCCAGTTTTTGAAGAGCGAATAGGTACATCCGTAGAGAGTCCTGTGCGCCACAATCTCCGATCCGCTTCCCAAAAGAATTCCACACAGTGCAGAGACGGCACCCATGCCGCTGGCAAACGTGACCGCGCATTCACTTCCCTCAGCCATCGCAAGATTCTCCTCCAGAAGATCCTTGTTCGGCTCCCCCAACCTGTCATAGATGTAGATCGGCTCTTTCGTGTGAACGCGAAAATCCTCGGCATGATGCGCAAACTCCACGAACCCCCGGGCCCCACGTTGTGACGAGTCAAGACGAAAGGTGGACGAAGACGAGATTGGAGGGATTACATGATGAGAATAATCCCACTTGGGGGTGTAGGCCTCGCCCCAGATCAACTTCGTTTCCTGGGCATAGCGATGGCCGTTTTTGAGTGACGGTTTGTTCTTCATGGCCCTCCCTCATGCGGTGGTTGTGGCAGCCGCAACGGCGCAATTTCCATGCCACGCGCGATGAGAACCGGATGCTCAGGAACCGGCGGTTTGCGGGCTTTTTTCGGCGCACCATTCCCAAAAAATGAATGGCGAATCCCAAGTGTGGGAAACCGGAAGTCAGGAATCAGTTTGGATTCCCGGCGGTGCCGCAGAGGTGCGGGAAGAGTACGTCAGTCGGTGATCGTAATAATCAATTTCTTCGCTGGGGGTTCCGGGCGGGTTTCGCGGAATCGAACCCCATCGGCAATGTTGCGCTTGTTGGAAACCAGGGTGTGGACAGACGCACGCACCGTTGCACCGGGATCGAGGGAGGAGACGGTGACACGCCTGAGGGACGGGGATGCGATGTCGGACCCATAGGCCTTCAGTACCGCGAAGGTCACTTGTTGACGCGCCTGCGTACGATCCTGCGCCGATGCCAACCACGGAGCGACAAGGGTTGCGAAAACACCCACACCAAGCAATAGAGAAAGTCGCCTCATGATCAGTTCGTCAGGGTCAAAGTGATCGTTCTGGATTGTGTGGGTACCGAGCCTACAGAAGCATCGGCGGCAAAAACATACGAGATCGGTTGTGCGGATTCACTTCCCCTCGAGATTCCTGTTACCGCATCAACCGGAGATGTGGCATTCGAGATATCCACCAATCCTGCACTGAACCCTCGTGTACTGGCAACGTTCACCATGAGCCGTGTTCCCGTCGGCATGGGATTGTCGATGGAGACAACAATTTTCATATTGTCAAGGTTCGTGGTGACGCTGTATGAGGTCGACTGATCCTCGACAGACATCAGCGAAGCACCAGCTACCGCATCAGACAGAATAAGGGATCCGGGGTTGCCGGACACCGCAATTTTTGTCACGGCTTTTACTTCGAGGCTAACGGATTGTTGGGCGGTCCCCTGCGCGTGGAGATCGAGAGCGCAGAGCGCCAACACAACCGCTGCAAGAGGGATGGATGGGCGGATCATCGAGCAAGAGATCATGGACTTCGCACAATGTAGCGTAAAGTGTGTCCAAGTGTCAAGCATCATGCTTCCTCTCATGCTGTTCCGTGCGCTGGGACAACGGATGCAAGGCTGATGCCAGAGGAAGAAAGCGATCCTCATTTTTCCCAGCAAAATCTCTTTTGTTTACAGGCCTTTCTTGGGGGTGAAGGAGGAGAGAAGGGAAAGAAGGAATGCCTGTTGTAATTTCTACAACATCAATCGTGTGCAGGCTCCATTTCAAGCTTATAAAGCGTCCGACAGGCCAGTTCCGCTTCGGTAAGCGACGAGAAGAGCTCCACCTTCACGCGGTAGCGTACGCCAAGTCCCGGGACCGTCGCGCGTTCAATCGTCGCTTTCTTTCCCGTGACTCGTTCAGCAACGCGCACGCGCTCGACGGCCTTGCTTCGTGTTTGCCACGATGAGACCTGGAGGATGTAACCGTTGCGTTTCTCGTCGTAAGTAATCAAGCACGGGTTATTGTCCGGTGGGTCGGGAGCAACTCTGACCACAGGAGTTTCCTCCGTGTGAATGATACGAATCGTTCGCCTGCGCGGGACGATATCGAATCGGATATCCTTTCGTTCCCCTGGCTCAACGACAATATTCACAACCTCTGGATGCACTTCATGGAACGAGGGAATGTCGCCGCCCACGAGGCGAACCGTCCATTGACCAGGTGTGAGTTCAGCAAATTCAACGCGTCCGCGCGAATCGCTGACCCGTCTGCGAAGATCAGCACCCTTGACGGCCTCGACAAGAATACCCTGCCTCGGCCCGGCATCCACGACACTATCCCCGGGCTCTTGAAACGCGTTCAACCGAATTTCAGCACTGATCGTCGCGCCGCGCACAATATTGAGAATCACCCTCTCCTCCCTCCCCTCCGTGACATTGACTTCCAACGGCATCGGTTGACGCGTTATTCGATCGAGACCGACACTTCCCCGGTCCAGCACAAGATAATGACGCCCGGGCGGAAGAGGAACAGCAAACTCTCCCCGTGTATCACTCATCCCCGCGGTATTTCCAATGTTCACCACCGCATTCACCACCGGCCGATCGTTCTCATCGAGCATAATGCCCACGAGGCGTCCTCCGCCTCCTTTCCGCTGGAGAGGAATGGCAAGGGGGACGGCGTACTGCAGAACATAGGCCAGATCATTGGTACGGATGGAGGGTACGAAAGAATTGTTTCTCAAGCGCAGGCTCACTTGATGGGTGTTGGGGAATTCGTGAAGCAGGGTAAGATCGAGCAAGAGAAAGTCCTGCCGAGTAAATGTCTGAAGCCGGCTCCAATAGAAGTTGCCCTGAAGGGAACTTCGCGCCCAAAGTCTGATGGCGGTTCCAACACTGACCGAAGTGCGCTGTTGATGCTCTGAAGTGTAAAGATTCTGTTCCTCGGCATACTCGAGGGAAACCGTGTACGTCTGGGAAGCGGACGGAGAGAATCCTGAGAACAAGGCATAGCGGCGGAAAGGAAAGCTTCCCCCCAGAAGATCGTTGCGCGTAACACCGAAATCCAGATCAGAATAGAGGTGAACACCGGCGAGCTCGTGACCTAGGCGGAGGCGTGCGATCTGCTCCGACCGGCGGTAGAGAGGTGTCGGACGAAGATCTTCCTGAAGGGTTTGCCGATACGACACTGCGATCAGATTCGAATAGCCGGCTCCAATCTGCACGACCTGCTCGTAGGGAACGAAGGACAGCGCGCTGTCATTGTTGAGGTTTCGTCGCTCGGACCGAAAGTACGCCTCAGTTTGGAAGTTGCGAATCGGCTGAAGGTTCAGGGAAAGCGACCCTATGCTCAGATCTCTGTAATATCCCTGATAACTTCCGCCCGCTTTCACGACGCGGGCATCAAATGCCCCCAAGGGGATACGAGCGCTGAATTGCCCCGCGAGGGCGTCATCTCGCACACCCGCACTGTTGCTCACGCCGTACTCCAGGTCGACGGTCGTAGATTTTATCAGGGTTGCCTGCACCCTTACTGAGGATACTTCTGCGTTCCTCTGGTCCCGTTTTTCCAGATGCTGGACTCCGAAAGCGAATCCTCCAAGAGGTTCGTAGCGCACAAAGCCTCCGGCCTGCCGCTGACTTGGAGCATAGAAGCGGGATTCATTGTAGAACCCCCCCACGGTGGTTGATCCAAAGAAAGCAGTTCCGCCGCCGCCAAATCCGTAGCGGCTCAGTTCGGTCAACGGCGACAAGGAATACGTCCAATCTCCGAACCGAATCTCGCCAAACGTTGTCGAATACCGCACGCGGTACTCGTCGCGCAATCCGAGGGAGGATTGAGACTGGATGTCGGTCGTCCGGAGAAACAGTTCAAGCCTGTCGGTTCCCGCCTCAGACAGCGATCCCATGCCGCTGATTTCGACTTGGCCGCCCAGCCGTTCGCCCTCTCCCGCCGCGCGGGAGGCAATCTGGAGAGGATAGCGGTGAAATTCCTCTCCTCTTTCCAGGCGCCCGGGAATCACATCAACAACAGCCGATGTCCGTGATCGGACTGTGGAATCCGATCTCAGCACGGCTGTGAGCTCAATCGTGGTGGGTGTCGTGCCGGGGAGTGATTCCGGTGTTGAGACCCGTATGCGGACCCCCCTGTGCTGTCGCGGTCCGAGAGTAATTTCCGAAGAATCAGGAACGGCAGGAAAGCCTTGTGAATTTGCCGTTTTGACATCGATCTTTCCTCCAACATTTCCCTCGTTCACCACCTCGAAGAGCAGTTCGAACCGTTCTCCGCCTGCCACGTAGCGGGGAGCGTCAACGAGCTGGACATTGAGTTTTCGGAAGGGAACGATGACGATCGCGACTTTTGCTTCCGCCGACAGCGTCGTATCCGACGCGTCGGTTACACGGTAGCGGACTTCGTATTCCCCCGCCTCGGTTTCCGGGGGAAAAGAGAGTGTGACGAGGCGGACTTCTGATTTGCCGGCAGCCACCGTGTACCGCGGCTCGCGAAAAATGTTCTTCCACCCGCGCGGAAGCCCCATCGTTGCCCTAACGGTTTTGTTACGACGCGTTTGGTTTTCAACAACAAATCCGGTTGACACAACTGATCCTTCACGGATCTCCATCCGAGGGGATGCTGGGCGCACAACAAGGCCTTCCTCTGTTTGTGCACTTGCGCGGAACACGCAGAAAAGACCCAGAGCAAAAAAAATCCGGCCGAACAGGGCCGGGCGATATGGTGTTCTCCGTGTCACTTTCCGTTCTACATCTGGAGAGTGTACTGAGCACCGAAGACGTCGTCCCCTCCCGCGTCGACGACCACGAGAGCTTTATAGGTTCCTTTCGGTACCTGACTCATGTCGATAGTTTGTCTCACCGACGTCCCCGGATAGATCCTGTATCGTACGCCGCTGAATTTGCCGAGGGAAACGCCCTGCTCATTGAATAGTTCCACATAAACTTCGGGCCGCATACCGAGGTCGCCGGTATTCTTGATGTCAATCTGAAAGACTCGCCCGCCCTTATCCCGGGCAAGGATGCGGGGGTTTTCAAACTCGACCGTTCGCGATCCCGTTCCCGCAATGTGGGTTGCTATCTGGATGCCGTACCGGATGGCCTGCATGATACCCATTTCCGCCTTGGCATCGCGGCGGGAGGATTCGGCGGACGATTTCGGGATTCCTTCAATCATCAGCATACTCCAGTAGGTACCCCTCAGCGATCCACCTTGGGGGACCGCCACCGAATAGCTCACGCTGACCGTGGCGTTCGGCGGAAGCGTTACGTAGGCCGGACTGAATGTGATCCAGCGTGCGTTCGATCGCGGATGAGAACCGGGTTCGTCGTACCTGTTCGTTCCATCGGAGAAAAAGAGATAGTCCGTCTGATACACTTTTGCCTCCTGCGGCTCGTCCGTGTCGTTGCGCACGAGGATGGTTCCCCGGTACTCTTCTCCGGGGCTGGCCTCGCGGTCCTGACTGAGTTCGCCCACAACGGAAACCTGCCCAGGGGCAAAGGAACATACAAGCAGGCCCAGAACTGGAAGGATCAAGAATTTCATGATTGTGCCTTATTGAGCGGAAATGGTGTAGGTGACCGTGTGAAGGTCGTCTCCCAGTTCGGCGCTATTGCCTTGAGAGAACGTTGCCGTGGCGGTATAGTTCAGAGTGGCTGTTGCATTCGAGAAAAAACCAAACGGAATGTTGGTAATGAAATCTACCGGAGGCATCCCGTTGCTCAGTGTAACCTGAGGCGCCGCCGTCCCGGCGGTTACATTCGACGCAACGACCGTGAGACCGAAATTCTGGCCCGGACAGCTTGTCTGAACGGTGATCTTCTGAGTGTAGAGGGTTCGCCGGTAGCGCAATCGTGTCGCAGTATTCATCACGGGAAGAGGTTCGGAGCCGGCAAGGCCTGTGGTAATCGACAGAGTGACGTTGCCGCCCTGAATTGTGATGGATTGTCCACTTGCGGCCTCGACTGCCAACAGGAAGAAGAAGAATCCGATGACACCGGCGGCAAGCGTTGACCCGAAGAATGGCCTTCCCTGTGTCGTCCTCATGGTGGTTATTGATTCGCGATGGTGAACGTGATGGTGTGGGCATCCGATCCTGCCCCTTGCGATGCCAAAGCTTCTCCCACATATCGGATCGAACAGGTTCCGGAACTGCGGCCGATGTTCAGAAGAAAATCCCGAGCGACGGATGACAGAACAACTTGTCCCGCGGCGGTTCCCTGCGTTGGGCCGAGGGCTTCGACTTTAAGCGTGTATTTCGGAGATGCCAGGTTCGACTGCACCGTAACCTTCTTTCCGCTGCTGTTCGTGCCCCAGAGGAGGGAGGTCGATTGATCGACGACGGTCATCAGATCCTGACCGGCAATCACGCCTGCTCCGGTGATTGTGAGGTTGACGGTTCCTGAACTCACTTTCAGCGCGGTGATGACGGCAACGCTGACGCGCACGGTATGATTGTGGCTTTGAGCGCCCGCCGTGGAGTACGCCACAGCCGCCACAGCAAGGAGAGTCGGAAGGTACGGGATTCGCATCATGGAACGACGTAATATATGCCGGGCAATCATAACATTCAAGGAGGTTAGCTGTTTGTAACCGTATAGATAATCTGCACCGGCGGGGAATCCGCCACCTGGGGAGAAATTACAGTAAATTCGACCACGCAACTGCCGGCTGATCGTTCCAGACCGTAGAGCAGGTCGATGGTTGCCGGCCCTGTCAGTTCAACACTTTGGGTAGCCGCGATCCGATGGTCCATGTCCCGAAGGGTGATGCGGATGCCGGCAGTGTGCGGCGGACGTTGCGCCACTGTGATCTTTTTTTCGTTTCCGTTGCTTGTCCATACAAGCCTTGAGATCGCCTCCCGGGCCGATTGCATTTCGACGGCGGGCACGGTGGGCGAAACGGAGAGTGCATTCAGCTCAGCAACGTGGAGCAGGAGTCTTTGATGGATGGCCGATTGCTGAGCGTGGACCGCGGGGATTGTCAGGAACCACAGCAGGATTGCGCAGAGGCGGGGCATTATGGTGATTCTGGTTTTCATGACATAAGCCCTCAATAAGCGAATGCCCGCAGCAGACTCCTCCCAGATGATCCGCCACGGGCATCCTTGAATCTGACCCTTAGTTGGTAAGAGTCAGCGTAACGATTCTTGACGTTGAGGCCAGCGGGCCGGCTGATGCAGAGGCCGAGAACGTATAGGTGATCGTCTGTCCGGCATCGGCACCGCGTTGAATACCTGTGACCACATCAACTGCTGAACCGGAGGTCGCGTTGGAGATGTCAACGTTACCGGCACTCGTCCCCTTCGTGCTGGCAAGGCCGAGGTTCAGCTGATAGCCCGCCGGAAGAGCCGCGTCCATATGGGCCGTGATCTTCACCGTGTTGCCGAAGTTCTGCGTAATGCTGTAGGTTGTCGAGTTATCCGTAACCGCATTCAGAGCATCAACGCCGGCTGTTCCGGTTGTGATCGTCAAGGGACCGGGGTTTCCGGAAGTGGCGATCTTGTAAACCGTGTTTACTGCCAATGTCACGTTCTGCGTGGCCGTGGCTTGTGCAAACGCTGAGGCGGAGAGGGCCACACTCAGCATCGCAATCATCGAAATCGCAGTAGTCTTTTTCATCACAAACTCCTTGGGTTAGATTGTTTTTTGTTTTGGTTTCAAACTCTGATACAGGTATGTCAAGACCCGTGCCAGCAGGAAAATCGCTTTTTTTTGAGCAAATTCAGCACTTCCAATCAATCCCATCACCCCATGTGTATCATAATAAGACTTTTGTATTATTATGATTCACTTTTCACTAATTGGTTAGAAATTAAGTATCTTAGCGAGTTTGGTCTCTCCAAATATGTATCATTTTGACATTTTCATATCTTTCTGATACATTGGAGAACATTCCAAATGGCCCATTTTGTCGGGCTTCACGGCTGGCATGGAGATTGCGCTTACTATTGAGGATCAATTTCAATCATTGTTTAACGAGTACAACAAAATGAAACACAATCATGCCAGCCTTACGCTTGCGAGTATTGAGCGATTGCATGGAACGGAGCTCGCGAGAATCTCTCATGCTTTGAAGACACCCCTGACCTCCATCATTGGCTTTACATCGGCGATCCTCGACGACGCGACGATAGACAGAAAAACCTGTGCTGAGTTCGTCAGGATTATCAAGACAGAAAGTGAACGGCTTTCGCGATTCGTGGAAGAGCTTCTGTATGTGTCTTTCGCGAATCCGGACACACCGCCGGCGTTGAAACAGAGGACCTCTCCGTCTACGGTCATGAGAACAGCTGTCCGGCTGGCCGCAACGACGTTGAACCAGCCTCAGAGCCGGTTTATTCTGAAAGAGATGGACCATGTGGAAACACCGGTCGAGCTTGACCGCGAATTTGTCACAAAGATGCTGGTGAATGTGTTCAGCAATGCCGCCCGATTCTCGCCCGGCATCGGCTCCATTTCCATCACCGGGCACCTGCAGGAAAACTTTTTCGTCTGCAGGGTCGCTTCGCGGCGGCGCGGACGAAATCTCGACATTCGAACTACCCCCGGGAACCTTTCTGCGACTGATATCGAGGCATTGGGCCTGGCCCGGACAAGACACATGCTGGCTCTCCGGGGCGGCAGCCTTACCATTGTTCCTGCCCCAGGCCCGGAAACTACCGTCGAAGTGTGTCTCCCAGTTTCTCTGACTGCAACCAACGAGTAACGAAATGACCAAACCTCTTCTCTACATTGTCGACGACGAGGCTACGATCAGCAGACTCTTGGAGCATTGGGTTACGAAACGGTGGGGTTATGACGCCCAGGTGTTTTCGACCGGCGAGGAATGCCTTGAACATCTTCACAATGACCCTGATCTGATCCTCCTGGACATCATGATGCCCGGCATGGGGGGAATTGAAACACTGAAAGAGCTTAAGCGCCGGTCTCCCGACATTCCGGTGATCATGCTCTCGGCCCAGGGAGACATCCAAGTTGCAATCGAGTCCCTCAAGCTCGGCGCATCCGACTATTTCGGCAAACCGATCGATTTTCCAAAACTCGAAATCGCAACCCGCACGATCCTTCAGCTCCGCACAGTGTCGCGGGAAGTCTCTCAATTGAAGGAGCAAATCAAGCGTGAAGTGCATTTCGAGAACATCATTGCCTCTGGCAGCGAGATGCGGGAGGTCTTCAAACTCGTGAACAAGGTTAAGGATGCAGATATCCCTGTCCTCGTTATGGGAGAAAGCGGCACGGGAAAGGAACTGATTTCACGCGCTATACACTTTCACGGGAAACGGAAGGATGCCCCCTTTGTTGTGGTTAATTGCGCTTCGATTCCACACGAACTGCTCGAAAGCGAGCTCTTCGGGCACGAAAAGGGCGCATTTACCGGTGCATACCAGCGCCGCATCGGCCGATTTGAACAGGCCAACGGCGGCACACTGTTCATGGACGAAATTGGGGAAATGGACCTGAGCCTCCAAGCGAAACTTCTCAGAGTCCTGCAAACAAAGGAATTCGAACGAGTGGGGGGAAACGAGACGATCACAGCGGATGTTCGTCTGGTCTCTGCAACCAACAGGGATCTCCGCGAGGAAGTGCGTCAAAAGCGCTTCCGGGAAGACCTGTTCTTTCGAGTGGCGGCGTTTCCGATTCTCATCCCTCCTTTACGCCAGCGCAAGACTGACATCCTTCTGCTCGCAGAGCATTTTCTGCGCCGCTTTGGCGCCGATCAGTCCCGGACCGATCTGCGTTTCAGCCGCGAGGCGCTTAAGCTCTTGTACGAATACCCGTGGCCCGGGAACGTCCGGGAACTGGAAAACGCGATCCAACGTGCGGTTGTCATGTCCGAAGGATCAGAGATTCATGAACGCGATCTCCCGCTCGCCCTTCAGAGTTTTTCCCGACCCCCCGTTACACCGTCGTCCTCCGTTTTTGATCCACCGGAGGATGGTGACATTGTTCCCATGGAAAAAGTGAAGGAAGCTGCCATCCGCCATGCCCTCAAGGTAACCAACGGTAACATTGTCGAGGCATCCTCGCGGCTCCGAATCGGCCGTGCGACGTTCTATCGCTTAATGAAGCGGTACAAGATCAGTTCCTGACCCCGTACATGAAGAAAGCCCGTCCTCTCCGGACGGGCTTCTTTCCTTTCGCAAGGATCCGAGATCCCCTCAGGGCGTTCTCAACTCCTCGAGCTTGATTCTGGCATCCTCTGCCAGCCGCCCCGCTGGAGCAAGGGTCAGGTACTTTTCATAGTATTCTCCCGCTGCCGCAGGCAAACCCTTGAACTCGTACAGCTGTGCAATTCGAAACAGGAGAGCGCTCAGGGCGGGGTTCACCTCGTACGCCTTCAGATAGGTTTCGATTGCCTTGTCATACATCCGTTTGCGAACGTAGGCAGAAGCCAGATGTTCATAACTTGCCGAGGTGTCCGGTCTGAGCCTGACATAGGACTCAAAGTGTTTGATTGCCTTATCGGTTTCATCCAGATTGAGACAATACGATCCAAATCGCTGATAAGCCTGCCAGGCTGATGGTCGCATGAGGATCGCCTTGGAATAAAGAGCAACAGCGCCCTCATGATCTCCTTGTTCAGCGCTGATGTAGGCGTGAGCGAGCAGGCTAAAATACGGATCAAATGCGCTCATCGCGTTGGCATGCGCTCGTGCCCGCAGGTAACTTCCTCCAAGAATGGCCGGAGCCATGACATAGTACTGGATCAGTCCTTCGCGGTATTCGATCGAGGCGGGGTGATAACGGACGGCTAGTTCCAATTCTGCCCGAACGCGCGTTGCCAGGAAGGGCTTGCGCAGAATGTTGGCATAGGAAAAGTCCCTGGCATAGGCCTCGGCCAATCTGTAATGGTACTCGGGATTCCCCTGGTTGAGCATCACAGCGTGTTCCAGGTGTTCTACAGCTTTCTCGGTGCTTGCAGGCGATTCGAGGTAGGCAAGACCCAGACGGAAGTGCTCCTCTGCGAGCGCAGTTACTTCCGCGGCGGTCGAGGAAAGATCGGATGTTCTCGAGGGCGAACCAAGCTGGAATCCCGCGACTTCGGCGCCCGGAACGATCAGAAGGACCGACACCCCCCACCACCATCTCCTCAATCCTCTGTCTGTTTTCGCCATACGGTCTCCTTCAACATCTTTGGCAGAAACGACCGGTCAGACCCCTGCGAGTGCAATTTCATGATAAGGAATTTTCAAACGAACCTCCAGACCGTTCCCCTCCCCGTTGGATAGCTGAAATTCCTGATTTTCCCCGTATAATTGCTCCAATCGGACCCTCGTATTTCGCAATCCCACCCCTTCCACAAAACCGGACCCATTCCGGGACAAACCCGGACCATCATCCTTCACCGACAGGATCAGACTGTCGTCCTCTCGGCACGCGGAGATCTCGATTCTGCCTCCTTTGGCCCGGTTGCCGATTCCGTACCGGACTGCATTTTCGACGAGGGGCTGGAGAATCAGGTTCGGCACCTTTGCCTGCAAGGTATCTTGCCCGGCATTGATCTTCACGGACAGCCGTTCGCCGAATCTGATCTTCTCAATCTCAAGGTACCGACGAAGAAAGTCCAGCTCTTCCGTCAACGAAACTTCCTGTACGCCTCCGGAATCCAATGAATACCGTAGCAAGTCTCCCAGACGGGCGACAACGCGGTCGGCATCAGCAATGTTCTTGTGCATGAGGGATGAGATGGCGTTGAGGGTGTTGAACAGGAAATGGGGTTGAAGCTGCATCTTCAGCGCCTGGAGGTTCGCCTTTGTCAACTGCGCTTCCAGCACCGAGGCGCGAAGCTCCCGGTCGCGCACTTGACGATAGTAGTCGATCATGTAGGAAACGGCAAGAATCATCCAGTACGTGAGGAAGTTGATATGAAAATTGAAGGCAAAGGAAAACTCGATGGCCCGGAAGGTCTCGTACAGGGAAAGCGGCTCATCGCGCGTCATGCCCCAGAGCGCTTCGGCGACAAGAAGCTGAACCAGGGCAAGAATGATCCCAAGGGGGATGTGTACAGCAAGCGATTTTCCCCATTGCTTCTTCTCCAGACGGAATTTCCTTCCCATCCAGATCACGAAGGGAGTCAGGGCGGCCCAAATGTAGTAAAAGGTCAGATTCGTGGTCAGGGCGCGTTGCCAGGTCACCTGCTGGCGAAACAGAAAACGGTCCCACATGGATGCCTGAGACGCAAAGAAGAGTCCGACGGCGGTCCACACCAGAAAGACTGCCGTCCAACGCACCCATCGCTTGCCAAAGAATGATTCCCTCTTCACGCTGTTCGCCCTCGTTTCATCGACCGACCGCCGCAGGATAGCTATTGCTGCTCCTGCAAAGACTCAGAAAGCTTCTTTCGATATCCTCTGCTGGCAGTCAGCCGTGTGCCGTTGGTCAGCGTCACCGCATACTCGCCGTTGAACGACGGTTGAATTTCTTTGATCCTGTCCACATTCACGATCGCCGTTCGATGGATACGTACGAATTTCTCCCCTTCCAGTTTTCGTTCCATCTGCGCCATTGTTTCGCGCAACAAATGGTTGTCATGGCCGACATGCAGTTTGACGTAGTTCCCTGCCGATTCCACCCAGTCGATCTCATCAAACTTGAGGAAGAAAACGCGTCCGGACGATTTGACCAGAATCCGATCCGGATGCCTCTTGTGTGACTCGATGTGTTCGAGCATCGAGAGCAATTTCTGGTTCACATTCGTGTTGTTCCGAAGGACCACTTCGGACTTGGCACGGATCAGTGCCCTTTCGAATCTCGTTTGATCGAAGGGTTTCAGCAAGTAGTCCAGCGCATGCACATCGAAGGCACGGACGGCATATTCGTCGTACGCCGTCACAAATACGACAATCGGCATCTGATGCAGGTCGATGCTCTGCAGGACCTCGAAGCCGTCTCCTTCCGGCATTTGGACATCGAGGAAGATCAGATCGGGCGATTCACGGGTGATGGCTGCAATCGCCTCCTTGCCGGTGGCGCACTCGCCGATGATCTCAATATCAGGATCGCCCTCGAGCAGAGACAGAAGGCGTTCGCGCGCCAGCCGCTCATCGTCAATCACCAAAGTCCGGATTCTCAGCATGGGACCTCCGACGTCTTTCTCCCTCCCCCAATCTAGAGATTTTCCCTTTCGTCCGAAACTCCTTCTCAAATCTCGTTGTAAGAATTACAAGGATGGATCGACATTTGCCCGGGACGAAATGCACAACAGGAATCTTCCTTCGAGAAATCATGGATTTGGGGCCACCCACCTTTCCAAGGTTCTCATGTTTAACATATGAACCTTGGAAAGGTGGGCTACGGCATGTCAATTCTCCCGATTCTGGCCGGGAGAATCTACGACAGTGTGGACGCTACTGGGTTCGAACCAGTGACCTCCTGCTTGTAAGGCAGGCGCTCTGAACCAGCTGAGCTAAGCGTCCAACCTTTGCGTCAACGACCGCATTTCAATATACAAACGTCGGACGTTCCGTTCAAATCCCCTCAATCCGTTCACATGCATCGCTTCTGATCCAACCGACCTTTCCATCCGCCAGCGTTATTCTCACCCAATCCCCCACGACTTCACCCAGTTCGACCTTCAATCCCGCGTGGATGACGAACGTATCAACGCTCTGCTCGTCCGGTGAGGCCTTTGCCGTCACGACGCTCTCAAGAATGATCGCGTCATTACGACTGGCGTTATCGTACATCTGCAGGCCATACAGCGTTCCGGAAACAAGAACCATTACCGCCGTGACAACCGAGAGGATCCGGAGGGGCCGTTCGTACGGAATTCGTCCCGCGATATTCAATACCGACAGGATCGTCCAGAGAAGCACCCAGCAGGCCAGGAGAACAACGGAAACGGTTGACGGAGGAACGGCTTCGGAGATACTGCGAAACCAACGCACAAGGAATAGCTCGGGGACAGCGTCAATGCGGTCTGGCGCGCGGAGGTTGGCAAGACGAAGATTGAACGCGATGTCGGGATCCCCGGGGTCCAGAATCCGGGCCCGTTCGTACGAAAGAATCGCCCGCGCGATATCGCCGACGCGGTAGTAGGCGTTGCCCAGATTGAAGTAAAGGGGGGCGCTTACATATCCCTGCTTAAGAATGCTTTCGTAGGCTCCGATGGCTTCGCGAAACCGCGCAGCGCGGTAGTGTTCGTTCCCCACCTCGAACACGTCCTCCGGCGTCTGCGCCACGGCGAAGGAACCAAGAAAGAGGAGCAACAGGAGGGTACGAACACCGGTCATGATTTCCTCAGAAGGCTTTCGAGCTCGTCAATGGAGGCCGCGGCCGTCTCCAGAAGATCCGTTCTCCCTGCCTGTGTATCGCCGCCCGGAGCAAAACGCGCAAACTCTGCCTTCTCAAGACAGGCACGAAGCCGCCCGATAGCGTCCTCTGGCATTCGGTATCTCCGCAGAACTTCAGAAACCGAATCGAGAGTCAAGTCGGCCGCGGGGATCTGCAGACGATCGCTCAAATACCGATAGAGAGCCCGTGACACCTCCGCATGATAGGTCTCTGTGTTTCCTTGCACGAGGAGTTTTCGCGCGTGTTTCAGTCTCTTCGTTGCTTCACGTCCTGCCGCCCGCGCTCTTGTCAGCGACAAATTGCCCAAAAGGTGTTCGCGCCTCTTCCGATACGCATAGGACCCCGCAAAGAACAGAAGCGGAAGCCCGACCGCAACGGCGAGCAAACCCGCCGATGTCCCCCGTTCACTTACGCGTTCAAGTGTACCGAGCGAGAGTTTGAGAAACCGGATATCCTCGCCCAGAAGCTTGATATCCTCCTTGGCTGCAGCTCCCGCGGTGACACCCGCGATCGGTTCCTTGCCCGGAGTGACCTTTAATGTGAAACTCGGAGAACGGAGCGTGACATATGAGTTTCTCGCGAGATCGTAATACACAAACGTCACCGGCTCGATGATGCGTTCCCCGGGATTCCGAGGAATCATGAGAAACTCCGCCGTCTTCGTTCCCCGAATGACGTCTTGCGCGCGCGAGATGCTCTCACTGATCTTTGGATCGTACACTTCGAAATCGGCGGGAAACGTGGGTGAAGGAATTGAAATCAGTTTGACATTCCCGGTCCCGCTGATCGAGACGCGAAATGTGAGGGCATCTCCTGCCCTAAGCTCACGTTTATCGGGGGATGCATCCAGCGTGAACTTGCCGATGCCACCGGTAAAGCCGGCGGGAGCAGGAGCGGGGAGCGGATCGACCGTGACGGTGAGGGAATTCGATGCAATGTCCACTTCCTGTGTTCGCATCCGGCTGAAGAACGGATCGTTGAAAATGTCGAACGGATCCGTGGGCCGTCGTCGGACCTGCACCGCGCACCGAACTTCGAGAGGGGTTATCCGCAGTTTTCCCGGTTGGGCGGCAAACAGCGCGGTCTTCTTGATCGTCGCCACGCGGAACTGCTTTCCGTCGATCGTCTCCGTGGTGACTTCAGGTGTACCCTGTTGATCGAGATCCTCGGCCCAGAACCCTTCAAACGTGGGCGCTTTGGAGATCACGTAGTTGTCAATGTTCACACGTGTGTAGAGTTTGTGTGTTACAATAAATTGCTCACCTTGACGTACACGCTGTTTTTCGGCAAGAACCCGTATGAACAGGTTTTCTTTCAGGTCCACACCGAGCCCCTCATCCCCCGAGGTGTTGCCCCCCGGCCGGCCTTGAACCGCTTCGATCTCCACGGGTTCCGTCGAATAGCGCTTTCCCTCATGCTCCACGGAAGCCTGATTGATCACATACTTTCCGGGTTTCTGGATGGAGAGCACGTAAACGTAGGAGAGTGTGGACGTTGCACGTCCGTTGATCCATTGATACTGGGACGACTCCACAGGTCCGCTCAACACAACAAATCCCTTGAAATCCGGCGGCGCAAAGTTTCGCAAGCGGATTGATTGTGTGCTCGTTGCGGTGAAACTCACCTGAAACTGTTGACCCACGGTAACCTTGCGACTGTCGATCTGAGTCTCAAACGTCAGATCCTGGCCAAAGGCCGTCTTGATCAGCATTACAAGCACAAGATGTCCGATGCGGTTCATCTCTACCAATCTTTGTCTGTTCTGATTCTCGAACCTTCCCGTTTCCGCAACTGTTTCTGAATCTCCTTCTCACTGTTCTTCAAAGCTTCGAGGATCCTTTCAGCCTGCTCCTTGGGAATCGTCTGCCTCGCCTGTTGTTGCTGCTGTTGCTGGGGTGGACGATCCTCTTGTTGCTGACTCTGTGAGGGCTGTTGATCCTGCTTCTGTTGCTTGTTCTGCTGTTGATCGTTCTGCTGTTCCTGCTTCTGATCTTTCTGATTCTGGTTCTGCTTCTGCTGCTCCTGCTTTTGCTGTTGTTGTTGCTGTGCCTGCTTTTTCTGTTTTGCCAGTTCCAGATTGAAGCGTGCGTCCCTATCGTTCGGGTTCAACCGGAGGGCCTGCTTGTATGCCTCAATGCTCTCATCGAGCTTTTGGGACTGATACAGAGCATTGCCCATGTTGTAGTATGCTTTCGACGCACTGAGCGGGTCCTTGGTGATCGCAGCGTATTCGCTGAATGCCTGGCCGGCCTCGTCATATCGCTGTTGCTTGTAGTACGCATTACCGGCATTAAACCGTCCGATTTCCGAATCAGGATACTTCTCAAGCGCCTTCTTGTATTGAGTTTCCGCCTCCGCATAATTCTCCCGCCTGTAGGCGTCATTGCCGTTGCTGATCAGAGACCGGTGAGTTTGCCCATAGAGCGACGACGGAAGAACAACCAGAGTGGCCAACACGGTGGTCGCAGGAATCAGGCGCCGAAGGATACGCAAGAACGCCCCGCGGCGTTCTGAGAGAAGAAAATCCAAAATAAGGAACATGATTGCCAACGCCAGCGGATATTGGTACATACTCTCGTATCCCGTCACCTGCTTGGCCTCGAACTGGACCCGTTCCAGGGCAAGGAGTTCTTCGTAAATCTCATCGATTTCATTTCCGCCGCTGGTTGCCCGGCGGTACGATCCACCCGTCATTGCCGCAAGCCGCTGAAGCGTTGTTTCTTCAAGCTTCGTCAACACAATGCCGCCGTTCCGATCACGTTTGTAATCCACCCTGTTCCCCGCGCCGTCGTAGATCGGAATAGGACTGCCGGTTGGCGTCCCCATTCCTACCGTAAACACCTTGACGCCGGCAGAACTTGCCTTTGTCATCGCGTCCTCGAGATTCCCTTCGGTATTCTCCCCGTCACTCACAACGATGATTGCTTTTTCCGTCGGGAGATCCTCCGGAAAGGATTTCAGCGCCAGTTCGATGGCGCTTGCGATCATCGTGCCCGGGGTCGGCACCGCATCGACGTCAACAGCCGAAATAAACAGATCGGCCGCGGAATAGTCTGACGTAAGCGGAAACTGCACAAAAGCATCTCCGGCAAACACGATAAGCCCCACGCGATCGCCCTTGAGCTTGCTCAGGAGGGCAGAGACATCGCGCTTGGCCTTCTCGAGGCGGTTGGGACGGATATCCTCGGCCTTCATACTCAACGAGACATCGAGAGCAATAAACAGATCAATGCCTTCCCGCTTGACCTCTTCGAGGCGTGTGCCGACCTGGGGGTTCGCCGCGGAGAGAATCACGAGTGCCAAGCCGCAAAGGAGCGCGCTGTTCTTGATTGCCCGCTTGGTACCGCTTACGTCCGGAGACAGCTCCTTCAGCAAACGAAGAGACGCGAACGCCGCAAGCAGACGCTTCTGATAGAGATGCAGGAGCAACAGCCCTCCTGCCAGAAGGGGCACTGCCAGCAGGAGCCACAGGAGATCGGGATGTTGAAACCGAAG
The DNA here is from genome assembly GCA_022180565.1 of Bacteroidia bacterium. GTDB lineage: Bacteria > Bacteroidota > Ignavibacteria > UBA10030 > UBA10030 > JACQPU01. The sequence goes on from BQML01000014.1 coordinate 29,750, forward strand.
CATCGTCTCTAAGGAGCCTTTCTGATGACGAAATGGGCAAGGATCAATTCGAGTCCAAGTAGGATCATCCCCAACGTCAACCAACCCGGAAAGAGATCCGTCGTCTTTCGGTACGCCGTCACCTCGATCTTCGTCCTTTCCAGCTTATCGATCTCGCGATAAATTGACGCGAGCTTCGCATTGTCCGTCGCCCGGAAGTACTTTCCCCCCGTCATCGATGCCACGGTCTCGAGGGTCTTCTCATCGAGATCCACCGGTACCATCTGCCTCCTGACACCAAAGGGGGTTTGAACGGGGTAGGGAGCAGTACCACGCGCCCCTACGCCGACGGTGTACGTTCTGATCCCAAAGGTGGCGGCAATCTTCGCCGCCGTCAACGGATCGATCTCCCCACGATTGTTGACACCGTCCGTGAGCAGAATAATCACCTTGCTTTTTGCCTTGCTGTCTTTCACACGATTAACGGCGTTGGCCAGGGCCAGGCCAATGGCGGTTCCATCCGCAATCATTCCATTCTTGACCTCGTGCAGAAGTTTGATCAGTACAGGATAGTCCGTGGTCAGTGGACATTGGGTGAAACTCTCAGCTGAAAAGATGACGAGACCGATCCGGTCGTTGGACCTTCCGGCGATGAAGTCTTCCGCCACTTGCTTGGCCGCCACGAGCCGGTTCGGGGTAAAATCCTCCGCCAGCATACTGCCGGAAATATCAAGCACGAGCACAATATCGATGCCTTCGGTGGAAACACTCTCTGTGCTGGAGACCGACTGCGGACGCGCAAGGGCAATAATAAGCACCGCCGTCATCGCCAGCCGGAGAGCAAGCGGAGCGTGACGGATTCGTTCACGAAGGGTTTGAGGAACGGTCTGAAAATTCCCGATCGTGGAGAAGCGGATGGAGGTGACCATCCGCTCCTTCCGCCTCCACCAGAAGATGCCGGCGGCCGGCACCAGAAGGAGAAGCCAGAGAAATTCCGGATTGGCAAACGTGTCACCGATCGACGGCACGGCCATCCTCCACAACCAACGGGCGCGGAATAAGGGCACGGACAATCCCGTACGCCATCTGCAATTCCGCTTCATTCTCTGCCATCGAAGGCTCGTATTTGGCAAACTTCACCAGATCCGAGGTCAGGAGAAACCTGTCGACTTCCTTCAACACTCCCCCGGCTTCGGGCACCATTTTCAAACTTTGAACAATTTCGTCACTGGTCATTTCGAGCGCAGGAACACCGAACCTGTCCTCGAAGAAGCGCCTCACAATCTCGCTGACTTTGGAGTAGTACTCCTTCACCCTCCCCTGTTGCCACAACCTCATTGCCTCCAGTGCTTTGAGAGCCATCAGGGCTCGTTCGTGGGCCGGAACAGCAGACTCGGCGGGAACAGGCTCCTGATCCCGGTTCTTCCGAAACCGTCGATACAACAGGTATCCGCCTGCCGCGAGAGCGAGCAGCACGAGGAACAGCAAATACGGAACGAGGTCTTCGAACCGCCACGGCGCATCCAACGGCGGCTTGACATCCTTCAATTGAGGATCATCCCCCAGATCGACCGTTCCAATCGAAAGCGGGATCGGATTTGTAAACGCAGTTTGAACAGAACTGTCCGTGGTGTTCAGAAAATGAATCGCGAGAGATGGAATGCTGACTGCGCCGGTATCGAATGTTGTCAGTCTGACCACCCATGAACGGTGCTTTCGTCCACCGGATTCAGATGAATCCCTGGATTGCATCCTGAGCACCTCGAACGGTCCGAGAGTATCGCCGGGGACAGGGCCGAGCGCCTGGAGGTGTGGCGCCGTTTCTGCTGAAACGACAACGTGAATCCAGTCACCGATCAAATACGACGTGGAGTCAACAGACGCGCTCACACGCACATCCTGCGCCGGCGCAAGGATCGTGCACAAAACAGAGAGGAAAGGCATGAAGAGAGAGCGCCTCACTGCTACCATCGGCGCTCTCTCCTCTGGAAGAAATCAGTGAGTGGTTTCATGTACGAACGGTCAATGGGGATCTCCACGGCATCCAGTCTGGATTTGCGAAAGATCGATTGGCGTCGGCTGTATGCAGAAGCCCATGATGTGGCATGGGCATGGCGCACGGCAGAATTCAGCGTGTCCACCCAGCGTTCCTGTCCGGTCTCGGCATCATGAAATGCAACAAGCCCAACGGGCGGGAGTTCGCGCTCGCGCGGATCGATAAGGACTATCCCCACGAGATCGTGGCGCTTGCCGGCAATCCGCAATGCCTGTTCGTATTCAGTATCAGCAAAGTCCGATATCAGAAACACGATCGCCCGCTTCTTTTGGACACGATTCAAGTATTCCAGCGCCGCGGAGAGGCTTGTTCGGGGGCTTTGCGGGGCAAAGGAGAGAAGCTCGCGCACAATACGCAGCGCATGGATGCGGCCCTTGCGGGGCGGAATAAACCTCTCGATCTGGTCGGTAAACAGCAGGGCACCGACCTTATCGTTGTTCTTCATGGCCGAAAAGGCAAGGATCGCGCTGAGCTCAACAGCAATGTCGCGTTTGAATGACGATTGCGAACCGAAGAACTGGGAGCCGCTCAGGTCCACGAGGAGAAGCACTGTCAATTCTCTCTCTTCCTCAAAGACCTTTACAAAAGGATGGTTCAATCGTGCCGTGACGTTCCAGTCTATCGTCCGGATCTCATCCCCCGGCTGGTATTCCCGAACTTCGGAGAATTCCATGCCCCGGCCTTTGAACACTGAATGGTATTCACCGGAAAACACCTGGTTCACGACGCCGCGTGTGCGAATTTCCAGTTGGCGGACTTTTTTCAGAAGTTCCTTGGTTTCCATTCGATGCCACGAATGATGAGTTCTCTTTGGCAGGGGGACGGGGACATCACGGCACTTCGATGTGATTCAGGATATCCTGGACGACAGACTCCGACGAGATATCTTCGGCCTCCGCTTCGTACGTAACTGCCACACGGTGGCGAAGCACATCCATTGCGATGACGCGAACATCTTCCGGAATGACGTATCCCCGGCGCTTGATGAACGCATGAGCCTTCGCGGCAAGAGCGAGATTGATCGATGCGCGCGGCGACGCCCCGTAGCCGATGAGCGGAACAAGTTTCTCAAGGCCGACGGCTCCGGGGTCTCTCGTGGCAAAAACAAGATCGAGAATATAACGTTCGATCTTCTCATCCATATAGACCTTCTTCACCGCGGCGCGGGCCGCAAGAATTTCCTTTGGCGTCACCACCGGCTTCATTGGCTTCAGGTTTCCGTCCACATTCTGTCTCATGATCTGCAGTTCTTCCTCGCGCGAGGGATAGCCGATCTTCACCTTGAGCATGAACCGGTCTACCTGAGCCTCGGGAAGCGGATAAGTTCCCTCCTGTTCAATCGGGTTTTGTGTTGCGAGAACGAGGAAGGGTTCTTCAAGCTTGTACGTATCCTCACTGATCGTCACCTGGCGCTCCTGCATTGCTTCAAGCAGGGCGCTTTGCACCTTCGCGGGCGCCCGGTTGATCTCGTCGGCAAGAATAAAGTTTGCAAAGATCGGTCCGCGCCGCGTTATGAACTTCCCATCCTTCTGGTTATAGATCATAGTCCCCACCAGATCGGCGGGGAGAAGATCCGGAGTGAACTGGATCCGCTGGAACTTTGCATTGATCGCTCCGGCAAGCGTCTTGATCGTGAGCGTCTTGGCGAGTCCAGGAACTCCTTCCAGCAGAATGTGACCGTCGCTGAGCAGACCGATCAGCAGGCGATCGACCATGGATCGTTGCCCCACGATCACCTTCCCAACCTCCGCCGTCAGCGTGTCGACGAAGGCGCTTTCTTTGCTGATCATTTCATTGATCGATGTAATATCCACACGAGTCTCCTTGTAAGCCAAGATATGATAACACGTTAGACGGAAATTTTCAGACGGAGTTCCTCCCGACGACCCTTGGATAGAAAAAAATTGAGCCACTCCAGACAAGGAGCGGCCCGGTCGACGTTCGGTATGATACGCGAATCCAAAGAGCGGGCGACCGGGATCGAACCGGCGACGTCCAGCTTGGGAAGCTGGCATTCTACCGCTGAATTACGCCCGCATGTTCTGTTAAGAAAAGTGCCGTCCTCTCTCGTACTTGAGGACGGTTCCGCTCCCCAGGATCCTGCCGACAAGGGGGATCCTGAGGCGGGACATGGCTTGGCGGCAATATAGCAAGAAACGGGGCCTTGTTCAAGGATGACCCGTTCTTGCAAACCCTGAGACATTTCCTTACTCTTCATGAGTTTTCTCCTGCATTCCTTCAAGGAATACCTTATGCGAAACCGCTCTGTTGCTTCATTCTTTTATGCGCTTGTTGCCGTGCTTATGTTTACCGCCGGGGCTTCCAAAGCACCGGTGCGAGCCGCCAAGGGAATGGTCGTCTCCTCTCACTTCCTTGCTTCGGAGGTAGGCGTTCAGGTCCTCAAGAACGGCGGGAATGCCGTGGACGCAGCGGTGGCCGTCGGTCTGGCGTTGGCTGTCGTCCACCCCGCCGCGGGAAACATCGGGGGCGGAGGGTTCATGATCGTCTTCCCCAAGGATGGACAGGTCACCACATTCGATTTCCGGGAGAAGGCTCCGCTTGCAGCGACACGGAACATGTACACCGATTCCGCTGGAAAATACATTCCAGATCTGAATCATGAGGGGTACCTGTCCATCGGCGTACCAGGCACCATAGCGGGATTCGATCTGGCACTGAAGCGCTTCGGAACGCGATCCTGGAAAGACCTCACCGCCCCGGCCATAAAGCTTGCAGAAGACGGTTTTCCCCTCAGTTGGGACATGGCGGATGATTTTAGGTCTTTGAAGGAAGATTGGAAAAAGTACCCCGCGTCCGCACGTGTCTTTTTCAAAAAAGACACTCTTCCCTACGAACCGGGAGACATCTGGAAACAGCCGGATCTGGCGCGGGCACTGAAGCGCATTCAGCGCAACGGCCGCGACGGATTTTACAAAGGGGAAACCGCGCACATGATCGTGGCTGACATGAAACGAAACGGGGGGTTGATCACGGAAAAGGACCTTGCGCAGTACGAAGCCAGGGAACGCGTGCCCGTACACGGGACGTACCGCGGATACGACGTTTATTCCATGCCTCCGCCGAGCTCCGGAGGAACAGCATTGATCGAAATGCTGAACATTCTTGAGGGATTTGACCTCGCATCGTTTGGGCACAATTCCGCCCAGTATCTGCATGTGCTCGCCGAAGCCATGCGGCGGGCATACGCCGACCGCGCACGCCACCTTGGCGACCCGGAGTTCAATCCTTCCATGCCCATCGAAAAGCTGACTTCCAAACAGTACGCAGACGAGCTTCGCCGGTCGATCAGCCTGAACCGCACTTCGGTCAGCGATCCGGCGCGATTCAATGACGTCTACGAGAATCCCGAGACCACGCACTACTCGGTGGTCGATGCACAGGGCAACGCGGTAGTCGTGACGTACACGCTCGAGTACGGATACGGTTCGCGCATTGTGGCGGACGGACTCGGATTTCTCTATAATAATGAAATGGGGGATTTCAATCCTCAGCCCGGGCGCACGGACAGCACCGGGATGATCGGGACCGACCCCAATCTCGTGGCGCCGGAAAAGCGCATGCTTTCCAGCATGACACCCACCATTGTGGCAAAGGACGGCAAACCATACCTTCTCATCGGTTCTCCGGGAGGCCGAACGATCATCAATACGGTGCTACAGGTGATCCTCAATGTGATCGATTTCCGGATGAACGTGTCTGAGGCAATTACGGCGGGGCGCATTCATCATCAGTGGCTTCCGGACATCTTGCGCATCGAGCGATACGCCACAACAATGGATTCGCGAAGAATTCTTGAAATGTTCGGCCACCGGATCAGGATCATGGACGGTCAGGGGCGGGCGATGGGGATTCTGATCGATCCGGAGACCGGTCTTCGGATGGGAGCGGCGGATCCGCGGGCGGCGGATGGAGCCGCTGTGGGGTATTAGAATTTTGAACCCGGTATTCGGCAATTTCCCTTGGGCAGAGGGATTGCCGAACCGGCGAAGGGAAATCCAATCTCGTGTTTGAGCAAACTTCCATGGAAACGGTTCTCGGCGCCTCGGCGATGGCGGTCTTGGCGATGGTGTCACTCATCCTGGGCACCGCCATCGGAGTGTATGTCAAGCCGTCGCAGAGGACCAATGCGGTCATCATGGCGTTCGGAACCGGGGCGTTGATCCAGGCGCTGTCGCTGGAGCTGGCATATGAGGGGGCGGAAAGGCTCATGCACCATGAGCATCTTGACGGCTTCACAAGCTGGCTCTGGGTGGCGGCAGGATTCATTGCCGGCGGGACGGTGTATTACGTTGCCAACAGAATCCTGGAAGAGCGCGGCGCCGCTCTTCGCCATCCCGCCATGGCAAAACTGTACATGCTGAACAAGAAGAGAAAGGAATCGGCGGCCATTCTGTCCAGCCTTTCGAAAATCGACCTTGTGCGGTCACTGCCTCCCGAAGAAATCGAGGATGTCCTGGTCTGTGTTCAACCGGTACGTGTTCCTGCGGGGAAAACGATTTTCAAGAAAGGAGATGATGGAGATGCACTGTATTTGATTGAGGAGGGCGTGGTGCGGATCACGACCGGCAGTAACAAGCGAAAGGGAGCGAAGACACTTGCGGAACTCGGACCCGGCGACTCATTCGGCGAAATGGCGCTTCTCATGGGAGAACCGCGCTCGGCTACGGCGGTGGCAATGGCGGATACCTCGCTTTTGCGGATTGACAAAGTGCATTTCGACGAGTTGCTGGAGCGCTCGCCGAACCTTCGTCGGGCCGTCGAGAAGCTGAACTCTCAGCGACTGGTCACCAACGTGGAGTCGAGTAAGGGGGATATTGACGCCGAACAATGGCAGCGTGCCGCATTGGCCAACATTCAGCGCCTGACACGTTCCGAGGAAGTTACGATGATGCACACGCACGTTACCCCCGGTGCGGCTCTGGCCATTTTTTTGGGAGCCATGCTTGACGGGATCCCGGAGTCGGTGGTTATCGGATCGAGTTACGTCTCCTTGAACACTTTTGGATTCACCTTCCTGGCAGCGGTCTTTCTTTCCAATCTCCCCGAAGCCGTGGCTAGTGCAACAGCCATGCATGCAGCCGGGTTTAGCAAGTTGAAGATCTTCGGCCTGTGGGGAACTTTGGTTGCCGCGGGTGCAGTCGCCGCTGCTCTTGGCAATATCTTTCTGGCTGACGCACCGGCAACGACGCTGACCCTGGTGGGCGCAATTGCGGGCGGCGGAATCCTCGCCATGGTGGCATCCGTTATGATGCCGGAAGCGTACGAGGATGGTGGGCCCTCCGTTGGACTCGCAACCATCGCTGGATTCCTCTGCGCGTTTCTCTTCAGTTTCATCTAGGCGAGATCCCCGCGTTTTGTGAACAATCCACAATCGAGTGCTCTTCAAGGGAAGATTTCGAAGTTGTGCTTTCGTCGGGCGAATCTCACCACCTTCCCTCCTTTGCCCACTGCGTTCCACACATGACCTGGTAGGGACATCCAGGGCATTCCTTTTTCAAATCTGACGCCGGGAGAAACTGCTGCTCGGGGTCCTGGATTTCTTTGACAAGCCCAAGGATCACGGTATGCAGATTTCTTTGCATTTCTTCGGTGACGATTCCGTCTTTTGAGAGGCCGGTCTCAATCGTTGGGTCCAGGTAGTTTCTTCCAAGAAACACATAAGCCGGCACAATCTTCCCGACCTCCTCACCCGAAATCTCGGAGTACAGCAGGTTGTACATCGGAAGCTGGAGAGATCCAATGGACTCAGTCCAGGTCTTTCTGACGGCCGGATCGAACTTCTTCCAGGCAACTCGGTACGGCGTGTCGTCGTGGCGGATCTTGTAATCAAGGATGTACACCTTCCCGTCCCCCCTTCGCTCGATGCGATCGATCCTTCCGCTGAGATGAGCACCATCCTTCACGGCCGATACTTTCTGCTCCAATCCCAACAACTCAACAGTCTGCGTTTCGACGATTTTCATCTGGTACTCTTCGAGAAACTCTCTCAGTTTTGCCTGTGTCTGCCGTTTCAGGAGATACACCGCCCCGTTTTGGCTCAACCCGAATGTTTTCTCGAACACGGCATCGATGAGGCTTTCCAGTTTTGCTGTATCGAGATCCCTTTTCTTCAAGGTTGTTCCTATCAAAGGATCGAAGAATTCCTTGAGAATCCGGTGAATCAGATTTCCAACATCGAGTTGTTCGATCTCCTCCCGCACTTCCTCGCGTTCCTCCAGGCCCAGGATGTATCGATAGTAGAACCTGATCTGGCATTTGAGATACACGTCAAGCGCCGTCGTGCTAAACTCAAAATCCCTCAGCATGCCGGCAACACTTTCTGTCTTCGGAATGGGCTGCGGTTCCCTTTGTGCCAGATGGATCCTGTAGCGAACCGTTCCCATCGGCGACCCGTCGTTCTCCTGCGTCTGCTTCCACAAAATCTTTTCGATGAACCTGCTGCGCTGTCGCGAATCATTTTCCATGAAGAACACGTGTACTTCCTTCGCTCCCTCAATCAGGCCGTTGAAGTGGTACTCAATGAGCTTTTCGCGATCCCGATGAGTTTCCATTCCGAGCCTTTCCCGGAGTTTTTGGGGAATGAGCATACCGGCGCTTCGTCCGCCCGGAAGGATGTCATCGCTTGCATCAAGGACAAACACACGGTCGAACGAAAGAGAACGCGTTTCGAGCAGTCCCAGGACTTGGAGACCCCGGAGAGGCGTCCCCGGAAACGGAACGGCTTGGGGGCCGATATAACTCCGGAGAAATGTCGCGTAACTCGTTGCATCATCAAAGACCCTTGTGGCGGCTTCCGATCGGAGGATCACCTCCACAATCTCGAGGAGCTTTCCGGCATACCGTGCAAACAGCGGATGCCGCCAGGCTGTGCTTTCGTCGCTGATAAAGAAAACCAAATCCCGGATTTTTTGGGCAAACGCCCCCAGCGTTTCCGGTTTCAAGAACGGCCGGATCGTCCTGTCGTGCATGCTCTTCAGATGTTCCTTGAGCGCCGTTGCCGACAAGGGCTCCGTCTCAGACGAGAGGCCAGCGGCGATTCGTTCGAAGAGGACATGGCGGCCTTCCAAATCCCGAAGTTCCACGATCGTGGCCCCCTCCCTTGCCAGGGTCTCCTCGAGGGCGTGGAAGAGTACACGCGTCACATCCGTGCGCCCTGTCATTCTCACATTCTTGATGTACGGGTGAAGCACAAAACGAAAATAGGCATTCTTGTGAACGGCTTCACCCTGCGCACCGGCAACGAGATCCAGGAGGCTTCCCAACAGACCGTAGAGCGGTGTACGGGCCAGAGGATATCCCAGCGAAATGTTGTAGGCCTCTTCCTCGAACAGCGAAAGGGCCTGATACAGAACGGGGAACAGCGATTCGGACGACGGAAGAACGATCACTGTTCGTTCATCGAGAGGTTTGCCCTCATCCAGGATGGATTTCAACCGCGCGCTGAGAGCAAACACCTGCCCGTGCGTGTCCGTCGATCGATAGAAGTGGATTCGCGGACCGCCGCGCTTTCCTTCAGAGGACACCGATCCCTCAAACAGATCCATTTGACCCGACGAGTCGTCACCGTCGAGAAGCCATCCGATCTGATTCTTCAATCCCGGGCCATCCTGAAAGATCATGACAGCGTGGTCGGTCTTTGCAAGGCGTTCAAACAGTCGGCGGTCGGTCGGGGTGAGTGCATAGAAGCCGGCCAGAATGATACGTGTATAGCGGGATAAATCCAGCTCCCCTGCGCGTGTCGCGACCTCGACAAGCCGCGTCGAACGGGTGGAGAGACCGTTTCGTTTCAGGCGATCGTAGAATTCCTCATAGTATTTTGCCAGGAGATGGCGCTCGCCAAACGTAAGGCTTCCCAGCTCTTCGGCTACGTGTTTCGCATCTGCCCCGGCGAGCAGAAGTTCCTCCAATTCGTCAAACAAACGGAATCCCAGCGGGAGGAAACGATCAAACGAAGCGAAGTGGTCACCTCCGAGGCGCGGAGAAACGCTGTGGATCTCGTAGAGCAGCGATGCCGCATCGAGCATGTCGATGTCACGCCCTTTTCCCCCGAGATGTTCTTTCCTCAAATGGTCGATGAATTCATCATACGAAAACACGAGCGGCGGAAGGAAGGCTGAACCGCGACGGTTGGCAAGGACCTTGCGAAGCACATGAGAAGGCCGCTTTCCCGGAAACACCACCAGCATTCGGGTAAGATCCGTCTCTACAACCCCGATGTGGTGTGCGACCTCTGCTATGAGATCCGCTGTCGAGGGAATAACGTGAACAGCGCTCATTCAACGCTCCTACAGACATTTTTGTCCACATATGCCAGCACGCCCTTGATTGTTCTGCCGGGAAAAATTTCCGAAAGAATCGTCATGTAATTCCTCACCTGTTCCCCGTAGTCCCGTTGCTCCTCCCCGGTCTTGAAATCGACCACGGTGACTTCATTGGTATCGACGATCACGCGGTCCATTCGGAAGAGCCTTCCGTCCGATGCCGCAAACTCGCGCTCGTTGAGGATCGTTCGTCCCTCCCGCGGCTCGAAGAACGGCGCGAAGGATGGCTCGCTGAGAAAACGGGCAAGGAGAGACTCGAGGTCTTCCGGCCCGGGCCAAGGTCCGCCCTCCTTCTCTTCTTCCTCGATGGCTTTTCGGACCGTTTCCGCCACGGTTCCATCCACGACATGAATCCTGGCAAGAATGGCATGGATGCGCTCCCCGCGCTGTGTTTCTTCCAGGTTAAGCCTCTCGGCGGTTGCAGGCTCCCTCCTGAGGTGTGCAGGGTGGAGCAACGGCACGCGATTCTCGCTCTCTTCCGATTGTTCCCTCATCTTCGGTTTCTTCCTGGGTCCGAAATATTCTCTGGGAAGAAAAGCCGAGGGTTGTTTTGCCTGAGGGTATTGCACACCGAGGATGTACATTTCGTCCTTCGCCCGCGTAAGGGCCACGTAAAGCTTGTTCAACTGATCGACCGTTCCGTTAAACTCACGATCGAAAAGGAGTTTCTCCAGAGACGGGTTGTCCTCGGCCTGTTTCTTCACCAATCTCAGAAGCCGAACTCCCTCCGGAGTTTCCTCCATGTACACCCTGTCGAACCGAAGGGGCACATCGTACAGCAGAACGATGACGACACGGAAATCGAGACCCTTTGCCTTGTGAACAGTCATGACGCGGACAGCGTTAATGTCCGGAGGCACATCCATGTTCCAGTCTGAATCCTCCGAGATCTCCTCGGAAAACTCCACAAATTCCGCAAGGCTGTTTTGCCCGCGTGATTCGAAATGCTGAATGACCTCCAGAAGCTTTACCAGGGCGGCCTCCTCCCCCGGCATAAGCTCGAACACGTTGAACCTCTTGTAGATCTCCGTTGCAAGATCGTAGAGCGGGAGATAGCCCGTGAGCGTGAAGAGGGATTCCAGGTACCGCTCCCAGAGTTCGGGGCGGTGTTCCCGGAACAACACGTACAACGGACGGCGCGAACCGCTGTGCCGTTTTTCCCGCGCCAAAGCCCGAAGATCCTCCGTGTTCAACTCAATGCCGTCGTTCGAGAGCCTGGCGGCAAAGAGGTCTCCAAGGAGAAACGTAGCAAGCGAGAGATCGTCGATCGGAGAATCGAGAAACCGCAGAAGGGCCAGCAATTCGCCGATGATTTTGCGCGTACGGATATCCAGTGTGCTGAAAGGAATGAACTCGTATCCCGCCTCATTGAGCCATCCGCTCACCTTCACCACATCTTCGTTTTCAGGTGTCAGGATCGCGCAATCGCGGAGACGATATCCACGGCTCAGGCAGTCGCCGATGATGCGCAGAATAACCTCGCGCTCGGGCCGTGTTTCTGTATCCCCCTCGAACACCAAGGTTTCCACCAGTCCCTTGCCCTTTGCGTCCGGCCGGGGTCGCTGGCGGAAGGATGCAAGTCCGCTTGCCTGCGCGGCTCCCGACATGACCTGGAGAGGTACGATTTCATGAAACACCTTGCGCGTGTACTCGAGGATGTTTTCGCCGCTCCGATAATTCATCTCAAGATTCAGTATTTCGGGCGGGGCGGAAGGAAAATAGGCACCCTCCATCAATCGCTTCATGATCCGCCAATCCGCCCCGCGGAAGCCATAAATGGATTGCTTCATATCGCCCACAACAAACAGGGTACCCTGGGCGCCGAGGGAGTTTTCGATAAGGGGCTTCAGCGTCTCCCACTGAATGGGAGAGGTGTCCTGAAATTCATCGATGAGAAAGTGATGAATGGTTTCCCCGAGCGACAGATAGAGCTCCGGCACCGCTCCCTCCCGGACGAACGTTGCCAGACGGAGCGTCATATCCCCCAAATCCACCGCGGCTTCTCTCCGTTTGATCCGATCGAGCGTTTCTCTCAGAAGACGATGCGTTCTGATATAGGGTTCGAAATGCATGCGGGCATGGACGCCGATAAGATCTGCCCGAAGGGCTTCGATCTCCGAGCACAGCGACGCCGAAGCGTTGAGGAATTTGGCAAGTTCGATTTTCGGCGATTTGCTCTTGAGGACCGGCGGATTAGGAAACTGGAGATCAAGCAGTCGGGCAAATCTCCGTGCCTGCGCTTCCTTTCGATACGTCACGAACCGAGAATGCGGGACGACGCTGGAACGGTCCAGCATCGTACCCAATTGCTCGACCAGAGCGCACAATCGCGCAGCGTTCGCTTCAAACTCTTCTGACCGGTTTTGCTCCAGGAGCGGCTGTGCGGTCGAGACGATCCGTGCGTAGAGGTTCTTTACCTGGCGGGCGAGTTCACGATACGGATTCCAGTGAAACCTGGCATCAACCTTGCGGGTCAGCACGAGGAGTTCCACGAGATCCAGAAGCAGTCCGGCCGACGGCGAGCCCGGCTTGATTCCGCCCGCGAATTCTTCGAAAGCCTCATCAAGCATGGGGCGGCTGTCGATGACGATGTCGAATCCCGGCGGGAAGCCAAACTCCAGAGCCGACGATTTGAACACGCGCGCCAGGAAGCTGTCGATGGTCTGCACCTGAAACTCGCCGTACCGATCAAGAATGGTCTCAAGCATTTCGGCCGCGCGCGTGCGGATTTCCGGCTTCTCCAGCGAAACCAGAGTTGAGAGTTCAGTCAGCGTTTCTTCGTTTCCCTGTGCTGCTTCTTTCAGGAGGTCCAGCACCCGCCGTTTCATTTCCATCGCGGCATTATTCGTGAAGGTAATGGCGAGGACGTGCTCGAGAGAATTGTGGGGGATGCGCTTCGAAAGGAGGAACTGAACGAGCCGGCGCGTCAGGGTCCGGGTTTTCCCCGATCCCGCAGAAGCGTCGACAACGACGACGCTTGGGGGGGTGATCTCCGAGTCTTTCGGAAGAAGAGACGACATCGGCTCAAATGCGGTCATGACCGCGATATCAGAGGCACTGCAAGAACCGTCTCAGGAATGCACTTATGTTGTCCGATCCCCGAGCCGGACACGTTCCGACAGCTGGCCGGGAGCGACGATGCCTGCCGAGAGGGTCAGCTTTAATCCTTCCTCGACAGTCAAGTCGAGCACACGGACCTCCTCACGCGGTACCAGAACCATGACCCCTGAGGTCGGATTGGGGGGATGAGGAAAGTACACACTCACAAGTTGATCGGAACCCGAGGAGGCACGGGCCGTCAAATCGTTTGTTGCAAACCCCACGGAAAAGATCCCCCTGCGCGGATACTCGACGAGTACCACTTCGCGAAAGGACTTTCCCTGCTTGCCCAGAGAAAAGGCTGAGATCAGATCCTTCACGGCCGAATAGATCGCCCGTGCAACCGGAATCCTTACGATGATGGCATCGATCCCTCTTACAATCATTCTCCCAACGAGGTTGCGTGAGAGGGCTCCGATGAGAAGGATCATCACAATCATCGCCACCACGCCTAGTCCCGGGACATCCACGCCGTACCACGCCAAGAGCGGGGCAATCAGCCTGTCCATCCACCCAAGTAGAGCATTCAGCACCCAGAGCGTCAGCGCCAGCGGCACGATCACCGCCAAACCGCTCATGAACGACTGTCGCAGGATGTCGATGAACCGTGAAAGCATGCTACCGATTGACCTCTTCCACCTTGAGAGAGTACGAGTATTTGTCAAAATAGATATTGACACCATCGTACTCAAGTTCTCCCCGCTGAAAATCCACATTGTCCGACCGCATCGAACGCTTCGGCGGATGTAATTCCTGATTGTGGTCACTATTCGCCGCCATGCGGTACTGGTCCAGTCCGCCAAAATAGAAGTCTCTGATCCTGGCCCGCTCCGCCTCCGGACCTGAAAAATACTGCATCGCAAAAACGCCCATGTATGGATCGACAGGAATCCATCCATAGGGATTGAAGAAAATCTCTACCCAGTCGTGAATGGTCTTCCCACCCGGCATGGTCAGCCACCCTGATTGCCAGCGGGCCGGAATTCCATTGAAACGACACAGCGTCATAAACAAGAGCGCAGCTTGCCCGCAATCGCCATATCGCCTGGTCAGGCACTCCTGGCTGATGTTTCTGATTGTCGAATACTCGACAGCATAACTGTATTGGATGTTTTCCGTGATCCAGTTATAGAATATGCGAGCTTTCATGAGCGGATGAGGTTCGGACCCCGCCAGGGAATCTGACAGCGCCCGGATCGACGACGTAAAGGCAACGTGGGGACCTTCTGCGGTGAAGGCCTTGTACGTCGCATCAGCGGTGTCATACGGTTGGACGGCGAGCGGCTGGAGATCGAAGCGGATCCCGAAGGCTGTGTATTCATACTCCACACTGAATACCGTGGGCTTTTCCTTTTCCGCTTTTTGTTCGAGGTACACGCTCCGGATACGAGAATCCATAGGAGCAAGAAACTTGATAGGGCTCGAGGTGCCTTTGACTGCAATGTTGAGTTGATGGGGAAACGCGATCGGAATCGGAAGCCAGGCACGCACGACTTCTCCCGGGGGTACCGCGTTCGCTTTGAGAGTCACGGTCATTGTAGCGTGAAATGTCTTCGGCAGGACGAAGGGGGCTCCACGCTCCTGCGCCGCCTGCGTGATGGTCTTTACGGCTTCAAGCGTTGATGCCTCGAATTGCGCGTCGGAGGGCGGATTGATCCGTCGGCTCCGGAGCTCGGGATAACGAAAGAACAAATTACTGCGGCTGGCATTCATGAAGTACTGAACACTATCGATCACCCGCGAGTCAAACCGGCCCTCGGTGATCCATGTGTCGAACTCCGTTTCGGTTAAATCCTTCACGGACCGTTTCAGAACTTCGTAGAGATCACCTCTCGTCAGCGAGTAGTCCTTGCGAATGCGATCCAGGCGGTCGAGCTCGAACTCGAGCTTCTTGCGGATCTCAGGAAAGGGCGAGCTGATTTGGAGGGCAAGGGCCCTCCCCAGAACTGCGGTTGCCTCAACAAATCTGCCTTGTTCTTCAAGTTGCAGAGCTTCCCGCAGGGCGGGTGACTCGGGGGGAGGCTCTTGAGCATATCCGGCAGAGGCAAGGATAAACGCGAGCAAGCAGCATGAAAGACGGGCGTTCATGAGATATCGGGGAGATGAGGTTTCAGCTTCGGGATTCAGGATTAACGTTGCCGGAGAGATGCAAAATAGGAAAAGCGCGGGTGAGGTGCAACGGGAGACCGGAAGCGATGGGGAAAACATCAGGAACCGATTTCGGCATTCACCTCTCCCATGTTGAGGAATCTTCGCGCGTGGTACGCAGAATCTCCGGAAACACCGGGAAGCGCGACGGTTCCCGCTCACGTCAACAGGCGAGACCCGATCTCTTGGGAAGGAGTGAATGAGGGATTATTTGAAACTCGCGACCGCGCGGTCGACGGTTTCATAGGTCTTGAACACCTTGATCAGCTGAGTGATCATGAACACGCTCTCGACTTTCTCGGTCACATTTGCAAGTCGGAGCTCCCCACCCTTGTTCTTCACCGAAGTCATGGCCGCAATGAGGGCCCCAAGGCCGGAGCTGTTAATCCACTTGACCTTTCCCAGGTCCAGCACGATTTTCTTCACGTCATCCTGCAAAAGGCTGTAGACCTTCTGGCGAACGTCCGTGGTGTCCGGTTCGCCCATCAGATTGCCCTTGAGACTTACTACGGCAACGTCGCCGTGCATCTTTTCTTTGATGTTCATGACGTTACTCCCTTGCGGTCGGAATGAGCAGGCTTTATGATAGCACGTTTTCCCCCCAATGTCAACGACACAGGACGGGTCAACCCTTCTCTTTTTCAACCCCCCCTTACCACACTTTTACGGATGCTTCTGACGGGTCAGAACCTGCTGATATCCCGTCCGAAAACAAACGTCTTCATCCAATCAAACACGACCAGAATTTTGTTTTTGATGCTTACGAGTCTGGTCAGGTACACGGACCGCCAGAACAGCCACGCGGCAAATCCGCGACCCTTCACGGTCTCCAGGTCAGCCAGCGCCTTGCCTGATCCCACATAGGCCAACATGCCGTACGACTTATAACGGAACGGCTCCGGCAGGCGTCCCTGCGCGTAAGCTTCCAGAGCCCTCGCGAGGTATTTTCCTTGTTGTTGCGCAACCTGAGCTGTGGCCGGATAGGGCCGTCCCATGACCGAACTACAATCACCCAGGGCAAAAAGTCGTGAAGTCTCGTGAACGCGGAGATGCTCGTCCACCAGAATTCTCGATGCCGCATCGCGAGGAAGGCGGAGAGATTGCACGAAAGGAGTCGGCGCAGTTCCCGCCGACCACACCACAAGTCCGTACGGAATGCGCGTTCCGTCGCGCAGGACGATCCGAGTCGGGCCGATCCGCGTGACCGGTGACCTGGTCCGCACTTCAATGCGCTGTCGGCGGAACAGACGACGCGTATACGCGCGGAGGGCCGCGTCAAAGGTTCCGAGGATTTGATCGGTCGCCTCAAGCAGTGTAAGTCTGACCTGCTCTGCAACGGCGGGATACGACTTGCGCAGGTCCTCCATCACGAAATCGTGCATTTCAGCCAAAAATTCCACACCCGTTGGTCCGCCCCCCACGACGACAAAATGCAGAAGCCGTTGCACCTCTTCGGGATCACTGCGCGGGTGCGAGGCACGTTCAAGACATTCGATGATCCTGTGGCGGATGGCGCGCGCATCCGACAGCTCCTTCAGAAACAAGGCGTGCTCACGGACACCGGGAATGTTGAAGGTGGCGCTTGAAGCGCCGACCGCAATAACGAGAAAGTCGTACCGGAGCGCGAACGTACGGCCATCGAGAATTCCCCTGCATCGAATTTCCCGCTTCGGATGATTCAGACCGATGCATTCGGCGTGATAGTAAAGGATCCCCGGCCTCGCAGTCCGTATCGGCTCGATGATGCTCCGCAGTTCAATTGTGCCAACCGTGGTACTCGGAAGAAGGGGCGTAAAGAGAAAATGGTTGCGGGGACTGACGACAACGACGTCAAAGATCTGCGTATTGATTCGTTTGATGATACTGAAGGCCCCGAATCCCGTTCCGAGAACCACAAGTTTCGGTTTTGCCGGAGTGCTCATTGAGCAGATAATGTAAACAAAATCGGCATTGGTTGAAAACGATACACGGGGACATCCCGCATTGCCTGAATCATTTCACGGCTCTTGCAGAGAAGAACTGTGTTCCGGAACGATTGCATCATCGCGCGGTATCCCGTATTTTGGATCGGTCACTCCTATGAAGATCACGCACGTCACAAGCCTGGACCTTCAGCAACTCCAACCCTACCGCACGCTTCGGCGCCCGGAGGAACACCACCGACGCGGAATCTTCGTTGCGGAAGGGGAAAAGGTTGTGCGCCGCTTATTGGAGAGTACACTGAGAGTCTTCTCCGCTCTTCTGACGCCCGAGTGGTTCGACATTTACAAGTCCCTGCTCGAACACCGGGCTCCGGAAGTCTATGTGGCTCCGAAACAGCTTGTGGAATCCATCGTCGGATTTCCTCTGCACCAGGGGATTATGGCCGTTGGAGGTGTGCCCGAATCGAAGACCCTCGAAACGGTTCTTCCGGATCTCGAGACTCCGTACTTCCTTGCTGCGATCGACGGACTCACCAATGCCGAAAACATCGGGGTTCTGGTCCGTAACTGTGCCGCATTAGGCGTGCAGGCGATCCTTGTGGGCGAAACGTCGAGCAGTCCGTACCTTCGTCGCGCCGTCCGGAACTCCATGGGAGCGGTATTCCATCTCACGGTTGTGCACACTCCTCATCTGGCCCGCGCTCTGGCCGAGCTCCGCTCACGCGGTATCACGACGCTGGCAGCACATCCATCCGCCCCACAACACTTGGAATCGGTTGTTGTTTCAGGTGCCGGTGTTTGCGTTGTCTTTGGGAGCGAGGGAGAGGGAATTTCGGCGAACATCCTCAGGGAATGCAACCTCGCGGTTTCCATCCCCATGAAGAACAATGTGGATTCGCTGAATGTAGGGAGCGCCAGCGCAGTGTTTCTGTATGAAGTGCAGAAGATACTGAAAGGCCTCTGAACGCTTCCAGCGGTGTCACTCTCTTTCACCGTGGAGAAGCACGAGGCTGCCCGGCGATCTTGCCTGGCTTCATCAAGCCTGTGGTTTCAGAGGAGGCAGTGCCCGTGCCTTGATCTCCGACTGAAACCCCGCCTCCCGGTGGCTCCCATCGCAGAAGGGCTTGTCCTTGCTGTGACCACACCGGCACAATCCCACCGAGGTTCTTCCTCCCAGATCAAACTTGTTCCCCTGTTCGTCGAATATTTCGAAATCGCCTTCGATACGAAGACTGCGATTGTTCCGAACGGTAATCTTTGTCGGCATTTAAAACTCCTCCCGCGATCGTGAGGAATTGTTGTTGAGCACTTTGAACGCTATCGACACCATGGTACGTTCCCATTCCAGCACCAATATTGCCCCGTCATTCCCGTTTCGCCGAAACGACATCGTGAATTTCTCCACAGGCGTTTTGAGGGAGTCCTTTTTCATCGCCAGGCGCGCGAAGTCAAGCTCGGGATTGTAGACTGTCCCCCACTGCCCCGTTTGTTTGTTGATAATCAGCTTCCATTCGCCCGCCGACGGAAGCGTGTACAGCGTATAGGAACCTTTGGGCAAAACGACATCACCAAACTGAAGATCCGCCTCCGTTTCCAAGGCTGTCGCTTCATTGGCCCCGGTCCGCCACACCTTGTTGTAGGGCACCAGTCCTCCCATGATCACGCGCCCTCTCATGGAGGGCCGGCCGTAATTGATGCTGATCTTTTTTCCCTTGATCAGGATTTCCGTTGAATCCCTTGGACTCAAAATCGGTTGCTGGGAAAAGGAGGGGCCGAACAGCGCCGTACTGACAATTGTCACAATGAGCGTTTGTTTCATGGATGGGAGTTTGTCGGTTGAAGGGTTTGATTTTTGCTTTGGTTCTCGATTATCGGTTTCTTGCTCGTTTGAGATCGGCCAACGCGGCCTCATACGCCGCGCGGGTGCGCCGATCGAAACACACGACAATGGCTTGCTCAAGCTCGGAAGAGCGCTCGAGTGCTTCAGCGATTTCCCGGAGGGCAATTCTGCACGCCCGGTCCACAGGAAAACCGTAGGCGCCTGTGCTGATAGATGGAAACGCAATCCGGGTTATTCCGCGTTCCCGGGCAACCTCGAAACAACGCCTGTAACAGCCGGCCAGGAGTTCCTCCTCCCCGTGCTCTCCCCCCCGCCAGACAGGACCAACGGTGTGGATCACCCATCGGGCAGGAAGCCGATAGCCTTTCGTGATTTTCGCGTCTCCGGTCTTGCAACCGCCGAGCGTGCGGCATTCGGCGAGCAATTCAGGGCCTGCGGCCCTGTGAATGGCCCCATCAACACCGCCGCCGCCCAGCAGGGAGGAATTCGCCGCATTGACGATGGCCTCGACCTGTAAGCCCGTAATGTCACCCTCCACAATCTTTATTCTTTCCACAACCACAAACATTGCCGGGATTGGATCATCACCCCATCGGTTCCTTTGGCCGGACGATCATGATGCCGGTGTGGTGCTTGTTCTTCGCCAAATACTCCGCAAGTGTTATTTCCGAAATCTCGACACGCTTCCCAACCGACGGTGCATGTAACAAATGGAGACCTCCTGATTGCCTCACTACGATTGCCGTATGAGAAACGTCCAATCCTTCGATGTCGGTCGTGATCCCGATGATATCACCGCTTTCAATGTCCCGCTCGAGATCTGCCACCATCGTCTTCGGAATGAAATACATTTCTCGGGCAGAGATTTCCTCTTCAATTTTTCTGATCGCTTCCAGGTTTCGGGGGTTTTCGCGCAACTGCCGGTACTGGTCGGGATGTGTGGACATATAATTGATCACCTTCCGAAACGGCTTGCCTCCCATCTGACGGGCAATCGTTGTCCATACTCCCTTTTTCTCGTTGTCGTAGAAATAGTCCGACGTATAATGAAGCCGGCTCGGGTAACCATCGATGACGCCTCCCCGGTAACGAATGTATTTCAACTCATCCCTGTAATCCTGAAATGTTGTCGTGCCTTTCTTAATGCAACGTGCCAGTACGAGGGCGTTTTCGTAGAACGAGACGCAATCGAGACCGCGCATGTTGACCACGAGCCTTTCCGGACCCGGGACCTCGAGAGCAAACGCGACATACTCGGTGCCCAGGAATGAAATGCCCATCTGAATGATCACCTCCTGAATTGGCCGCTTCTGGAGGGAAAGTGAAACCGCGAGGGAGAATTTTTGCCGGCAGATCGCCTCATCCTCGTCTCCCCAGGCCAGGACGGGTGCGAAACTCCGCCAGGGATGGGTTGTCGCCCCCGCCACGACATATTTCACAAACGTGCGCCGGTTCATACTTCAGTAGAATTGAACACCGATGGAAGCCAGCACCATGATCCCGGAATAATCGAACGGAACCGAGGAATCCTGGTCGTTCGTCTGGCCAAACGTCGTGATTCGTCCGGTAATGATGCCTACCTGCCCGAGGCGGTACAACGCCTCCCAGCGGAAAACAAGCGGGCCAAACAGAGGAAGTACGCCGCCAAGGGCTGCAATCGCGGTCAGTTTCGATTTCCGATACACGCCCCTGGTATCATCATGCACAACCGTGATCGTCGTGAGTGATGAATCGGAAAGTTTCTCGGTCTGGGTCCGGTAAGCCGAGGATGTTGCCCGCGTCAGAATCATTCCGATCTCCACCTCGGCGTAGAGATCGTGGCTCAAACCGGTCGGGAAATGATACGCCAACCCGGCCGCGATCACCGTCGCCCCCAGCGAGCGCTCAAGAGAGAGCATGCGTTCCGGATGAGTCCATGACGTTGCCACTGTCCGTTCATCGTGATGGAAGGAAACCGATACGGAATAGTCGCGATCGAACCGGTACGATGCTTTGGCGCCAAAGGCGGGTGCGGGGCTTGGTGAAGGAAACGGAGGAATCTCATATCCGTTTTCATTATAGATGCGAACATCGCGCACCATATCTTCTTTGATGGCTGAGAAGCTGATGAGGGCGTATCCTGCCCCCGCACTAACCGTCCACCCTCCTTCCTGTGCGGGCAGGATGTCGAAGACCGTCAGAGACAGCAACGCGGCTGCAACCAGAATGTCAAAACGGAGCTTCATCCGCGTTCGGCGGCAGGAGGGCGCTTTCGCGCAACCGTGTCAGGTTCTCGAAACGGGCGTACTGCCGGATAAAGGCCAGGCGAATGGTTCCGGTCGGACCGTTCCTCTGCTTTCCGACGATGATTTCCGCCATGCCTTCAGTGGGGTTTCCGTCCTCATCCTTTTCAATGCCGTACATTTCCGGGCGGTGAACAAACAACACCACATCAGCATCCTGCTCAATCGCGCCCGATTCGCGCAGATCGGCAAGGACCGGCCTTTTGTCTCCGCGTGCCTCAACCGCGCGATTCAGCTGTGAAAGAGCGAGGACGGGGATCCCGAGTTCCTTGGCCAGAGCCTTGAGCGACCGCGAGATCGTTGAAATCTCTTGTTCACGGCTCTGAATATTCTTGGGACCCTGCATAAGCTGCAGATAATCCACGACAATCAATCCGACGTTGTGTTCGGCCTTCAGCCGGCGAGCCTTCGCGCGCACTTCGAGGATCCCTAGGGCCGGTGTATCGTCAATGAAGATCTTCGCCTTGTACAGGCGGCCCACACTCGTACTTAGCTTGCGCCATTCGTCTTCCGGCAGACGGCCCGTCCGAACGCTGTGCGCATCAACGCGCGCTTCCGCGCAGATGAGACGCATCACCAGCTGCTGGGTGGACATTTCCAGACTGAAGAAACCGATCGGCACATTGTGCAACACCGATGCGTTTCTGGCGATGGAAAGCACCAGTGCCGTCTTTCCCTGGCTGGGTCTTCCGGCAACAATGACGAGATCGGATTTTTGGAATCCTCCTGTGATGTTGTCCAGTTCCGTGAAACCGGCTGGCACGCCCGTAATGCCGCTGTGCTTTCCGTGAATGCTCTCGAGTAGTTCCATGGTACTGTGCACGGCCGTGTTCATCGAAACGAAGGTCTTCTTCATCCTCTGCTCGGAGATCTGGAAGATTCTCTGCTCCGCTTCGTCGAGCAAGTCCAGCGCATCCTCGGTTTCACGGTACGCCCGATTGATGACTTCCGAGGACGAAGCAATCAGCTGGCGCATGAGGGCTTTTTCCAAAACAATGTGGGCGTGAAACTCTATATTGGCCGCCGATGTTGTCTTGGAGGTTAGTTCGGTGAGGTACACCTCGCCGCCAACCTTCTCAAGCTGGCCCCGGCGTCGCAGTTCTTCCACGAGCGTTATCAGGTCCACCGGTTCACTGCGCTCGAACAACCCCACCATGGCCGCAAAGATCTGCTGGTGGGCTGGTTTGTAGAAGGCGGTCTCATCCAGCACCTCCACGGCCTTCGCAATCGCTTCCTTCTCGATCAGCATCGCACCCAACACGGCCATTTCCACATCCACTGCCTGAGGAGGGATGCGCCCAGCGGCCGAAACGGCTTCCACGGCATTCAGATCAAATATCTTCTTGGGTTCCGCCATAACATTCTCCTGGTCAAAGCACCGTTCAGGCGCCCGCCGTTAACTCGTCATACAGTTTCCTCACCTTCTGTACATCCTCCCACGTCGGCCGCTTCCAGTTCGGATTTCTGAGAAGAGCTGCCGGATGGTAGGTCACCATGAGCTTGATGCCCCGGTAGTCATGCACCCGCCCCCGCAAAGCGGTGAGAGACTCCGAAGTCTTCAGCAACGCCTGTGCCGCAATCCGGCCGAGACAAAGGATCAGCCTGGGCTTGATAAGCTCGAGCTGCTTCCAAAGGTACGGCTCACACAAGGCAATTTCCTCCGGCTGGGGATCCCTGTTGTTGGGCGGTCGACATTTCAGGATATTGCAAATATACACATCTTCCCGTTTGAAACGGATCGCTTCCAAAATCTTATTGAGCAGCTGACCGGCGCGGCCCACAAAAGGCTCACCCTGAAGGTCTTCATCCGCCCCCGGAGCCTCGCCCACCAAAACAAGATCCGCCTGCGGGTTCCCCACTCCAAAAACAAATTTCTTCCGCGTCTGCCCCAAGGAACACTTAAGGCAGGTACAAATCATGTCATTCAAACCCTGCAGATCGCCGGCCTCAGTCCATGCTTCTGCCGGATACTGCATCCCCGGCAATCTGCCGGGATTCATGACCGGAGCGGCCGGAAAGAGTTCCTCCGATTCGCCCTGCGTGGGAGCGGGATGACCGGTATCGGTGGAAAGCGTTTTTGTCTTTTCCGAATCAACCCGGGGCCTCGTCGGCAAAAGCAATTCGCCGTTCAGCTCCTGCTGCTGTGCGAGGTATTTCTGCACATCAGACAACAGTCGCTCCATCGGGTCGCGATCAGAGGGCATGAGACGTTGTTGATTCGTTGAGGGGTCGTTACCGCATGGCGCGCACGCGATCCAGAATCGCGTGGGCGACGTCGATTTTTGGCATACGCGTGAGACGCTGTTCCCCGCCATCGCGGGTCAAGATGGTCACTACATTGGTGTCGCTTCCAAAACCTGCTCCCGCATCCTTGAGGCTGTTCAGGACAATCATGTCGGCGTTCTTGGCAAGCAGTTTCTCCCGGGCATTCGCCACCTCGTTTTCCGTCTCTAGGGCGAATCCGACAAGAATGCTCCCCTTCTTCTTCCGCTCCCCGAGCGATTTCAGGATATCGACTGTTTGGGTCAGGCTGATCGGTTCCGGGGGTCCTATGCCCTTTTTGATCTTGGCATCCGCGGGTTTGGACGGAGTGTAGTCCGCCACAGCCGCGGCCATGACCACAACGTCCGCCGCCGGAGCTTCCTTGTCAACTGCTTCATGCATCTCGCGGGCCGTTTCCACATTGACGCGCCGGACGTGGCGCGGTGTTTCCAGATGCACGGGCCCTGTCACGAGCGTCACGGATGCGCCGCGTTCTGCCGCCGCGCGGGCGAGGGAGAATCCCATCTTGCCTGAAGAGCGGTTGCCGATGTAGCGGACGGGGTCGAGAGGTTCAAACGTCGGACCAGCCGTGACCAAAACAGACACTGATTGAAAATCTTCATACGAGCGTTCGAGGACACCGTCCACAAAACGGACGATGAGGTCGATCTCGGGAAGCCTTCCGGGGCCGACCAGCCCGCTCGCGTGTTCGCCCTCGGCCGGGGGAATAACAAACATACCTCGTTCCCTGAGCACCGCCAGGTTTCGCTGGGTCGTTTCATTGAGGAACATGTCGGCGTCCATGGTCGGCGCAAGAACAAGCGGACATCTCGCCGCCAGAGAGACCACCGTCAGCAGGTTATCGGCAAGCCCATGTGTGAGCTTCGCCGCTGTGTGGGCGGACGCCGGGGCAATCAGGAGAAGATCGGCCCACCGGGCAAGATCAATGTGCCGCGTGCCTATCTCGGATGTCGTGCTTTGATCCCGGTTCCAGAGATCGACCGCCACTTCGTGTTCCGAGAGGGTTGAAAACGTCAGAGGGGAAACGAACTTCGTTGCGGCGTCGGTCATCACCACTCTGACCTCAGCACCGGCCTTCCGGAATTCCCGGACAAGGTAGCATGATTTGTACGCAGCGATGCCGCCGGTCACCCCCAGCAGGATGTGCTTGTCCTTCAGCACCGTCTAAACCTCTTCGGATTCTTCCTTTCCTTCGACAGTCTCCGCTTCAGGTTGTTCTTCTTCCTTCCTCCGCCACTCCAGCTTGCCCTGCATCAGCTCCTCGAGTGCATATTCTGTGGGTTTGGGACGCTTTTCAAACTCCAGGCTGATCTTCAACTGATCCGGATTCGCGCTCACGTCCACCTCCTCCTCGGGATCAACAGCAGTCGTCAGCTGGGCAAGCGTTTCAAGCTGTTGGTTCAGTTCAATTTTCATATCGTTATGAATCTGGCGCGCGCGACGCGCGGCGACAATAATCGCCTCGTAAATGCCTCCGACGTTCGGATTCACTTGCTGAATATCGATCGGTTTTACCGCCACCGGTGTACCTCCTTATGTTGAATGAATTGGTTCAAGGTTCGTGTGTTTCCGGACAATCTCCTCCACTTCGGCGATCGCCTTCTCCAGATCGTCGTTCACCACCTGATAGTCGCAGTGAGCTCCGAGATCCAGTTCAAGCGGTACGCGTTCGAGCCGCCGTCGCAGCGTTTCCTCGTCCTCGGTCCGCCGCGCTCTGAGCCTCTGCGTCAAAGCTTCGATGCCGGGTGGGCGGATAAAGATCAGAACCGCCTGAGGGTACTGCCGCTTAATCGACAGAGCTCCTTTGATATCCACATCGAACAACATGGTCAACCCCTGTTCAAGAGCCCGGTCCACTTCCGACCTCAGCGTCCCGTAGAGATTCCCGTAGATCTCCTCCCACTCGATCAACCGCCCTTCGCGGATCCGCCGCTCAAATTCCTCCCTGCTCAGAAAATAGTAATCTTTTCCGTGCACTTCCGTGCCCCGCCGCGGCCTCGTCGTTGCGGAAACCGAGAAAACGATGGACGGAAAGCTCTTCATGAGAGCCCTGGCAATCGTCGTCTTGCCGGAGCCGCTGGGTGCGGAAATGACGATCAGATGCCCCATCTCTATTCAATGTTCTGCAGTTGTTCGCGGATTTTTTCAAGTTCTTCCTTCAGTTGGACGACCAAATGGGCAATAGCAGCGTCGTTCGACTTGGAGCCGATGGTATTTGCCTCCCGGTTCATCTCCTGGATCAGGAATGACAACGTTCGCCCCACGGGCTCCTTCTTTCCGAGAGCTTCAAGGAAAAACTTGGTGTGGCTCCGATACCGCACACACTCTTCCGTGACATCCAACTTGTCCGCAAGGAGGATCATCTCGAGTTCCAGACGATTTTGATCGATCACGGCTTTATCGGAAACAAGGAGCTGGACTCGTTCCTCCAGGCGTTTGCGTTCCTCGGGAATCCTCTGCCTGGATTTCTCCTCGATCTCCGCCAGCGCCCGCTCCATCCACTCCACACGCCCCTTCAGATCCTTTGCCATTTCGCCGCCCTCCTGCGCCCGCATGGCATTCAGAGCATCGAGCGCCTTTCGGAGACCCGTCTGCACTACCGCCCATTCCTCCTCGTCGGATTCCTTCGCTTCCTCCGCTTCGAGGACTTCGGAAAATTTCAGCAGATGCTCCAGCTTCACCTGTTCCTTGATGTTCACCGCTTTACGGAGCTGGTTGAGCAATTTGTAGTACGACTTCGCCGCGGAAGTGTTGATGGAAAGCGGGAGACCGTTCTGCTCCTTCTGAAGGGTCACCGAAACCGAAACCTTTCCCCGGCTGACCCGTGACCTTACGAGTTCCTTCAGATCATTTTCCCGTTGTGCCAGCGTGCGGGGGAGACGGGCTACCACTTCCAGAAACCGGCTGTTGACGCTCCGCACCTCGACCGTGCAGGAGATGCCGTCCGCGATTGCCTCGCCGCGTCCGTAACCGGTCATGCTCAGAATCACATAAATCTCCTTACGTCATGAGTGGATCGTAATGTACGAAGATTTGCCAGGCCCTTCAACTACAACTTTTGAACATGTTCTACACCTCCTTATGCACACGCACACTCTTTGTATTTGCAGTGAAATTCCATACCTTTTCGGCATGATCGGGAATTATTTCACGCTCCGACACATCGTGACCGACCTTCGGCGCGACTTGACAGGCAAGACCATCTCCGAGGTCTTCACGCAATCCCGGAACGAGTTGATCGTTTCGTCGGGGGAAATTTCCCTCGTTGTCTCCTGTGAGCCGTCCGCCAACGCGTGCTACCTTCGCACGCGCGTTTCGCGCCCAAAACGCAATTCGATGGATTGTTTTCGCCGGATTCACGGAGCAGTGATTCAATCCGTCCACTTGCAGGAAACAGACCGCGAGATCGTGATCGGAATCGGCAACGGTGCCCCGCTTTCCTTGATTATTCAGCTCTTCGGACCAAAAGCCAATGTGTTTCTCACTGAGAAGCGCCGGGTCCTCGACGCCTTTCTCCAGGCGCGGGCCTGGAAGGGAAGAGAGCTGGATCCACCCCGAAAGCCCCGGCCTGCTTATGCCGAGAACGAATTTGCCGCAGCGATACAAGCTATCGGTCAGATTTCCGCCGGCGGGGTTCTGAAGAGCCTCTATCCCCTCTTCGGCTCTCTCCTTGTTCGCGAATGTTTGGTTCGGGCGGACATTGCCGAATCGACCCCGGTGGCCGGACTTACGCCCGACGGGATCGCGCGGCTTCACCGGGAGATCAAGCAGCTGACCGGCGAGCTCCATCAGCATCCGTCACCCCGCATCTACAAAGACCATCGTAGCCTGGCTTGCTTCTCCATCATCGGGCTTCAGATGATGCACGATCTTGACTGTGAAGTATTCGACTCTGTTCACGAGGGCATCCGGGTATTTCTGGGCGGCACACGCAGGCAGAGGGGATTCGATCGCGAACTGTCGGCGCTTCGGACAACGATGGAGACGGAGATGAGGCGCATTGAGAGGACCCTGGCGGTACTCTCCCGGGAAGTCCCCGGCGCGGAGCGTGCAAATGCGTACGAACTTTACGGAAAACTTCTCCTCGCCTTTCCACGGCAACCGACGCCCGGAGTGAAGCGCGTCAGGCTCGAGAATGTCTTTTCCCCCGAAAAGGAACTTGTGGAGATCCCCCTTGATCCGCATCTCACGGCTACGCAGAACGCCCAGCGGTATTTCGACCGGGCGCGTAAGGCCCGCCATGCATTGGCTGAGAGCGCGGAGCGAAAAGCGGACTATCATGAACGCTATGATCGTCTCAAGACGCTCCTTGACGCTCTTGGCGCCGTACACACAACGGAGCAGTGGGAGGAATTCAAGCGCTCAAGAACGGCAGAACTGGCGGCCGCCGGACTTCTAAAGAAAACCACGGACCCCCGAAAGGACCTTCCTCCTTTTCGCATTTTTACCGTCGAAGGCGGATTCCAGGTCTGGGCGGGAAAGAATAGTGAAAACAACGACTTGCTGACCATGAGGCACGCGAAACCAAATGACCTCTGGTTCCATGCGCGGGGGGCGGGAGGATCACACGTGGTTTTGCGCGCGGGGACGGGCAAGGGAGAGATCAGCAAGCGGGCCATCGAACAAACCGCTTCCATCGCCGCGTATTACAGCAAGATGAAGAACTCCGGCCTCGTACCGGTCGCCATGACGCTAAGGAAGTATGTTCGGAAGCCGCGGGGAGCACCGGCGGGCACCGTAAGGCTGGAACGTGAGGATGTTCTGATGGTTCCTCCGCGGCTTCCCCAGGGACAAGAATCGTGAACCGAGCGGGTCTTGTGCTCATAGCGCGGTGCCTTTTTGTTTCCCTTTCCCCCGCGCAAATTTCTC
The DNA here is from genome assembly GCA_022180565.1 of Bacteroidia bacterium. Taxonomy (GTDB): domain Bacteria; phylum Bacteroidota; class Ignavibacteria; order UBA10030; family UBA10030; genus JACQPU01. The sequence continues at coordinate 58,570 of BQML01000014.1, forward strand.
TCGTCGAAGCATTCCCAGACCTCCGTTTCGATCTGCCGGTGGACTTCCAAAGCCCGCGAGACGGTTCCCACCGTCTGTTCGTGGTGGAACAGGAGGGAAGGATTCGCGTTTTTGAAAACCATCCCGGCGTTTCGGAGACACGGCTGTTCCTCGACTTGACGGACAGTGTCTCCTATGAGAACGGGTCCGAGCTTGGCCTCCTGGGTCTTGCTTTCCATCCAGGTTATGCCTCCAACGGTTTTTTCTTCATCAACTACACTGCCGCAAATCCTCTCCGGAGCATCATCGCCCGTTTTCGCGTCACAACCGATCCTGATTCGGCCGATCGTACATCCGAAGTACGCCTGATCGAGATCCCACAACCGTATACGAATCACAATGGCGGCCAGCTCGCATTTGGCCCGGACGGTATGTTGTACATCGCCCTCGGCGATGGGGGCAATGCAGGCGATCCTCTGGGGAATGCACAGTCGACGGCGACTCTGCTGGGCAAGATCCTGAGGATTAATGTGGATGCCCCCGATCCCGGGCTTGCCTATGGAATTCCCTCCGATAACCCGTTCGCGAACGCGCAGTCCGGGAGGGAAATCTTTGCCTATGGGCTCCGCAATCCCTGGCGGTTCAGCTTCGATCCCGCCACCGGGTTGTTGTGGTGCGGTGACGTTGGACAGGGTGCAAGGGAAGAGATCAACATTATCGAAAGCGGCAAGAATTACGGATGGAACATTATGGAGGGAAGCATTTGCTACAATGCCGCGTCGTGCGATCAGACAGGATTGACCCCCCCTGTGTGGGATTACGGGCGTACGATCGGAGGCGCCATCACAGGGGGGTATGTGTATCGCGGACCGTCCGTCGGTTCCCTTACAGGTAAGTATGTCTTCGGAGATTTTGTGAGTGGAATCGTTGCGGCCCTGGCGTTTGACGGGACAATTGCATCGGTGGAATATCTCGACACTCTTCCCCGGTTTTCCCTTTCTTCGTTCGGCCTCGATGAAGAGGGTGAAGTGTATGCCTGCGCATTTGACGGCGTGATCTATCGTCTCACGTCCCCCGTCACGTCCGTCGGGAGACAAGAGAAGACGATTCCCCAAGGATTCGCTCTCCGTCAGAATTATCCGAACCCTTTCAACGCCGTCACACACATCAGGTTTTCTCTGCCGTCGTCCGGCCATGTATCGTTTTCCGTCTTCGATATGCGTGGAGTCAGGGTCGCCCGGCTCTTTGAGGGCACGCTCATGGGCGGAAGTCATGCTCTTCCGTGGGAACCAGAGAACCTTTCGACCGGCGTGTACGTCGGCCAGCTTGAGTTTTCTGCGGTCGGTCACGTATTCATCCAAAGCCGAAGCATGCTTTTGCTCCGATAATCGGCTGTTTTTCCTGTGTTGCGTCCTACCCGGCAAAATCGTATTATGGGCACCAATAGCCCACTGCTTGTCCCACAATCAGGGAGGATTGTATGACGTACGCAGGATTCTGGAAGCGGTTCGCCGCTTACCTCATCGACGCCCTCATCCTTGGCGTTGCATCTTGGATCATTATTCTGCCGGTCCTGGGCCTTATCGGTCTGGGCGCGAGTTCCATGGAAGAAATGGGAGACGACATGATGACCATGGATGACGAAGCGGCGGCTGGGCTCGCCGCGGCAGTGATTGGCGCCTCCATGATGCTCTGGATCGTGATCGCTGCGGCCGGCTGGCTGTATTTTGCACTCATGGAGTCGTCAGCCAAGCAAGCGACGCTGGGGAAAATGGCCCTCAGTATCATCGTTACCGATCTGAACGGAAACCGGCTCAGTTTCGGTCGGGCAACCGGAAGATATTTTGGGAAGATCCTCTCCGGCCTCATCCTCTACATCGGATTCGTCATGGCGGCCTTCACAGAGAAGAAGCAAGCCCTCCACGACATGATTGCCGGCACTCTGGTCGTGAATAAATAGCCGCTTCCCGACTCTCATCATCATCTGCTCTGAAGCCCGATATCCATCGGAGGATGTCGGGCTTCGTTTCAGCACTCTGAGTTCGGAGGTGATTCTGCATGCAAAGATCCATCGCTTTTATCGGATTCCTGGCCCTCGCCGCGGGTTGTTCCAGCGACAGTGGGAACAGGGGGGTACGGCAGTATACGATCGCACAGTTCATGAACACGGAAGGCATCGCCGGAGCTTCCGTTTCTTATGACGACAGCCGGATCCTGTTTTCAAGCAACAGGACCGGGATCTACAACGCCTACGCTGTCCCGGTCTCCGGGACCGACGCCGTTCAGATCACCGACTCGAAAGACAATTCGATCTTTATCGTGTCTTGGTTTCCGGAAGACAACCGGTTTCTGTACAGAAGCGACCAGGGCGGAAATGAAATCCATCACCTTTATCTTCACAACGAGGACGGAACTGTTCGCGACCTCACCCCGGATCCGAAAGCCCGGGCCATTTTCTACGGTTGGAGCCGGGACGGCAAGAGCTTCTTTTTTGGATCCAACAAGCGAGACCCGCGGTTCATGGATGTGTATGAAATGGACATCGCGACCTTCACGCCGACCCTCATCTATCGGAACGACCGCGGACTCGACCTTCATGCCGTATCTCCCAACAAGCGCTATGTTGCCCTTGTCAAATCCCTGACCACAAACAACAACGAAATGTATCTCTACGACAGGGAAACGAAAGAGCTCCGTCATCTCAGCCCGCACCAGGGCGATGCCACCTACTCGCCTCAAACCTTCGATTCCGACTCGCGATCTCTCTACTATCTCACCAACGAGGGGAGTGAATTTGAGTTTGTGCAAAAGTACGATCTTGCCACCGGGAAGAAGGAGAAAGTGTTTGAAGCGGCGTGGGACGTGATGTTTATGGATCTCTCTCATCGGGGGACGTACCGAGTCGTGGGAATCAATCGTGACGGGAGAACGGAGATCACCGTCACGGAAACGGCCACGGGGAAAGCCCTCTCGTTGCCCAACCTGCCAAACGCCGACATCACAGGCGTGACGATCTCACGGAGCGAAAAGCTCATGACCATGTCTGTGAACGGCTCCACCTCTCCCAGCAACCTGTTTGTCTACAATCTCGAAACGGGAGAAAGCCGGCAATTGACCAACACGATGAACCCGGAAATTGACCGGGCTGATCTTGTCGAGGCAAAGGTTGTGAGGTACAAATCGTTTGACGGGCTGGAAATCCCTGCGATCTACTATGAGCCTCACCACATCAAGCCGGGCGAACGCGCCCCGGCGTTGGTCTGGGTCCATGGTGGGCCCGGCGGTCAGTCCCGCGTGGGCTACTCGCCCTTGATCCAGTTTCTGGTCAACCACGGCTACGTCGTGATGGCGGTGAACAACAGGGGAAGTTCCGGTTACGGAAAGACCTTCTACAAACTCGACGATCTCAAGCACGGTCAGGACGATCTTGACGATTGCGTGTGGGCAAAGAACTACCTTGCCTCTACATCGTATGTTGACACCAGCAGAATCGGCATCATCGGCGGGAGCTACGGCGGCTATATGGTCTGTGCAGCACTTGCTTTTCGTCCGGAGGAGTTTGCGGTTGGGGTGAACATCTTCGGAGTGACAAACTGGGTCAGGACCCTCAAGAGTATTCCCTCATGGTGGGAATCGTTCCGCGAGGCCCTCTACAAAGAGCTCGGGGATCCTTTCAAACAGGAAGATTTTCTTCGCGCGAAATCGCCGTTGTTTCACGCGGACAAGATCAGGAAACCGATGATGGTACTCCAGGGTGCAAACGATCCCCGCGTGCTCAAAGTGGAATCCGACGAGATTGTTGCTGCACTCCGAAAAAACAATGTCCCGGTTGAATATGTGGTTTTCCCCGACGAAGGACACGGCTTTGTAAAGAAAGAGAATCAGATCAAGGGATATGGAGCAATCCTCGAGTTTCTCGATCGCTACTTAAAGGGGGATTCAAAACAAGCTTCTTCGTGACGAGCATGACAATGGCCGATAGTCGCTCTACGGGATATCGTTTTCGGTGGAAGTGGGTTTGGATTACGCTTGGCATGTTTACCCTGCTTTATCTCCTCCCGCTGACAATCGCTTCCACAGTGCCCGGGGAGTTGGGATTGAAGATCATCGGCGGATGGATGTTTGGAGGAGTCATTGTGGTTTCGGGGCTCGCGGGGTACTTCTCGAAGGATGTCACAATCTGGGAGCCCGCCATCGCCGGAGGATTCGTCACTATCCTGTCCTATGCGGGAATTGAGATCATCAATGTCCTGAGGGGGTTTCCACTCCGGCTCGAACTCGGCCAGCTTGCGATTCTTCTTATTGCGGTCTTCGGCCTTTCCCTCTTGGGAGCCGGGTTGGGAGAGGGAATCCAAAACGCTGCAACAAAAATGCGGCAGGCAGACGTGAGCCGGATGGCGGGGACGGAGGAGCAGAGGGAGTGACGGTCATCAAGCAGGGTCTTTGTTATCCCGCTTGCAAATGCGTATGTTTGGCAGACAATGGGAAAGGAAATCCTCTATGAAACGCATCAGGTTTGCCGCAATCGTTGCGGCCATCTTTCTGATCCTCCCCTCCGCAAGCAGGGCCCAGATCAGCTTCGAACTTGGCCTGGGCGGAGGCTACGTCATGCCGACAAGCGATTACAAGGGAACGGCGGCAGAGTACTTTGACGGAGTCAATTATGGTCTTGCAAATGGACTCGGAGTCCACGCGAAAACCCGGCTGGGTCTGATGGGGCTCAATCTCACCGGAGAACTCGGCTATGCGTTTCTCAGCAACGACGGGACGGCATCGTCGGGTGGGTCTGTCGAAGTCAAACATCAGATTCTCTCGCTGAAAATCGGCCCCGAGTTCCGGTTCGGTATTCCGGCAGTACCGGTCACCCCTTACCTTGGTCTGAATGTCGCTTTGAATATTTTCACCGGGAGTACCTCGTTCCAAGGTGTTTCCAACGTGAGCAGTGGGTCGCACGACATGGGAAGCGCGACACGCCTGGGGATCGGAGGAACAGTGGGGGTCAAGGTTCTGTCGTTCGACATCGCCGTGCAGTACAATCTCCACAATCTGACCGGCAGGTCGTGGACCGGCGGAGACAACAGGATCGATACTTACACGTCGCTCAATGATGACAAGGATCCGGCCTTTGCTCCATCGGACAATAAACATGTGGTAAAGGACCCGCGCGCGATTCAAACTGTAGCGATCACTGTTTCCTATATGTTCGGCATCTGACATTCTCCCGCCAACCTGTGCAATCTCCGGTCTCCCACCGGAGATTTTTTTTTCGGCGGTGAAACATTTCATCCGGGTCTTGCGTTCCTCGTAGCATGATACACCACCGATTGTTGAAAATCCTTCTTCTGTATATTCTCCTGGTCTTGGGCCACGACTCTTCAGCGGCTCAGCAAGAAGCACAGCCGCGTTTTTCCGAGGTCGACCGGATTCGTCTTTCCGAGGCATTTCGCATTGCGGACGCTTTTGGAGACCGTGTCTGGCACGGGTGGAACAAGGCGCCCTTCGCCGTCCTGCTGGTAACCCCGGATACCGAGTTTCTGGTCAGACATCCCCGTCCGTCGCCGGATTTTGCTCTTCTTGGGTACGACTCCCTCTTAGGGAGTAACGTTTACCACCGTCCGCGCGTGTTCGATGTTCGTCTCCTCGCGACCTTTCCCGCCGTCGGAGGGATTCCCACGATCGTCATCGGCCAGGCGGAGAACACAGAATCCCGAACATCGAGCCGGTGGGTTCTTACCGTGATGCACGAGAGGTTTCATCAGCTCCAGTATCATCAGCCCGACTACTATGTCAACGTTCACCGCCTCGATCTGAGCGGCGGCGACCAATCGGGCATGTGGATGCTGAACTACCCGTTTCCCTACGATTCGGTTCGCGTGGTTCGGCAATTCAATCAGCTGGCCCGGCGACTTCGGGAGACACTGTTGACGGAGAACCCGGTTTTCAAAGTTGAGTTCAACCGGTATCTCGCGTTGAGAAAAGAGTTCACGGAACAGCTTTCTGCGGGCGATTATCGTTATTTCTCGTTCCAACTCTGGCAGGAAGGTGTGGCCCGGTATACAGAGATTGTGATAGCGGGAATGCTGGCCACGGAGTATGACCCGACGCCGGCTTTTGCTTCACTCAACGATTATGTTTCGTTTGCCGAAGTGGCGCGAAATGTGCGTCGAGGCATGTTTCAGCGTTTGCGCACAATGTCCTTCAAAGAGAGTCGCCGCGAGTCGTTTTACGCGTTCGGGGCCGCGGAAGCGCTCCTGCTTGATCGTGTCAATCCTCAATGGAAGGATGCCTATTTCACGGATCCGTTCTTTCTGGAAAAGCATTTTGTTGCCGGCCGATGAGAATAACGCTTTTCTTCCCTCAGAGGTTAACCAGCACCACTGAATTCCTTGCCCGTGAAAAGAGGAACAAGGCCGGACTGAGGACAATTTTTTGAGCGGAGCAGCGAGCCCGCCAACGCGGAACTACGGGAAAAAGGTACCTTTCACACAGAACGTTCCTGAAAGCGTTCCGCGACCTTGACCCATCCGTGAACCATGAACCGTAAACCCCGAGTTTTCTCCACGCTCCCCCGCTGTCCATGGTCAATGTCAGATCCGCTGTACATTCTCTATCACGACCGCGAATGGGGACGTCCGGTCCATGACGACCGGAAGCTTTTTGAGATGCTCGTGCTTGAGGGTGCACAGGCAGGATTAAGCTGGATTACGATCCTGAAAAAACGGGAAAATTACCGGAAGGCCTTCGACCGGTTTGATCCATTGAAAGTCTCTCGATATTCGAGACCGAAGATTCGGTCCCTTCTTCGGAATCCGGGTATTGTCCGCAATCGCCTGAAGATCGAATCGGCAGTAACAAATGCGCGCGCCTTTCTCCGGATTCAGGAGGAATTTGGCTCGTTTGACCGCTATATTTGGCAATGGACGGGCGGGAAGCCTCTGGTGAACCGGTGGAGGAATCTCGAAGAGATCCCGTCCAGCACGAAGGAATCTGATGCCATGAGCAAGGATTTGAGAAGAAGGGGGTTTCGTTTTGTAGGATCGACCATCTGTTATGCGTTCATGCAGGCGGTTGGGATAGTGGATGATCACTTGCTGGGATGCTGGGTGAGAGCAAAGAGGCCAAAAAGGTGAATGGCAAACAGTGGATGGTGAACAGTGACTAAAGAAAAGCAGGAAGAATTGAAGCAGTTGCAGACAATCCCCTCGGTGGGGCCGAGTATTGCGCTGGATCTGTGGGCGTTGGGCATACGGAAGGTGAGCGATCTAAAGAAGAAGGATCCGCAACGCTTGTACGAGCGCCGATGTGCGCAAGTGGGAAGGCCCATTGACCGGTGTCTGCTCTACACCTTCCGATGTGCCGTGTACTTTGCATCGAGGAAGAGGCATACTCCGAGATTGCTGAAATGGTGGAATTGGAAGGACTAGGTCTTCACCGTATCGTTTTTTCGCCTATCTCCGTCTTAGAAAGAAAGCGGAGAAATCCCCATGGCTGACCCCAATCTCGAACAACTTGAAAAATCGCTTCGCGACCTGCGAAACAGGTTCGTGCTTCTGACCGCTCCCCACCGTCCCTCCTTGTGGAAGTATTGTCTGAGACTGACGGGATCCCCCTGGGATGCCGAGGACCTTCTGCAGGATACGCTTCTCAAGGCCTTTTCCCGAATGGCCCTTCTTGGTCAGGCCGTGGAACTCAAGGCTTATCTGTTCCGGATGGCTTCGAACGCCTGGATCGATCAGAAAAGGAGTGCGAAAGCCCTGTGGGAAGACATCGACACCATGGACGACGCGGCAATTGACGATTCCGCCGCACTCAGGGTGGAATCGCGCGAGGCAATGGAGATCCTCGTTTCCACCCTCCCCCCGCGACAACGCGTTATCCTGCTTCTGAGCGACATGTTCGATTTCACCGCTCGCGAAGTTGCGGCGATGCTGGAAACGTCCGAGGGGGCAGTCAAAGCGGCGCTCCACCGGGCCCGCGCATCATTGAAGAGTCTTCAGGACGCCCCGGAACCTCATCGGGCACGGACCGGGCTCACACCCTCGGATCCCCTGATCGCCCGGTACATCGAGGCCTTCAACAGCCGCGATCCGGCGGCGCTGGTCTCGCTTCTCGACCCCGGGGCCGTTAACGAGATCGTTGGTGATTGGGAGGAACATGGAACTGAGATGATGAAGAAGTCTTCCCTGCATTACTGGTCGCTCGAGAACGGTCGGATCTGGGCGGAATATGGAACATTGTTCGGAAGGCCCGTTCTCTTCGGTTTCCGGGAAGACGGAGCCCGTCCGAAGGTGCTTGCCGAGATCCTTTCTCTCCAGACCGCCGGGGACCGTGTCGTCAGTCAGAAATGGTACTTTTTCTGCCCCGAACTTCTGCAATACGCGGCCTCCCTCCTCGGTGTACCCGCCAAGACCTGGGGTTACACCTTTGACGCAGCGTTCAATGAAGACGGCACGCCGAAAGTCTGAGAAGTAACCCCCACCCGCACATCCGCCGCCCGGACTGAACTTCCCGGGCGGTGCGGCATTCTTTCTTCGGTGTTGTGAACTCTTCTTAGATTCTTTTTTGTATATTGGTGCTTTTTGAATCTTCTTCCATGGAATCGCCTTCTCGGGCAAAGGTCCTTGCGGCCTTTGCCGCGATCTATATCGTCTGGGGATCGACCTATCTCGGCATCCGGTTCGCCGTTGAAACGATCCCGCCATTTATCATGGCTGGAACTCGGTTCATCGTTTCCGGTTTGATTCTCTACGGGATTGTATTCTGGCGCGGAGCTGAACGGCCGACGCGAGCACAATGGAGGTCGGCGTCCATCGTTGGAGCCGCACTCTTGTTCCTCGGCAACGGAGGGGTTTCCTGGGCCGAACAGTTTGTGCCTTCCGGCATCACGGCCCTCATCATCGCCGTGACGCCCGTCTGGTTTCTGATCTTTGACTGGTGGCACCGCGGAGTCCAGCCGACGATCGGAGGTACGCTGGGGCTGATTCTGGGAACACTCGGTGTCGTGCTCCTCATCGATCCGACCAATCTGCTCGGTGGGCAGGAGATCGACCTCATAGGGGCTTTGGCGCTGGTGCTTGCTACCATGTTCTGGGCCGGCGGCTCACTCTATTCCCGCGGCTCTCAGCTTCCGGCAAACCCTTTCCTCGCCACCGCCATGGAGATGATCGCAGGAGGGGTTCTGTGCGTCCTGGGCGGGATCATAGGCGGGGAACTTTCTGGATTTGATGCCGCCGCGATCACGCCGAGGTCGCTCTTCTCCCTCTCCTATCTCATCGCGTTCGGATCGCTCGTAGGCTTCACCGCCTATATCTGGTTACTGCGCCACGTTCAGCCCTCGATGGTTGCCACGTACGCATATGTGAATCCGATCATCGCCGTGATCCTTGGTTGGCTCATTGCAGGTGAGGAACTTGGAGCACGCATTGTCCTGGCCGCGATCGTGATTGTACTCGCTGTGGCCCTCATCACAACGTTCTCTGTGCGCAAACCCAAAACACCGGCCTCGATAGCGAACAAACCCTTGCAGATTCCGCAGGAATGAAGATCAGGTTCAAAATATGCTGTATCCAAAACGTCGAGGAGGCCCTCCTGGCAGCGCGGTACGGCGCTTCGGCGGTGGGCCTGGTGTCGGCCATGCCCAGCGGACCCGGACCCATTCCGGACGAGCAGATAGCCGCCATCGTACCGCACGTTCCCCCCGGCGTCGCGACGTTTCTGCTGACAAGCCTGCAGGATTCAGCCTCCATCATCGCTCAACAGCGGCGGACACAGGCGGGGACTCTGCAGATTGTTGATGAGGTCTCCACGACCACCTACGCGGAACTCCGAAAGGACCTTCCGGGTATTTCTCTTGTGCAGGTTGTTCACATTCTGGGCCGGGATTCTATCGACAAAGCCCTCGCGGTTGCTCCTCACGTAGACGGCCTGCTCCTCGACTCCGGCAATCCTTCCCTTTCAGTGAAAGTGTTGGGCGGCACCGGCCGCGTACACGACTGGTCGGTGAGCCGGGAAATCGTTCGTCAATCGCCAAAGCCTGTTTTTCTTGCCGGCGGATTGCACCCGGGAAACGTCCGCCGCGCCATCGAGACCGTTGAGCCTTATGCGGTCGATGTGTGCAGTGGTGTTCGTACAAACGGCAGGCTTGACGAGGAAAAGCTTCGGCGATTTGTCGAAGAACTGCAACGGAAATGACCGCAAGCCGTTCTGACAAGGGATATCGGTTATCCCGGAGGTTTCTTCATGAATTCCCCGGGCGTATACCGGATGATCTCCGCCTTCTCAATCGTCATCATTGCCCCGCACCGTGCGGAGGCAATCATGGCATCGATCACCGGAATGAGGTTCCGGATATTCTCCTCACTTTCCACAATCTCAATGACGATTGGCAGGTCTTCGGAGAGCCGAAGGATCTTCGCCGTATGAACGACGCGACTATCGGCCCCGAACCCCTGAATCCCTCGCAAGACTGTCGCCCCCGCCAGACCCATTTCGCGTACCTTGAGAACAATGGCTTCGTACAGAGGTTTGTGATTCAGTTTGTCAAGCTCCCCAAGGAAGATTCTCAACAACTTTCCGTTTCCAGAGAGTTTCATCGCGGTTTCCTTCTTCAAATGATTTTTCCTATGACCATTCCGGCATACGTTGCTGCCAGACAACCGAGAATCGTTGCCAGAACGTTCAATGAACCGTACAGAATCTGACCGTCCCTCAGAAGAGCAATTGTTTCGTAACTGAACGATGAGAATGTCGTAAATCCTCCGAGAATGCCGATCGCAAGGAACATTTTCATGGACGACGTGAGGACAAGGCGGCCTTCCGTAACGGACATGAGCATTCCGATCAACAGACAGCCGGACACATTGACGACAAGATTTCCGAAGGGAAATTCCGGCGGGAAAACTTTGTACACTGCCGAGGAAAGCCAATAACGGCCGGCGGCTCCGATTCCTCCGCCTAGAAATACGATCAGGTAAGGTTTCATACGACTCCCGCGTTTATGCAGAAACAAAAAAACTCCCGCCCACAATCGAGCAGGAGTCATTAATCCGCAAAGGGATGGTTCTTACAAGGCGAACTCCATCGCCTGAAGCAATATAACAAATCCGGAAAAAAAGGAGAAGAGTCTTCTTTAATGGGTTTTTTGAATCTTTGGACTGATGATTTTCCCCCTCATTTCATATCTTGACACCATTGAACTACGCGCTCATGAGAGCGCTTTTTCTCCGTTATGATGCTCCAACAGACATCGAAGCTTCTCCTTCTTGTTCCGCTGTCGCTGTCCTTCGGGCAGGTTCACAGTACCTCCTTTCGCCCGTCGGAGTGGGGACTCGCAGACCTCCGGTCGATTCGTCTCGGTGAGGTCTCGTTGATCCATGATTCAAACAGCCCACGCCTGAACATTCAGGCTTTGTTTGCGGAAGGATGGTTTTTGGATGCCGGTATCCGCGACGCGCCCGGCGGTTGTGTTTCTGTGAACGACTTCTCCCATGCAGGAGTCAATAACCTTGGCGGCAACTATTCCGTGTTCCAGTCTCCTCCCAGCTCAGCGTCCTTCTTCCATCCTGTCCTGCCGATTCCCACCCGGACGGGGAAACTCCAATTCGTGAAACGCGCACAGGGATATTGCGGGCTTTGGATGCATTTGTTCAATTCTGCGGCGCCGCCGGGTGAACGAACCTATTTTGATGCCACCGGATTCGCCTCGCTTCACATAACCATGCGGGGCAAACTCGATGCGGCCTCGCTCATGCTCAAGGTTGCCGATTCCTCCTGGAACGAAAAAGAAGACGCCGTGCCCATCGGCATGATGGAATCATTCCTGCCCAAAGGACGAATTGACACGTCCTGGCAGACGGCCGTTCTTCCGCTTTCGGTCCTTCCCCGCCAATTGGATCGTTCCCGCCTCGCCACAATTGTCATTGACGTTACCGGTATCGGAACGGGTGAAATCGAATTTGGATCCGTGTCTTTTTGCTCCACTCTCCAGTCTCAACCCGCGGTGTACGAGTCGCGCCCTCACACAGGAACGACAGAGAAGGCCCTCTGGGTTTGGAATACGCACGAACTCATCAACGACACTACAGCACTCCGTCAATTGATAATGTTTCTTCGGAACGAGAACATTGATCATGTTTTCCTTGCCTTGCCGTATGATGCAGATCATCCGGAGGCGCCGAATGGAGTTCCTGTGGAGAGGGAAATCCTGATCCCGATCGTTCAGGAACTCAACGAGTCCGGACACCGGGTCCACGCTCTTATTGGAGACAAAGACTTCATCAGACCGGAAAAACAAGGCTTTGTTCAGAGAACCCTGGAGAACATTGTTCGGTATCAGGCTTCTGCTCCTCGTTCAGCGCAGTTCTACGGTGTTCATCTCGACATCGAGCCTTACTTGTTGCCGGGTTTTGGCAGCAGCAGGCAAGAATGGTTTCTTCGCAATCTCCTCCGCGTTTTAGAAACAAGCGCTGTTACCGTTCGCGGGGCCGGCTTGGTGGTCGGCGCAGACATTCCACCGTGGCTCGATTCGCCCAACGAACTCACGAACGCACCACCCGTTGTTTCTTGGAATGGTTCGACAAAGCCAATGTATGAGCATGTTATCGACCTGATGGATTTTGTCGTCCTGATGAACTACAGAACTCGGATGGACGGGGATGATGGACTGCTTTTTCAGGCATTGAATGAATTGCGGTATTCTGATGCTGTGGGAAAAAAGGTTTTTATCGGGCTGGAAACCGTGTCACTGCCCGACGAAACTCTTTTTCGATTCAGGGGCCATCCTGGTTCCGGACCAATCCCGTCGCATGTGCGTGATGCATTGATCATGACGATTAAGCCCGATACGATGGCGATACTTTTCGGCGCCGGCAACCGTAACGAATTCAATGCCCTGCTGAGAACAAAGAATATCGACCCTGCCGACCTCTTATGGTGGCCGATCGATCGGTCGAGTTTTGTGCCATCATCGCGCACGAGCTTTGCAACCGGGGGCGGACTCGTCGCTGTACGGAGAATCATGGAAGAGGCGGGCCGGGTGTTTCGGAACTTTCCTTCGTTTGGAGGGTTTTCTCTTCATGATTACAAGGGCTTTGTATCTCTCCGGGACCGTTGACTACTCTTGGACAAGCTGAATCGGAGGCTCCAAGGACCTCATGCTTCTGTTCCCGACCCTCGTGGACGATGACGTTTGACGGGCTCTATCGGCGGAGGTTACAATCTTTCGACTCTTGTTCCCTTGCGCGGTTTATTCTTGAAGCTTGGGATGCTTCAAATGATAATCCGTCGCATCCTGAAATTTCTTCGCCACCGCAAGCAGCGTGGCTTCATCAAACAGCCTTCCGATGAAGGAAATACTTGTGGGGGTCCCCTCCGGTGTGAATCCGTGCGGAAGAACGACACAGGGATGACCTGTGAGGTTGGTCAGCAGGAGGTTATCCCCTCCGAATGAGGGTGTTACGTACACATCAATGTCCTTCATGAGGTTCTGCATGTCCTGAATGACGAGGGTCCTGACGCGGTTCGCCTGAATATACTCCACGGCGGGGATGAAGCGTGCAGCACGAAAAACATTTGGCCACGCGTTTCTGATTTGACGGACCAACAAGTCGTCGCGATTGGACCGCGTCAATTCGTCAAACGCCGCCGCGGCCTCCGCAGAGAGAATGAACGCCAGGTCACCGACCGGATACCGTTTGGGCAGGTCGATCGGAATCAGCTTCGCTCCTTGTGAGCGAAGGACGGCCAACACCGAGTCATTCGCCGCCTTGTTAACCCGGGCACTGTCAAATTCGGTTTTGAGGTAGCCGATCCGAAGGCTCTTCAAATCGACCTGCGGCGTGTAGTTGAACGGTGCGTCGTAGAGCGAAGCATCCTTTCCATCGGGACCGATGATTGCCTTGAACACGATGGCACAATCCTCCACCGTGCGGCAGATGGGTCCGATCTTGTCCATGCTCCAGCTCAGCGCCATGGCTCCTGTCCGGCTCACGCGTCCGTACGTGGGACGAAGACCTGTGGTGCCGCATCGCGTCGAGGGGGAAACGATGGAGCCCCAGGTTTCGGTACCGATTGCGAAAGCCACGAGCCCCGCCGCGGTCGCCGAAGCGGACCCCGCCGACGAGCCGCTTGACCCTTGCGCATAATTCCATGGGTTGCGCGTCATGCCTCCGAACCACACATCACCCCAGGCGAGGGCCCCCAAGGTCAACTTCGCTACGAGGACCGCACCGGCCTTCTCCAGCTTCTTTACGACCGTCGCATCTTCATCAATCACCTGATCCTTGTAGGGCATTGCCCCCCAGGTTGTTTTGTACTTTCGCGTCGACAAAAGGTCCTTGACACCGTACGGAATTCCGTGCAAGGGACCCCGGTATCTTCCCGCGGCAATCTCCCGGTCCGCCTTGCGAGCCTGTTCCAAAGCCAGATCCTCGGTTAGTGTCACTACACACTCCAATTGTGGGCCGTATTTCTTCAGCCTTGCCAAGTACATGCGGGTCAGCTGTTCGGAGGTGATCATTCTGCGCCGGATCATCTCACCCAACTCGCGCACCGATGCGAAGGCAAGGTCGTCCAGGTTCTTCGGAACCGGTCTGACCTTTACCGGGCTCCATTCCGGCTCCCGGATTTCCGTCTGAAAAGCGACTCCAGAAGGAATCGGATCAAACTGGAGGGCCGGCGAAACGGAGTTGGCAAGCGAAACCGTCCTGAGCGACTTGTAACTCTTCCGTTGTTCCTCAAGCGACTGAATCATGGAGTCGCGTTCAGCCTGTGTAAACTCAAGACCGATAATGAATTCGGCTGCCCGGATATGTTCTCGCGTGATAGACGGTTCCCCGTTCTCCTGTGCGCGGACCATGCGCAGAGAGACGATCGTCAGCAGGATCAGCGCAGTGCCTCTGATTGTTCGTTGCATCAATGTTCCCTTTCTCCGGCTTGATAATGAGGGTGAATGGCCCGGGTCGGATTCGAACAACGCATGAGGGATGAAGAAGACTCGAACCAAGGACCGGTCACTCGTGGATCGACGACCACACGGACTTGACCGGACGCGGCAATTCACTGTTCCACAGGCTTTTTTCACAGGATTGTATCAGTAGTACATGATCAAATAGTAGATCACATAGATCCAGGAGAGAAGCCCGTGAATGATCGCCCAGATGATTGACTGATTGGCGGTCCAACTGATGACGATAGCAAGCGCCGTGCCGAAACTAATGCCGCTGCGGACGACTTCTGTTCGAATGTTGGAAGACATGGGACCTCTAGGGGGTTTTCGTGTTAAGGTTCAGGTTTTAAGGTTCGCGCGTTGAACGCATCGACTGTTTTCGTTTGTGCGCCTTCTTCTTCACCGGTGTCTTTTTCGATGCTCTCTTCTTGACCTGTCTTCGTTGTGAAACTTTCTTCTTTTTCTTTGTACCCCTTTTCAAAGATTGTTTCCTGGTTGCTTTCTTTCGTCCGGATTTCCCTGCCGCCGTTGTTTTCTGTTCTTCTTTTTCCGCCGCCTTTCCCTGCACGGCCATTTCGGTTTCTGCAGTTTCGCGGTTCTCGAGGTATTTCTTGAGCGGATCGAATACTTGTTCCATCCACCCTGTGCGGTGGCTTTCGGCTTCTTCGGCGTTCGGAAAACCGCGATGGGTGAGGGTCACCACCGTCCCCTTCTCCTGTTCCTCCAGGACGATCGTCACATGGGATTCCGACGAGCCCTCGGGCCATTCGCTCACGAGCCAGCTGAACGACACTAGGCGCGGAGGTTTGAAATCGAGAATGCGCCCCGTTACCCAACGATTGAACATCGCAAACTCACCCCCCACGGTCCGGCCCACGATTGCTTCCTCCCCGGACCATTTTTTGATCAGGTCGGAATCCGTGAGGGCCATGAAAACGTCGTCTCGCCCGGCATTGATGGTGACGCTCATCGACACAGTCTCTTCGTTGCTCATGGGAGCCTCCTTTCCTTCCCAAAAGTATACGATTTTCAGGCCACATTTTCACCGGTGTGTGTCTTGGAGACTGCCTGCAAAAAAGCCGCCCCTGACAGGGCGGTTTTTGTTCCCGGGATTTCCCTTGATGTCCTCAGGAAGGAAGCTGCATCTCCTGGAGGCCGAGTTTCTTCATGCCGTCGGCATGTTCGTGCGCTGCCGTGGCAGTTGCTGTGTAGAGCTTTGCCGCAAGGGATTTGACAACCTCCTTATCAGGCGAGGGTCTCTCCAGTTCAGCCTTGAGCTGTTTGGCATGTTCTATGGCCGCCACGTGCGCCTTCAGAAGACGCTCATGGTTTTCCAGAATCAACTGGTTTTCATTCGAACCATAAGTTTTATGAATCATTGCGTGCTGGATGCGGGCCCGCTCCAAATTCATCATAACTTCCTCGATGTGCTCGCGGGCAATTTCCATGAGCAGAGGACGTGGAAGCGATACCTGCGTGAAGAGTGCCTGTGCCTGATCCGCCGCGTGCCGGAAATTCAAGTACATGGCATGGTGGTACTCCTCGCCTCTCCCTTCGACCGTGCGGACCTGCGCCGTTGAAACGGAAACAAGGAGAGAAGCGGTAAAAAACACCCCGAGAGTTTTGAAATTGATCATCGTGTGCCCTTTCTGGTAAGATGGTGCCTGCAGGGCATCGTTCAACCAGTATGCCACCCCGCCCCGATTCGAAAATTGCCGTTTTTCCCGGGATTTAGCTCCGGCGCCGTCGATGCTTTTTCCAGTTCTCGGAAGCAATCTCGCTCAAATCGGAAGACTCCGGGAATGATTCTGAAAATCCCCTCACCTGCCGTCGTCCATCGGATATCGCTGGACCATTCCGGGTTCCTTCATCACCGTTTCGATGTCCCCCACCTCCATCGGCACAAAGGCCGACATGTTTTCTACCCCGCGATCCGTCACGAGAAGCATGTCCTCGAGCCGGATGTTGATATTCTCCTCGGGAATCCGGAGCGCCGGCTCGATGGTAAACACCATTCCGGGCCGCAGGGTGGTAGCCCGGCCGACATCGTGCGTTGCCATTCCCACCCAGTGCCCCAGCGACGCAGAGGGGCTTTCGCTTCCACGTTCGTAACGATCAACAAAATCGTTCGACGCTTGCGCATAGAGAGGCTTCGAGAACTTCGTTCGTGAAAGGATCCGCCGCATTTCTTTCACGGCGTCCTGCCGGATGGACTGGGCCGTCCTCCCCGGTTTGATAGCTTTGATGATCGCCTTATAGCAAGCAAGATAGAATTCGTAGAGTTCTCGCTGCTCCGGCGTGAAGCCTCCCACGGGAATCATTCTTGTGACATCGGCCATGTAGTATCCAACGTCGGGTGCAAAGTCGAACAACAACCATTCGCCGTTTTGCATTCTTCGTTTTCCCGCGTTGTAATGGCCGAACATGGCGTTGGGTCCGCTGGCAATGAGCGAATAGTACGCTTCTCCCTGTGCGCCGTTACGATAAAAAATATATTTTGCTGCCGCGTCGAGTTCGTATTCATAGACGCCCGGTTTGGCCGACCTCATTCCTTCGATGAGCGCAAGCCCCGACAGGCGTGTTGCCTTTCGGATCAAAGCAATCTCACGCTCACTCTTGATCAGCCGGAGCTCATCCAGAATCGGAGAGAGATCGCGGATAGTGAATTGTGGAAATCGGGAGCGCACGAGTTCGAGGAACCGTGATTCGCGCGGTGTGCCTCCATCCCACGAATCGGACGCCACATCGGCGTTATAGCGCACCGCGAGATCGCGGCTCATGGCGAATCCCTCGGCCGGTTGGAATGGAATGTACACCGTCCTCTCCGGTCCCCTCGCGTGACGGCCGAGATGTTCGGCAAGCAAGTCTGAGGGATAGACGGCGTCCACGCCCGACAGAATCTTGATCAGGTCCGCATCCTCTGCCGAAAGGAGTTTCCCTTCACTGCGCTCCCGGCCCTCATTGCGATGGGGAACATAGAGCGTCGTTCGCTGACTTGCGCCGTCGATCAGCAGATAGGCATGCGGGGATTCGATACCGCAGAGATAGTAGAACTCGTTCGACTGCCTGAATCGCGTGTACCCCTGCGGGCTGGGAGCACCCTGCAGAAGCGCAAGCCCGTCTCCGATAGCCTTCATGACGTTCAGTCGCCGCTGAGCAAATTCTTCCGGCGGAAAATCCTTCGGAAAAAGTGCATATCCTTCCTGGGCGTTGAGCAGAGGGACTATGAGAAACCATATGACAATCAAGAGATTGCGGTACACGCGCATGGTGTGCCTCCTTTGTTGATACGGTGAATGATGCGTCAATGGGACAGAAAACAGCGGTTCGATAGAGCAGACGAGTCCGCGTAGAACATCAGGACCATCTGCCGGGAATGGAAGTACCGCATTTGAAACAGGCGCCGTTTACCAGTCGGTTTTTCCGGACCTGGAATCCCCATCGTTCAATGAGGATTTCATGGCAAGACGGACAGATGGTGTTTTCGAACGGGCCTGTTTCACCGGGACGGTTCCCCGCGTATACGAAGCGAAGCCCGGCATTGTATCCAATTTCCGCGGCTCGGATCAATGTCGACGAGGGCGTGTCGTCGGGATCGGTCATGCGGTAATCCTTGTGGAACGCGGTGACGTGCCAGGGGATGTCGGGGGAAACAGAGGCAAGAAACTCCGCGATATCGGTCAACTCGTCATTCGAGTCGTTGAATCCCGGAACGATAAGCGTCACGACTTCGGTCCAGATGCCGCGGTGATAAAGCATCCGGATCGTGTCCAGCACGTTCTTGAGCACGCCTCCGAGCTGTGCATAGGATTTCTGCCGAAACCCCTTCAGATCGACTTTGTAGAGATCAACCCATGGCTTGAGGTACTCCAGCACTTCTTCGGTCCCGTTTCCGTTCGAAACGTAGGACGTCACCAGTCCGACCTGCCGGGCAAGCTTGAAGATCTCCACCGCCCATTCGCTTGTAATCAACGGCTCGTTATAGGTGCTTGTGAGAACCCTGGCTTTGTGCTTCAGAGCAAGATCGACGAAAGCTTCCGGCGTCATCGCGTCGGGGGGCGAACCGGCAAGAGGATCTCGCAGGGCCTGCGAGGTCACCCAGTTTTGGCAGTAGGAACAGTGGTAATCGCACCCCAGCATTCCGAAACTAAGGGCCTTCGAACCGGGATAGGCATGAAAGAAAGGCTTCTTTTCGATGGGATCGAGTTGCAGGGCAGCCGCGTACCCCCACGGGACTCTTAACTCTCCGTCCCGATTGAACCGTACCCGGCAGATGCCGTCTTTCCCCGGTGGAATCCTGCACCGGTGGCCGCAGGCATAACACCGCACCCAGGAATCCGGCAGGGGCTCATAGAGCACCCCCTTGCGGGTGTTCTCGCTCAGGATGTCTTTGAGAGTTACAGTCTCGGCCATGTCCCTTGCCTTCTTTCCCTTCCTTCCCCCTTTTTCAATGTACGGTGAACGGGGGTTGTTGTCAATATTGGATCGGACCACGGACGGAGACGGCATCAGCTCGGTGTGATGCAATGTGAAGGCAATTTTGGCTATCTTTCGTGTCCCATGCAGAGATCAAAAATCACCATCATCTTCACCGTTCTTGTTGATATTCTCGGATTCGGGATCGTCATTCCCATCCTTCCATTTTATGTCACATCGTTTGGTGCTTCTCCGCTGACGGTCACGATGCTTTTTTCTGCGTTTGCGTTCTTCGCGTTCCTTAGCAGTCCCTTTCTGGGTGCGCTCTCCGACAAGATGGGCAGACGGCCCGTCCTTCTTGCCAGTATTACAAGTACGGCAATCGGGTGGTTCGTTTTTGCGTCGGCCAGTTCGATTCCCCTCCTTTTTCTCGGCAGAATCATTGATGGGGCCGCGGCGGGGAACTTCACTGTCGCTCAGAGTGCTATCGTGGATATCTCGAAAGACGAGAAGGATCGGTCGGCTAACCTCGGCATCATCGGCGCGACTTTTGGCATCGGATTCATGGTGGGGCCGTTCCTCGGAGGCTTTCTCAGTACCGTTTCACACAGCTTTCCTTTCTGGGTGGCCGGCGGTCTGGCCACCCTCAACACCGTCATGGCTTATTTTTTCCTTCCCGAAACCCACACCCACCGTGATCCACGGGCCCCGTTGACGATCAATCCGCTTGCTCCGCTCGCGCGTGCGGCGTCCAATCGCGAGCTCCGGCCGTTCTTCACGGCTTGGATTCTCTTTGGCGTTTCATTCATGGCTTCCCAAAGCGTCTTTGCACTCTTTGCCGAGGCTGCTTTTGGATTCACGTCGTTCCAAACCGGCCTGCTTTTTTCCGGCATCGGTGTTTTCACCGCGCTTAATCAAGCCGTGTTGTTGAAACCTGTATGGCTGAGATACTTTCGCGAAGCCGATCTTGAACTTCTGATGACTCTGGTCCTCGCCGTTGCCTTTGCTTTGATCGCTGTGAGAATCCTCCCCTTGTTCTACGTTGCCGTGGTGCTCATGGCCACCGGTCAGTCGATTCTCCGTGTCGTTGTCACAAGCCGCGTCGCGGGCATCGCGCCGGCTCACATGAAAGGGGAGGTCCTCGGAATCATGACATCCTTGATGGCCGCAAGCATGGTCGCCGCTCCGCTGGCCGCCGGCCTGTTGTTTGAGATGGAGATTTCTCTTCCGTTCCTTGTCGGAACGATCTTGATGTTTTACAGCGTGCACTTGGAATACCGCCTTCGCACAAGGGAACGCCCTGCGGCAATCGTTCGGGGGGGTAAAATTGAAGGCGGAGAAGGCGGGGGAAAAGGCTGACCGAGGTTCTCAGTCTTCGGTTTCGAGATGTTCCAGCAACGAACGCGCCTCTCGGGCGGCAATGAGATCGGTCCGGTTTACAGCCCTGAGCATGGGAACCAGCGTGAGATGGGCGCGGGCTTTTGCAGGTTCGTTTTCTTCGATGTACGCCCGTGCGGCCGCCAGGCGGTATTCGATGCAATTCCACTGAAGCTCGATGGCCCGCTCAAGATGAGCGATCGCTGTGCGCATATCGCCCCATCCCAGGCCGAGGGGCCACCGCAAAATCCAGGGTTTCTCGATGACTTTGAGGTGCGTTGTGGCAAGCGCGAAATGTGCTTCGTGGTTGAGTGAATCCAGTTCCAGGGCTCGCTCCAAGTCCGCCCGCGCATCCTTGAGCATTCCGATGGATTCCCAGAAGCCCTTGAACAGCGCGATGCGTGCACTTGCGATTCCCCGCTGTGTGAAAGCCCTGGAACTGCGGCCGTTTGCCGTGACACTCTTGTCCGCAAACTCTAGCGCTTTTTCATACAACGACAAGCGAAGCTCCTGTTCCTCGGAGGCCAAATCATCTGCGATTCTGAGGTAGGATTGGCTGATCCTCCAAAGAATCTCCGGACTGCGTTTGTCGAGAGACAGCGCCTCAGCGTACAGCGCTAGTGCGCGCCCATTCTCGCCTTCTTCCCAGGAGAGCGTGTCAGCCTGAGCCAGGAGGGCAGCGATCTGATGTGCATGGGAAAGAGAATCGGGAGGTGGGGACGGGAGTTGGGCTGCCTCGCAGAGCCGTACGACACTGCCCGCAAGAACGAGGAGGACAAGGTGGTTGATGCGTTGTTTCATCTATTCCCGCCGCGTCATCCGGCGTCAGGAATTCCGTCCCTGTAACTTGCGGATTTCATCCCGAAGCCTTGCCGCCTGCTCATAGTCCTCTTTTGCAATGGCTTCCTTCAGCTGGTGTTCCAGCTGTTCAACCTTCGAAAGCTTCGGTTTCGGCGTTTCCTTGCCCGCCGGCTCGACCGGGGCCGATCCGGCCTCGGCTTCATCACCTTCCGGTACAAACGATGCCTCGTCCATGACTTTGTCGGAAACGAAGATCGGAACCCCATATCGGACGGCCAACGCGATGGCATCGCTGGGACGCGAGTCGATCTCCTGAGAGTCCACATTCAGGCGGGCATAAAATGTACCATCCTTCAGCTCGTTGATGAAAACGTCCGTAAGGGCCACCCCGAGTGTATCGATGATGTTCTTGATGAGATCGTGGGTGAGAGGACGAGGAGGCTTGATGCCTTCGATCTCCAGCGCGATGGACTGAGCTTCAAATGCCCCGATGATGATGGGCAGACGGCGCATGCCGTTGACTTCCTTCAGAATCAGGGCGTACGCTCCCCCGGCAGACGGACTCGTCGATAATCCGAGAATATCCACCTGGATTCTCTCCACAGCAACCTCCTCTACTTCCCGAGAAGTTTCTTGACTTCCTGCGTCAGAGCGGGAACGACTTCGAATGCATCTCCGACGATGCCGTAATCGGCGACCCCAAAGATCGGGGCGTCCTTATCTTTGTTAATAGCGACAATATACTTTGAAGATGACATTCCCGCAAGATGCTGAATTGCGCCCGAGATTCCCACTGCGATGTACAGTGAGGGTGACACGGTTTTTCCGGTTTGCCCAACCTGTTCGTCATGGGGCCGCCACCCGGCATCAACCACCGCCCGGGATGCTCCCACAGCCGCCCCCAAGACCCCCGCCAGTTCTTCAATCATTTTGAAGTTCTCCGGACCCTTCAGTCCCCGCCCTCCGGAAACGACGATATCGGCTTCAGCGACGTCAAGGCGGCCGCTGGATTGTGCCACTTCTTTCACTTGAACGCTGTAATCTGCATCACCCAGCGAAATTGCACATTGTTCCACGGCGGCCTTTGAGTCGCCCGCCTTCTCCGCCGTAAACACATTCGGGCGAAGCGTGAAGACCTTGCGCGGCGTGCCGATCCTGACATCGAGCAGGGCTTTTCCTGCATAGACGGGCCGCGTCGCTTCTACGTTCCCGTCCACCCAGGCGAGCGCTGTACAATCGGCCGCAAGGCCGGCTTCCAGCTTCACGGCAACGCGCGGAGCAAGGTCCTTTCCCATTGCCGTCGCAGGAAGCAGGAGAATGTCCGCCTTCTCCTTTGCGGCAACCTCCGCCACCACCTTGGCATAAGCGGTGGTGGAATACCGTTGGAGCTTTGCTTCTTCCACGACCAGCACACGGGCGGCTCCGTAGGAACCCAGGGATTCCGCGATCGGCGATACTTTCCCTCCAATCACCAAGGCGACAAGCTCTGCTCCTGATTCTCCGGCCAGTTTTCTTCCCGCGGTCACGGTCTCAAAGGCAGATTTCCGGAACGCATTGTCCCTCTGTTCGGCAAAGGCAAGGATCTTCATAGGACTTTCGCCTCCTCATGGAGCAGACGGACAAGCTCGGCGACCGCGCTCGCGTCTGTGCCAAGGATCTTTCCTGCACTTTTTGCCGGAGGCTTGCGCATGGCAAGTACCTCGACGTGGAGCGATGCCGGTGTCGGCGTGATTTCCTCGATCGGCTTGCTCTTGGCTGCCATGATGCCTTTCAGCGACGGATAGCGAGGTTCATTCAATCCTTTCTGTGCCGTGATTACCACCGGCAACCGGGTTTCGACCTTTTCATGTCCGCCCTCGATCTCCCGTTCCGCCTTTACGGTGGTTCCCTCGATCTCGAGCTTCACCACGACGTTCACCGACGGCATGCCGAGCAGTTCGGCAACCATGGAGCCCACGGCCCCGTTATCGCTGTCAATAGATTGCTTGCCAAAAAAGAGTACATCGGGGGAGATCCCTTTCAGATAATCGGCAAGGGCCTTGGCGACCGACAGGGAATCCCGCGGGCTGTCATCTTTCAGCAGAACCGCCTTGTCGACCCCCATGGCGAGAGCTTTCCGCAGAGTTTCCTTGTGCGTGTCCCCGCCCAGGGAGACTGCGGTGACCTCGCCCCCATGTTTTTGCTTCACCCGAAGGGCTTCCTCGACACCGAACTCATCGTAAGGGTTCATGATGAAATTAACGCCGGTTTTGTCGATGGAGACACCGTCAGACCCGACTTTGACCTTTGTTTCGGTGTCGGGCACGTGGTTAACACACACAACGATCTTCATGAGAACTCCATTTTCATTGGGAAAAACGCACCGAGTACCAGTGCAAACTACGCAACTTTCCCCAAAGCATCAAGGCGCCGGCGAACGGCGGCGTGTTGAAAAAAGCATTGCAAGACGAGACTATCGGACATTCCCGTCTGTGTACAAGGTCCCCGTATGCACCCTGATGCCGAGCAATTTCAGGTACATAAACAGTTCAGCCTTGTGGTTGACATGATGTTCCACAGCGAGCATCGCGGCCCGCCAACGCGGCACGCGCCCCAGTTGGGGGGAATCGATCTCTCCAAAGGAAAATTCCTCCTCGGACAGGGTCCCGATCATGCGCATGAACTCGTCTGCATTCCTCTCCATCAGGTCGATCGCCTCCTCTGCCGTCATTTCCGGCGTCCGGCGATTCGCGAGGAAGATCTCCCTCATCGAGCGATACCCCCAATCCCCTGCCGCTACGCCCCTTCCATACAAGGCCAGCGACAGGGCCATATGCGCCATTAATTGTCCTGCCGTGAATGAGCGCTCATCGGGCTTCCAACCGAGTTTGTCCGGAGGCACAAGCCGAAACATGGGCGCAGTGGGTTTGAGCATTTCTTTGAAATACGAGATGTAGTTTTGAAGGGTCATTGCGCTGATTGCCAATCGACACGTTACCGGCTGTCAACAGAAAACTGGGAATCGACAATTCATGCGAGCCATTTAGCAAGCTTCTTCATGTTCACATTCCCTCCGCTGATGATTGCACACATTTTCTTTCCGCGTTGCCCAAGCACATTGTGATAGACCGCAGCGGGGGCCACTGCTCCGGTGGGCTCTACAACGGTTTTCATGCGTTCCATGAGAAACCGCATGGTTTCGATCACTTGATCATCCGTGACGGTGACAATGTCGTCTACGTATTTCATAATGATCTCAAACGGACGCCTCCCCAGGGATTGAGTTCTGATGCCGTCGGCAATGGTCTTCGGAGGATCGATTTTCACGATTTGTTTTGCGCGAAACGACCGAGCGGCATCATCGGCCCCAGCCGTTTCCACCCCAATCACGCGGACTCCTGGAATCAGATGTTTGATCGCCATCGCATTCCCCGCGATGAGGCCCCCTCCGCCCACCGGAACAACCAGAACGTCCAGTTCCTTCAGTTCCTCCGCTATTTCCACGGCGACGGTTCCTTGTCCCGCGATGATCATGTCGTCATCGAATGGGGGAACGGGCACACGTCCCTCGCGCTGCCGGATTTCCTCGGCCACGCGCTCACGGTCATCGGACGAGTCTTCGCTGAACACGACGGCGGCGCCGTAGGCCCTCGTTGCTTCTACCTTGTTTTCGGGGGATGTCCTGGGCATGACGATCGTGGCATTGACACCCAGAAGCCGGGACGCAAGCGCAACGCCCTGGGCATGATTGCCGGACGAATGAGCAACGACACCGCGGGCGCGTTCTTCGGGTGACAATGCCGCAATCTTGTTATAGGCGCCGCGTATCTTGAAGGCGCCGATGCGCTGGAGGTTTTCGGCCTTTAGGAAGACGGAGTTTCCCGAACGGTTGTCAAATGTGCGGGAGGTCAAGAGGGGAGTCCGATGCACAACGGGCGCAACAACGGACACGGCATGTTGAATATCGGAAAACGAAATCATGGAGAGTGTTCTGCGACAAACCGTGCAGAAGAGGGACGCTATTTCGGAACGTTGACTTCCTTGTGTTCGAACGTGTGCCCCACGTGCTGGAGGGCTTTCACCGCATCGACAATCTGTTCCTCGCGCAGAAACACGTAAACCGTGTTGAACGTCGTGAACACGAGCGGCGAGATTCCGGCGTGAACCATCGGATTAATGAGCGACGGAAGAATTCCGGCTTCTTTGAGCGGAGAGTCCCCTTCCACACGAAGGGCCCGCCATCCGATTTCCTGCTGGACGTTGCTTGGTGCCATGAAATCCGGCGTCACGACAACGAGTTCTTCGTCGGTCCGCGCGGAAAAGCACATCTCCCCCCGCGCAACAATCTGGGGCAACTCCGCAAATTGGGCCAGCTTGCTGACCGTAAATTTGTCGTCAAGCAGGTGGAGCGTAAGTTTTTTGGGCTGGACGGGCACGGGCGTTCTGGCGGCGGTCGTTCTTCAATGTACCGTTTCTCACGCATTGCCGCAAGTCACGCGCGGGAGTTGCAATTCGACTTGTTGTTTTCTACATTCTCGCACACTTTCAAAGGAGGCATTTATGAAACGTCTTATCGCGTGTATCGGCGTCCTGGCACTCCTTGCGATCATCCCCGCGCAAGCTCAGGAGAACATCGGCAAGGCACAAGAACGAAAAGGCGAGCGCATGCAGCGCCAGGGTGAACGAATGGAAAACAAGGGCGAACGCATGCAGAAGCAGGGGGAGGCAATGCAGAAAAAGGGGGAAAAAATGATTGACGAGGGAAAGGAAAAGAAGGGCGAAGCCCTGAAGAAACGTGGAGAAATCAGAGAGAAGAAGGGCGAGGCGTTGGAGCGCCGGGGTGAGATGCGCGAGAAGAGGGGTGAAGTAAAGGAAAAGAAAGGGGAACGGAAACAAAAGAGAGCCGAGAAGAAGGACGGGAAGTAGATCAGAAAGCCGATAGTTGGAGGTAGGAGTCGGGCACCAGAAACAAGGGTCGCGTTGGATCTGCAAACGAGGGACCGGCTCCCTATCTCCGGTTGCGTCGGAACGTTCCGAGTCCGGAACGGGTCATTGTGTCTCGCTGAACAGAGCCGGTGATTCGGCAAACAAAATTGTCCTCCGCGAGCCGTGATGGGAAACCGCATCGGCGGCGATTCCTCCGAAGCGCATGTTCTCTCCCCTCACAAGAGTTTGAAGACGTTGCATCTCGAGTCCGAACTCATGGGCACTTCCATGCAATGGTTTTTCAGGGTATTTGTCCTTTTTCTTTTTTCTCACTTCGCGAGCGCTCAGCCCTCCCTGCTCCAATCCGGTCCCATGGTCGGGTATGGGCAGATGACCGAGGTGCTGTTGTGGGTACAGACAACCAGACCGGCTGATGTGCAGTTCCGTTACTGGAATACCGCGACGCCGGACAAGAAATTCTTGAGCAAGAAGGTTCCGGCCACTGCCGACCGTTCCCATATCGCGCACGTACTGATCGACGGGCTCACACCGGGGAACCAGTACACTTACGAACTCCTGATCAACGGAAAAGTCGTTCCCCGTCCCTATCTTCTGCAGTTTCAGACCCAGCCCTTATGGCACTGGCGCACGGATCCCCCGCAATTCACCGTGGCGTTTGGGTCATGTCTGTACATCAACGAAACCGAATGGGACCGGCCGGGGACACCGTACGGGTCCGATTACGAAATTCTCACCGTTCTTGCTTCAAAACGACCCGACCTGATGCTTTGGCTCGGCGACAATACGTACTACCGCGAAGTGGACTGGCACACGGTGGAGGGATTGCGGCACCGGTGGACGCATACGCGTTCAACGCCCGAGCTTCAGCCCATCCTTGGCGCCGCTCACAACTATGCAATCTGGGACGACCACGATTACGGTCCGAACGATGCCGACCGGTCGTACCGCCTGAAGGGAGCAGCCCTCGAGAATCACAAGCTGTTCTGGGCAAACCAGACCTACGGTACGCCGGAGGCCGATGGGGTGTTCGGGCGATTTGAATGGGGGGATGTGGAATTCTTTTTGCTGGACGATCGGTACCACCGCTCTCCGAACCGCGCACCGGATGACGAAAAGAAAACGATGTTCGGAAGAGAACAGTTTCAATGGTTGTTGGATGGACTATCCTCCAGCATCGCCACGTTCAAGATCGTGGCCAACGGGAATCAGGTCCTGAACCCTTCCACCGGAGGAGAGACGCTTTTCAACTACCGGTATGAATACGATGCTCTTTTGAGGTACATCAAAGAGAACAAGATCCCCGGCGTGGTGTTCCTCTCGGGCGATCGGCATCTGACGGAACTTATTGTTCTGAAGGATACGGCCTTCTATCCATTGTATGACTACACGTCATCATCGCTGACGGCGGGCCTTTCGAGCTTTAAGGACGCTGACAATCCGCATGTTGTGCCGGGGACCCTGGTCAACGACGCGCATACCTTCGGAATCCTTCGGTTCAGCGGGCCAAGAACCGACCGCGTCCTCACTATGGAGTGCTGGGACCACACGGGAAAACTGAGGTGGACGCATCAGGTAAAGGCGAATGATCTGAGAGTTCGATGAGCCCGTTCACGCTTCCGGAGAAAGGCGATATTCGAAACCCGTCCCTTCCGGCGATTGTGTCCGAAAACAACAAAGCCCCGGAGACGATTTCCGAGGCTCGAGGGCATTGTTGAGTTTGCACTTCCGAATTTTTACCCGCCTCCGCTCCTCACCCGCTCTCTCTCCACCTCGCCTCTGATCGTTTCGATCTCTCCTTCCTCACTGTGACGGGCGTACATCACTTTGTATAACGAGAGCAAACCTTTGACGCCGTTTTCGATGGAGGAGACGCGTGACTTCAACTCCCGTACCATAGCCTCCAGTTCTTTCTTCCCCTCATCCTTCAGCAACGCCCCGATCAGCTTTGCCCTGAGATCCAGTTCAACGCCGATGGCGGCAAAATCGTCGTTCAGACGGGGGGACAGTGCGTTGAGAATCCTCCTCACCTTTTCGGTTGCTTCCAGATTCAGACGTATCTCACGCTCTTTTTCGATCTCCAATTCACGGGCGATGCGGAACTGATGGCGCTCATGCGTTGCCTGAATGATAATGGCCAGCCGCTGAACGTCGATGTGTTCCTTCCGCAAGTAGTCGTAGGCGCCCATCTTCATAGCTTCCACGGCAACATTCTCGGAACCCGCGGCTGTCAGCATCACCACCGGTGTCTGGTTCTTCTGTTCATGCATCCATTGCAAAACATTCAATCCGGACAGTTCCGGCATCATGTAGTCGAGCAGAATCACATCATAGGCTCTCTTGGCTTTTGCAATCTTGTCCACCGCTTCTCTTCCGGTGAACGCCGTGTCGACTTTGTATCCGTACTCATCGTGCAACTGCGACGCGATCAAGCTAATAAAAAAGCCCTCATCGTCCACTAACAACACTGAGAGCGGCTCACGATCCATGAAACCTCCTTGAAGAAAAGATTTGAGAAGCGGGGGTAGCTGAGAGGTTCTGTAAGGTAGAAAAGCTGAGAGGAAAACGCAAGACGAAAAACGAATTTCGTACTCGCAAAAAATTATTCAGATGCGGGTTTCTGTGAAGCGCGGGTATTGTTCATGAGCAAAATCATGCATCGTCTTTCCCTATGCCGAGTTTCTTCTTTGCCGACTCGCTCATCATGCCGGGATGCCATGCAGGCTCCCACACCAGCCGCACATCGCTCTCGCTCACGCCGGGAATCTGTTTCACACGTTCACGGACGCGCCGCGCGATCTCGTCGGCCATTCCGCATCCGGGTGTCGTCAGCGTCATTTTCACACCCACCCAGTCATCCACAATGACCACGTCGTAGACAAGTCCCAGATCAACAATATTGAGGGGGATTTCAGGATCGTAGCACTCCTTGAGGGCCAAGGTGACGGCGTCGTTCGTAATCATGATTCCCTCCACTTTTCGGCAATCATGCACTTAACTGAGTGAAAATCAAGAGGATATTCGGAAATAATTCTCTTATGATCAGGCAACATTGGCATGGGGATATCAAGCCCCCCACTCATTCCTCTGCGCGCGCAAACTTTTTCACATGATCAATGAGGAAAGAGGAAATCAGCCGGGGATCATAGGGCCAGGCGTAAACGACCTCTATTTCAGGATGTTTTTCCCGAAAATTGCTGATGGAAAGCGGGATGTCTTTTTCGGAATGAACTCCTCCGGGGGTAATCATGATGCTGGTCACAACAATCGTTTTCGGATTCCGCCGGGCGAGCTCTTCCAGGCCCTCTTCGACGGTCGGGGCGCACATTTCATTGAAAGCGATTTGAACCGAGGCGAACGCTTGCGTCGCCTCCACTGCCCGCACAACCTGCATGAAACCGGCCCAATAAGCGTCGTTCTCCTCCGTCCTCGGCCATCGCGCCATTTCTTCCTCGATTTTGTGCGCTTCCTCGCTGTTTTTTCCGTGAAGCCTGAAGTACTCCCCAAGTTTTGGAAAATCCGTCGCCGGGCCTCCATGTCCGACCAGGAGCAGCGCCGGCCGCGTGTCGCGTTCCGACGATGTCGGCCATTGACCCCAGGCGCTCTGGGCAATTGCTCCTGCAAGCAGCATGAGTCCCCAAAGAACATGTCTGTTCGTCATATGGCTATTCCTCAAAGGGTTGATGTGTTTGTACGTGCAAATGACCTGTCGCTCGTCCCATGTGCTCGACAATAGTACAGTCGGGCAACACGCCGATCAGGTCTGGTTGCCCTCGCTCATCCAGAATCCCCCGCCACTGTTCAGGCGCGACGGCGAACAATGTTGTGGAAAGTACATCGGCTTCCAGTGCACTTGCGGAGATGACTGTCGTGCTGATCGCTTTGCCCGCGGGATGTCCGGTACGGGGATCCAGAATGTGTCCGATTCTGCTATTTCCCTCTTTCAGGAAATTCCGATAATTTCCCGAAGTGGAAACTGCCTTGTCCCGAAGTTTCATCGTGAACATCATGCGTTCCGGTGACAGGGGGTTGGGAACAGCGACCCCCCATCCCTGTTCGCTCTCTTCTTCGGGGGGAACTCCGAGAGCATAGGCATCACCGCTGTGATTAACAAAAGCGCTCTCAATGCCTTCAGCTTTCAGGATCTCCACTGCCCGGTCGACAGCATATCCCACACCCCATCCGCCTGAATCCAGGAGGGCTGCCGGATGGCGAAGACCGATCGTTCCTTCCCGTTCATCGATGTCGATGTGGTGCTGACCGACTGCATCAAGCGCCAGACGGATTTCCTGATCCGAAGGTGGTTCATTCTGTTTTTTCCCGCGAAATCCCCACAAGCGCATGAGGGGCTCTACGGTCATATCGAATGTTCCCCCGGTTTCCAGAGTCCGTCGGCGTATTTCTCGTACTATGGAGAGAACTTCGGGATGAACGCGAACGGCATTTCGCCCCGCGGCCCCATTGATGCGTGAAAGATCGCTCTGCGGGTCGTAGATACTCAACAGGCGATCGAGACGCGTGAATTCGGTGATGACCCTCGTGACGGCATGATCGATCTGGGCTTTGGATTCCCCGTACGCGCGGATTGTCGCAACCGAACCCATGGTGTAGAATGCGCGTTCGCGGTATGCCAGAGAGTGTCGTTGTTGCGCCAACACCCACGACGGAACGGCGGACAGCAGGGCAAGCGCCCCGCCGCCCCGAACCGACCGAACCAAAAACTCTCTCCTCGTCTGCTTTTTCACGGCA
This sequence comes from Bacteroidia bacterium, assembly GCA_022180565.1. GTDB lineage: Bacteria > Bacteroidota > Ignavibacteria > UBA10030 > UBA10030 > JACQPU01. Next base: position 89,759 of record BQML01000014.1, read on the forward strand.
AATGAGCCTCCTCCTCCGCGACTTCTTCCTCCGTTTCCGCTCCGAGCAATACCGATTCAAGGCGTTTCTGCCGGCGCCGGCCGGACCAGAGAAACGCCGCAAGCGTTCCCAGCAAGAAGATCAGGGTAGTCTGGAGGAGAACAAACGACACCACCTTGAGCCATGCAAAGCCCGGATGCACAAATCGGACAAGCCAGGCCGCCGCTTCCGTTCCAAGAGCGGTGAAAAAAGCCGTCATGATGACACCGATCTTCCATCCCTTTCTTATCGGAGCAAACACGACAAGATGCGTCAACAGGAGCATCACGAGCGCCATCATCGCCAAATGGCCGTGGGTCACTTCGAGCATGGACTGATAGGTGCGTGCGGGCCTGAACTCTTCTTCGTTGCCGTTATAGTACGAAACCACGGAAGACGGCGACAGATCCATTTTCGCGAAGTACAGCATGAAGTTCGTTGCCGTAAAGGCAAGAAGGAGGAGGAGCGTCAGTCCTAGGGTCAGGCGCATGTACGGATTGTTCTGAAATCCGCCTGTCTGCATATAACGCATCGGTTAGTCCTTCGGAACAGCGATTTGAAACATTGCGAGCGTTGTGCGCACGGCATCGGCTATCGCCTGCGCTGAAAGCGTTGCACCGACAATGTTGTGAATGCCCCTCTTCAGCCATAAATCGTTCTGAAGCATCTTTCCTCTGAACAAATCCAGCCAGCGGTCCGGCGGACGGTAATCCTCCGGTTCGTAGAACGCCAGAAGCTCCACGGCACGTATGCTGCTGTCCGGATTCACGACGATCATGATTGTGGCCGGCATGGTGCGAACGACATGGGTATCGAAGAAAGCATAACCGAGGGCTCCTTGTTCGTTTCTTCCGACATAATAGGTGACGACTTTCGACGGCACCCTGGCCTTCGCTTCCGACTGAATGGCCGACACCTGGTGATCTGTGAGAAACAGCGTACGGCGTTCCACCCGTCCGCCTGAAAAATAGATTTCCAAAGCGGCCTCCTTGGTCAAAAAGACCTGGGAATGGGCCGCTCCGGAAAAGAGCAGGAGCAGCATGCCGCCCCACAGGCACGTCTCGCGTCTCACTGTCATTTCTCGCCTCCTCATCCACCCCGCCGAAGTCCCGCCGCTTGTGGCATGAACGCAGGCGGGCTTCTCGCTATCGCTGATTATCTTAGTACAAATAGTTCACCGCGGCGTTCCATTGATTAATCCCCGTCCCGGCAGCGTTCTTCACATCCTGATAATCGAGCTTGAAAGCAATGTTCGGATGCGGCTTATAGGACACGCCAATGGTCAGAATGTTCCTGTCAAACGCCTTGTTGGCCGTGAATCCGGCCGCTACTGTGGCGTGGGTGTTCAGAGATTCATACTGCACGAATGGGGAGAACGATTGCTCCGAGCCCGGACGGAAAAACGGAACCACATCCAGACCGGCTACCACATACCATCCGCTCATTTCCGATCCGATGGTTTTTCCGGCTAACGCGCTCACTCTCCCTGCCTGGTCCACCATGGCGCCCGCGACAACGGCCCTCACCTCGAGCGACTTCCACGCGTATTCCGCATGAACACTCCACAGCGTTGTGGCCGCATCAATGGTCCCGAGCGAATCCGTCTGGCCCTGCCCCGAATTGCCCCGGTAGAAGCTGGCGCCGAGAATTCCTCCCGGGATTCCTGTAAACTCCAGCCGTCCCGTCAGTCCAAAATTCTCCGCTCGCGCGGACGCTCCGCTCTGACGCCCCCCGCGCACTCCGTCTGCGTCAGAAAAATTCTTTGCATTGAATCCCTCGACAAGATAGGCACGGTAATTGAAAAGCGATCCTAATTCGCCGTAAGCGCCGATGCCGTTCGTACGCCAGGTGCTCGGAATGATGGAACGCTCAACCTGGGGGCGGAGTGAACCGAAGAAGGTCGACGGTTCGTGCTTTTCGTTGATGATGCCGAGGGGCGGAAGGACCATCCCTGCCCTGACATTAAAGGACCGTGAGAACATCAGCTCAAGATAGCCGAACTCGACGGAAACCTCGCCGCCTTTTCCCGTACTGCCGTGCTCGAATTCGATCTCCGAATTGAAAAGAATCCAATCGTTGTAGCGAAATCCGAAATACACAACGTTGCGCAGATAATCGATCTTATCCGGTTTGTTTGCGGCAGCGTTATCGTCGCGTTTTTCCGAATAATTCTCGTAGACCACCTCGCCATATCCGGCAACCGAAACTCCGGTTTTCTTGAGTTGATACACTTTTGCGGCAGCCGGTCCGAGTCCGCGTTGCGGTTCGTAGGCGGGTTCTGCGACTTCCCCCAGTTTGAGCCGCTCGATCTCGTCGACCAGGATACCGATCTGCCGCCGGATCTCTTTGAGGGAATCCGCTTCCTGACTGAACAGGCCGGCGCACGGGAGCAAAAACAGTACCGCAAACAAGCAACTTTGAACAGCGCGAATCATGGGACCTCCTCATGGGTGGTTTTGGGGTCCGATCCGTCCGCTTGACACATCATGGCTTTTCGCCTATATTGAGAGCAAACGGAGGTCCGAACCGGACCCTCTGTTGGGAAAATGAGTGCATTGTCAACCTGCCAGGGTGGTGATGCACTCTTTTTTTTTTGGCTTCGGGTTCTGTATTCCGCCGGGTACAGCATCACGGAACCGAGAGATCCCGAAGGTAAGAACTCAGATTCGTTTATTGTTTTGCCGACGATACCGGGCAAGAACTATTGTGCACGCACGTCGAACAACCGGGATCTTCAACCGGCATGGGGTTGAGACACCGCGGGCACCGTTCGAGGAATGGATTCGCAATGACAAACCGGCATTGACTGCAAGTACGTGTTTCGGTCTGAAGGCGCGCCTCAAGACTCAGTGCATTGGAATCGACATCGGCTTTCATATCAGAATCTGCGAGAGAATCCCGCCCACGAGAAACGCTCCAACCCACGTGCCGAACCAAACGATCATGGCTTCCTTCGCTCCACGCTCCTTGAGCATCACCATCAACGATGCAATGCAGGGGACAAACAGGGTGATCGTGACCAGCGCCACCACGATTTGATCGGAAGTCAGCGGGAGGTCGTAAAGACCCGCGGCACCAAAGTCCCGTCTGACCATGCCCATGACAAAGGCCGTCGCAGCTTCACGCGGAAGCTGGAGCCAGGCGGTCGTAAACGGCGAAAGAATCTCCTGCCAGACGGACAGCAACCCTGTGATTTGCATGATTCCTACCGCGAGGGCACCGACGAAAAACCACGGCGTCGCTTCCTTCATGAAAAAATACGTTCGGAAAGCCGTCTTTCGCACAACATTGTCCATGCGGGGCATCCGCATGGCAGGCAGGTCGATGAGAAGCGGACTTGTTTTTCCGGGCAGGGTGCGGTGTAGAATCGTCCCGACCGCGACAAAGACCGTCAGAATTGTTCCGGCAAAGATCAGCATGGAGGTGAACCCGGCCCCGGCAAGCATAGCGGCAATGACGGCAAGCTGAGCTGAACAGGGAACCGCAAACTGCAGAATCGCCGTCGTGATCCGTTTCTCTCTCTCGCTTCCGAGAAGACGGGTCGTGATCGTCGCCATCGTCACACAGCCGAAACCGAGGATCAGGGGAATGACCGCACTGCCGTTCAAGCCGACGCGATTCAGACTACGATCTACCAGCGTGGCAAGTCGGGGAAGATACCCGCTATCTTCCATCACGGCCAGAGAAAGGTAGAAAGCGATGACGAGCGGAAGAAGCAGAAAAAGCAGATAGGTGACGGTCATCGTCAGAACACCGAACTCGCCGATCAGGATGGTGCCAAGCCACGAATCGGCCGGAATGGACTGTGTGACGATTCCCCGAATCCAGGGCTCCCACAGGCCGTTGCCAAGATTCGTTTCCAGATACTCGACGAGGTCCTGGGCAATGAGCGTGCCCACGAAGAGATAAACAAGATAGAGAGCGCCGAGCAGCATCGGAACCCCCGTCCATGGATTCACGGCCCATCGCCCGAGCAGGGTTGACAACCTTCGCTGAATGCCTCGTTCGGAGAGCACGGCATTAATGACGAGATTGACCCGGTTGCGTCGCTCGACGTACATCTCCTCACGCTCGCCGCCAGGTTGCACGCCGTGCCGGGCGGCAACGTCCTCGTCGTCTTCGAGAATCAGGAGCGCCTCTGCCTCAGATCCCGCGACGGCCAGCATTCCATGGAGCCGGTGGTGCAGATCCGGGTCCTGATTCCCGCGCCTTGCCTGTCTGATTGCTTCCGGAATCGCGTCAAATCCCTCTTTCGTCACGGCGGTTGTCGTGAAGACCGGAACCCCAAGGACGCTTGAGAGAAGCTTGGTATCGATCTCAAGCCCTCGGAGCCTTACCTCGTCCATGAAGTTCAGGATCACGGAGACCTTCTTTCCCATGTCAATCAGCTGTTGTGTGAGAAAGAGGTCCCTCTCGAGGTGAACCGCGTCTACAATGTTAAGAATCACATCCGATCGGAGAACCACGTCTCGCGTCACGTTCTCTTCCGCCGTAAACGACGAAATTCCATAGACACCCGGCGTGTCATACACGTCCATTTCGCCGAATCTTCCTTTGGAGATCTCCACCGTTGTTCCGGGGTAGTTCGAAACGTCCACGTACATCCCCGAGAGATAATTGAAGAAGAGCGATTTGCCGACGTTCGGATTTCCCACCAGTGCCACTTGCGTCCGGATCAGCTCTTCTGCTGTGAGAGACAGACCTGCGTGCTGGTGCTTCTCGAAGTGATTATGGGGTGAAGGAGTGTTCATGGTTTCCGGTTCTCGGATCATCAGTCAATGCTCATCCGTCATCACGGCCACAAGGATTGTGCTGGCCAGGGTGAACCCTACGGCGATCTCCTGGCGATTCTTCTCAAGAACGATCGTACCGCCCGGAAGCCGTTCCAAACATCGAACGACCTCCCCTTTTAAGATTCCGAGGCGTAAAAGGAGGGCCCTATTCTTGCCTTCGGGAATCCCTTCGATTCTCAGAATTGATCCCCTCTTAGCCTTGTGAAGCGGTATGTGTGACATTCCATGCCCGAATGCTCGTTATATACGACCCTCTGGGTCCAAATTAAAGTCCGACTAATTTAGTCCTATAAAGATCTGCAGTCAAGTAGAAACCATGAAAAATGGCCAAAAAATGCATATTTTAGGAACGAATCCTATTTGTCGGAATTCTCTTTTGCAAATTTGGCTCTTCTGGTCAAGAATTGCAGAGAGTTTTTCCATGCGTTTGAGGCAATTTCTTCGCTTAATGCGCTCATGATCGATCTTTACGGGAAAACAGCACTTGTCACTGGCGGCTCAAGGGGCATCGGGGCCGCCATAGTCAGAAAGTTGGCCCAAGCCGGTGCCTCAGTGGCATTCACTTATCGTAGGGACACAAAGCGTGCCAAAGCGCTCGAGGCCGAGGTTCAGTCGTTGGGTCAGAATTGCTTGGCCCTTCAGGCCGACGCTGCCTCCTACCGGGATGTCCGCCGCGCCGTTGCGCGCACAATTTCGCGGTTTGGGGCCATCAGTATTCTTGTGAACAACGCAGGTATCTGGAAACGCGCTCGACTTGAGTCCCTCTCTGAACGCGAGTGGGACGAAACCATGAATGTAAATCTCAAGGGGACGTTTTTCTTTTGCAAAGAGGTTGTGCCTCATATGAAGAGGGGCGGAGGAAAGATCATCAACATTGCGAGCACAGCCGGTCAACGAGGTGAACCGTTTCACTCGCATTACGCTGCTTCCAAAGGCGGGGTCATTGCGTTCACAAAGTCCATCGGGGTCGAGCTTGCCCGGTTCAACATTCAGGCTAACTGTGTTTCCCCCGGATGGGTGGACACCGACATGACCTCAGGTGTGCTTGGGAAACGCTCTTCCCGACGCGCGATAGAGGCCGCCATTCCCCGCGGGCGGGTCGCCACTCCGGAGGAAGTCTCGGAATCCGTGCTGTTCCTCGCCTCGTCGCTCTCCAACCACCTTGTCGGTTCGGTCATCAGTGTGAACGGCGGAAGTGTCCTGAGCGGTTGATTTTGTCTCACCCTCTTGATTCCATGGGCAAATTCTCTATATTGGACACGGTTCCCCCCACCATCACTTGCCGGAAAGGATAGAATGGCGCGACGAAACAGGTTTCTCTCCGGAAGAAAGATCAACACCTCCCCCATCAAGAAAAACGCTACCGTCACACACCTTGTCGAAGAATACTTTCAGGCCTACAACGCCGGAAGGCTCAGTGAGGCCTGCCGATTGTTTGTCACAAAGATGCTCCAGCCGGATGTTACCATCGGCATGAGTCTTACGGGGGCCCTCACGCCCGCCGGATTGGGCGGTTCCTGCGTTGTCCCTCTCATGGAAGCGGGGTTCGTGGATTGGATCGTGAGCACCGGCGCCAATCTCTATCATGACACCCACTTTTCCATCGGGCACACTCTTCATCAGGGTTCGCCCTTCATGGATGACAGGATCCTACGCAAGGAAGCCGTTATAAGAATCTATGACATTCTGTTCAACTACGAAGTACTGCTCGACACCGACGATTTCTACAGGACCGTCCTCGAAGCGCCTGAGTTTCAAATGATGATGAGTACGGCGGAATTTCATTACAAGCTCGGCAAGTACTTCGACGCACGCGAGCGGGCCTTGAAGAGGAAACATAAGAGCATACTCGGAACAGCCTATCGGTGCGGAGTGCCCGTGTATACCTCGTCTCCCGGAGACAGTTCCATCGGCATGAACGTTGCAGAGACCGCGTTGTACGGGAACCGATGTCAGTTTGATGTCTTGGCCGATGTCAACGAAACGGCCGCCATTGTTCTCGAGGCAAAGCAAACCGGCGGCAGGAGCGGTGTTTTGATCTTTGGAGGCGGATCACCCAAGAACTTCCTTTTGCAGACCGAGCCGCAAATTCAGGAAGTGCTGAAAATTGACGAAAAAGGACATGATTTCTTCATACAATTCACAGACGCCAGACCCGACACGGGTGGGCTTTCCGGAGCAACGCCCTCGGAGGCCGTTAGTTGGGGAAAGATCGATCCTGACAAACTTCTGGACACGATCGTCTCCTATATCGATTCCACAGTAGCGATGCCGATCATCACGTCGTATGCCCTCGCCAAGCGCAAAGCGAGGCCGTTGAAGAGGTTGTACCATAAGAGAGAAGCAATGATGAATCGGCTTCGCAGGGCCGCAGACCTTGCAAAACGGAAGACCGCCAGAAAAAAGAGGATTTGAACACCCTCAATTCATCCATAGGAACAAAGGAGGACAGTCGCATGAGCCGGTATCAGGAACTTCTGGATCTTGTTCAGACCTTTGAGAAGGATTTTGAGAAGTTCTACGACAAACGGAACAAATCCGCGGGCACCAGAGTACGAAAGCACATGGCTGCTTTGAAGCGCAAGGCGCAGGAAATCCGCAATGAAGTGCAGGAAATCAAGCGAGGGATGGACGAGCAGTCAACCCCTGAGGCCCCGTCGTCTCCGGCATAGACCGGAGGAGGAAACCTCCAGAAGTCTTCCCCGGGCTCATCCTTGGTCGGTGGTTCATTCGTTTCGGCCCGTTGTTTTTCCGAGCGAAGTTCCTACCGGACACGCCTGTCACCCCCGCCCCGGGGGGTCACGCTGTTCATTCAAATGCTGAGGGTCACGATGAAGCCCGTCTCTACTGCGTTGTTCCTCACCACGCTCTTCGCCGTTACGACGGATATCCGCGCTCAAGGAGCCTCACCCGACGTCCCGGTCATTCCCCGGCCGCGCGAGGTCACTGTCGCCCCCGGCCAGTTCCGCATCACAGGACAGACCCGCATTATTCTCGCCAGCGGCGCGACACCGGAAGACCGGTTCACTGCCGATCAGCTCAACGAGCATCTGATTGGCCTTGGCTTCTCTCCGCTTGAGATCTCCGAGGAAGCCAAAGTGAGAAGAAGGGAATCCGATTTTGTTCTTCTCGGACCTCCTCTTGGCGCACGGTCGGCCTCCCTTCTGAAAGAGACCGGGGCAAGTCTGACTCCCGAAATGAAGGAGGAGGGATATCTCCTCACCAGTACGAGCGATCGCATCGGGATCGTGGCGGAATCGCCGCGCGGGAGGTTCTACGGAATGATGACACTCCTTCAGCTCATCACGCAGGAAAGAAAAGCTCTCGCCGTACCCCGCCTGTTGATTCGTGACTGGCCGGGATTGAGCATCAGGGGAGTTACGGACGATTTGAGCCGCGGGCAGGTCTCGACACTGGACAACTTCAAAAAGATCATCCGCTTCCTCTCCCGTCATAAGCTGAACGTGTACTCGCCGTACATCGAGGATATTTTCGCGTTCCGGAATCATCCCCGGATCGGCAGCGGGCGCGGGGCCTTGACCGCCGATGAGATCCGTCGCCTCGATGCGTTCGCGAAACAGCATCATGTTGAGCTTATTCCGATCTTCGAAACGTTGGGGCACTGGGAAAACATTCTGCTTTTACCTGGGTACCGGCAGTATGCGGAATTCCCGGGAGCCCACACGCTGAACGTTTCCGACGAACGAATATACGATCTCCTCGACGAGATGATCGGCGAACTGGCCTCTGCATTTCGTTCCCCTTATTTCAACATGGCGGCCGACGAATCCTGGGATGTTGGACTGGGAGCGACGAAACAGCGCGTTGCCGAAAGCGATCTTGCCACGGTTCACGCGGACCATTACAAGCGCTTGTTCGCGATCCTCAACAAGTACGGCAAGCGGCCGATGATGTATGGAGACATCATCCTAAACCATCCGTCGATTCTGGAAAAGATTCCGCGCGACGTCATTATTGTCGATTGGCAGTACTGGGGCGGCGATTCCTATCCCAGTCCCGCTGTCTTCCGGAAAGCGGGATTTCCGTTTATCGTTTCTCCCGCGATCTGGAATTTCACAGGTCCGTTTCCAAACTATCTCAACACGATTATCAATGTGCGGAACTTTGCCAGGGACGGCCACAAGAACGGTACTCTGGGAATCCTCACGTCCAACTGGAACGACTATGGTGGGGAGACGTTCAGAGAACTAAACTACTATGGATTTTCATGGACTGCTGAATGTGGATGGAATCCGCAGACCGCGGAGCCCAGCGGGTTTGACGAGGTTTTCTTTCCGCTTTTTTCCGGCAGCAACGACGCGGGGAGGGCTTTGCGAACGGCGTATCAGCTTCTCTCGAATGTCTACACCCAGCTCGAATGGCATGAGATCTGGCGGCACCCCCTGGTTCCGGAGCGGGAATCGATCCTGCGAAATGTGTGGCGATTTCAGGCCATCGAGTCAACGATGCCGCTTGTTCGGGAAGTGCTCAGCGCGGCAGAGCGGAGCTCCACCCGCAACCGCGACCATGTGGACTACATTCGCTTCGTCACTCACTTGAGCGATTGGTTTGTCCGCAAGGTAAAGACAGCGCATCGGATTGCCGCTCTTCAGCGCGATTCCGTTCTGACCGATTCCGAAAAGAAGACCGCCATAACGGCGGCGGCTCTGTCGGTCATTCCTCCCTTGGAGTCCCTGAAGCGCGAGTTTCAGGACCTCTGGCTGCGGACGAATCGCCCGGCGAATCTTCAGCTTCTCCTCGACCGCTATGACCGCCAGGTTCTCTACTGGAAAGAGATTGCCGCGAAACCGTTGAAGAACCAATATGAGATCCCGTCTGCCTGGCTGTATCATCCTTCCGCCAATCCTTACGTGCGCGATTCATCGCTCACCCAGGTACCCAGGGCATTCTTCAGGATCTCCTGGGATTCCGCGGATTCGCTTGCGCCCGGCGGCGTCCAGGTGATTGCCGATACGTTCGCGGAGATCTTCATCAACGGCGTACTGTTGGATACCTTGCTTGCGAGGCGATCACTCTCGCTCACGGTGGAACGCGAACGCGTGAAGACATGGGACCTTACGCAACACCTGCGGCCCGGCAGGAATACTCTGGCCATCGCTGCGGCAAACTATGATCCTTTCGGATCGGCCGGGATCAATGTTCTTGGCTATCGCGCGAATCCGGGCGGCGAATTCAAAGTCATCCTGCTTGACACCCTCGTCCGTGTTTCCCCCTTGGCCCCACCGAACTGGGAGCAACCTGCATTTGACGATAGTAAATGGATTCATGCGGCCTCCAAGAATTATCCTGCGACGGTGGTGGCTCCGGATTTTGAGCAGGGGCGTTCTTCTTGGATCGAGCGATAAAAGCAACCTCCCGCAACGTTTTCCGTAGTACCGTGCGAGAGGGCCCCTCGTGATTCTTGAAAAATTCCGATATTCGTTCCTGGGAAGAATGCGAAGGCAGGAAGGCCTGCCACCGCGCGTTGACCGTGATCGGGCGTTAGACCTCGGCGCCTCTCCCAAGGTTGTTTTTGAAGCTTCCGTCGCCGTTTCCCTTTTTCTGATCATTGTTCTCTTTCTGGCGTTCCCCGATCCTTCGTCAACAACAATCAACGCACAGGCTCCCAAGGAGTTCGTCGAATTTGAGGACATTCAGAGCACACGTCAGGAAAATCGTCCACCTCCTCCCCCCCGACCACCGATACCGATTGAGGCACCGAGCGATGAGACGGTGGACGACGTGGATCTTGCCAGCACAGAAATTGATGTGACGGCTGAGGTCGCACCTCCCCCTCCCGCCGACAGCGATCCTTCCGAGGAGTATTTCATTGCCGTTGAAGAAATGCCTGAACCGATCGGAGGGCTGGCTGCCATTCAGCGGAACGTCGAGTATCCAGAGATCGCCCGGAGAGCAGGTGTTCAGGGCCGCGTATACATCCTTGCCTATGTCAATGAGCAGGGTGATGTGACCAAGGTCGAGGTGCTCCGAGGCATCGGAGCGGGCTGCGACGAGGCCGCCGCGAAAGCGGTCAGGGATGCCAAGTTTATCCCGGGCAAACAGCGGGGAAAGCCCATGAAGGTCCGAGTTTCCATCCCTATTCGGTTTGAGCTCACGGGCAACCAGTAGTACGTGAAGAAAGAGTCAGGGGCGCGCCGCCCCACCCCTATCTTTTGCATTTCACTCCTTATTTCCCGACCTTCGCTTTTTCATGTACGGCTTCTTGTCCATACTTCCGCCTCTTCTCGCGATCGTCCTGGCCATTTGGACGCGTCAGGTGTTTATTTCGCTTTTCCTCGGCATTTGGCTCGGCTGGAGTATTCTGACGGGCGGCGTCTTTTCCGGACTCGCATCGGCCATTCAGGCCTGCATTGACGTCTTCAAAGACAACGGGAACACGCGAGTCATCATCTTTTCCTCTCTGATCGGAGCATTGATCACGCTTACGCAGAGGAGCGGAGGGGTGCAGGGATTTGTGGATTGGATTCAAAAGAAGAATCTGGTTCGAACTCGCAAGGGTGCGACAACGTTGGCGCTCGTGACCGGAATGTCGATCTTCATTGAGTCGAGTATTACTTGTCTGGTCACCGGAGCGGTAGCCAGACCGGTATTTGAGCGGCTTAGGCTCTCCCGTGAAAAACTCGCCTATATCTGCGACTCAACATCTGCCCCCGTTTGCGTCCTCATACCGCTCAACGCTTGGGGAGCGTACGTTCTTGGTCTTCTGGAACGGGAGGGCGTGCAGAACCCTCTCGGCGTTTTCTTTCAGGCCCTCCCTTTAAACTTTTATGCACTTCTCGCCGTTGTGCTGGTGACTTTCATTTCTCTGACGTTCCTTGATTTCGGTCCCATGAAGCGGGCGGAGAGACGGGCCGAAGAAACGGGTCAGACGATCGCCGAGGGCCGCGTACCGGTGGTTTCAGACGAGGTGACCTCGATCGAAGTCAAGCCGGGCGTACAGCCCAGGGCCATGAACATGCTTCTTCCGATCCTTGGCATGATTGTTATGATGCCTGCGGGCCTCTTCATCACGGGAAATGGCGACATAACGGCCGGATCGGGTTCAACCTCCGTCCTTTGGTCTGTCCTCCTCGCCATCCTGCTGGCCGGGGTTCTGAGCATTGGACAAAGAATCCTGACTGTCCGGGAGGTCGTTGACTTAACACTCAAAGGAATGGGAGGTCTTATTCCTCTGGGAATTCTGATGAATTTCGCTTTTGCAATCGGGGATACGACAAAAGTCCTGGGAACCGGGCCTTATGTGGCTTCCATTGCCGAGGCCTTCATCGGTCCATCCTTGGTTGCCCCCGTGATCTTTGTTACTGCCAGTTTTATTGCCTTCTCTACAGGAACGAGTTGGGGCACGTTTGCTATCATGGTGCCCATCGCTATCCCCACGGCGGTCGCCATGGATGCCAGCCTCCCGCTGGCCCTTGCCGCCGTCTTAAGCGGAGGGGTGTTCGGTGACCACAGCTCACCCATTTCCGATACGACCCTGGTTTCATCCATGGCGGCCGCCAGCGACCACATTGACCATGTGCGTACACAGCTTCCGTATGCCGCGACCGCGGGAGCCGGTGCTCTCATCCTCTTCACTGTAACCGGGTTTCTTCTTCATTAGAACCTCTCAACGCGTTTTTCTTGACGAGCATTTCTTTTTTTCGTATTGTTGTACATCCTTGCGCCGGACATTTCCGGTGCTCATCACATTCGCAGGGGATCTATGAAGAAGTATGTTGTTCTCGGTTTGATGCTCGGCATCACGGTCTCAGCCCTTGTGGTTTTTTTCAAGCGGAGACAGCTTGCGGGAACGGAGTTTCAGGGGTTCTTTGATTCCTCCACCGTTTCTGAGGATGTCTTCGGCGAAGGGTTCGATGAATTCCCGGACAAGCTCTAGCGGATGCTGTTTTTGGCGTCGCGGTTCATCGAAAGCGTCCTGAACGGACGCTTTTTTTGTTTCCTTCTTTGGAGGGGGCCTGAATTCCTTCAGGGTTGCATTTCATCGTTTTTCTCGTAGTTTGGTAGGGTTCGTTTTCACCTAAACGCCCCTCCGAGCCATGACGCCTGTGGGCCAGCCTGAAACAAGCGGTTCACATTTTTCCTCCCTGGCCGACGCTCTTCGTGACGAAATCAAAGCGCGCAGTGCCGCACCGCGCGCCGTCACCCTCTTCTCCGGCACGTTTACCGGGGCCTTCGCGGGCCGTTGGTACTACCGCTTTGAAATCCCCGAACACATTACCGTCCAAGGAATCCCTTCGGCCACATTCACGTTCGGTCAGACGAATCCTCTGCAGCTGAAAGGAAGTTTTGTCTCTGTCGAGAATCAGTACTTGACGATCGCCCTGCCGCTGAATTTCGGCCAAGTGATTCCGGAGGTCCGCTGCGAGTGGGAGGTTGAACCCCATCTTTCCCCCATTCTCCATCAGCTTGCCGAGCCTTCCCCGCTCGGCGTTCTTCTCCTTCATCCTGAAGATGCCGCGAATCACCACGCGGTCGGATTCGATCCGAAGTTTCTTCCTGACACCGTGCAGGAGCAACAGGATGCGCTGAACCGCATTCTGGCGAACAAGGTCAGTTTTTTGTGGGGACCGATCGTTTCGGGGAAGACCAATGTGCTGGCCCAGCTTGCCGTCAACTACGCCATGGCCGGGAAACGCATTTTGTTTGTCGACACAGTCAACGAACGCGTCGACGATCTCATGCTGCGCGCGATTGAGATCGGACGCAAACTCGGCGCTGAGCTGGTACCCATTGCCTGTGTTGTGGGACTTCCGGCAGTGGAGAATTTCGCGAAGCTTGGCCCTCTTTCGTTGGAACATGAGGCAGAGCGGTTGCGTGAGGAGAAACGCAAATCGTTTGGAGAGCGTGTGGGCCTGCTCAGCTCCTACTGGCGCGTCAGAATCAAGTACATTCTCCATGAAGATTCCGTCACGCGGGTTGCAGACATCCGAGAGCGGTTGTCGGACAGAAAGAAGAAGATTGAGTCCCTGACCGCTGAAGTTGCCGCATTGAAGGAAGCCGTCGGCAGGATCCAGAACGCCTCCATGATGGACCGGTTGAAGAAGGGATTCGGGAAAGAGGACCTCGCCACGGCACTCAAGAAGCTGGAAGAACGCTCCGCAGTCCTGAAACGCATGCAATCCTCGCTCACGGCTCTTACGCACGAATCTTTACGAATCGAAGCCGCGGCGCCGATCAGCGGAGAAGACCAGAAGGAATTCAATCTCGCTGTCAAACGCATCGACGAACTCGGAGGTTTGCAGAAAGTAGAAGAGGCTGTCCGCACCTACGTGTCCGTGGATGAAGACGCCCTTCTGGAGCAAAGACGATTTTTCGGAACAACCCTGACGACGGCGCTGACCGATCCAAGGCTTCGACGACAGCAATTCGATTTGGTGATCGTAGACGATGCTGAAAGCATCGCGCTCCCTTTCCTTGCGGCCCTCGCTTCCATGGCACGCGAGAAAATGGTCGTTTCAGGCGATCCCTATCAGCTGGGCCCGGAATCCGTATCGGCTTCCATTCCGGTTCAGGAGTGGTTTCGGCGCGACGCATTCCTGCATCTGACAGGAGGCGATCGTTTGCAGGATCTCTTTGAGTACACACGGCGTCATCCGCAGTGGTGCATCCACCTGTCATCGCAAATTGCCCTGACGCCAAAACTCTCGCAGTTCGTCGCATCCACGCTCTACGATAACTCGGTAAGCGTTGCTGTGCCGCAGGGCGCCAAAGGCCGACTCTGGTTCATCGACACAAGCTCCCTTCGGTCCCAGGCAAAACAGTACATCGGCCGCCGGAAAATTCTTCCGCACAACGAGCTTCAGACGCGCAAGATTCTGGAACTGGTGAAGCACGCGCTTATGGAACGCGGGCGGGCGGCCGGAGACGTTGGCGTCATCATTCCGTTCCACGGCCCCACCTTGTACGTCAAACAGCAACTGCGCATGCAGGGGATGCAGAACGTGGAAGTGGGCACGCCGTTTTCCTTCCGGGGGCGAAGGAAGAAGGCTATTGTGTTCGACACGGTCATGGCGGGGGTTGATCACACGATGCGACCCATCGATGACAAGAAGATCGGCGACCATCAGATCGTCCGGATGCTGAATACCGTGTTCTCATGTGTGGAGGAGGATCTCTACGTCGTAGCCGATTTGAACCATTTCCAGGAGCAATACAAAGATCGGCTCATGACGCGGCTTTTGACCCTTCTTCGCGCGGAAGCCGACCCCACCGTGGCGTTTGCGCAATCGGCCAGGCAATTCGACATGCTCGATTGGGATCAGAAAGCGATACGGCTTTCGTACGCGGCCGAACCGAGCATGGCGGGTGGCCCCAGCGGCGAGCGTCACAGCGCTCTGAAAGACGATGCGGAATTTGCCGTTCAGATGAAGCTTCTGGAAAAGAAAGGGGCTGAAAAGCCGGAGGCGTCCGAGCGCAACTACGAGCGCGAGACGTATGACACTGTTCGACGGGTCCTCGGCCTTTTGGAGGATATTAATCTTCTGGGCCAGTATGCAGGTCATCCACTCCTCTTTCGCAGGTCGTATGCCACGGAACAGGCGGTGGCAAGACTCCCCATCACGCCGGCATTGTCCGAGAAAGATTTCCGGAACGTTCTGGAAGACTGGAATCTGCTGGTTTATGAAAAATCAGGCGGGAGCAAAACCGACCAACTATTTTTCAAACAGGCTCCCGAGACGCGTGTCCGGTGGGATGTAAATGCTCTCAAGGCTTTCTATTCTGCCGACGTGGATTCCGTAGTGGAGGAAGGGAAGCAGAAGCTGGCTATGGCCGTTTCGCGGATTTTTCAGGAATGCATCGGCAAGCCCCAGCCCGGCACACCGCAGGAATGGCATACCGGCTATCTCAGCTTTCTGGCCAAGCTCGAGGGGTATTTGAATTGGATTTCGGAACAATTGCGAAAGTAAGTTGAGTCATTCTTCGGGGGATTCCTGTGTTTCCCGTGCCGCCCGGCGTTGCCACACATGCCCCGCCAGAGCAAGAAGACCAAGGGTCACCAAAACACTCACCGTTTCCCAGTTGAGCGCTTCGCGCAGGTTCGATGCCCCCACGCTTCCGTCGATAGCTTTCGCATACAGAAATGCTTTTACAGCCACGGCGGCAAGGGTGGCGACGAGGAATCGTCCCAGGGGAATCTTCAGCAGTCCCGCGCTGTAGTTGATCAACCCGTGCTGTGAACCCGGAAAAATCCGGATCGCGAACAGGCTTGCGAAGCTCGAATGCCGTTCCAGAAACCGCGTGACTCTCCGATCGCGAAATCGTTCCATCCAGGGTCCGCCCACCGAACGCGCCGAGTAGTAGCCGAGTACCGATCCTGCCGCCGTCCCCACACAGATGATCGCTGTCGATTCGATGGGGGGAAAAAGCAGGGGGGTCAGAAAGAAAAACACCGAGGCGGGAAGAGCGTAAGTCCATGCCGCGGCCATGGCCGCAACAATCAGGAGCGGAGTGGCAGGGTTCTCCCCCAGTTCACGAATCTTTGCAATGTTGACGCGATCGTTCAGCCCGCTCTGCAAGAAAAGAACGAGACCCCCCAGGAGAATCAGAAGTGTCATCAGAGAACGTATTCTCGGATTCATTCTTTCATTATCCCCAAAATTCACCCCGTTTTCAACCGAAGAGCCCGTTTTCTTGACTGCATTGCACTTTTTCGGGTATATTCATGCAAGGGGGTTTATAGCTCTTTGTCCACGAATGAGAAAGGCCCTGTGTGAGTTTTTTTGAGGTGTTTGGCGAGATCCTTCTGGTTCTGTTTTTTGTATTTCTGAACGGATTTTTCGTCGCGGCCGAATTTGCCATCGTCAAGGTCCGGGCGACGCAGATCCAGCCGCTTGCCGTCAAGGGCAACCGAAGAGCAAAGATTGCCCACGAGCTTATAACGCACCTCGATGCCTATCTCTCGGCCACACAGCTGGGCATTACAATTGCGAGCCTTGCCTTGGGCTGGCTGGGGGAGCCCTACGTTGCGAGCATGGTCCGTCCTGCTGTGGCCGCTGTCGGCATTGTCGACGATGGCTTGATCCGGGGCATCTCGTTTGCGATCGCTTTTACCATCATCACTTTTCTCCACATAATCTTGGGGGAGCTGGCGCCGAAATCCCTGGCAATTCAGAAGGCTCAGCTCACGACACTGTGGGTCGCTTACCCTCTGCGGATGTTCTATATTATCTTTCGACCTATCATCAATTTCCTGAACGGACTGGCAAACGCCATTCTGCGGATGGCAGGCCTTCATGCCGTCAGTGAAGGAGAAATGAAACATTCCGACGAAGAACTCCGCATGCTGCTCGCGCAGGAGAAGGATGTTTCCATTACGAGCAAGCTCCTTGTGCTCAACGCTATGGATTTCCGAAAGAAACAAGCCCGGCATTGCCTGGTGCCGAGGAAGGAAATGGTGGCGCTCCGCATTTCGGATCCCGTCCAGAAAAACCTGGGGATCATGCGATCAAACAAGTTTTCGCGGTACCCGGTGTACAGGGACTCCATTGATAACATCGTTGGAATCGTGCACACCAAGGACATCTTCAAAACCGACCGTGATCACAAACCCGAGTTCACCATCGAATCTGTCCTGCGGGATGCGGTAGTGCTTCCGGAAACAGCATCGCTGGAACGCGTGTTGGAGAGCATGATTCAGAAGAAAGCGCATATGATTATTCTCGTGGATGAGTTTGGAGGGACGGCGGGACTTATCACGCTCGAGGATGTCCTCGAGGAAATCGTTGGAACGATTCAGGACGAGTTCGACCGCGAGACGCCGGACGTCACGAGGATCAGCGATACGGAGTTCATTGTCGATGCAGCTATCACGACCAACGACGTGGAAAAGCTTCTGGAGCGCGAGCTTTCGATCCGCGACATTCAATCCATTGGCGCTTTTGTCATCGAGCACTTGGGCCATTTGCCCACAAGAGGCGAGAAGCTCACCGTCCGCGGGACAGAATTTATTGTCGAAAAGGTTGACGACAGGGTCATCGAAACCCTGCGCATCCGCAGACTTCCTTTGGTTGAAGAAGCCGGCGATGCAGAATAGCAGTCGGCGTTCCGCGTTTCCTTCTTTGCATGTTCCGTTCGGATGTGATGGACTCACTCCACGAGGATCACCGTATGCCTCTTGAAACTCCCGAAGAGTACGCCGCAAGGCTTTCTTCCTACGTTGCCGGGAAGGATCATCTCCGCACATTGAAGCGGACACCCGTCGCCATTGCCGGGATTCTCAAGGGTGTTCAGAAATCGCGTCTTCTTCGTCGTCCCGAACCAGACCGTTGGTCGGTGGCCGAGATCCTCGCGCACCTCACTGAAGCCGAATTGGTATTCGGCTATCGTCTTCGTCATGTCGTGGGTGCGCCGGGTACGACCATTCAGGCGTACGACCAGAACATCTGGCAGAACAACGCGGGGTACCTGATACGGGACCCCAAAGGAGCGCTTGCGTATTTCACAGCGATGCGCGCGATGAATGTTGCGTTCGTGCAGTCGCTTGACGAGGAGAAGCGAGGGCGATATGGGATTCACACGGAACGGGGACGCGAATCTGTGATGAGAATGGTGGAATTGTTCGCGGGGCATGACGAAAATCATATCAGACAGGTAAAAGCCCTCGTGACACCCGTGATAGCAGGCAATAAGAAGTAGGTTGAAGCGTGTTTCGATTGTCTTGATCTCCGTACGCTCCCTCCATACTCCCTGCCCCTTCCGCTTTTACGGACATGAGCTCACCCAATGAATCGTGACATCCTGATAGGCATGGGCGGCTGGTCTCTTCCCGCATTCGACGGCCCCTTCTATCCCGCCGAACAGCCCAAGGGATTCCGGAAGCTGGAGTACTACAGCAGGTTTTTTGATCTTGTGGAGGTCAACGCCACTTTCTACACGACATCGTTGGGTCCCCAGCAAGCACGGCGATGGATCCGAGAGGTGGAAGAGAACAAGGGTTTCACGTTCACAGTCAAGCTTTTCCAAGGATTTACGCACAAGTTCAACGCTACCCAGGGCGATGTCAAAGCCGTTAAGGCCCTCCTTGAGCCTTTGGCCGAAGCAGAGAAGCTTGGAGGCTTGATTCTGCAGTTCCCGTATTCGTTTATACGCACGCCGGAGAACGAAGCCTATCTCCAAAAGCTCTCCCGCACCTTTGAATCCTTCGCGCTCTTCGTCGAATTCCGCCACGATTCGTGGAATTCCGATGAGGTTTTTCGATTCATGAAATACAACGGCCTGCAGTTGCTGAATACCGACCTTCCCGAGATCAAGCATCACATGCCGTTCACGAATGTCGCTTCGGGGGACAGCGCTTACTATCGTCTCATGGGGCGGAACAAAGCATCCTGGGACAAGGGCGGCGTCACACAGCGGTACAATTATTTTTATTCCGAAGAGGAACTTCGCGACCTGTTGCAACGTATTTCTCAATTGAAATCCACCGTGCGCAGGGCTTTTGTTGTCTTTCACAATGATCCTCACGCTCACTCACCCGTGAACGGCTTTCAGCTGAAGCATATGGCAAAACCCGCCACGCGCGTCACAGCCCCATCTTCACTGATCAGCGCATTTCCTCAATTGAGAGCTTTTTGCGATCCACCAACCGAGCCGGTCACTCCCCGTCTGGTTTATCGGGTGAGCCCAATGGAACGAAGGAGGAAAGAACAATGACGATTCCACGGAGGTTCCCTCGGTCTCGATGACTCCAAAACTCTTTACCGTACTGAAAGAGGGGTATTCTCTTCGCCAGTTCACTTCTGACGCCGCAGCAGGAATTCTCGTCGGCATTCTGGCCCTTCCGCTGGCCATAGCGTTTGCCATCGCGTCGGGTGTGAAGCCAGAGCAGGGATTATACACTGCTGTTGTGGCGGGTCTTGTCGTGTCCGTTCTTGGGGGAAGCAGAGTTCAAATTTCCGGGCCGACGGGTGCCTTCATCGTCGTCATTTACGGCATCGTCCAACAATACGGATACAACGGACTCGTCGTGGCAACAGTCATTGCAGGATTTCTTCTTATCGCGATGGGCTTTGCACGAATGGGCGCGTTGCTCAGACTTATCCCTTATCCGGTCACCGTTGGTTTTACAAGTGGCATCGCGCTGATCATTTTTTCCTCCCAATTGGGAGACCTTCTCGGGCTCTCGACCGGTCCTTTGCCCGCAGATCTGATCGAGAAATACATTGTCTACGGCGAGCATGTGACCACGGCAAACGGAATGACTCTCGCGGTCGGGCTCGGGTCGCTTGCCATTCTGATTGTCTGGCCCCGTCTCACCCACGCTGTTCCGGCTCCTCTTGTTGCTCTCGCCGTCATGACGGCTGGGGTGCAGATTCTGGGTTTACCTGTGGACACGGTTGGCACACGGTTTGGAAGCGTGCCAAACTCCCTCCCAACGCTCAGCATTCCCTCGATCAGCTGGGATCTTGTCACCACCATGTTTGGCCCAGGCCTGACGATAGCGCTCTTGGCGGGAATTGAATCTCTTCTCTCGGCCGTTGTGGCGGACGGGATGATCGGCACGCGTCACCGGTCTAATATGGAACTTGTCGCGCAGGGTGTCGGCAACGTGCTTTCTCCGCTCTTTGGGGGAATTCCGGCCACCGGTGCAATTGCCCGGACGGCAAGCAACATCAAGGCGGGCGGGCGCACGCCGGTTTCGGGGATTGTTCATTCCATCACCGTATTGTTGCTCATGATCGTTTTCGGAGAGTGGGCATCGTACATTCCGATGGCGTCTCTTGCCGCCGTGCTCGTCGTTGTAGCATATAACATGAGCGAATGGCGGGCATGTACCAAAATCTTCCGCGGCCCGAGGAGCGATATGGCGATACTGTTGACGACGTTTCTCCTTACAGTCTTCATCGACCTGACGGTCGCCATCGAAGCCGGAGTTGTCCTCTCCGCGTTCTTGTTTCTCCGTCAGATGGTCTCCGTGTCGCAGGCTCAGCTCGTGACGCGGGATCTTGAGGAGCGCGAGGAAGAATCCGACGATCCGCTCTCGATTACGCGCCGCAGTGTGCCGCAAGGGGTCGAGGTCTTCGAGATCTACGGTTCTCTGTTTTATGCCGCAGTGGATCAATTCAAAGAATCCCTGCGTACCATCAAAGGCGCGCCGCGGGTGCTTATTCTGCGCACGCGCCACCTGTTAGCGATTGACGCTACCGGCCTTCGCGCCCTGGAAGATCTTCTGGAACGCACAAAGAGGGACGGCACGACTTTGGTTATCAGCGGTATTCACAAACAGCCGCTCCATATGCTTAGCGTTTCCGGACTGATGGAGCGCATCGGCCCGGACAACGTGTGCGGGAACATTGACGAAGCGTTGGAGCGGGCACGAGCAATTCTCGGAGGTGCATCGTGACAACACAGTCAGCCACATCATCGCAATCGGACCGCGGACGCGGAGCACTGATCCTCGTCTTGGGCATTCTCAGTTTGGTCATGTTTGGCCTTCTCACCGGCATTCCGGCCTGGGTCATGGGACACACAGATCTGCGCAGAATGCGCGAGGGGACGATGGATCGGACCGACGAAGGGATCACACGGGCCGGAATGATCCTCGGGATCATCGGTACGGTGTTATCCGGGCTTGCCATCCTCGTCATTCTGCTGGTCATCCTTGGCGTTTTATCGCTGGCCGGGGTGATTCTGTTCGAGGCAGAGGCCATCAAAGCCCAAGAACGGTCGATCGAGGCGCATTTGCACACCATTGCAACCGAAGCCAGGGCATGGAGGACCGAACACGGAAGTTACGAGGGGTTCGAGATTCCGTCGGAGCTCAGCAAGACATCGCGCGAGGTTTATTCGGCCCAGGTGCGGACCGAGCAGATTCGGCTCCGGGCCCGCGCCACGAACCGGCGCGGGGCAATTGAAGCAACGCTGAACAGAGATGGCGATTTGGTGGATTGGTCGTACTCGGGGGTATTCGCGGAGCACGATTCCGATGTCTTCGAACATATCATTCATCCATTCACACACCATGGACTTTATGATCAACATCCTCTCGATCGCCCTTTTGCTGTCTTTTGTCCAGTCTGAGGACCCTCCAGGTTCGCGGCTGACCAAGCTGGGGATAGTCCTCCCGGTCGGACCACGGGGGGCGTGGGATGCGGGAATGGTTGAATCCCCCGTGATCTGGTATGATTCCGCCCGTGCGCGGTACGGAATGGTTTATACGGGGTACGGAAGCACGGACTCGGTAAGAAGAGGATACGATTATGTTACAGCCCCTTCCGTGGGCCTTGCCTGGAGCGAAGATTTGGTTCATTGGGAGAAGGATCCGGCGAGCCCGATATTCACGGGGAGCGGAGTTCCCGGTTCGCCGGACGAGGCGGGAGCGGCCGGTCCGTTTGTTTGGCTTGAAGACGGAACGTATTATCTTTTTTATTTCGGTGTGACGGGAAGAGGATACGAGAAAGGGACGAAGACACTCAATCTGGCAACATCGCGGGATCTTGTGAGCTGGAAGCGTTACGAGGAGAATCCGGTTATCCGGCCTTCCGGCGACGGTTGGAGGAGAGATGCGATTTGGCATCCAAACATTGTGCGACGCGGTGATATGTATTATCTGTTCTTCAATGCCTCGGGTGTCTACCGCGGATTAGTTGAGGAATTCATCGGTTATGCAACGTCAAAAGATCTTTTTCGTTGGGATGTTGATGACGTCAATTCTCCGCTCGTTGTTGGAAGTGCTCGTCCAGGCGCCTGGGATGCTTCGGGGCGGGCGGGCGATCCGTGTGTGTATAGAGTCGGCGACCGCTGGTATATGGCATGGTATAGTTGGGACAGGAAGAACTCGGCTGATGGCCTTGCGTGGACCAACGATAGTGAGTTTCCGCTGAACTGGCGCATGTTCGGAAGAAATCCCGTGCTTCGCGTTGGCGGGCTTGGTTCGTACGATGCACTCCATGCGGGAAAGCCGTTTATTGTCCGAACCGGCAACCGGCATTATCATTTTTACACTGCGGTTGCTCTTGACGGGACCCGGCAGATTGCCGTTGCCGTGGAGTGAGGTTATCTGGCGCCTGACTCTGCTCATGGCTTACCTTTCCAAGGTACATATGTTAAACAATAGTACCTTGGCAAGGTGGGTATCAGCAAGGTGGGCATCGGCAAGATGGAGCATGGTAATTAGGGCAGTAAAGCAGTTTGTCCGACAATCGCGCCGAGCTTTCCGATTTTGCTTGACTTCTGAGCCTTCCAAATGTATACTAATTACTGATCACCACAATCATGGAAACCTTGGAATACTCTAGTTTGCGCCCCGCCGTCCCCCTTCTGCGCTAGTCTCTCCTCCTTGCACTGAGACCGCGCAAAGGCGGCCGGTGCAGGCGATTTTCCTAATTCTTCACATTCTTTTTAACCCAATCGCCTTTTAGACCTCTTTTTCTCTTCCTCGGGAGAAGAAAGGAGCATCGGCCATGACACGACCATTTGACAACATCTGCCCCCGGTGCGGATCGCCTATGACCTATGTAACCCGGCGCGGAAGCAGTGCAGGCACGTGGTTTTGCCCTGTGTGCAGAGACTACCATGGCTCGCGCCATGATCATCAAGACAGGTCAGAAGAACCCCACGAAGATTCTCCTCGCGGGATGGGACGGGCAGCCTAATACATTTTCTCTCCGGAGAGTGCACTATGACGCTTCGAACAATAACACGAAACAACTCGGCCAGTCGCCGCGCCCCCAAAGGCACAAGCCTCAGAAAAACCGATATCGAACGGTTCCGCCAGCTTCTCCAGGTTCAGCGTGATGACATCACGGAGGATCTCCGGATTCTCAAGGAATCCCTGCGGTCCCTTCAGGACCATCAGCAGGGCATCGGCGCGTGGAATCTCGATTTCGCACGCGACTCCGCCGACACCGAATCAGCCGAGAACATCGCCGTTCAGATTCGCCGGCTCTCCGATACGCTGAATCAGATTGCCGGAGCGCTCAGGCGAATTGAAAACGGTACCTTCGGCATTTGTGTCCGTTGCGGCAAGATCATCGATATCGAACGACTTGAGGCTGTTCCGTTTACGCGCCGCTGTATTGCGTGCAAGTCAAACATCCGTGCCGGCGAGGACCAGGGCGGATAAAAAACTCCTGGGGCGGAATTCACAACAGGCCGAGCCCACGAAAAAAGGACAGCTCTGAAAGATGCGGAAACTCCTTAGAATCCATCCTCGAGACGGGTCAGCATCCCTGCAAGTTCCCGCGCGCGCTTCCGAAGAAGGTTCTTTGCCTGGCTTTGAGCATGTGCGCGTGAAATGCCCTTGCGGGAAAGAGAGAGTAAAGCTGTGAAGCCGCCTGCCCCGCAGTACGCCGAAGCCTGACCGTCAATGCTGCCGGCAATTGCATAAACAGGCAGCCCGTGCCTTGCAGCCCTCTCCGTGATCGCTTGCAACGCTTTCCCGTACTTCATTTGCTTGTCTACCCGCCCCTCCCCGGTAACAATAGCATCCACAGTCGCCGCCTGTTCTTCGAATCCGATGACATCGAGGACAATGTCCGCCCCACGCTGTAACACAGCGCCGCAAAAAGCAACCAGCCCCGCACCCAGTCCCCCGCCCGCGCCGGCGCTTTTCATTTCCGCAACATCGATTTGAAATGTGCGTTTCAGAACCCCGGCATACGTCATGAGAGCGCGGTCAAGGACAATGACATCCTCCGGTGACGCTCCTTTTTGAGGGGCATAGACTGACGAGGCGCCTTCAGGGCCCGTGAGAACATTGTCCACATCACAGGCGGCAATGATTTCTATTTCCCTGGGCCTTGCCTCGCAGAACGACATATCAATGCGATCCAATTGCGCTAGCGCCGCTCCTCCCCGTCCGATGCGATTCCCCCATCGATCCAATAATCTCACACCGAGGGCTTCGGCCATTCCTGCACCACCATCGTTTGTTGCGCTCCCGCCGACACCCAGGATGATCCTTTTGGCGCCTGCGTCCAACGCAATCCGGATCAACTCCCCTGTGCCGAATGTCGTCGTGATCATGGGATTACGCTTACCCTCCGGAACGAGGCTCAACCCGGACGCTGCGGCCATTTCGATGGCCGCCGTTGTTCCATCTCCCAGCATTCCCCAGACCGCAACAACCGGCGTTCCGAGGGGCCCGGTAACATGCGCCTCACGCCATTGGCCTCCAGTCGCGGAAACGAGGACCTGCACGGTACCCTCGCCGCCATCTGCCACAGGTAGTGGGATCGTCTCGACATGCGGCGCAGCATCACGAATCCCCTCGGCAATGCACTCCGCCGCCTCAAAGGCCGACAAGGTTCCTTTAAAAGAGTCAGGACAGAGAAGCACACGCATCGTTCCTGAAGATAGGAAAAGTGATTGTGAGATTCGATTCCCGGTTTGACGCCTGACGGCGTGTTTTCGGCCGCATTCAGGTATTTCCGCTCTTCTACGGAGAACCTGCAATGAACTTTCCATTCTGATCATCGACATGTTCAAAACTACAATGTCATCGGTTCGGCTTTCCCGCTCGATGTTCGCAGACACAACTCATCCGGCCGGGCGGAAACGTGGGAACGGAACAATCTGAAATCCGTGTCAATTTTTCGGTGGAGGGTTTCTGTCTCGCGGGGTATTTTTCCGATCATTTGCTATCTTTCAGGAGAACCCGCATGGCACATCTTCCTTCACGCGTTGAAATGATGACCGCAACGGCGCGACGTGATGCTTCCTATGACGGCATCTTTTGGCTGGCGGTTCGTACCACCGGAATTTTCTGTCGGCCCTCATGCTCTGCACGCAAGCCCCGCCGGGAGAACGTGGAATTCTTTGCATCGCCCAGAGAGGCTGTGGTTGCGGGGTACAGACCCTGCAAGCGATGCCGACCGATGGAAACCAACGGCACGCCGCCCTCCTGGGTGGTGCGTCTTCTGGCAGAGATTGAAAAACATCCGGCGAATAAACTCTCCGATGCGCGTCTTCGCGGCATGGGAATTGATCCCGCGCGCGCCCGAAGATATTTTCTGAAACAGTACGGTATGACATTCCAAGCGTACAGCCGCGGGCGTCGATTGGGAATTTCTCTGGAAAAAATCCGCAACGGAGCAAACCTCGACGATGTGACGCTTGGGGCCGGATACAGTTCGTACAGCGGATTCCGTGAAGCATTTGCAAGGACATTCGGTACTCCGCCGGGAAAGAGCAGGTCATCCGACTGCATCATGACGGCCTGGATTGAGAGTCCCTTGGGCCCGTTCGTTGCTGCTGCAACGTCGGAAGGAGTCTGTTTGCTGGAGTTCAGCGACCGTCGCATGCTCGACCATCAGGTCGGACGTCTTCGCCGGTATTTCCGGAAGGCGATCGTTCCTGGTACGAATGAGCATCTGACGCGGCTTCAGAAGGAGCTGGGCGAGTATTTCAGCGGCAAGCGGACGCGGTTTACGGTGCCCCTTGTTTTTCCGGGAAGTAAGTTCGAACAACGCGTTTGGAAGGCACTGTTGACCATACCTCCCGGCAAGACGGTTTCCTACCAGGACATCGCGAAGAAGATCGGCTCGCCTCAATCCGTTCGCGCCGTGGGACGTGCCAACGGCATGAACCGGATTGCCATTCTGATTCCCTGCCACCGGGTTATTAACAAGGATGGATCGCTTGGCGGGTACGGGGGTGGTGTGTGGAGGAAAAAGCGCCTGCTGGAATTGGAGGGAAGCAAGCTCCCCGTTGGCCTGTTTGAATCCGTTTCACCTGTCTCCTGATGTTGCAAGTCTTGTTTTTGCTCGCTCGCTTGCATTTTCCCTCGAAGAAGGCTACCATATGCCCGATTCGCTGAATCGTGTGGCCGGATGTATCATTGTTCCTCACTCACAGGAGGTCTTATGGAACAGCCCAAAGTGCATTATCCTGCAGTCTTCGTTGCAGCAGTGATTCAGTTCATTATCGGCTGGCTGTGGTATGGAGTCATGTTCCAGCAATTGTGGATCAATGCCACAGGAGTCACAATGGAAATGGCTCAGGAGATGTCGGGAGGGCAAATTGCCATGACCTATCTTGGCTCCTTTGTGGCGTTTTTCATCGTGTATTACGTCATGGCCCATTTTTCGTCGTATGCAAAAGCAACAACGGCAAAACAAGGAGCACAAACGGGCTTCTGGTCATGGCTGGGATTTGTCGCTACTTCAATCCTCGTCAACGTATTGTATACGATGAAACCGTTTTCCCTGTGGCTCATCGACGGGGGGTATTGGCTGGTTTCGATGCTGATCGGCGGAGTGTTGTTGGCGGTATGGAAGAAGAAAGAAGCGGCAAGCTAAGGAGCCCCCGTAGTTGCGATGCCCGTGCATGGAACAATGAGAGGGAAATCGCACGTTAGCATGAAGCCCACTTTCCAATCCCGCGATCCACTTGAACGGTATATTCCTCTGGGCTTCAAACTTGCTGCCTATCTCCTTCTCGTTGTTTATCTTGTGCAGGCGGCTGAAGTATTCTATGAGTACGCACCGGGGCAACAGTGGCCTTTTTTCCTGCGTGCCATCCGAAACGGAATCTTCCTGTTCATTCATGAGGGGGGTCATGCTTTGTTCTTCCTGTTCGGAAGAACGTTGACTCTTCTGGGTGGATCGTTCTGGCAGATTGCGTTTCCTCTTCTCTCGTTCATCATTGCTGTTCGCAAGGGATCTCACTTCGTTGCGCCATTCGCTCTCTTCTGGGTCGGCACAAACATGATGGATGTGAGCCTCTACATGCGCGACGCGCCCGTGCGGCAACTCCCCCTGTTGGGAGGACACAAGGCCGGACATGACTGGTGGAATCTTTTCAGGCAGTGGGATATGTTGGATGCGGCAGGGATGTGGGCGGATGTGTTTTATTTCGGAGGATTCCTGATCGCGATCGGCGCGATTGGATGGGGAACCTATCTCTCGGTCGAGCGGTTTCTCAATCCCCTTCCGTTCAGGATCAACGACGAAGAAGCAGATGTTCCACGGCCCGCCTTCAACGCTCAGCCGCCTGTTCAGCTTCCACGTGAGCCGGCAAAGTCTCCGTCATTGCAGAAGCCGGATACTTCGGAAAACTCCTTCGACGGCCTGATGTGAACCGGATGAATCATCACGGTTTCTTATTTTTTCCAATTTCCAACGATTCCTCCTATGAAAACATCCTTGGTCTCTGTTTCTGTTCTGCTCCTTCTCTGCGCCTGTGCCCGACAACAGTCCTCGCCCTGGGAAGGCACGATCATTGATCTCTCCCATCCGTACGACAGCACAACAATCTACTGGCCTACCGAGAAAGGGTTCGTGCTCGAGCGCGGTCCCGCCGGTATCACGTCCGGCGGCTACTATTACTCCGCCAACCGATTCTGGTCACCCGAGCATGGCGGCACACACATCGATGCGCCGATCCATTTCTTTGAAGGAAGGAACACCGTGGATCAGATCCCGGTGGAGCAGTTGATTGGTCCCGGCATCGTCATCGATGTGACGGAACAATGTGCGCAGGACAGGGATTACCGAATCGATGTGGATGATTTCACACACTGGGAGGCACGGCACGGGAGAATTCCAGACGGAGCCATCGTTCTGCTCAGGACCGGATTTGGAGCTTACTGGCCCGACCGCAAGCGGTATATGGGAACGGACCGGCGGGGTCCGGAGGGAGTGGCGGAACTGCACTTTCCGGGGCTTCATCCCGACGCGGCAGTCTGGATCGCAGCAGAGCGGAAGATCAGGCTCATTGGCATTGATACGCCGAGCATCGACCACGGGCCGTCAACGCTTTTTGAGAGTCATGTAGCACTGTTTGAAAAGAACATTCCCGCCCTGGAAAACGTCGCCAATCTCAGCCGATTGCCGACAAAGAATTTCACCGTAATCGCCCTGCCCATGAAAATTGCAGGCGGAAGCGGCGGACCGGTGCGTATGGTAGCTGTTGTACAGGGATAAGCGACAAAAATGTTAATCAAGGTCTTGACAATACGACAAAAATGTCGTAGTACATCCTCCGGAGACAATCTGGAGGATACACGGTGGCCGCCCCCGCCGAAACAGTTCCCTCGTCGTTCCTGACCAAACAGTTCCCTCTTCCACCCGGCAGGCTCTACGCTCTGCACGGCGGCGAAGATGCGCTCCATCTTGCCCACAGCGTCGCTTCCTCTACGCTCCAGCGCGGCATGCGTGTTGCCGTCGTCGACGGAGGCAACTGGTTCAATGTTCATGCTCTGATCCACGCCGCCCGACGGGCCGGCCGTTCCCCCGACCGCTTCCTCAACAATCTGTTTCTCTCACGCAGCTTCACGTGCTATCAGATGGAACAGGCCGTGGTCCACCTCCTGCCGGCGTTTCTGAAATCCATCGGCTCCCGCTCCGCCATGATCCTTGGACTGCTCGATACGCTGTATGACGAACAGGCGCCCGTGCGCGAAGTCCGGCAAATCCTCCTGCGCGTCATCACGGCTCTGCAGGCAATGAAGACGGACGGCGTTTCGGTGCTCGTCGCTTCGCTGGACCGCACAGTGTATCCGGAGCATCGCAATCGGTTTGTCGAGACCCTTTTTCGGGGAATGGATGTCGTTTACCGCCTGTCGTACGATCGGCACGAACACCCGCTCCTCCTCCGCGACACGTTCCACGGTTGCGGGCAGACATCCTCCAGGCTCCCGCACTGCCATGATCATGCAAACAAGACAGGCAGACAACCTCCCTCCCCCTGTACACCATCACCAGATCATTCCCTGTCACAAGGAGACCCTCATGGGACGTACCGTACCGACTTTTACCAATATCATCGACAGCGAGCTGGCCGGTTGGTCCAAGTACCGTCGCGGCCTTCCGCGCGATGACCAGGAACTCTTCGACGAAATTTTCCGGGCCGCCAAGCGCCGCCTTGCGTCGAACTTCTACGCTATGCGCACCATTCCCTTCGAAAGCATCATCATGTCGATCGTCATCGAGCAGGGAAAACACATCGCCGAATTGAAACAAAGGATGGAGCAACTGCAGAAGAAAGCACTGCCGGTGGGGAATGGGGAAATTGTAGAGGAGTAGTTTCTGCTTTCAGGTTCAAGGATTGTTTTCTTCCCGCCCGCGCTCCTTGAGGATAGGGTCGCGGGTGTCCTTTGAGTTTTGAATTTCTATGACCGCCTGGCTCTTCGACTGTTACCCTTCTGACACCGGCATCACCGTGTGGCTGGTGGACCGCGACGGCGCGAAGTATCGCTGTCATCATCCGTTCCGGCCGTCATTCTATCTTCATCTGCCGGAATCGGATCGAAAGCGGCTGACAACCCTGGCGGCACGCTGTCCGGCACAGGTTTCCTTTGCCATGACCGAACAGCGCGAGATCTATTCGGGCGATGTTTGGGCCGTTGTCCGCATGACCGTTCATCAACCGAATCGATTTCAAGCGGTTGTGCGGTATTTTGAACAATTTTTCCCCCACTTCGCGTTCTTTCATTCGGACATTCTCCCGCAGCAGCTCTTCCTGTATGATACAGGCCTGTTCCCGCTTGCTCGGGGCGAGTACGATATCGACCGCACGGGCACGCTTGTCGGCTGGACGATTCAGGATTCCTGCGCCGCCATTGCCTACGAAACACCGCCGCTGTCCGTTTTACATCTCCGCGACGCGCGCGATTTTGTTCCTCCGAAGTACCGCAAGAACCTTCAATTGGAGGTACTGTACGACGGCAGGACGTACGCCCTGGAGCAGGATTCCCCGGCCGAGGTACTGCAGACGCTCAACTGGCATCTTCACCGCTGCGATCCGGACATTCTTCTGACCGACTATGGAGACTCCATGTTGCTCCCACAACTGACCGCCTGGGCAGCGCGCACCAACGTACCGTTACTGCTGAACCGCGACGATACTGCGGGATACCGCACCACACGCGCTTCAAGTTTCTTCCAGTACGGAAAGATCGTGCACAAGGATGGCGCCTTTGAGCTGGCCGGACGGTGGCACATCGATCTGGAAAACTCGTTCACCATGACCGAGGCCGACCTCGACGGCGTGTTTGAGCTTGCCCGTCTCACACAGATTCCCGTCCAGCGCCAGTCCCGCGCCAGCATCGGTACGTCGATGTCCTCCATGCAGCTCTCCTGGGCCTATCGCAACGGATACCTGATCCCATCGAAGAAACGCGAACCCGAAGGATTTAAGTCTGCCGCGACGCTCCTCCTGGCCGACCGCGGCGGGCTGATTTTTAATCCGCCCCTGGGTTATCACGAGGACGTGGCCGAACTCGATTTTGTCTCCATGTACCCCACGATCATGGTGGAAAAGAATGTTTCACCTGAAACGGTCAATTGTCGCTGCTGTAAAAACGACGCGGTTCCCGAGCTCGGCTACACGATCTGCGAGCGACGGGAAGGCATCGTGCCTGCCACCCTCAGGGCGGTCGTGCAGAAGCGAGCCCGCTATAAAAAACTCAAAAAGCAGTACAAGGGAAAGGACGAACGGCTGTACCGCATCTACGATCACCGGCAGAACGCGCTGAAATGGATGCTGGTAAGCTGTTTTGGCTACCTGGGCTACAAGAACGCGCGGTTCGGCAAAATCGAGGCACACGAGTCCGTCAACGCCTTTTCCCGCGATGCCATTCTTACCGCAAAGGAAATCGCCGAGGAGCGCGGGTTCCGCATGCTCCATGCCATTATCGATTGCGTCTGGCTCAAGAAAGCAGGGGCGAACGAGCAGGAGTACGAGCTCCTGTGCCGCGAAATCGCCTCACGAACCGGCATCGATATTTCGCTCGAGGGCATTTATTCCTGGATTCTCTTTCCTGCCTCCAAGCTCGACCCCGCTATCACCACGGCCAACCGATACGCCGGCTGGTACCATCATGGCGACCTGAAGGTGCGCGGATTGGAAGCAAGGCGCAGGGATACGCCGAAGTTCATCAAGACCATGCAGACGTCCATGCTCGAGGCACTGTCCGACGCCCGCTCTGTGGCCGACGTGCAAGACCGCGTGCCGCGCCTCCTCGACATCGTACGCGCCCACGTGGCCCTCTTGCAGAGCGGACGTGCTAATCCCATGGAACTCGTGTTGCGTAGGCATGTGAGCAAGGAAGCGGATGAATACACAAACAACAACCTCAGTGCCGTTGTGTCGAGGCTTGTCACCGACATGGGAGTACGCCTGGCACCGGGCGAATCGATCGAGTTTATCATTCTGGACCAGTCCGGAAAACGCAGGCCTGAAAAAGCAAAGCCGCTGGCGCTGTACGCGTTCGAAGACGGGTACGACATCGAACAGTACATCGAGCTGACACTGCGAGCCGCGGAAACTCTCCTGTCACCGTTCGGCTATACGAAGGAACGGTTGAAGGAATACTTCGGGCTCGCGCAGTCGCGGACGCGAAAAAAGAAAAGCACACCGCTGTTGCAGGAAGAGATCAAGTTTCCTGCCCGTGGATCCACACATTCAAAACCCGACCTTCGATCTTGCTTCTACCCATGGGGAAACACGTCCGACACCGAACGTTGAATGGAGAATGTCAAAGAAAAAATGATCCATGTCCGTCAAACCTTTCATCGGCCGGGGAGCGGGATTTAATCCTCCGAATCGCTTCGAATCCCTCCGCATCGAACGCCCTCCCGCGGAGCTGGAGGAATATTTCGACGTGCCGGAGGCGGGGCAAAAGATCCCCACGCGCGTCTATCTTGACCGCTCAAAGTCCCTCCTCTCCAAGAATGACAGCCCGGATCTTGGTTTCACCTTCAGTCTGAATCCTTACAGAGGATGTGAACACGGATGTGTCTACTGTTACGCGCGTCCATCTCACGAATATCTCGGCTTTTCTGCCGGTCTCGATTTCGAAACAAAGATCGTCGTCAAGCCCGATGCTCCGCGCCTGCTCGAAGAAACATTCCGCTCACCCTCTTGGAAACCCGAGGCCGTCGTCTTTTCGGGCAACACGGATTGCTACCAACCGCTCGAGCGGACCCTTGGGCTCACACGCCGCTGCCTTGAGGTCTTTGCCCGCTACCGCCATCCCGTATCCTTGATTACCAAGAATGCACTCATTCAAAGGGACATCGACATCCTCTGCGAACTCGCGGCCCGCAATCTGGTTTTCGTGATCATCACGATCACGACATTGGATCAGACCCTTGTGAAAATCATGGAGCCCCGCACCTCTGCACCCCACAGACGCCTGGAGACCGTGGCGTTTCTTGCTTCCCACGGTATTCCTGTCGGCGTAAACGTGGCTCCGGTCATCCCCGGACTCACTGAGCAGGAAATCCCCACCATTCTGAAGGAAGCCGCCGCGAGGGGGGCACGCTCTGCCGGATATACGATTGTGAGACTTTCGCACGGATTGAGGGACTTGTTTCGGGAGTGGCTGGAACGGGAACTCCCTGGACGCGCAAGGCGTGTTCTTGCTCGCCTGAGGGATGTTCGCGACGGCGCGCTCTCGGATTCAACATTCGGCTCGAGAATGACCGGGACGGGCGAATACGCTGCAACCATCCGCAACCTTTTCGAAGTGAACAGCGCAAAATATGGCCTCAACCGGAGACCACTTCACCTTTCAACCGACGAGTTTATTTCCCCGCACGCCGCCCAGATTCCTCTCTTTCAGAGGGGCTGAACTGGAACTCTCCTTCAGGTTGATGCGTCTCTATTGACAAAATAGCCACTTTTTTTTACCATGAGGTCCGCCAATCGTCGGCGCTGTGCTGCTGCATCCCCTGCACCGATTCAAAACCCCAAAGCATTAACCCGATGGCCATTGCAGTCCGAAATCTTGTGAAGCAGTATGGCCGTGAAAAGGCGGTCAACGACATTTCGTTCGATGTCCGGACGGGGGAGATTCTCGGGTTTCTCGGTCCCAACGGAGCCGGCAAAACCACGACGATGAAGATCGTCACGTGTTACATGCCCCAGTCATCGGGAACCGTCGAAGTGGACGGTCTGGATACACGTACCTCTTCACACGAAGTCAGGCGCAAGATCGGTTACCTGCCGGAGTTGAACCCGCTGTACCTTGATATGAATGTGCTGGAGTACCTTGAATACTGCGCCCGCCTTCATGGGCTTCGGAGCGACAGATTACGGCAGCGCCAGCGGGAAATGATCGACGTGTGCGGCCTCGGCGACGTCCGACACAAGGACATCGGGGAACTGTCCAAGGGATACCGCCAGCGTGTGGGCCTTGCTCAGGCCATGATCCACGATCCGGAGGTCCTCATCCTCGACGAGCCTACCAGCGGCCTCGATCCAAACCAAATCGTCGAAATCCGGAATCTGATCAGACGGCTCGGGAGCGCCAAAACCGTCATTCTTTCCACCCACATCCTCTCGGAAGTGCAAGCCACCTGCGATCGTGTGATCATCATTCATGAAGGCTCGATCGTGGCCAATGGAACTCCTGATGAGCTCCAGAAGAGTTTCCAGGGATCGGAAACGCTCTCTGTTGAGATCAAGGCTCCGGTTGCCAACGTCATGACCGACCTCTTTCCAAAGATTCAGTCGCTCCAGAATGTCGAAACCGTCGATTTTCGAGGATCCGAGGGATCCGCTCACAGGTTTCTCCTCCACACCGCCAAGGGATCCGACATTCGCGAGGAACTTTTCCGAAAATCCGTCTCCGAAGGATGGATTCTCCTCGAACTCAGCCGCAAAGCAACCAGTCTCGAAGAAGTCTTTCATAAGCTCACGCGCTCTGAAACCGTTCAGCCGTCATGATGATCAATACGCTCCAGAAGCTCCGTCTGCGCTTTCAGAACGTCGGCCCCATCTACGTGAAGGAACTTCGCTCGTACTTCAATTCCGCCGTTGCCTATGTGGTCATTATCGTATTCTTGGCGTTCCTGGGATGGTTCTATGCCAGCAATATCTTTCTGATCAACATCGCTTCTTTGAGGGAAATGTTTGAAACCGCCCGGTGGGTGTTGTTGTTCATCATACCCGCTATCACGATGCGGCTTCTGGCGGAGGAAAAGAAGTCGGGAACGATCGAATTATTGACCACAAAACCGGTCCATGACGACGAGATTGTAATCGGAAAATTCCTCGCCGCATGGAGCCTTGTTGCGTTTGCCCTCCTGCCGACCCTCGTGTACTATGTGACGGTATCCTCGTTCGGTGACATCGACAACGGACCGGTCATCGGAGGATACCTCGGACTTCTCCTCATGGCCGGTGTGTACGTGTCCATTGGACTCTTCGCCTCGAGCATTACAGAGAATCAGATCGTTGCTTTTATCCTTGGAATATTCCTGATCGTGGGCTTTTTTGTTCTCGACAAGATTCTGCTGTTTGTCCCCTCGGGACTTGTGAGCCTCTTCGAGTATCTGGGGACGGATTATCATTTTTTGAACATGGCCCGGGGCGTCATTGATTCGCGCGACGTTGTCTATTTCCTGAGCATTCTCGGGACGATGCTCTGGCTCACGATGGTCACCCTCGGACGCCGGAAGTGGTAAAACCGTGAGATCCCCCAAATCCCATATCCTGATCAGAACGGCCCTCCTGATGGGCATCATTATTCTGGCAAACATCATCTCGATCCGGGTTTTCGGCCGGATTGATCTGACGTCCCAGGAAATCTATACGCTTTCGCAGGCAAGCAGGGACCTTGTCGGTTCCCTCGATGACCGCGTGACTGTCAAAGCCTACTTCACGGAGGACCTTCCGGCGCCATACAACAACAACCGGCGAGCGACGCTTGACATTCTCAATGAGTACAAGGCGTACTCCGACGGAATGCTCCATTTCGAATTCATCAATCCCGAAGGCGAGGCGGGAGAACAGGAGGCTCAACAACAGGGGATCGCCCCGGTTCAGGTGCAGGTGATCAATGACGACAGGCTTGAGGTAAAACGCGGCTATATGGGCCTGGTCCTGTTGTATGAGGACCGAAAAGAGACGCTTCCCGTAGTGCAGAATCTCCAATCGCTGGAGTACGATCTCAGCAGTGCCCTCAAGCGGCTGACAACAAAGGTGAAAAAGAAGATCGGGTATACAACGGGGCACGGGGAAGCTGAACCAGCGTCATTCCAACGAGCGGGGCAAATGGTTTCATCGCAATACGAGTTGACCGCGGTGAACCTGAGGAGTAATCCGGTCGTGCCGGAGGATCTTTCAGGGCTTCTGGTGATTGGACCCGAAGAGCGGTTTTCCGATTCCGCAAAGATTGCTTTGGACCGCTATCTTGTTTCCGGCGGAAAAATCGCCTTCTTCATCAACAGGCATGTTGCTACCCTGCAGGACCGTTTTGCCCGGGCGGTTGATCCCGGTCTCGATGACCTGCTCGCTCATTCTGGCGTCCGGGTCAACCCCGATTTGGTTCGCGATGCCCAGTGTGCGCCGGTTACCGTAATGCAACAGCAGGGAATGTTCAGGTTCCAGAGCCAGATTCCGTTCCCCCTCCTCCCCATTGCGTCGAACTTCAATCGCGAGAATGTCGTTTCAAAGGATCTGGAGTCTGTTCTGTTCTTCTTCGTCAGTTCGATTGACACTTCCGGTGCATCGGCCAAGGGGCTGAAGCCTGTAGTACTTGTGCGCTCCTCGGAACGAAGCGGCCGACAATCGGGCTTTATTCCGATTGACCCTCTGCAACGCACGGGCGCTCCCGATCTCACGGAAAGCGGCATTCCCCTTGCTGTATCGGTCGAGGGTTCTTTTTCCAGCTTCTTTGCAGACACGTCGGCAGGGAGAACCGGCCCCCCGACACGTATGCTGGTTGTCGGTGATGGAGATTTCATGAAGGACGACTACCTCGGCAGTCGTGACAATGTGATCTTTTTTGCCAACATCGTGGATTATATTGCCGACGACGCCGGTCTCATCACCATCCGTTCAAAGAATCTTGCTCAGCCGCCGCTCGAGCAGGTCTCAGACGGCACCAAACGAGTCCTGAAGTACGTGAATCTTTTCCTACCACCGGTTCTGGTGGCGGGATATGGCGTATTTCGCTGGCGTCGCCGGTCTGCGTTGAAGCGGGCCCTCGAGCGCTCACTCTGATACCATGAACAGAAACACCATTATTCTCCTCGTTCTTCTGGTCGTTCTGGGGATTGCTGCACTCTTAGTGTTACAGAGACCGGGGGAAAAGAGTCTCTCCGAATCAGGCGGCGAATTGTTTTTGGGGATTGATTCTGCAAATGTGACGTTCATCAGGATTACCTCGGATGATGCAACCATCTCCATGAACAAGCGCGGGAATGAGTGGGTGATCGAAGGGAGCCCCGAATACAAAGCCGATCCCGTTGCCGTCGGTACCCTCCTGAACGAAGCCGCGAAACTTTCCGTGCGATCGATCATCTCCTCGAGGGCGGAAAAGCACCATCTGTTTGCTGTTGACACGGCGGGGACCCGGATTGCCTTTGGCCTGTCTTCGGGTGAGCCGGTGACGTGCATCATCGGCAAATCCGCACCAGGTTTCACCGAAGTGTATGCGCGGAGAGAAGGTTCAAACGACGTTGTGCTTGTCCATGCTGCGATCTCGTACTCTGCCAAACGGTCCCTCACCGAATGGCGTGACCGGACGATTGTTCGTGTGCCGAGAGACCAGATTCGCGAAATTGACTTCGCCTATGGCGACACGACATTCACCGTCGCATGGAAGGATTCTCTCTGGACGGTTGATGGCGAGCCGGCGCAAGAATGGGCTGTCAACAGTCTGGTGTCAACCCTGAGTGACCTGAAAGCGGATGAATTCCTGGATACACCTCCTGCTTCATTACGCAAGGCGGCCGCCACGATCACGTTTGCCGGTATTTCCCTTCACTTCTTCCTTCCTCGCGGATCCGACAAGTATCTTGTGCATTCGTCTGCTTCGCCCCAGTGGTATCAGCTTGAAAGCTGGAGAAGTGGGCAGGTCTTGAAGAAAAAGAAGGACCTTCTTCCCCCTCGTTGATTCCTTCCTTATTGATGTTTGTTGTTTCCAACTTCAATTTTGGTTACTTTGATCGTTCACCGTTGTCCTCTAACTTCATGTGCGACAAGAAGATAAAGTCATGATTCGAGCGGCGCTGGCATTTCTGATAGGGGCCATTCTGCTGGCCGGATGCGGTTCCTCCGGCACCCTGGGGACCATAGACGGCAAACCGATCACGATACGGGAATACGAAGACGAGTTCGCCAGAAACAAGGCGGGCTGGGAAAATGCCGCAAAGTCCGATCTGAAAGAGCGAAGAGATTTCCTTGACCTGTACGTTGCCTACAGACTGAAGCTGCGTGAGGCCGAGGAGCGGGGGATCCTCCAGGACAGCACTATTCAGAACGAACTGCGGGAATACCGGCGATCGGTTGCTTCCACGTATATTCTCGAAAAGGAACTGATTGAACCGGCGTTGCGCGAGCTCTACGAACGAAGAAAACAGGAATTGCGCGCAAGCCACATTCTCCTTCGGGTCCCCCCGTTCCTTACACCCGAGGACACGCTCGACATCTATCAATTGGCGGTTTCAATCATCCAGCAGGCGGACACCACGGCATTTGACAGCCTTGCCGTGAAATACTCCCAGGATCCCGGTTCCAAGAATAACGGAGGCGACCTCGGGTGGTTTACACAAGGACGAATGGTAAAGCCTTTTGAAGACGCAGCCTATGCGTTGAATCCCGGGGAGATTACAAAAACGCCGGTCAGAACGAATTTTGGTTATCACATCATCAAGCTGACGGCCCGCGAACCACATCGAGGAATGGTAACCGTCAGCCACATTTTGCGAAGGTTTGACCGCAGCAAAAAGGATACCAGCGCGGTAAGGGATACCGTCTTCAAGGTCTGGGAGAGGATTCGGAACGGGGAGCTTTCGTTCCAGAACGCGGTCGCCCGCTACAGCGAGGACACGACAAGTCGGGCCAACGGAGGCACCATCGGCTCCTACGCACGATCCCAACTGCCCCCGGCTCTTGCAACGATTCTCTTCTCGACGCCTGTCGGTCAGGTCACCGTCCCGTACGAGGCTGCCTATGGATATCATATCTTCAAGATCACAGACCACCGCCCGCCCCCGTCCCTCGCGGAGCTTGCAACGGAACTGAGGCAAACATATAATCAGCAATACTATCAATCGGATTATGGACAGTACCTGCACAACCTGAAGAAGAAATACGGGCTTGCATTCGATGTGATCTTGCGCCATGAGCTTGCCGGCGCCTTCGACAGCACGAAGACCCCTTCCGCTCCTGACTGGCGATCGCATGTGGCCGAGGAACTGTTGCTCCGTCAACTGTGTACGTTTGCGGAAACATCCCTCACGGTTGCAGATGTTCTTGATGCGATAGGGGCGCAGGAGAATTTTGCCCACGCCGCACTGACAAGGTACAATGTCAATGTGATGATCGACCGTGTTGTAGAAATGAAGATCCTCGAGGCCCATGCGCTCAGGGCCGTTGAACATTACCCGGGATTCGCAGATCTCATGCGCGAATACGAGAAGGGCGTCTTAATCTACCGGCTTGATCAGGATGAGGTATGGCGGAAGATGGAGATGAGCGACTCCCTCCTGCGTGCCTTTTACGAGAAGACGAAGCAGGAATATCGCTGGGGAGATCGCGTGCAGATCGCGGAGATTCATGTTGGCTCCGACAGTGTCGCTACATCTCTTTATGGAAGGATCCTCCGCGGCGAACAATTTGATTCTCTCGCGGCGCAGTATACGCGTCGCCCGGGATTCGCGGGGAAACACGGGCTCTGGGACCTCATGTCCGTGTATGCAAACGACCTCACGCTGAAGGCCGATTCAATGGAAGTCGGGAGCGTCAGCCCGCCTTTTCGCTATGAGACCGGATGGTCGATCATCAAGGTGATCGCCAAGGATCCTGCCAGGATCAAAACGTTTGACGAGGCCCTCCAGGAGGTGGCGGGGAAATACCAGGAGCACGAGCGAAAGGCTCTGGAGCGGCAGTGGATCGAGAGGCTGAAAGAAAAATACCGTGTTGAACTGCACCCCGAAAGGCTTTCGGATGCATTTGCGCGTCCTCCCACGCTATAGCATCATTGCCGTGTTGGGCGGTGGATTGACGATTCTGGGGTGCCAGAAGCCCCAACAACCCAGAACGCCGATCGCGCGCATCGACAATCAAACCCTTACGCTCGAGGAAGTCGTAGCCAGGTTCGATTCTTCCCGCGGCGTTTCTCAGGCCCAAGTGCATGATTACATCCAACGCTGGCTCACCCAGGAACTTCTGTACCAGGAGGCCGTCCGGCGCGGTCTTGATAAAACAGATGAGCTTGAATCGCGGATGACCGAGATCCGGAGACAACTCGCGATCAATGCACTGCTGGATCAGGAGGTCTACACCCACGCTTCCCAGCAAAATCCGGAGGAGCAGATTCACCAATACTACAACGAGAACCAGGAGGAATTCCGACTCTCCCAGGATCTTGCGCTCATCAGTTTCATCCTCTTTGCGGAACAGGGGCCTGCGGTGGCGTTTCGATCGCGCGTGGTGCGAGGCACTCCTTGGGCGGACGCGGCCCGGGAAATGATGGCCGACCCCGCGACGGCAACCAAGATTATTGCCATGGCGGACTCCTCGTATCACACCGAGCGGTCCCTCTTGCCCGGCGAACTCTGGAAGGCCGTGCTCATGACCCAACGCCGCGAGCCGTCCTTTCCCGTCAGAACAAGCGAAGGATACTATGTTCTCATCACCTGGAAGCTTGCACGCCGCGGCGAAGTCGCCGATCTTGCGTATGTCAGGGAAGAGATTCGCAGCCGCCTCACAATTGCCGGCCGCCGTCAAATGATGGATCGTTTGCTCGAGAACCTTCGCGCACGACATGTTGTTCAGATTCTCATGAGCTCGGTGCCGCAGGATTCGGTCACGTTGAGGAATCAGGAATGATTATGCGAACAATACTGCGAGGAGTGTTGCTCTTTTGGATTGCTTCGTTTTCGGCATCGGCCCAGACGGTTATCGACCGTATTATCGCCGTTGTGGACAAGGAGATTATCACGGAGTCCGAGCTTCGTGAGCGGACGACGCTTGTTGCCATGCAGAATCGCACCGACCCCTCGAATCCCGACTTGCGAAAACAAATTCTGGAGGGAATGATCGCCGAGAAGCTCATTCTGGCACAAGCGATCATTGACAGCGTGGCGGTGAGCGACGATGAGGTGGCTCAGGCCTTGGAGCAACAGTTACAGAATCTTATCCGCCAGGCCGGATCCGAGCGCAGGATCGAGGAATACTACGGTATGCCGATCAGCAGAATTCGAAGGGAATTCCGCGACGACATTCGCAAACAGCTCCTGGTCCAACGAGTGCGGCAAACACGGGAAGCGAACCTGAGCGTCTCTCGCCGTGAAGTCGAGGAATTCTTTGCCACGTACAAGGACAGTCTTCCGAGTGTCCCCGACCAGTACGAACTCAGCAACATCTTCATGGTACCGAAGCCGGACTCGTCGGTTGAACAACGGTCAAGAGCCTTCCTGAGGGCAATTTTGGACAGCATTAAAGCTGGTGGGGATTTTGCCGATTTCGCGAAGCGGCATTCCCAAGATGGCACGGCGGCATCCGGAGGAGATCTTGGCTGGGCAAAACGCGGCACTTTTGTCCCCGAATTCGAACGTGTGGCGTTTTCCCTCTCAGAGGGGGAGCTTTCGGACATTGTGCAAACAGAATTCGGCTATCACATCATTCAGCTCCTTCAACGCCGGGGAGAATCCGTGCATGTCCGGCATATTCTCCTGAGGCTCGAAAAGGGGCCCGTCAGCGATTCCGCGACCGTGGAAACACTGCGGGCTCTGCGCGCCCGCGCTCTTGCCGGCGAATCATTCGCCGATCTCGCCCGGAAGTATTCAGAAGATGAGGAGACAAAGGCGCTCGGCGGAGATCTCGGCACGGTCACCCTCGACCAGCTGGAACCGGAATTCGCCCGGGTTGTCGAGGGTCTTCAGGAAGGCGAGATTTCCGAGCCGCATCGGATAAATCTGAAGAACACCTATGGATTTCAGATCGTCAAGGTGCGAAAAAAGATTCCGACTCATCCGATGAATCTGGAGGACGATTACCGCCGCATCGAGCAATTCGCCCTCTTTGTCAAGCGCAACCGCAAGAACGCGGAATGGATTGAAGAGCTCAAAAAGACGATATACTGGGAAGTCCGCCTGTAGCCGCGAAAGACCAACCTCACGATGAATGACCTCGAAGCCGTCCGGAAACTGACCCAGGCCTACCAGGCCATGCGAACGGAAATCTCCAAGGTGATCGTTGGCCAGGATCTGGTGATTGAACATTTGCTGATCGCGCTTCTCGCCCGAGGCCATTGCCTGCTCGTCGGCGTTCCCGGCCTGGCCAAGACCCTTCTGATCAAAACGCTGTCCGAAGCCCTGGAACTGAAATTCAGCCGCATTCAGTTCACTCCCGATCTCATGCCAAGCGACATCACGGGGACGGAGATCATCGAAGAAAACGTTTCGACGGGCCAGAAGGCTTTCCGATACGTCCGCGGACCGGTCTTTGCCAATGTGATTCTCGCCGACGAGATCAACCGTACTCCTCCCAAAACCCAGGCCGCGCTCCTTGAGGCCATGCAAGAGCATCATGTGACGGCGGCGGGACAGACCTACCGACTGGACGAGCCGTTCTTCGTGCTTGCGACCCAGAATCCGATCGAACAAGAAGGTACCTATCCGCTTCCCGAGGCACAGCTCGATCGCTTCATGTTCAATCTCTGGCTGGACTATCCGACGTTTGAGGAGGAAATCCAAATCGTGAAGTCCACGACAAGCCCCTCGCAGGCTTCTCTTCGTCCGGTCCTTACCGGAGACCAGATCACTAGTCTTCAGGATCTCATTCGCCGCGTACCGGTGGCCGACAACGTCGTTCAGTTTGCCGTTTCTCTCGTCAATCGCACTCGCCCGCAGTCTTCCGTCGCTCCCGCCTTTGTCAAATCCTGGGTGCGGTGGGGAGCAGGACCGCGTGCCTCCCAGTACCTCATTCTCGGCGCGAAGACCCGAGCAGTCCTCCACGGACGGCACACGCCTGACATTGAGGATGTACGCTCCCTTGCCAACCCCGTCCTGCGTCACAGGATTGTCCCAAGCTTCAATGCCGAGGCGGAAGGCATTGGAACGGTCGAAATCGTTGACAAGCTCTTGTCCGCCAGCGATTGACGGCGTTCGACCGACCCGGATCTATGATGAATCGTGTGCTCGCCCTTGCAGGCTTTCTTTTCTGCCTTTCCGGCATCGCTCCTTCACAGTCTGTTCCGTCCCGCACGTGGATCTTCTTTTCCGAAAAGCCGTCCATTTCTTATATGTCGACCGCGGACGTCGCGGCCAGTCTCGGTGTATCACCCCGTGCGCTCGAACGACGGGCAAAAATGCTGCCTCCAGAACGGATCATTGATTTCCACGATTACCCTGTCGATCCCGCGTACCTGCGGCGCA
The DNA here is from genome assembly GCA_022180565.1 of Bacteroidia bacterium. Taxonomy (GTDB): domain Bacteria; phylum Bacteroidota; class Ignavibacteria; order UBA10030; family UBA10030; genus JACQPU01. The sequence continues at coordinate 132,864 of BQML01000014.1, forward strand.
TCAAGGAAACCGGCGCCAGGGTGATTTCGGTTTCACGATGGTTCAACGCTGTTTCCGTTGAGGCCGATCAAGCCGCGCTCAGACGCATAGCATCATTGCCGTTTGTCCGCGGCTCTCAACCCGTCGCATCCGTAACCCGGCCGCCTCTTGAAGAAAAACCCGTTTCTCCCGGTTTTGCTCTTTCCAAGACTCCCCAAACCTCCATCGATTATGGCATCTCCCGAACACAATTGGCCAATATCAGAGTGATTGATGTCCATGACCTTGGGATCGATGGACGCGGTGTTCTTGTGGGCATGATCGACAATGGATTCAACAATCATCGCTCTCATGAAGCTCTTCGCACCATCGATATTGTTGATGAGTACGATTTCATCCATGACCTCCCCTCCACTCAACGTCAGCCCTGGGAGGGACTGTCCCAGGGGAATCACGGGGCAGCCACACTCTCGGCTCTCGCCGGATTCAAGGAAGGGATTTTGGTTGGGCCGGCGTACAGAGCCTCTCTCCTCCTCGCAAAGACGGAAATGGACAGTACAGAAGTACCGGCCGAAGAGGACCTCTATGTCGAGGCATTAGAATGGATGGAAATGCGGGGGGCCGATATAGTTTCAACGTCGTTGGGGTACATTGATTGGTATACCCATGATTCCCTCGATGGGAATACGGCTATTACGACGAAAGCGGCCCGCATCGCAGCAAGCAAAGGCGTTCTGCTTGTGACAGCGATGGGAAATGAGGGATGGTACCAAAAGGACAGCACGGGAAAGACGATCCAGGGACTTACAGGGACGCTCATTGCCCCGGCCGATGCCGACAGTATTCTTGCGGTCGGCGCGACGTTTTCCGACGGGGAAATTGCCCCCTTCAGTTCCACCGGCCCAACAGCCGACGGACGCATCAAGCCCGAAGTCGTGGCTCAGGGCGTTGGGGTCTACAGTGCATCCGGAAGTTCAACGGACGGCTACATTTCCGCTTCCGGAACCTCATTGTCAACACCGCTGACGGCCGGCGCCGCGGCATTGATTCTTTCTGCCCAACGTGACCTCACACCAATGCAACTTCGGGAAGCGTTGATCGCAACAGCACAAAAAATTTCCGATCCGTCCGATCCTTCCCGTACGGCCACCTACCCGAACAACTACTACGGCCACGGAATGATCGATGCCAGGGCCGCACTCACGTATCATGGCGTTGCTTTGAGCACAACACCCCGAACGCTCAGGAACGATTCGACGCTTACGATTTTTGTCTCGATCGTGTCCAACAGCCCCCTAGTCAGTGATTCGCTCTTCGTAATGTACCAATCGGGGCCGGGAGCCCCCTTTCGCAGGAGCCTTCTCATTCCCACCGCAACGACCAATTTGTACAGCGTCACCTTACCTTCGACCGGAGATACAACGTATCCGCGGGGCTACTTCGTTGCACGAGATGTGTCGGGCTCTTCCCGAACATCTCCGTACAACGCACCGGCGAACCTGTTCACATTCAATGATTATCTGGTAGTCGAACAGCCGTTAGGCTTCCTCCTCCATCCCAACTATCCCAATCCCTTCAATGCCGGGACCGTAGTTCAGTTCGACGCGCCCTCTGCCGTGGATGTCGAGGTTATCGTCTATGATATCCTTGGACGCAAAGTGAAGGTTCTCTTTCGCGGGATCTGCTCCCCCGGGCCGAATTTTCTTGAGTGGAAGGGGGACAATGACGCCGGACGTCCTGTGTCGAGCGGAATGTACATCGTGCGTATGCAATCCTCCGGGTTTGTGCAGTCCGGCAAGATGCTCCTCATTCGGTGATCGTACCCCACAGGCATGACCGATTTCGCTTTTTCAACTGCATTCAACATTGGTCTTCTCCTTGTCGCCGCAGTAACGGCAGTCATTCTTGCGGGCCTGGCGTATAGAAGAACGAACCCGCCTGTTTCGCCCCTTCGCCGCTTTTTTCTAGCCGCGCTGCGCGCTTCCGGCATTTTCCTTCTCTTCCTTCTCCTCGGAGAGCCGATCCTTTCTTTTCTGCACCGCGAGGTTCAGCCGCCGGTTCTCGTTGTGTTGGTTGATAACTCCCGAAGCATGACCATCAGCGATCGTACCGGAAAGCGCTCCGACCTGATCCTGAAGACTCTGGGCCATCCCGCGATCCATGAACTCGCTGAAACAGCAGTTCTTCGGTACGTCGCCATCGGCGGCCGGCCCAGAATGCTGGATTCTTTCCATCCCGATTCACTGAAGTTTGATGCCAACGAAACTGACATCACGTCCGCAGTAAGAACAGCCGGGAGGATGTCGCTTGCAGAACCTGTGGCCGCGGTCTTGATTGTATCGGACGGAAATGACACGGGCCCCGGAAGCCCCGTCTTTGATCCTGAAGCTTTCCGTCTCCCCATTTTTGCCGTCGGCATTGGCGACACGATGGAACAACGGGATGTGGTGATCCGTCGTGTGACTGCCAACGCGGTTGTGTATTCGGGAACAGAAACCCCCGTGAACGTTCACCTGAAGAGTTCGGGCTCATCCGGCGAGAGGGTCATCCTATCCCTGAGACAGGGAGCCAATGTTCTCGATCGCAAGGAGATCTCGCTTGGTAACGGCACGCTTGAGTACCAGACTGTTCTCTCTTACAAACCTGCCGAACCAGGTCACCAAAGGTACACGGTGGAGGTAAGCCCGATTCCTGGCGAGCTGACGACGAGTAATAATCGAGCAGTATTTTCGGCCACGGTTATCGATCGCAAGGCTCGCATCAGTATCATCGCCGGCGCCCCGAGCCCCGATGTGGCCTTCGTCCGAAGATCCCTCGAGGCAGATTCAGCATTTCAGGTGCGGGTCTTTGCCGAGGGCATGCGGAATACGGAGCCTATACATTTTGAGGAAACCGATTGCATGATTCTGATAGGATTTCCCACGGCCCAGAGTGACCGTTCTCTCCTTCCGAAGATCCGCGACGCTGCAGAAAGGGGGGCTGGTCTGTTTTTCATTCCATCAAGAATCCTTGACTACGATGCCCTCTCAACCATTGTTCCAGCGCTTCCGTTCACGGTTGAACAACCTGCCGGCACCGAAATCACGGTCTTCATCCGCCCGCGTGCCCAACCTCTCGATCCATTTCTGCATCTCCCGGCCTCCTATGGGGAGGATCCCTGGTCCTTGCTTCCACCGGTCTTTGCTCTCGATGCCCGCATGGTGCCAAAGCCCGAATCGAGAATCCACGCTGTAAGCCGGGGACGAACCGCTGTCCGCGATGAACCTGTTCTGCTCAGCAGAAACGTGAACAAGATGCGTTCCGCGGCGTTTCTCGCCTATGGTCTCTGGCGCTGGAACATGCTTGGCGATGCTTCAACCGACGGCATCCTGGATCCTCTTGTGGTCAATATTGTTCAATGGCTGACGATTCGTGAGGAGAACAGGCGGATACGGGTGGCACCCCTCCGGGACATGTTCACCGAGGGCGATCCCGTGGAATTCGAAGCCCAGGTATATGACGAGGCGTTTCGTCCGGTCGAGGACGCGCGCATCACAATGACGGCGCGATCCGGGAACCAGAGGTTCGATCTCACCCTTTCACCGCTGGGGGACGGACGGTACGAAGGCGCGATATCGGGTGCGCCCAAAGGTGAGTATGTATTTTCTGCGGAGGTGAAGGTTGGGGGAAATGTGCTCGCCCGCCCGACGGGTTCATTCTCCGTTGGGGAATCAAACACCGAGTTTGTGGAAACGCGGGCGAATCTTCGTCTGCTCAGACAGTTGGCTGTTCGTTCGGGCGGAAGGTTCTATCACCCTGATTCTCTTTCCACACTCGCGGACGACATCCGCTCTCTCCCTGCTTACGAACCGAGGGAAATTGTGAAGAGTTCGGATTTCCGTTTCTGGAATCATCTTCTCAGTCTCACTGCGTCACTTGTCTTTTTTGTTCTGGAATGGATCCTTCGAAAGCAAAGCGGAATGCTTTGAACTTTCGTTGTTTCTGCCCTCAATTGTTTCTATCTTGAATCCATGAACCTCACGGAAGATCAAAAGCTGAGAATCTTCATTGTCCTTGCGCTCCTTGTCGGCTGGATCCTTGTCGTGTTTTTCCGATCCGGCACCTCCTGGGGATGATCCCGGCGAGGCATCTTCGCACACCTCATGAACACTGTGTCGCCTGAACAGAAGCTCTCTCCCGGCTCCGTTCGAGACCAGCAGTTTGCCATCCGGCTGTCGCTCGTCGTGGGATTCTTCATGCTTGCCGGCAAATGGTACGCTTACGTCCTTACCGGGTCGGCCGCAATTCTTTCCGACGCGGCGGAGTCAATCGTTCACGTGTTTGCCGTGGCGTTCGCGGCCTACAGCCTCTGGCTCAGCTTCAAACCCGCCGATCCCAGCCATCCCTACGGGCACGAAAAGGTCGGTTTCTTCTCGGCAGGCGTGGAAGGAGCCCTCATCATTCTCGCGGCAATCACCATCATGTATGAGGCTGTCAAGAAATGGATGGAAGGGTTGGAACTCCAGAATCTCGGAGAAGGAACAGCATACGTGGCGGCGGCCGCAGGGATCAATGCGCTCTTGGGGACGTACCTGTTTTGGAAGGGGAAGAAGTATGGTTCGCTGGTCCTTACGGCAAACGGAAAGCACGTTTTGACAGACGTCTGGACCAGCGCGGGAGTGGTCGGCGGCCTCCTCCTGGTGGTATGGACGGGATGGAAACCATTCGACCCCATCCTTGCGCTCATCGTCGCTTCCAACATTCTCTGGTCGGGCGGAAAACTTGTCCGCCAATCGGTGGGTGGATTAATGGATGAAGGAGATCCAGCGCTCGCGCGGGTCATCAAAGAAATTCTCGAGCGCGAAACCCGCGCGAGGAATCTGGAGTTCCACGAGGTACGCTATCGCAACGCCGGCACAACGTTATGGATTGAATTCCATCTTCTGTTCCCGAGGGGTACTCCGATCGAAGCCGCGCATTGGAAAGCCACGGAGATCGAGGGGATCCTCAAGACTTCGCTGAAGACCCCCGTGAACATCATTACCCACCTGGAACCCATCGAAGGGCACGACACCCCCCATCGCGAGTTGAAGGCCTCCGCCGAATGAGGCGTGGGAGCCCGGAACTCTGCAACAGCATTCTCCGGGATTTCGCGATTCATCGTCAGGCGTTCTTTCTGAATTCAAGCTTCAGAGTGATTCTCACATCCTTCCCCGCCACTAACCCAACATTCTCGATCATGCGGTTCCACTTCAGATTATAATCGAATCGATCGATTGTTGCCGTTGCGGTCCAACCCGTCACCAGCCCTTGGGGGGTCTTGATGGTTCCTTTGTGTTCAGCTTCAAACGTCACACTCTTTGTCACGTCGCGAATCGTGAGGTCGCCGACAATCCGGTACTTATTGCCCTCGACACGCTGAAACGCCGTGCTGACAAAAGTCATGGTCGGAAACGCTTCCGCATTGAAGAAATCGTCCGACCGAAGATGGTTGTCACGCCGTTCGTTGTCGGTGCTGATGCTGGCCACTTGAATCACCGCAGAAATCTTCGCGTCGGAAAAATCGTCCTTCGCGGATTGAAATGTGATGTCATAGTCCTTGAAAGTGCCCGTGACCTCCGATAGAGCCATGTGCGTGATATCAAACTGGACCCTTGAATGCACTTTGTCCAGAGTCCACAACTCCGGTGCATTGGTCGCTCCTATAACCAGCCCGGCAACAATCAGGACCATAAACAAAACATTGCGCATAAGATTCTCCTTTTGGTTTGTGGTGGAAACTGATGATAAAGAGACGTATCACTTACGTCATTGAAGTAATCTTTGTCAACAAGCCGTCTGAGTCCGCCAGAACGGCCCCCTTACCCTCTCGCTTCATATGCTCCGGGATCTGCAACGCCGCCCGTTCCATGATCGTTTCAAACCGTGTCCGGTCCACCCCCAGCGTCAGGATTTCCAGCCCGGCCGCATCCGGACGCCCCGATTCAACACCAAAGCTGTTCCAGATGTTCAATCCGAAATGATGGTGATATCCATTATTCGAGAGGAACAGAGCTCCCGGATAATCCCGCTGTGTCACATCGAGTCCGAGAACACCCCGGTAAAAATCTTCCGCTCGGCTGAGATTCGATACCTGAAGATGTACATGGCCAACGATCGTGTTGGGATGCACACCGGAAAAGAATTCCTCTTCATCGATCTCGGCAATCAGCTCGTGGACGTTTAACGGCTTCGTGACCATGGCGACGCCGTTTTCCGTTCTCGGCCATTCTTCGGCCGGCCTGTCGTGATAGAGCTCCAACCCGTTTCCTTCCGGATCACTGAGGTAGGCGGCCTCACTGACCCCATGATCAGCAAATCCCTGAAACCGCCAGTTATGGTGCCCCACGTTTCTCACTGCCCTCGCAAGCTCTTTCCGATCAGGATACAGGAACGCAATATGGAATAATCCCGGCGATGCCGGACTTCGTGGAACGCAGGCAGGGTCATGCCGAAGTACCACCAGTGCCGGCTCTTTGCCGGACGCCGAGAGACGTATAGTGTCAGCCTCACGTCCGATCTCCCGCAGTCCGATGACCTCAGTGTAGAACCGCCCAAGGGCATCAAGGTTCATCACCCTCAAGGAAATTTCCTGAAATCTTGTGGTCTCGAAAAACACCTTGGCTTGCGCTTTCATATCGCTTGTGAAACAACGAGGGGCTCTCCGGTGTTCCCGCTGTGCGTTGATTTTCTGTGCCGCTTTCCGTACCCTGATTCCGAACGTTGAGCCCAAACCTCCTGAGATGAATCTCAAGAACTTTCCTTCTCCTTCTGCCGCCTCAACTCGCCTGTCCCCGGGCGTGCGGCAAATCAACGGAATCCTCACGGTACGGAATTTCATCGGCGGAGCCTGGGTCGATGTCGATTCTCCGGAGACCCTTCCGGTGATGAATCCCTCCTACGGCATGGAAATCGCCAGGGTTCCCCTTTCGGACAGACGGAATGTCGATAGCGCGGTGAACTCCGCCCGAATGGCCTTCGAAGATTGGTCTGCGACCCCCGTAAAGGAGCGTGCTCAGATCTTCTTCCGATACAAAGCTCTTCTTGAAAAGAACCTTGATGAACTTTCGGCGCTGGTGCATGAGGAAAATGGAAAGACGATGGATGAAGCCCGCGCCGAGATTGAGAAGGCCATTGAACTGAGCGAATTTTCCTCCTCGATGCCCCAATTGATTCCCGGAGAGATTCTTGAAGTGAGCCGCGGCGTGGAATGCCGGATCGATCGCGTACCGGTCGGCGTGGTCGCATCCATTACTCCGTTCAATTTTCCCAGCATGGTGCCGCATTGGACCATCCCCAACACGCTTGTTCTTGGCAACACGATGATCCTGAAGCCCTCACAGGTTGTCCCGTTGAGTTCCCTCCGCATTGCGGAGTTGCTGGCAGAAGCGGGGCTGCCCCCCGGTGTGTTCAATATCATTCACGGAGGACGGGAAACCGTAGAAGCACTCTGTGATCACCCGGGCATTGACGCTGTGACGTTTGTAGGATCCACCGCCGTCGCCAAAGCAGTCTATGTTCGGGCGACGGGCTCCCTCAAGCGCGCCTTGTGCCTCGGCGGAGCCAAGAATCACCTGATCGTTCTGCCCGATGCTCACGAGGAAATGTCCGCCACAAATATTGCTGCTTCCATGACCGGATGCGCAGGACAGCGTTGCATGGCAGCCTCGGCCCTCATTGCCGTCGGCCAGGTCGATCGTATGGTCAAACGCCTGTGCGAATCAGTACGGGCCATCGTGCCAGGAAAAAACCTGGGGGCCGTGATTTCCCGCGAAGCGAAAGAGCGTATCGAGAGGTTTATTACTGAAGCGGAGCAGGCGGGTGCAACGATTCTTGTCGACGGACGAGGGGTAGTCGTCCCTGGAAAGGAGAACGGATTCTATGTGGGCCCGACCGTCATCGATCATGTCCGTCCTGACATGGCCATTGCCAAAGAAGAAGTCTTCGGCCCCGTGCTTGCGATCATGAGGGCTGAGGACATCGACCAAGCCCTCGCGATCCAGAGATCATCACGATACGGTAATGCTGCGTCAGTGTTCACGCAGGACGGGGGGCTGGCGCGTTACGTTGCCGAGCGTGCGAGCGCAGGAATGATCGGTGTGAATATCGGCGTGCCGGTGCCGCGTGAACCGTTTTCCTTCGGCGGCTGGAACGAATCGAAATTCGGCGTTGGCGACATTACCGGAAAGAGTTCAATTGAGTTCTTCACAAAGCTGAAGAAGACAACCGTGAAATGGAATCCTGAGGCTAGGAAGAACTGGATGAGTTGAGGGAAGGACGGCTCCGCTTCCAGAACAGATAGACGGGAATGCCTGCCAGTACCAAGAACAACCCTGGCCACGTGTATTGGGGCTTGTAGAGCAGAAGCATCAGGTCGATGTAAAGCGCCATGATGATGTACAGTGCCGGCAGAACGGGGTAGCCGAATGCTCTGTAAGGCCGTTCAGCGTGGGGACGTTTCTTTCGAAGAACGAAAACGCTTGCGACGGTAAGAATGTAAAAGATCAGTACAGCGAACACGATGTAATCCAGAAGCTGGCTGTACGATCCTGAGAGACAGAGCACGGCGGTCCAGATCCCTTGCACGATCAGCGAGCGTGAAGGCGTGTTGTAGACGGGATGCAAATGTCCCACCGTCCCGAAGAACAAACCGTCCCTTGCCATGGCATAATAGACGCGCGCACCGGAGAGCAGGAGACCATTGGCGCAGCCGAATGTTGAAACGAGGATGGCGACGGCCATGAACGTTTCGCCCACACCCCCGAACATCACCTCCATCACTGCCGTTCCCACGCGGTCCTCGGCCGCATACTGAATCCCCCGACCGATGACATCAGCAGCCGCGGGATCGCCTCTCAGCGGTAGCGTCATCAGATACACGACGTTGGCCGCAACATAGAGAAGGATGACAATCCCGGTTCCCAAAGCCAGTGAAAGCGGCAAATTCCTCTTCGGATCCCGGACTTCACCCGCCGTGAATGTGACGTTGTTCCAGGCGTCGGAGGAAAACAAAGATCCGACCTGTGCGATTGCGAGGATCGCGATCGTACCAACCAGCACGGTCCCTCCGTCCATACCCACTTGGACTGCATGCTGTGCCCCCAAGGTCGCGTTGGCCCAGAAATCCCCAAAATTCGCCGTCATGGCCTCGGCATTCCTGGCAACAAACAAGCCGAGTCCGACGAGCCCAAGGAGAGCCGCCGTTTTCGCAAATGTGAAGACATTCTGCACCAGCGCACCCAGCTTCACGCCGAAAACATTGATGGTTGTAAGAATGGCAACGACGATGATGGCAACGAGGTTTTGCGTATTGAGACCGATGTCCATGTTGCCCAACAGGATCGGTCCCAAGGGTATGGCGGGAACATGCGCGATATGCAGGATCCAGTTCGTTGAAGAAATGGAAGGGAAAAACACTCCGAGGAATTTTCCGAATCCCACAACCACCGCTGCCGCGGTGCCTGTTTGGATGACGAGGAAGAGCGTCCAGCCATAGAGGAAACCCCAAACAGGGCCGAGGGCTTCCCGCAGGTACACGTATTGACCACCGGCCTGCGGCATCATGGCCGCCAGCTCTCCATAAGTGAGAGCCGCAATGACGGTCATGATCCCGGCAATGATCCACGCACCGAGCAATAGGGCCGGTGAATCCACCAGCCGTGCGATGTCGGCTGAGACAATGAAAATCCCCGACCCGATCATTCCCCCCATGACAATCGTCGTGGCACTTGTGAGGCCCAGACCCTGAACAAAGTGCCCTTCCTGTGATTGTCCGGCGTGTGAGGCCTGCATGAGGATGGTGCCTAGTTCACCAACCTGTTGTACTTCTTCAGCACTTCCTTCAGCCGGTCGTGGGGGATTGCGTACACCGTGTTGCCGTTGATCCCCACCATCGTCTCTGCGGCGATCATGGCATTGACGATGGCTTCCTCGGTCGCCTCAACCGCGGCGCGGAACAGGGGGTTGATGCGCTCGTTGGGAAGCATAGTGATCGTCGCAAGGTCCTTCGTTTTCGCCACCTCCGGATTTGCGGTCGAAAACGCGATAAAGATGTCCCCCGAGCTGTTTTCGCCCCTTCCGCCCATGACGCCGACGCCAAGAGCAACCCGGGTCACAATGCGCTTTAACTGATGAGGCAGAAGCGGTGCGTCGGTCGCCACCACGACAATAATCGAACCGGCATCTTCGGGCGCCTGGCCGCGCTTCGGCAGAAGATCAGTGATTTCCTTTCCGACCGGCACGCCTGCAATACGCAAGAGTTCCCGTGATCCGTAGTTCGCCTGGACCAGAACTCCAACCGTGTAGCCACCATCGCGCTGTTCAAGCTTTCGCGATGCCGTGCCGGTTCCGCCCTTAAACCCATGGGCAATCATTCCGGTCCCCCCGCCAACATTCCCCTCCGCAATCGGACCCGACACTGCATGGTCAAGCGCCTGAAAGACATGCTCCTTTTTCACATGAAACCCATTGATATCGTTCAATCCCCCGTCCCATGTTTCCGCAACGACGGGGAGACTGAAATCTCCTGAATATCCCTCACCGGTACCTTTCATCGCCCCCCATTCAATGACGGCGTCACGAACAACACCGACGCTGTGCGTGTTGGTGATCAGAATCGGGCTTCCCAGCGAACCGGACTCTTCAAGCCAGGTTGTCCCCGTCATCTCGCCGTTGCCATTCAGGGTGAACCATGCGCCAAAGACACGGTCGCGAAATTCTCTCCCTTTCGGGAAGATCGCTGTAACTCCCGTTCGTACCGGCCCTTTCCCGCGAACAAGCTTTCCGCTTCCTTCGATGATCGTCGTGTAACCCACCTCGACGCCTTTAACATCGGTGATGGCATTCCATTCGCCCGGCGTGCCTTCAAATGGAATCCCGAGGTCCCGCGCACGCGGTTTTTTCTGACCCACCGCAACGGCGGAGCACAGCACCGCACAGACAACAAGCAATGAAAGAAAACGTCTCATAGAATCCTCCTGACTCTCGCGTTCATGGATCCACCTCGGCATCGGCAAGAGCGAGCGCCTTGTCAAGCACCGCAATTCCTTCGTCAATCTCATTCTTCGAAATGATCAGCGGCGGGGCGATCACCAGATGACTCAGCCAGGGTTGAACAAAAACACCCTGTTTCATCATTTCGGCCGCAACCTTCTCCACAACAAGTGCCTTTCCCGAGACTTTATCTTCCTTCGTATTGAACGGCTGCTTTGTTTTCCGATTCCGCACAAGGTCCACGGCCCAAAACAGCCCCAGGCCCCGCACATCACCAATACTGACGTGGCGTTCCATCAGGTTCTTCAATGCTTTCTCAACATAGGAACCCAGATCGCGGGACCGTTGCACCAGGTCCAGGCGCTTCATTTCCCGGATTGCCGCAACGGCCGGGGCCAGCGTCAGCGGGTGAGCTTCGTATGTATGGCCATGCGAGAAGAAATGGTCGTCAAAATACTGCGCAATGTCCATCGTGGTAGCACACAAACCGAGAGGAACATATGCCGCAGTAATCCCCTTGGCTGTCACAAGAATGTCGGGCTTGACACCCCAATGATCCACGGCAAACCATGCGCCCGTCCTTCCCCATCCGGACATAACCTCATCGGCGATGAGCAGAACCTTGCGGGATGTGCAGATCTCCCTGAGGCGCGGCATGTATTCGGCAGGCGGTACAAGCACACCGTTGGTGCCGACAACGGGCTCCACGATCACGGCGGCAACGTCACCTTCATTCTCGATCATGTGGTCGATATATTCGACGCACGCTATTCCGCACCCCGGATACGTATGATGGATCGGGCAATCGTAGCAATGCACCTCAGGAGCAAAAATGACGCCGGGGATCTTCCCTGCCGGCTCCATGGCCCATCTGCGCGGATCGCCCGTCGCCGCGATCGAGCCCATAGTGGATCCGTGGTACGAGCGGTACCGGGCGATGATCTTCGTTCTCCCCGTTACCATTCTTGCAATCTTGAAAGCCGCCTCGTTGGCCTCGGTTCCCGACGTCGTGAAAAAATACTTTTCCAATCCGGCCGGGAGAACTTCAAGCAATACGGTGCTCAGTTCAGCCCGGACGGTCGTGGCAAATCCTGGGGCAATGTACGGAAGCGAGCGCGCCTGTTCCTCAATCGCCCTGATGACTGCCGGATTCTTGTGCCCCAGCGTCACGCACATGAGTTGCGATGAGAAATCGAGGTATTGCTTTCCGGCGGCATCGGTGAAGAAACATCCCTCCGCATCCACAATATGGAGCGGCTTCCATCCTTTTTGGAATCTCCAGGTTCCGTAGGTATAGCGTGCCGTAAGCTCGGTGACCTGCTGTGAGGAAAAATCGGCCATGGTGTTTCCGTGAAATGTCCCGAAACTACGAAAAAACGGAGGGAGGCGCAATCAAAAGATCAGATATTCAGAAAGACCCCAACACCCCATTCATTTCGCGGTTTTCCGAAGAACTGGCCGCGTTCATCGAAACCGGCGGCGCGCCAGAGCCCCAACCGGAGAGACCTTGGACCCTTTCCGTACCGCCACCCCACCTCGTACCGCTGGGTTGTTCCATAAGACAGTTCCTGCCGCACTTTGACATCACCGGCGCAATACACCGCCAACGGATCAAGGAGAGGAAGCGAGGCAAAGAATCCCGCCTGCACGACCAGGGGCTTCCGGATCGGCCGCTTTACCACATATTCATACGCGTAGTTCACTCCCGCATACACGAAGCCGCCAACGCAGGGGACCGCACGAAGGATAAGAGCAGAAACATAATCTCTGCTGTAATCGATGGCAGAAATCCCGGATGAATCCGCCGGGCCATCTCCCAAATGATGACTCGCATGCCCTACCCCAAACCGGGTCGCGAGTCCCGCCGACCACTGAATATCCACGAGGAGAAAATCCACCGTGAATTCCATACTCCGAACCGCAATGCTGATTCCCGGATCAAGCCGGGCGTGAATGGAAGCCCCGATGCTTCCCTGGACAAGCTTGTTTATCAGGAACGCCTCAAGAACAGGGACCACCCCGCCCACCTCAACCTGGGCCTCACCGTCATGGAACAACCGGCTCGCGGCAAACCGATGCGCCGATCCGTCTGCAGGAAGATCGGAAACAATCCTGCGATCCGGGAAGAAGGCAAGAGAATCCTGAGCGCTTGCGCCCGACCACCAAAAGACGACGAACGAGACAACCGAGAGGATGCTGAATACCTTCATGCACCAGTCCTTCGTTGGCTGAGTACTTTGCCGATGTGTTCCAATCTCTCGTCGGCACGCACGAAGTCCGGGATCGTAAGATGAAGCTTCAATTGATTGCCCTCCTGACGAAACCTGGGGCGATGGTCCTTGAGCCGGAGAACGGCTTCGGTGAAAACCTGAAATTTGGAGGGGGATCCATTCCCTGACTCGTAAAAATCTGATTTCTGTTCAGGAGGCATCCAGATCGTGCATGTATTGTTTGAGACCAGTATCTTTGGAAAACCGAACGCTTGACCCGTCAGTTTCACTCTCACGGTTTTGAGAAGATTCTCCACTTCAGGCGGGTACTCGCCGAACCGGTCCTTCAGCTCCTTTGCGATCTCGTCCACGTCGGCGGCATGGCGCAGTTGATACAGCCGCCGGTAAATATCAAGCCGCTCCGAATCGGATGAAACATAAACTTCCGGAATCAAAGCCTCCAAGTCGGTTTCAATGATCGTCTCCGTTTCGCCTTCAGCCCCTTGTTGAAGCACGAGGCCCGAGAATTCCTCTTCCTTCAGTTCCCGGACCGCCTCTTCGACGATTCTCTCATACATTTCAAATCCCATGTCCAGAATGAATCCGGACTGCTCTGCCCCCAGCAGGTTCCCGGCGCCGCGAATCTCCATATCTCGCATGGCCAAGTTGAAGCCCGATCCAAGTTCCGTGAATTCCTGAATTGCCTGAAGTCGGCGCAACGTCTCGCGTGGAAGCGATGTCAGCGGCGGTGTGAAGAGATACGCGTAAGCTTGAACATTCGATCGCCCTACGCGTCCGCGCAGTTGATAGAGTTCAGCCAACCCAAACCGGTCTGCCCGGTTGATAATGATGGTATTCACGCTCGGAATGTCGATGCCCGACTCGATAATCTTTGTGCATACGAGCACATCGTACCGACCCTCCAGGAACTCAATCATGGTTTTCTCCAGCTCATGGCCCTTCATGTGCCCGTGTGCGGCATGAATGCGCGCTTCGGGAACATGCTTGCGCAACAGCTGGACGATCTCCTCCATAGTTTGAATCCGATCGTGAATTACGTAAACCTGCCCGCCGCGATGCATCTCTTTCAGGATGGCTTCCCTCATTAGTTTCGTATCAAACTGCGCGATTTCCGTTATGATGGGCAAACGATTACGCGGTGGGGTGTTGATGAGGGACAGATCGCGCGCGCCCAACAGCGAAAACTGGAGGGTGCGCGGAATCGGAGTAGCCGTCATGGTCAGCGTGTCAACGGAAGCTTTGAGCGTTCTCAGTTTTTCCTTGGCGCTCACGCCGAACCGGTGCTCCTCATCGATGATCAATAGCCCCAAGTCCTTGAACTGAACATCTTTGGAGAGAAGCCTGTGTGTCCCGATGATGATGTCCACCTGGCCTGACTTCAATCGCTCCAGGATTTCCTTCTGCATTTTCTTTGATTTGAAACGGGTGAGACTCTCCACGCGCACCGTGTAGCGCTGAAGACGATCCACAAACGTCAGGTGGTGTTGTTGCGCAAGAATCGTGGTGGGCACGAGGACGGCGACCTGTTTCCCATCGAGCACCGCCTTGAAAGCGGCGCGCACCGCCACTTCTGTCTTCCCGAACCCCACATCCCCGCAAATCAGCCGGTCCATTGGCGCACTCTGCATCATGTCATTCTTCACATCGAGCGTTGCTCGCGCCTGATCCGGTGTATCTTCGAACATGAACGACGCCTCCAGCTCCTTCTGCCAATGGCCGTCGGGTGAAAACGCAAAGCCTGACTCATGCTTTCTCTTTGCGTACAAGGCAATCAGGTCCCGCGCAATATCCTTGATCCTTCTCCGGGCCCGTTCCTTCAGCCTGTCCCACTCCGGCGTTCCAAGTCTCGTCAGCTTTGGGATGTGGCCCTCCCGCGAGGAATACCTCTGCACCCGGTTGAGGAAATTCAGATTGACATAGAGAACATCATTTCCTTCATAAACGATTTTCATCACTTCCTGTTCGCCGGACCCGATCCTGATCGTCTGCAAACCGGCAAACTTTCCGATGCCGTATTCCCGATGGACGACGATATCCCCTTTGGTCAGGCGTGAAAGCTCGCGCTGACTGAGCCCCTTGAACCTCATTCGCCTGGCCGTTCCCCTCCGCTTCAGCCGCCCAAAGAGCTGATGCTCAGTGAACAATGCGATCCGGGATGAAGGATACAGGAAGCCTTCGTGAACGGTATCTTCGGTGAACCTGATCGGGATCATTTCTTCGCCGCGCTGCGACCATTCCTCTTCAAGCAGTTGCTTCAACCGTTCCCGTTCTTCAGCCGTGTCACTGGCAAGGACGACCTCATATCCTTCCTGATGGCGCCGGCGAACTTCCTCTGCCAGAAGGCGCACGCTCCCGTTCAGCAGGGGCTGAGGCGATGCCCCAAAATCGACTTCCGCGCCGGCATGCTCGAGCCGCGCGTGGATGAGCCTCCGAAAAGACCTCCCCTGCGTCTCGAAGGCTTCCGCGTCTTGAATGTTGGCAACCCCCTCTCTTTGCAATTCTTCCGCTTCCTTACGGAGCCGTACCGGCTCGTCAAGTACAACGAGAGCATCCGCCTGAAGATAATTGAACACAGTGGCCTGCGGAGGGACTTCTCCGGTTTTAAACATGTCGCCCACAAGCGTCGCAGTGCCGAGATCCCGGATCGAGCGCTGTGAGCGTACATCAAACTCCCTAATGGATTCTACGCGGTCACCCCAGAACTCAAGCCGTACGGGATGTTCTCCACTGTACGGATACACGTCCAGAATTCCCCCTCGGACGGCGAAATCGCCGTATTCCTCAACGAACTCTTTTCGATCAAAGCCAAGGACGCTGAGGCGCTCCGTCAACTCCTGGAAAGGAATCTCCATACCTGCATCAAGCCGTATACATTGTTCCGCAAAGGCGACAGGCGGAATGATATATCCGAGCACCGCTTCGAGGGAAGCACTGATCACCGTCGGCTCCTTGTTGGCAAGCATTCGCAGGGCCTCCACATTCATCACGGGTGCGGACGCGTCCAGGGACGTTGCAGCATGGTGAGGAAGGTGAACGTACAAACCGACGGTGCCCGCACCTGCTGTCACACAATCATCACGAAGCTTTTCGGCATCATCGCGATCAGCGACGACGACAAGTACCTGCCGTTCAGCTTCATGCGCGAGATGGCTCACGAGCATGGCAAGGAGAGACCCGCTGAGTCCTGTCACCATGAGTGACTTGCCCGGTGTGAGGGAACGCGTTGCGTCCACCGTTCTGCGGAATGGCTCAGAAAGAGACAACGTGTTTTGAAGAAGGTCGATCATTGAAGGCATTCAGATGGAGAAAAAACACCAATCCCCTCCATTCCCCGGGCCTGGGGGAACGGAAGGGTGGATTACAAAGTACGGAACAGGGGGAAGAGAAGCAAAAATCTGCGGTATACGTAGGATTTTGTTGTTGAATTTTCTGTCTTCATCGCATAGAATCCGGTTACGGAAATTCAGTGCGGTGGGACGCCGCGTTGATGGGTGTGTTCCTGGGAGGAAACCATTCGCAACGCGGCCTTCTCCACCGCTGTTTTTTGTGCGATGCCTCACATTTGTCCTTTCTGCTCATTGCTTCCCCGACGTAGTTTTGCTATACTCTGTCTCCACGTTCTTTCACTAGTAGTCTCTGGGAGATTCGTATGAACCGCATTTGCTTGTTCTGTGCCGTCCTCTTTTTTTTCCTGCCCTACGCCCCTGTGCTTGCACAAAGCGAGAACGGAGACGATTTGGAGGCGACGTTGGGTAATCTTGCGCAAGATGCCGCAAAGGCATATATCGCGCCAATCGTTTCCGGCTTTGGAGCCGATTTGAATTCCGGGTGGTTCCACCGCGCACCGTGGGCGACTCCGTTCGGATTCGATCTCGAATTCGGACTGGTAGCCATGGGAACAATTATGGAGGAATCGCACCGGTCATTCACGCTGGAGGGAAATTTCCATTTTACGGATGCCATGGCTTCGGAGCTGGCCCAACAAGCTGCTCCGGGAAACCCAGGAGCCTGGAATGACATCAAGAACGCCATCCTTGCTCAGGAATTCACGGTAACATTTACCGGACCGACGATTGTCGGATCCAAGCAAGACAGCCTTCTCATCAATTTCCCCGGAAAAACCATCGACGTCAACGGCACACCCTATAACCTGCCCGTGTATGCCAGCGGCCTTCCGGTCAGAGGCCTTCTCGAAGAAGCCAACTTCGTACCCCTTGGAACACCTCAGCTGAGCCTCGGAACTTTCTTGGGCACGCAATTCACCTTCCGCTACCTTCCCGAGGTACAGATTGACGAAAAGATCGGAAAGTTCAAGTACTTCGGGTTCGGCATCCAACACAATCCGATGGTCTGGTTTGGCGGGGAAGACGCTCTTCCTTTCGAAGTCGCCGCGGCCTACTTTACGCAAAATCTGAAAATCGGCTCCCTCATGGATGCCTCCGCAACAGCGTATGGCGTGAACGCAAGCATCCGCCTGGGATGGGGATTCCTGAATCTGACACCCTACGCGGGCTTTCTGCTGGAAACCTCAACAATGAAGTGGGCGTACGATTATACCGTGGATACTCCGTCGGGACCAACTCAACAGCGAATTGAATTCGAGGCAAAGGGTGAAAATTCTTCACGCATTGTGCTCGGCGCGTCCGTCAAGATTCTTCTGGTGAACGTTAATGTGGACATGAATCTCTCCAAGTATAAGACTCTCAGCGCCGGCATCATGATCGTGATCTGATGGTTTGATTTCTCCTAAATTTTTTGTATCATACTCATGCCCCGGAATTGTCCGGGGCATTTTTTATTCTGGCGCTGATTTGGCGCAGATTCTGGCAGATTTCGCTGATGGCATGATACCAGGTTGCGCTGGTAGAACCTTGTCAGGTTGCGCTGGCAAGACCTTACCTGATGATGCCGGTAGAACTTTAGCAGATTGCGTTGATGGTACGTTGTAAGAATATCCTAAGAGCACATTGAGATCACGAACGGACATACGGAACATTGCAATTATTGCGCACGTGGATCACGGCAAAACGACGCTCGTAGACCACATGCTGCGGCAGACCGGGACCTTCCGGGCCAATCAGGAAGTAGCGACGCGGGTCATGGATTCCAACGAACTTGAACGCGAACGCGGCATTACGATCCTCGCGAAAAACACCGCGGTGTTCTACCATCCCCCCGGAGAATCCCGCGAGATCAAGATTAACATTGTGGATACCCCCGGACACACGGATTTTGCGGGTGAAGTCGAGCGCACACTCAAAATGGTCGATGGTGTGCTCCTCCTCGTGGATGCGGCGGAAGGTCCTCTCCCCGGAACCAAGTTCGTCCTGAAAAAATCCCTGGATCTCAACCTCCAGCCCATCGTTGTCATCAACAAGATCGACCGCAAGGACGCCCGTCCCCACAAGGTCCTTGACGAGGTCTTCGAGCTCTTCCTTTCCCTGGGAGCTCATGATCGACAGCTGGACTTTCCTACTGTGTACACGATTGCCAAGCAGGGAATCGCAAAGCGCGAACTCGACGATCAGAGTTCCAACCTGGAACCGTTGTTCCACACCATTGTCAACGCCGTTCCGCCGCCGCCCGGAAATCCCGATCAGCCATTCCAAATGCTGGTTACTACCATCGACTACAGTGACTATCTGGGTCGGCTCGGAATCGGCCGAATTGTCCGCGGCACGATCCGTGATGGCTCAGCCATGAAGGTAATCCATCGCGACGGCTCGATTGAGGACGCGAGGGTGACGAAGATCTATTCCTTTGAAGGCTTGAAACGCATTGAAGTGCAGGCGGCCTCTGCGGGCGACATCATCGCTCTCGCGGGCATGGAGGATGTCGACATCGGCGAGACGATTGCCGACGCGTCGGATCCGACCCCCCTTCCGTTCGTCTCCATCGAAGAGCCGACGCTCTCCATGAACTTCATCGTCAACAATTCTCCCTTCGCCGGCCAGGAGGGCAAGTACGTGACCACCCGCAACCTTGGCGAGCGTCTCGCGCGCGAACTCCGATCCAATGTCAGCCTGCGTGTCGAGCTGACCGATTCGCCGGACGTGTTCAAGGTCAGCGGCCGCGGCGAACTGCACTTGGCCATCCTCATTGAGACCATGCGGCGCGAGGGGTATGAGTTCCAGGTATCCCGGCCCGAAGTGATCTTCAAGCGCATCGACGACGTCCTCTGCGAGCCAATGGAGCACGTCATCATCGATGTGCCCGATGAATATGTCGGAACAGTGATCGAGAATCTCGGCCGGCGGAAAGGGGAGCTGAAGAACATGGTGCAAATCCAGGGCAATACTCGTCTCGAATTCCTTGTGCCGGCGCGCGGCTTGATCGGTTTCCGATCCGAGTTCATGAGCCAGACCCGCGGGACCGGAATCCTGCATCATAACTTCCACGGATACGAGCCCTTCAAGGGCAACCTGGCACACCGGACCCGTGGCGCCCTCGTGTCGCTCGAAGAGGGGGTTGCGGTGGCATACGCCATGTGGAAACTTCAAGAACGCAGTGTTTTTTTTGTCGAACCGGGCGCGAGGGTGTATGCGGGAATGATCGTGGGCGAAAACTCGCGCGAACAGGACATGGTGGTCAACGTCTGCAAGACAAAGCAGCTCACCAACATCCGCGCATCGGGATCGGATGAGGCCATCAGACTCGAACCGCCGCGTATACCCACCCTGGAACAAGCCATTGAGTGGATTGGGGAAGACGAATACGTTGAGGTCACGCCAAAATCCATCCGCCTCCGCAAGAGATATCTGGATCACAACGAACGTGTCAGAATGGCCCGCAAAGCCGCCGCGGAGAGCGCGGCAACGGATGACGCCGGGAACCCGGCGACGGCGGGAAAGGTTTAAGGAGTATCACGCCACAACATCAGGAGGCCTTATGAGAAGCACCGTTTCTTCACTGTTGATGTCCGCCCTGCTCGTCGCCGCACTCCATGCCCAGGACGCCAAGTCCAAGGAAGCGACCGTGACGGGCGAGGTCGTGGATGTTGCCTGTTATCTTGCCGGTGATGCCCGCGGACCCGATCATGTCGCCTGCGCAACTGCATGCGCCAAAGCCGGCGGAGCTCTCGGCATCCTCACGGCCGATGGAAAGCTCTATGTCTCCCTGCTCCCCGACGACCACAAGAAGAGCCCGAACCATTTACTGATGGATTTCATCGGAAAGAACGTTCAGGCCAAGGGGTATGTAAGAGTGAAAGGCGGAGTGAACGGCATCATGATCCGCAGCGTCGCCGAGGCAATGTAGCAAACAGGATTTCATCCGCGGTCGGAAAGGCGGCTTCGGCCGCCTTTTTTATTCCGCCACAACCTCCTGTGCAACACCCGAATCCGCAATCGCTCTCCGAAGACGGGCCAAGAGGGAACGGCGGTATCGCGGATCGATTTCAAATTGAATGCTGTTTCTGAACAGTCGGGCACAACAAGCACCCACCGTGCCCGATCCGGCAAATGGATCAAGAACGACGTCGCCTCGATTCGATGATTTGCCGATGAGGTACTCGATAAGCCGTTCGGGCTTCTGGAGCAGGTGAACCTGCTCGTGTGACTTTACTTTCGGAAAGTACACACTATCCCGGTCCCTCGATCCCTTCAGCCGCTTTCTCCCCTTCATTCCGAAGAGGATCATTTCATACGACTGCGCATAGCTCCAGGAAAGATCCCCCGCGGTGTGATTGTCCTTCGACCAGATCAGAATATTCTTCAGGACGAAATACTTCTCGAACTCTCCTTTCCAGCGATCGATGGTTTTCCAGCTGGTGAAGATGTAGCAATGGCTTGCGGGCTTTGTCACTCTGTCGATCTCACGCATGAGGCCCGCAATATCCAGCTCCCCCGCATCGTTCGCAATCCGTGTGGTCTTCCGAACAGTCTGCTTCTGCCGCCCCGTGGAATAGTCCTGACCATAGGGCGGATCGGTCAACACCAGATCAACCCGTTGATCCGGTACGAGCGAAAGATACGCGAGGGCATCCTTGAAGTGCACCCTGTGACGAGGGATCATGACGGATTAGTCGTCCGGCGCCTTTCGCCGGGAAAGAATTTCCCTCACCTGCGGAAGATCGGCTTTATTGACCAGAATGAGGATGGTATCCCCCGCCTCAAGAACACTTCCTCCGCTCGGGACAAGATACTGATCGCCTCTCCCAATGAGAACGATGAGACTATTCGAAGGCAATCCGAGCTCAACGATCGATCTTCCCACGACATCCGAGTGATAAGGAACTGTCAAATCCACGAGTTCTGTGTCGCTGCCGACCACAGGTTCAAATTCCAGGGGATGCGATTTCTTTCGTTCCAGAGGCGCGGCCAGGCCAAGGAGGCGGGCAACAAGAGGAATGGACCACCCTTGAAGGAGAGCAGAAGTAAGAACAATGAAGAAAACAAGGTTAAACAGGAGGTCTGCTCGAGGAATTCCGGCAAGGAGCGGAAAGGTGGCAAGAATGATGGGAACGGATCCTCGAAGGCCGACCCAGGAAATGAACAGCTTTTCCCGCCAATCGAATGTTGTCGGTGCAAGGGTGATAAAAACACTTAAAGGCCTTGCGACGAACATGAGAAATCCTGAGACAAGCAGACCAATGGTCATAACGGGAACCAGCCGTGAAGGAAAAACCTGCAATCCCAGGGCAAGAAACATCCCGATCTGGCTCAACCACGCCAACCCGTCAAAAAACCGGAACAAGCTCTTCCTCTGAACAAATGTGCTGTTCCCGAGGACGATACCCGCGATGTACACGGCCAGAAATCCGCTCCCCCCAAGCACCGCAGTGCTGGCATAGATGAGACATGCGAACGCCAGCGCAAAAACGGGATAAATGCCTTCGTACGAAAAGCGAAGTCGGTTCAGAAGGACAACCATGGCTCTTCCCATGAAGTACCCTAGTACGCCGCCTAAACCCATTTGAACGACAAAGAGACTGAGGAGGTTGACCAGCGTGGTCTCAGGAGTGCGGATGATCGCGAGAAGACCGACGGTCAGAAAGACGGCCGTCGGATCATTGCTGCCGGATTCAAGCTCCAGCAGGGGTTTGAGTCTTCCCTTGAGGCTCACATTTTTTGACCGCAGGACGGCAAAGACGGCGGCGGCATCCGTCGAAGAGATGATGGAGCCCAGAAGAATGCCGTATTCAATCGGGACTTCAAGGAAATAATGCGCGAAGCCGCCCACGGCAAGAGCAGTAACGAGAACACCGAAGGTTGAAAGACCGGCGGCAGGAGCCAAAACCCGTCGGACATCCTGCCACTTCGTGTCAAGGCCTCCGCCGAACAGGATGAAGACAAGAGCGACGATACCAATCGAGCTTGCCAGCCCGGGATCATCGAATTGAATCCCTCCCGGCCCCTCGGAACCCGCCAGCATCCCTACCACCAGAAAGAGAACGAGCGTCGGCACGCCAAGGTTGTCCGACAGCTTGCCGATCGCTGTGCTGATCAGAATCAGTACGGAACCCGCCAGCAAAATGTACTCGATGCCGATCATAGAAATCAAACTAAGAAAAAGAGCTTAGAAAACCAACGAAGTGGATGCGAGTGTTTGACCGTGAACAAAACATTTCGTACGATGTAATGTTTTTTTGCCTCCGAATGCATTCGACCATTCTCTTTGCCATTGGCCTGTCCATCGTCGCGGCATCGATCCTCGCTTATGCCGCGCAATTTCTCCGTCAGCCTCCGATTCTCGGCTACATTGCCGCCGGCATGATCATCGGGCCGCACGGCCTCGGGCTCATTCAGAACCAGGAAGACGTCTCTGCCATCTCCGAGCTCGGCCTGGCCTTTCTCCTCTTCATTGTCGGATTGGAGATTGATGTCAAGAAGTTTGTCCGCTCCGGCTCATCCTCTTCCGTCATCGGCATTTTGCAGGTAATAGCCTGTTCGGGTCTCGGCTACCTGATGGCAGTCTGGCTGGGATACGGTGGGCTTAACGCGGTTTACATCGGCGTCACACTCTCGTTCAGCAGCACGATGATTGTCGTAAAATTGCTGAGCGATCGGGGTGAACTTGACACATTGCCGGGCCGCGTCACGCTGGGCATTCTGCTGGTCCAGGACGTCCTCGCTATTTTCGTGCTGGCCGGCCAGAGTAACATCAATGATCCTTCCCTCGGCCCTGTCTTTCTCTCGATCGTGCTCGGATTGGGCCTTGTTATCGTCAGCTTCCTGGTCAGCCGCTACGTGCTCCCTGCGGCTTTTCAGCGCGTTGCGCGCAATCCGGAGATGGTCCTTGTGCTCTCCATGGCGTGGTGTTTCGTGATGTGTTGGCTCGCGCTCCTCCAGGGATTCTCCATTGCCATGGGTGCACTGATTGCCGGAGTCAGCATTTCAACCTTTCCCTATTCGCATGACGTGATCGCTAAGATCCGTTCGCTTCGCGATTTCTTCGTTACCCTGTTCTTCGTATCGCTCGGCATGCAGATCCTCATCAGCTCCGTGGACATGCTGATGGCAGGACTTCTCCTCTCCGTCTTCATCGTTGGAAGCCGGATCGCGACTATCCTTCCGGTAAGCATGTCCGTCAACTTGGGCGCGCGCGTCGGAATCCTCTCCTCCCTTCATCTCTCCCAGTCAAGCGAGTTCTCCCTGGTGATCGCCTCGCTCGGACTTGCCTACGGCCATGTCACGCCGGACATTGTCTCCCTCATTGCGCTCACCCTCGTCATCACTTCCACCACGTCCACGTACGTGATCATGAGCAGTCATACGATTGCTCGGGCCGGCGTCGCCATCCTTGAGCGGATCGGCATCAAGACATCCCACGTGCAGGAAGAGGAAGTGCATGAAACGAAGGAGGGAGAAATCGTGATCCTGGGTTGTCACAGGGTCGGAAGCGGTCTTGTCGAGGCGCTCAAACCTGAGTGGCCCCGGCTCCACGTGCTGGATTTCAATCCGCAGGTTCTGATGCGGTTGCGTGCACGGGGTATTTCCGCGTCCTACATCGATATCAGCCACTTCGACGCCCTCGAGGAGATCGGCATCCACAACGCCAGCATGGTGGTGTGTACCCTGCCCGATGATTTTCTCCGAGGAACAAGCAACGAAGCTCTGCTGAAGTATCTGAAAGCGCGCCGCGTGAAAGGAAAGATTATCGTCTACGCGAACTCTGTGGAGAGCGCCCTGCGGCTGTACGAGGAAGGGGCCGACCATGTCATCCTTCCTCATCTCCTCACCGGAGAACAGGTGGCAGCGCTCGTGTTGATGGGCAATGACAGAAACTTCCGTCGGATCCGTAGCTCAACCATCAAGGCGTTAAAGAAGCGGGACGAAGTGCTTCCCTGAGGCTACTTGCCCCGTTCGTACTCCCTCCAGCGGACGGCGTATTCCATCAACCGGTCTGCCGCCCTTCCAAAAACCGACCCTTTTGTGAATCCTCCCCCTTCCTCCCTCCCCGCACGCACCCCCGTCAAAATCTCGATTCCCTGCTCCACCCTCTCCACCGCGTAAACGTGAAATTGTTTCTTCCGCACAGCCTCCACAATATCCTCTCTGAGCATCAGCTCGGGAACATTCTTTGAAGGGATCAGCACTCCCTGAGTACCCGTGAGCCCCTTTGCGCGGCACGTATCAAAAAAACCCTCGATTTTCAGATTCACGCCTCCGATGGGCTGAACTTCCCCTTTTTGATTCACCGATCCCGTCACAGCCAGGTCCTGACGAATCGGAAGTCCGGAAAGGCTGGAGAGAATGGCGTAGATCTCGGTCGAGGACGCGCTGTCGCCATCCACACCGCCATACGACTGTTCGAATGTTATGCTCGTTTCCATCACAAGCGGCATGCGCTGGGCGAACGTGCTTCTCAGATACCCTGTAAGAATCGCCACGCCTTTGTTATGTGTTGGCCCGCTCAGATCCGATTCCCGTTCAATGTTGATCACCCCCGACCGGCCCAGCGAAGTCCGTGCCGTGATCCGCGTTGGTTTGCCGAAAGCATGCTCTCCGAAGTCGTAGATTGTCAATCCGTTGACTTGTCCCACCACCCAACCCTCTGTGTCTATCATGAACGTGCCCTCGGTGATCAGCTCTTGAATCTTGTCCTCCACGAGCTTCACCCGATACTCACGCTCCTCCAGGGCTTTCTCGACATGCGACGCCGTCACCATGGCTTCGCCGCTCTTGGATGCCCAGTAGTTCGCCTCCCGCGCAACGTCCGCAATGATGTTGAACCGCGTGGAAATCTTCTTCTGCCGGCCCGCCAGGCGAACACCGAATTCAATTATCTGGGAAAGCGCGCTGGCGTCAAAGGGACGCAGTTTTTCCTCGTCACACACCATTTTCACAAACCTCACATACTGATTAATGCTCTTGTCATCCTTCGGCATCTCGGAGTCAAAATCGGCCCGGATCTTGAAGATTTTTTTGAAGTCTTCGTCACGGTCATACAACAAATGATACAACTCGGCATCGCCGATCATGATCACCTTAACGTTGATCTGAATCGCCTCGGGCTTCATGCCCGTGGGCGCAATGTTGAACATCGGCTCGTAGGTATGAATCTCCATTTTGCCGGTTCGCAACGTCCTCTTCAGATCCTGCCAGGCCCACGGCTCGACCAATGTGTCAAGCGCGTTGAGGACAAGGTACCCTCCATCCGCCCGCAAGAGAGAGCCGGCCTTGATACGAGTGAAATCGGTCTTCCAGACACCCGACCGCTCAACCTCGCGCTCAAGTGTGCCGAAAATGTTCTTGTATTTCGGATTCGTCTCGATAATGATCGGCACGGTCTCGGTATCCGCGTTGTCCACAAGAACATTGACCTTGTACTCAAGGAAATCGTCCTCTTCCGGAGAACCATCGTCACTCTGATCTGCCTGCGCAGGCTTCCCGCGAAACCGGTCCAGGTTTTGCCTGATATCCTCACGAACATCCTTGAGATATGCTTGAACCTTTGGATCATCGTAGGTTGCCTTCAATACCTCGATGCTCTCGTCCACAATCGGCATCACGAGCCGTTCTTCGAGCTCCAGGAGCGATTGCTGGACTTTCTTTTCAATGTTCCTCAGCTCTCTGAACACAGCCGACATTTGGTTCTCCAGCTCCGCCTGGATGCCCTTCATGCGCTCGAACTCCTCTTTCGAAAGTTCCCCCTTGGCGACGAGCACCTCGGCCTGGTCAAGATTGACCGGCTGATCGTTCACCACTGGCACAACGTCAGGCCGCATCACGTTGCCGACTTGCACCTGAACAAGATCGAATCCTCTCTCCTTCACCCGTTTTTCAAAGTCCAGCAGGACGCTTTTTTGCCGTTCTTGAAAGTGCTGGAGGGTGGTCTTCCTCGCTTCCTGATATCGCTGGCTTTCATACAAAGCCGGGATGCTGATCAGAAGATCCTTCACCAGTGCTTCCATATCGTTTTTGAGCGACCTCCCTTGCCCGGCGGGCAATGCCAGCGCTACCGGCATGTCCGGATTATGGAAATTGTGCACATAACAGTGGTCCTTCAGAGGAACCTTCCGGTGCTCGAATTCATGGAGGAGCCGCTTGATCGTGGTGGTTCGTCCGGTACCAGGCAATCCGGTCACAAAAATGTTGTAGCCGAAATGCTCCATCTCGAGGCCCACGCGCAGTGCTCTCAGTGCCCGCTCCTGGCCGATGATTTCCTTGGGAGGATGGACTTCCTCGGTCGATGAAATCTTGAGGGCCTGGGGGTCACATTGCCAGCGAAGCTTGTCGGGACTCAGAGATGCATGATGGGGGGTCTGCAGAAGCGAGGACCGCCGCGTCGTACGTTTTGATTGTTTTTTCATGGAATGATCAACGGGTCACGCATGGTAGGAAAAACTCGGGCCACTTTCAAACCTTTCTTGAACTGACTTCCTCGAACATTCCCGTGCTTTTGTTCTTGTGGACGTTGTCCCATGAAAACACTCTTCCATTCATGGCAATATAAACGCCGGGCGCAAGAACCTGCACAAACGCAAGCGCGCTCCCCAGATTGAAGAGCCCGTCGGAACTCCCGAACTTGTACGGAACCATCGCGCCGGTCAACACAATGGTCTTCCCTTTCACCTGTTCCCCCAACACACGGGCCGTCACCTCCATGGTGTCCGTTCCATGGGTCACAACAATCCTCTCCTCTCTGGCCTTCCTGCAGTGCTCCGCAATGGTCTTCCGATCGTCATCGGTCATCTCAAGGCTGTCCACCAGCATCAAGGTGTGGACGTCCACTGCAACATCACAGCGGCCAAGTTTGAGCATCTCCGGAACATGCGTGTCCTTGAAAAATAATCTCCCGGCGATTTCGTCATATTCCTTGTCAAACGTCCCGCCTGTTACAAAGATCTTGATGTTCATGCATGCCTCAATAAGGTCTGGTAAAAAATTCAAACACGAGCACACATCCCAACCACCATTGCACCGTTTGAAGCAAAACGGGATGCTTTTCTTTCAGAACCCTCCAAGTCCGGGCAAGCGCGTACAGAGCGAGGACAAAGACCGCGCTCAAGCCCGTCGCCGCCATCCATCCATACTGCCCTTTCCAGAAGAATGAAAGATGCATCTCGGCATTCACGGGACTGCCGTAGAGCGCAACGAGGTGAACGATATACACAAAAAGGGACTCCATCCCGAGCAGGGCCAGAGGAGCAAGCGTTCCTCCACGAAGTGCACGCTCAAGAAGCCATGCACCGCTCATGAGCAGGAAAAGACCTCCCAGCTTCATGACAAAAAAATTCGGACTGTCATGCCAGAAATCCGTTTGCGCATAGAAACGCAGGGGGATCCACTCAAGGAAGAATCCTCCGGCTATACAGCAAAGGCCCGTGAGCGCAAGCCGACGGATGAAAACATGTTCGCTGCCTTCTTCTGCATGCCGAGTGAATTCATACGACACAGCGGCCCCCGCGAAGAGAAATGCGCCGTACGGCACAAGGGGATAGACGGATCCGTGCGTCCCCTGGAGGCCCATGGAAAGCGCCGGAGACATGCCGCTGAGATCCATCCGCCACAGGACAGGGGCAATCAGCACCAGCGCGGAACCTACGACGATCACCGCACCGAGAAAGAGGTGTCGCTCACGAGCCGACAGGAGGAGGATTTGGAGGATCAAGAGGGAGTATCCGATGCACTGAAGGACATCGAAACTGAAGAAGGTCTGCCAATCCTTGAGCGACGCCTCGGCAAGTGTCTTGCTCAGGGAGAAGAATGGAAGGTGAAGACCATATCCCAGCAAAACTAAGAAAAGGATCTTCCGCAGCCTGCGGCCCAGGACCGGCGTCGGGCGCAAGAATTCGGGCCATTTCCGTTGTGCGGAGATTCCGAATGTGATCCCCGCACCGAAGAGAAAACCGGGACCCGTGATGCCGTGAAGCAACTCGTGGAATCGAAATAGGGACGAGAGCTGAAGTGCCGGCTGGAGGAACTCCCGCATGGCATGGCCCTCGATCATCAGCAGAACGGCGATTCCGCGATACACGTCGAGGAAGGCATATCGCTTGTTCATGCCGATGCCGCTCCCATGACGGCGTTGATCGCAATAACCGTGACGATATCCGAGACACTTGCTCCGCGGGACAGATCGAACGCCGGCTTTCTCAGGCCCTGAACAATCGGACCGAACGCCTCGGCCCCTCCCATTCGTTGCGCCATTTTATATCCGATATTTCCGGCATTGAGGTCCGGAAAAATCAGCACGTTGGCTCTCCCTTCGACAGGGCTTCCCGGGGCCTTCCGCTCCGCCACCGAGGGCACAATTGCCGCGTCCAGCTGAAGCTCGCCGTCGAGAACAAGCGCGGGTGCCTTTTTCCTTGCCAGCACGACTGCCTCCTGGACTTTCGTCACAAGCGGATGCGAAGCACTTCCTCTCGTGGAAAAAGACAGCAGAGCAACGCGCGCAGGCTCACCGGTTAATGCCGTATGGTTCCCCGCCGATGCGATCGCAATATCGGCCAGTTGTTCGGGCGTCGGGTCGGGCACAACCGCCCCATCGGCAAACGTGTAGACGGCGTACGGGAAGACAATCAAAAAGAAGCTTGAGACAACGCTGATGCCATCCTGAACGCCGATCACTTGAATGCCCGCACGAAGCACATCGGCCGTAGTCGAAACCGATCCCGCGACGCTACCGTCTGCAAGCCCCTCTCTCACCATCATGGCCCCAAAAAACAACGGATCGCGAATGGTCTCCTGCGCCTGCTCAAAGGTTACACCTTTCTTCTTCCTCAGATTGAAATACACATGGCTGAAATCACTCAGCCGTTCGGATCGGGAAGGATCGACAATTCGCACTCCCTGGAGTGAAATACCGGACCGGTCGGCCAGCGATCGGATCTCCTTCTCATTCCCCACGAGGCTTATGACAGCAATTCCCTCATCCACGCACGTCCGAGCCGCCAGGAGTGTCCGTTCGTCAACGGCATCAGGAAGAACAATGTGGCGTTTGAGAGATTTCGCCTTTCCTGCAATGGATTCAATCAATGTCGGCATTTCTCGTTCTCGGTTTGATCAAAGAGAGATTCTCAGGAACAAGCCCCACCAATATACTACCGAATTGCACTGCATTCAATGAACCGAATGCCTCTGCCGAAATGTCAATCAGGTCACAGGGGAAAATGGCCTCATGTCGAAAAAATCCTTAAATTAATTGCACTTGTCAAAGTGAGTTGTTGTTTGACAGAATGGCATAGTTTCGGTACATTAATGGTTCCACTTTACCCATGATTCCTGTTCGCAAGGTTTATCTCGAAACATACGGCTGTCAGATGAATGTGGCCGACAGCGAGGTTGTTCTGAGCATTCTGAACAACGCCGGATACGAGCGGACGGATCGCGCCGCCGAGGCCGATGTTGCCCTCGTGAACACGTGCGCCGTCAGGGAAAATGCCGAACAACGGATCTATGGCAGACTCGGAGAGTTCAGACACCTCCGAAAGTCGAATCCCGGTCTTGTTATAGGCGTGCTTGGCTGTATGGCCGAGCGCCTCAGAAAGGATCTGCTCCAGTCAGAGAGTTCGGTCGATCTGGTCATCGGCCCCGATGAATACCGCCGTCTTCCCGAGCTTGTCGAGCATGCTCTCCAGGGCGAAAAAGGGATTGCCGTGCGGCTTTCCCGCGTCGAGAACTATGACGACATCGTTCCGCTTCGCACCGACGGAATCAGCGCGTGGGTTTCGGTGATGCGCGGGTGCGACAAGTTCTGCACCTTCTGCGTGGTTCCGTATACCCGCGGACGCGAGCGGAGCAGGACGGTTCGAAACGTCGTGAAGGAAATTACAGCCCTGGTCGAACGAGGATTCAAGGAGGTCACCTTGCTGGGACAGAACGTGAACTCCTACCGCGACGGCGAGAGCCAGGGTGACTTCGCCGATCTCTTGGAGGCCGTGGCACGAATCGATTCTCGGTTGCGCGTCCGTTTCACGACGTCTCATCCGCAGGATATGTCGGACAAGCTCATTGCCACCATTGCGCGTCACGACAACATCTGCAATTACATCCATCTTCCCGTCCAGTCCGGCTCCGACAGAATTCTGCGACTCATGAATCGCACCTATACGAGCAGTCACTATCTGAATCTTGTCGGAAGGATCAGGGCCGCCATTCCCGACGTAAGCCTCTCCACCGACATCATTGCCGGATTCCCGACCGAGACTGACGAGGATCACCGGATGACGCTTGATCTCCTGCGCGAAGTATCGTATGACGGGGCTTTTACCTTCAAGTATTCCCCCCGGGAGAACACGAAGGCCTGGCAGATGGGTGATGACATACCGGAGGACGTCAAAGTTGCACGGCTCAATGAGATCATTGATCTCCAACGGGAGATTTCCCTTCAACGGAATCGTGTGCTTGTCGGACAGACGGTCGAGATATTGGTTGAAGGGCCCAGCAAGCGATCGGAAAAGGACTTTACAGGACGTACCGAAACGAACAAGACCGTCGTGTTTCCAAGGGACGATGCCGCGGCGGGACAATACAGGAAAGTCACCATCGACAGGGTCAATTCCGCCACATTGTTCGGTTCGTTGGCGCCGGTTACCGCGCGCCGAAAAGCCGCGAACGGATAAGAGGGATGGAGGTTCGTATGCGCATCGCGATTTTTACTGCCTTGATCGTATTTACTTCAGCCGCATCTGCTCAGAATGAACGGAGCGGGGAACCGGACATTCAACGACGCCTGGAAATGATTGAACGAAATCAAGCCGAGGCCGTGAAGGCCGAGCTTCCCACGCTGATGACGAACTATCAGAATCACCCCGGCGTTCTGTATTTGCAGGCCGTCTTGACGACAAATGGAATCGAAGCGGCAAAGCTCTATCAAAGCATTGTGGACAATTTTCCCCGGAGCGAATGGGCCGATGATGCGCTGTACAAACTTCATCAATATTACTATTCGATCGGCCTGTACAAAACCGGCGACCAGAAACTTCAACAGCTAAAGCAGGAATATCCCTTTTCCACGTACGCGGTGGCGGAGAAAGCCTCCGAACCCGTCAACCCGCCCAAGGAAGAAGCACCGGCAGACATTAAGCCCACCGGCACAGTCGAGAAATTCCCAACGGGATTCACGGTCCAGGTCGGAGCGTTTTCAACATTGCAGAACGCTGAAGAACTCAAAGCAAAGTTTGAAAAGGAGAACTATTCTTCCAACATTTTCACGATCGTGAACAACGGAAGAAAACTCCATAAGGTCTGGGTAGGGGAATTTCAGACCTACGAAGATGCTAAACGATTTACGGCGGAAATCCGAAGGAAGTTCAGCCTCGAATCAATCGTGGTCTCGCGGTAGAGGGTCATGACTCGGGAAGCCTTCCAGAGAGAACACGGGATTATTGGGTCGTCCCCGGAGATCCTGGAGATCATCGACGTGATTCGACAGGTGGCTCCGACGGACATCACCGTCCTCATCACCGGCGAGAGCGGCACGGGAAAAGAAGTCATCGCGCGGGCCATCCATACGGCCAGCAAGCGATCGAAGAAACCCCTTGTGACGGTCAATTGCGGGGCCATTCCGGAGGGCCTGATCGAGAGCGAACTGTTCGGCCACGAAAAGGGATCGTTCACCAGCGCGGTGGACACCCGGCGCGGATACTTCGAGATCGCCGACGGCGGCACCATCTTTTTGGATGAGATTGGCGAAACGCCCCTTGCAACGCAGGTGAAGCTCCTGCGTGTTTTGGAAAACGGCGAGTTTTCACGCGTCGGATCATCGACATCGCGAACAACCGACGTGAGGGTGGTCGCGGCAACAAACAAGAATCTGGAATTCGAAGTCCAGCAAAAACGCTTCCGGCCGGATCTGTATTTCCGCCTTCGTTCCGTAAACATCTGGCTCCCCCCCTTACGAAACCGGCGCGGGGACATCCCCGCTCTTGTCGATGCCTTCATCCGCGAGTTCACCGAGCGTAACGGCATGACGTTCGAAGGGTTCAGCCCCGAGGCGATGGAAATTCTGATGGAGTATCACTGGCCTGGCAACATTCGCGAGCTCCGCAACGTGGTGGAGAGCCTGATCGTTCTTGAGAACGGCAGGCAAATAGGTGCAGATCAGGTCCGCAAGCAATTGTACGGGGCCGACGTTGTCGGAGGCGGAACCTTCGATCGGTCGCGCAATCTGCCCGTCATCACCAACAAGACCGTGGAGCAGGCCGAACGAGAGCTTATCTACCGTGCACTCCTCGACCTCAAGGCCGATATTCTGGAGCTGAAAGACCTCCTCGCGCAACAGCCTCTTCAGACTGAAGGCAGACGTCCGGCACAGATCGACAATGGCGAAAACGGCAACGGGAACTATTCGCTTGACGACATGGAGCGGCAGATGATCCAGAAGGCTCTTGATCGCCATGAAGGCAATCGCCGCCTTGCTGCGCGCGAACTGAACATCAGCGAACGTACGCTCTATCGCAAGATCAAAGAGTATGGACTGAATGGATAAGCGTGTGAGAACCCTCCTCCCGATTGTCGCGATGACGGCATTGATCCTGGCTTCACCGGGATGTCGCTATTCGTTCTCCGGGGGCTCCGTTCCCCCCAATCTCAAAACCATCGCCATTACGATCGTCCAGGATCAAAGTGGATACGGGGATCCTCTCCTCAAGGACACGTTCACCGAGAGGCTCGTGGAGATCTTTACGAACGACGGGAATCTCACGCTGGCCGAACGAGGCACCTCGGATTCCATTCTTGAAACTGTTATCACCGGCGTCCGTGAATCCGCTTCCGTCGTTCAACCCGGCGAACAAGTCGCTCAGCGGCGAATGACCGTCACGGCCCGTGTAAAGTTCACGGATGTCAAGCAACGAAAAGTGCTCTGGGAGAAGGAATTCAGCCAATGGGGAGACTTCCCTTCTGGTGCAGGCGTTACACAACGAAACGAAGGCATTCAGGAAGCAATCAGAAAACTCACGGAAGACATTCTTAATGAAACTGTCGCAGGATGGTAACGTATGACCACAGCGTTCTTTAGACAGGAATTGGTGGAAAACCCCTGGTTTTCCGATTTTGTCCTCATCCTTTACTTCATCTCCCTTCTCATTCTGTTTACGTTCGGAGCCCACGGGTTTGTGATGGTCTATCACTACCTGAAACAGCGCAAGCTGAAACCCGACCCACCTGTTCCAGGCCAAACACCGATGGTCACCGTCCAACTTCCCCTCTTCAACGAGCTCTACGTGGTTCGGAGGCTCATCGATGCGGTTTGTGCACTCGATTATCCGAAGGAGAAGCTGGAGATCCAGGTTCTTGATGATTCTGTTGACGAGACACGCCTGGTTGCCGCCGATGCGGTGAGGTTCTATTCTGAACAGGGTTTCAACATCAAGCATCTCGTGCGGCAGGACCGCGCCGGCTTCAAAGCAGGAGCCCTCAGGGCAGGCCTCGAAAAAGCCGAGGGAGAGTTCCTTGCCATCTTTGATGCCGACTTCGTGCCAAGACCGGATTTCCTGAGAAAAACCATCCCGTATTTCTATCAGGATCCGAAAATTGCCGTCGTCCAGACACGGTGGGAACATTTGAATCGTGATTACTCGCTCCTTACTCGTGCTCAGGCCATGGCCCTTGACGGCCATTTTGTCATCGAGCAGGATGTCCGCAACAAGGCCGGATTCTTTATCAATTTCAACGGGACGGGGGGAGTGTGGCGGCGCTCGGCGATCGAAGACGCAGGCAACTGGCATTCGGACACTCTGACGGAAGACCTGGATCTGAGCTACCGGGCTCAACTCCGCGGATGGAAATTCAAGTATCTCTCGGATGTCACGTCTCCGGCTGAATTGCCTTCTGAGCTCAATGCGCTCAAGACACAACAGTTCCGATGGACGAAGGGAGCTATTGAGACCGCGCGCAAACTCCTTCCGGAAGTGTGGAAGTCGGACATTCCCCTCCGCGTCAAGATTCACTCCACCTTCCACTTGACCAACAACATCGTCTTTCCCTTTATCCTGCTTGCCGGTCTCCTGAACGTTCCGCTCATTTTCATTAAGCAGCACGGGGGCCATGAGCTGTATTTCACGCTGATGTCCGTGTTTGTTCTTGCATTCATCGGCTCATTCCTGTTCTATCTTTTCTCACAAAAATCCGTGTACCCCGACTGGAAGAGGAGGCTCTTGCTCTTTCCGCTCTTCATGGCCGGAAGCATGGGGTTCGCCGTCAATAACTCGCGCGCAGTCTTCGAGGGGTTGTTCAGACGCAAGAGCGAATTCGTCCGGACGCCGAAGTATCGAATTGAGCATAAACACGACTCGTGGCTGCAAAAGAAATACGCGCCGTCCAAAATCAACTGGGTTGTCGCCATCGAGATTCTCTTCGCAGTCTATTGCTTCTTCGGCGTAATTTCGTCATTATACTACCTGGAACTCGCCGCAATCCCGTTCCAGTTGCTGTATTTCGCCGGTTTTGCATTCGTCTCCACGCTCTCCATCAGACACGCTCTGCGAGCCAGAAAAATCCGCCACAACGGTCCCGCGGAATGAACGACACCCTCGAACGACAGATTCAGAAACTCGAGCAATACGTTGCTGATGATCCTCAATCGCCTCTCTTTGCACGGCTGGCGTATTGTTATCTTGAGGCAGGCCGCTCCCGGGATGCACTGACGACCTGCGACAACGGCCTCGCCCATCATCCGTTCTATACGACCGGTCACCTCCTCAAGGGGAAAGCCCTGCTTGCCCTCAATATGAAGTCGGAGGCGCGACGCGAATTCGAGTTCGTGCACGAAATGCTCCCGTTCAACGAAGCCGTCGAGCACCTTCTGGCCAGCATCGCCGAAACATCGGGCGAATCATTTACCACCCCGACTGACCAGACACCTGCGGAGACCGTGGAAACCGCGCCGCTTACCGAAGAACCGGCGGCGGAACCCCCGGCCGCGTCCGAGCCATCCGCCGAGCAAATACTGTCTCAGTTCACCGAGGAACAACCCTCTGAAACACCGACGGTTGAAGGGGCTTCCGCGGAAACAGAACCCCAGCCTTTCGTCGAGGATCAGGCATCAGGAGAGCCGTCCCCGGTGACAGAGGAGGTCTTTGAGACGGCGATAACGGAAGAGCCTCCATCTGAACTTCCTGTATCCCCGGGCACCGAGAAACAACAACCGGAACCGCGCGAAACATTCGACTCTTTTCGTGAACGCAGGCGCATGGAATTGTTCGGACTGGAGAATTCGATTTCCCTCGAGGAGTATTTGTCTGAAGGCACTGCCCTCGAACGACCCTCCGTTGTTGAAGAACCACCTCCTGTCGAAAGTGCTTCGTCTGACTCATCTCCTGAACCGCCCCCCGTGGAAACGGAAACCCCCGAAGACCCCTTTGCGGCGTTGACGCAGTACGAGGAACAACAGTCTCCCCCAACGACCATTCCTTCGACCGAGGCGATCACTGAAGATCCGTTCTCTCAGCTCCATGCCGCCGCCGAGGAGACTTCTGCCGGACCGCCTGAGGAACCGCCGGCGGCTCCACCGGAAACGACGGAAGATCCATTTGCGCCCCTGCATCAGGAAACAGAGCCGCCAGCCCAGGAGCCGCGCGTCGAAACAACCGATGAAGAACCAAAAGACAGTATTGAGGAACTGGCGGAAAAGCTGAAAGATGCTAAGAGAATCACTCCTGTCATCAATTTATCCGATCGCACCGTTACACCCCCGAGCGAAGAAGACACACCGTCGGGAACAGGATTCGTAACACCCACGCTCGCCGAGATTTACGCCAAACAGGGATGGTTCGACGACGCGATCAAGGCCTATAAGACTCTTGCGACGACAAAACCGGCGGAGCGGGAAAAATACGAGGCGCGGATTCGCGAATTGGAGGAACAGAAGAAACAGCAAGAAGGCGGATAGGAAGGCTTTCAACCTCTAAAACGGAAAAACCCCGTCAAAGACGGGGTTTTTTATTTGCAAGGAGTCGACGTTCTGCTACTTTACTGCCTTCACAAAGCGTGTCAGCTTCGATTTCTGATTGGCCGCCTTGTTCCGGTGAATCACGCCCTTAGCCGCCAGGCGATCCAGGTATTGCACGGCATTTTTCAACGCGGTCTCGGCTTCCTTTTTCTCTTTTGCCGCACGCACCTTCTTGATCAAGGTTTTCATGCGCGAAAGTCGTGCCTTGTTCCGGATATGGCGCCGTGCGCTCTGTCGCATTCTCTTTTCTGCAGATTTATGCCGCGGCATTTCGTTCTCCTGCGTTAACCTTTGTACAATTCACCCCATAATATCGCTACAAATTCCGTCATTTCCAACGGATTTTTCATGCTTCCTCGAGCCCGTGCCTTTTCATCTCCTCCCGCAGTTCATGGAGGAACGCCCTCAACAGAGCAGCTGTTGCTCCCCAGATTTCGTTTGTCCGGTAAGTATAAAAATACACGTCAATCGGCCTCCCGTCACGGACGAATTGCTGTACACGTTCGTTTCGGGAATCGAGGAAGAATGAAAGCGGGACCTCCACAATTTCCTCCACCTCCTGGGGGCTCAGCCGCACCCTGGGCGGCACCCTAGTGAATCCAAGAACCGGCGTGATCCTGAATCCCGAGGGAACCCAGGCATCGTCAAACAAACCGAGTACTTCGATGTCAGAAGGGTTGAGCCCAATCTCCTCCTCCGTTTCCCTGAGCGCCGTTGCAATACTGTCCCTGTCTCCTGTGTCCATGGCGCCGCCGGGAAACGAAATCTGTCCCTTATGGTGCTCCACGACCGACGTTCTTTTCGTTAACAAGACCCAAAGCTGATCATCCCTTGGAAACAAGAGGATCAGAACTGCCGCGCGGATCAAACTCTCGTCGTCAATTGTGCGGCGGGTCCGATGCTCGAGAAATTGCCGTATGTGTTTCGGATCGATATTCATGGTTTCATCGTGACCGGTTTTGTAGACCCGGCAATTTCTCTTGTTGCCTTTTCAGAGTCTGCTGTGTAGATTCGTTTTTCCCGAACCGTCATGAACAACTCTCCTCCCGAATCTCCTTCCCCAGCCGCCTCCCGCCGCTGGATGGGTATCCTGACTCTGGTCATTCTCCTCGCGATCCTGATTGGATTCTGGCGTTATTCGGAGAACCTTATCGGATCTCTCGAGTACCAAGCCGCGTCCATTCGAGAGAAGAACGAGTTTCTCGCTATTATCGCCAGCCCCAATGCGCGATTGATACTTCTGGAGGCGCCTGCAGATAGCGGAAACGCATATGGAAAGCTGATCTTTGACTCAGGATCGGGAGACGCCGTGATCTACGTACGGGGTCTCTCTCCGACGGCCGGCGCAGAGAGATATTGCCTGTGGCATGTTGGCCGCGCAGGGACCTCTCGCGTCGCCGAGTTCTCCTTCACCGACACGACCCTGACGAGGGGAGAATGGTACTTCGGGACGCTGAATCCCGCGGAATGGGGACGCGGTGTCTGGCGCCTCACGCTTGAGCCTCGCGGCAATCAACCGACCCCATCTGGTCCGGTGGTGCTCTCCGGACAGACTGATTAAGAGGAATCCCCTCAGGCATACTCGAGGGCCTGATGGAAGTCCGCGATGAGATCCTCAACTCCCTCGACCCCCACCGAAATCCTTATCATGCCGCTCGTTACCCCGTGTCTCCGCAATTCTTCCTCGTTCATGTTGATGTGGGAAGAGTAGACCGGGATGCTTACGAGCGTTTCGACGCCGCCGAGCGACATGGCGTTGACGGCAATCGTAAGATGGTCACAAACGGCGGCGGCCGCCTTCACCGGTGATGCTGTTCGCTTGTTGCGCACTTCCACCGTGACCATCCCTCCGAACCCTGTCATTTGCTTCTTTGCCGTTGCATGGGCGGGATGTGACGGAAGGCCGGGATAAAACACGCGCGTCACCAGCGGATGCCCTTCCAGTGCACGGGCAAGTGTCATAGCGTTTTCATTCTGCCTGCGAACACGCAATTCAAAGGTCTTCAGACTCCGAAACAGAAGATAGGCCGCGAAAGGATCCGCGCATCCGCCATGAGACTTTGCCGCGCTCTTTACCCGCGAAAGATATTCCTTGTCCCCAAGCACTACGCCCGCCACAACGTCACTGTGGCCCCCGAGGTACTTGGTTGCGCTTTCCACAACGGCATCAACACCGGCC
The DNA here is from genome assembly GCA_022180565.1 of Bacteroidia bacterium. GTDB lineage: Bacteria > Bacteroidota > Ignavibacteria > UBA10030 > UBA10030 > JACQPU01. The sequence continues at coordinate 171,600 of BQML01000014.1, forward strand.
GCAAACGGATCCTGATTAAGAATCGTGGCAAACGTGTTGTCGATCATCACGAGGATCTTGTGTCCCGTTTTCTTCTCGGCCCTCCGAGTATGCTCCACAATGGCCTCGATGTCGACAATTCCCAATGCAGGATTGGTCGGCGTTTCGAAGTACACGATCCGGGTTTTTGCCGTGGCCATCGATTCAATCGTATCCAGCCTCTCCGGATCAACATAGCTTACGCGGATTCCCGCCTTCGGGAGCTCATCGCGATAGAAGCGATATGTCCCTCCATAGAGCGCAGGAGTGCTGATGATCTCATCGCCGGATGATGCGGCTGCAAACACGGCCGTCGAGATCGCCGCCATCCCGCTTGCAAACAGGGCCGCTTCCTCCGCCCCCTCCATCAAGGCCAGCTTCTCCTCAACGTCCCTGACCGTCGGATTATTATAACGGGAATAGACGTACACGGAAGGATCCCCTTTGGCGTATCTGATCGCATCTTCGGAATCCTCAAACCGGAAATTCGATGTTTGATAGATCGGCAGGGATACGGGTCCACGATATGGAAACAGCTTGTTCCCGTGAATCGCCCTTGTCGAGAGGCTCAGGGACGCCGGATCAATGCGATGTTTGTTCATGGGGTCCTTCTTTTCTCGTGTTCGGCAAGGTTGTCTTCAAACAATTTCAAGATCCTCTTGTACTCATCCATCCAGCTTGTTTCTTCTTTGAAGCCGTGGTCTTCGACGGGATAGGACGCGAATTCCCAGTTTTCCTTCCTGAGCTCAATGAGACGCTGAACAAGGCGAACGGCATCCTGGTAATGCACATTGACATCCACCATTCCGTGACAGATCAACAGCGCTCCTCGAAGGCCTTCTGCGTGATAGATGGGCGAACTGCGTCTATAAGCCAGCGTGTCCTCTTGCGGAATATTAAGAATGGCCGACGTATATCCATGGTTGTAGTGCGCCCAGTCCGTTACCGGTCTGAGCGCGGCACCGGCTGCGAAAACACCGGGCTGTGTGAACATGGCCATCAGGGTAATGAAGCCGCCGTACGATCCTCCATAAATACCGATGCGCTGAGGATCAATGCCATGCCGCTCCGCGAGCCAGCGCGCCCCGTCAACATGATCATCCAGATCCTTCCCTCCCATGTGCCGGTAAATTGCGGTCCGCCAATCACGCCCGAGGCCGGCGCTCGCTCTATAGTCCATGTCGAGCACCGTATAGCCACGGTCCGTCAGCAGATTATGAAACATGTACTCACGGAAGTAACTGCTCCACCACTTGTGCGCGTTCTGCAAGTAACCGGCACCATGAACAAAGATTACCGCCGCCCCGTTCGGCTTCGAGGGCTTGTACAAACGCGCAGGCACATCGGCGCCGTCCCGTGCTTTGAACGTCAGCACTTCCGGAGCTCTCCAGCCATACGCTTTGAATTCCTTCGACGGCGAATCCGTGATCTTCCTCGCTTCCGCCACCGGAGCATTATCCGCAAGATACAATTCTGGCATCTGATTGCTGAAGGACCGTACGATCGCCAATCTTGTTTCATCCGGCGAGAGAATCACGTCGTTCCGCCCCTCGAGCCGCGTCAGCCTTGTCCGCCTGCCTCCTTCCAACGGCATGGTGTAGAAATGGCGCTCACCGAAATGTTCCTCATTTGAACTGAAATACCAGCGCTTTTTGTCACGGGAGACCACAGGCCCGTACACCTCGAACTTCCCCTGCGTGAGCTGTTTCTTTGAGGACCCATCGATTGCCGCCACGTACAAATGAGACCAGCCGTCGGCTTCGGACTGAAAGTAAATGCGTTTCCCATCAGGCATCCATCCCACCGTATTGCCGCCGAAGAAACCTATTCCCGGACCACCGATCCATGCATCGTCGTGCTGATGATCCACCACCGAACCGAGCGTGCCCTGATCCGGATGGATCAAAACGATCCAGCGATCCTTGTTATCCTGTGAAAAGACCTGGAGAAACGCCTTGCTTCCATCGTCTGACCAGCGCACGCTCGTGTACCGGACCGGTCGCGGTAAGGACTTTACCGAATCGGAATTGCGTTTGATGCCGGGAAGTCCGTCCGGTTCGATGGTCATGACTGAATCTCGCTCCCTGTCGTATACGGCCAGTGTAAATCGGGGGAGCGGCTCTCCCACCTTGGTTCGGGCGCTGAGCTCATTCGTGAACCCACTCTCCGTCACATACGTCGGCACGACAGTCTGTTTTGCTTTCCGGGCCGGTTCGCTCAGCACGAACGTGACAAAGCGCTCATCAGGCGAAAGAACCATCGACGAAACACTTTGCTGGCCGAGATGGTAGGGTGACGGCTTTTTCTGTGCCGGCATTTTCCCCGCCCGTTCGGCTTGTTCGCGCTCTTCCTTTCTCTTTCTGAGAACGTCGGAAAGTTTCAGGGCTTCCTCAGCAACATACTTCTGCAGTTCCGTTGGATCAGACTCGGATGGTTTCTGGCCCTTGACGAAATTCGTCAGTTGTTCGTCCAGATTCGATGCCAGATCGCGTTTCCACAGATTTCCGTCACGCTCGTACACAACGCCGCGCTCGTCATGCGTGAAATCAGGATTCGACTCGCCGGCAACGGTCTTCGTCAATTGAATCTCCCGCATGCGCCGGATGTCCAGCACGAACACGTCACCGTTACGAACATAGACTTTTCGGTCACGAGTTTTCGTGTACCGGCCCGTTTGCGGAGGCAAACTCATTCTTTCCTCCCACGAAACTCTTGCGGGAGTTCCTCCTGATGCGGAAACGACGTACAGCGAGTCGCCGAGATCTCCCTCCCTTCGCCATTCAAAATAAATCCTGCGGCCGTCTTCCGACCAAAAAACATTCTGCGGGGAAACACCCATCCAGGACGGATCTCTCATGATGTATTCCACCGTCAGTTCCTGACGCGTTTGAGCGTGCAGCAATCCCAACCAGACTGTGATCCCGATTATCAGTCGCAGAGTTATTCGTGCCATGCGGTCTTCTCCGGGTGTAGGAAGCAGGTTGAAAAATACTCAAAACAGGCGAGAGGCTCAATTGATTCTCCAACAATTCCTTGGTTCCCAGGATTCACTGACGCTTCGGCAAATCCTCAATGATCTCTTTGAATTCACACAGCATTTGCTTGAAAGATTTCAGAAAAATCGACTTATTCCTCTTACCCATTCATGGATGCCCTCCGCGGACTCCTGGCGGTCAGGGAATACCCCCGGTATAGTGCAGCCTCTGTCGGGACCGATCAACTGAGCGCGGATACCCTCCGCCATTATGTGACACATGCCGGCTCTCGTTGGATACGGCTCGACGTTTGGAGACGAGGCGCTTGTTGCCGGCTGCTGCCCCGATGGAACGGTTCGTGGATTCACATTCGAAATGCTTCTCCTCTCTGAAAGGATTTCTTCATGTTTCTAGGACATTTTGCCGTTGCGCTCGCAGCGAAGAAGGCGGCGCCAAAGGTTTCCTTAGGGACAATGATTCTTTCCACCTCCTTCATCGATCTGCTCTGGCCTTTGTTTCTCATTCTCGGCCTTGAACATGTGCGTGTTGTTCCGGGAATCACTGTGGTCGCGCCGTTGGATTTCTATGATTACCCCCTGACTCACAGCCTGCTGGCAACCATGGGGTGGTCGCTCCTGGTCGGAGGGGCATACTGGATGCTGAAGAAGAACCGACGGGGCGCGATCATCGTCGGACTCGGCGTCCTCAGCCACTGGATTCTCGACTTCATTGTTCATAGGCCTGATTTGCCTCTTCTGCCGGGATCGGATACGCGCGTTGGCCTCGGCTTGTGGAATTCCCTTGCCGGCACACTTGTTTTGGAAGGAGTCTTGTTCATCGGGGGAGTTTTTCTCTTTAGACGCGCGACAAAATCTACTAATCGCGCAGGAACGGTAAGTTTCTGGAGCCTCGTTGTCTTCCTGATTATTGTCTCTCTGGCCAATATTTTCGGTCCTCCCCCTCCCGACACATCTGCACTCGGATATGTGGGCCTTAGTATGTGGCTTCTCGTCGCGTGGGGCTACTGGATCGATCGGAATCGATCATCAGGAGAGGCTCCTCTTCCATGAAGCTTCACCGCACAATGCGCAAAACTCTCTCAACGAGGCCGGTTCACCGGCCCGGTTCTCCTTTGTTTTAAGGCAAATCTCCCTTAAATTTCTTCAGAAGGTGGAGATATTTCGGTACCCATGGCAAGAATTCTCGTAGTTGAGGATGAAAAAACCCAACGGCTCATGATCCTCACCATGCTCAAATCCCACGGATTTGAGGCAATCGGGGCGGAGAATGGAGCCGAGGGGATTGAACTGGCCCGCCGGCACGCACCGGATCTGATCCTCAGCGACATTCACATGGAACAGGGAGATGGGTACAGCATGTTGAGCGCGATACGAAACGACCAGACAACCGCAACCATTCCCGTCATTTTTATCACCGGCATGGCGGATCTCCAAGTCATGAGGCATTCGATGCGGCTTGGAGCCGACGACTTCATTCCGAAACCCTTCTCACAGGAAGAATTGCTGGCAGCCGTCACTACACGCCTGGAAAAAGCTCAAAAACTTTCGCTTCAGGCCTCAAAGAAACTCGAGGAGCTCCGGGCATCCATGTCCGTCACCGTTCCTCATGAAATGCGAACTCCGCTGAACGGCATTCTCGGATACTCCGACATCATGAGGAAACAGTTCGACGACCTTGAACCCCTGGAGGTGGGGAGAATGGCGGAACGGATCTACAAGAACGCGAAGAGGCTTGAGCGGCTTGTGGAGAACTATCTCCTCTACGCGCAAATGGAAATCCAGAAAGCCGATTTGCACAAGAGAGCGGACCTGTTTGACGCTGATACGCCCAACGCAGAGAAAACTCTCGAATCTATCGCAGTGCTGAAGGCGGGGGATTTTGGAAGATCGGCGGACTTGGAGCTCCACCTCACTCCGGGCCATGTTTCGGTCTCACCGAAGTATTTTTCAAAGATTGTCGAGGAGCTTGTTGACAATGCTTTTCGTTATTCCAAGACCGGCACCCCGGTGGTGGTCCGGGCGGAAACCAGTAACAGCCTGTTTTCCTTTTCGGTCACCGACTCCGGAAGGGGAATGACCGCCGAGCAAGTATCGCACATCGGCGCCTTTGTACAGTTCGAGCGGCAGATCTACGAACAGCAGGGACAAGGATTGGGATTAACAGTGACCAGGCGTCTCGTGGAACTGCACGGGGGAACGATGGAGATCGAAAGCGAATACGGCAGGGGAACCACTGTCAAGGTCAGCCTTCCCTGAAGCCCCTCATTCCTCAGACGTTGTCCCCCAGATTGAACCATTCATCGATTCGCACCGGTATTTGTCCCCCCGCCTTGTGCCGAAATTCGTTCAGGTGCTTGTCATACTCATACTCCCTCTCCCACAACCGCGCATTCCGCCCTATCTCCTTCAAGGCATCGATGATCAAGTCAACCTCCGCGTTCGTCGTCGTCGGATGGATGGAAATCCTCACCCAGCCCGGTTTGGTCGAAAGATCTCCATGATCGATCCTATCGGTAATACGCTTTGACGTGTACTTGTCGACATGTAACAAGTAGTGACCGTAGGTGCCCGCGCAGGAACACCCACCCCGGCTCTGAATGCCGAAACGATCGTTGAGGAGACGCACGACAAGGTTATAATGAATATTTTCAAAATACAATGAAATCATTCCAAGCCGCCGGCGAAGGTTCGGAGCAAGGAGCACCAGGCCCGGTATGGACTCGAGTCCCCGGAACATCCTCTCAACAATTTCCTCCTCTCGCTTCCTCATCGCCTCCATTCCCATTTCTTCTTTCAGTTTCACAGCAAGACCGGCTTTAATCGCTTGGAGAAAGCCTGGCGTACCCCCGTCCTCGCGTTCTTCGATTTCCGGCTTGTAGCGATACCGCCCCCACGGATTTGTCCAGAGCACAGTCCCACCCCCGGGTTGATCGGGAGACTTGAGATGGTACAGCCGGGAATCAAAGATCAGCACACCCGATGTTCCCGGCCCTCCGAGAAACTTGTGAGGAGAAAACACGATCGCATCAAGATGGTCCTGAGGATCTTTGGGATGCATGTTGATCGGTACATAAGGAGCTGAGGCCGCAAAATCGACAAAACAGAGTCCACCCCGATCGTGCATCATGCGCGCGAGCGTGTGGTGAGGTGTTTCGACACCCGTGACGTTCGAGCACGCCGTGAACGCCCCGATCTTGAGCTTGCGCGACTTATACTTGGAGAGCAAAGCATCGAGGTCTTCAAGATCCACAAGCCCCTCCCGCGTCGGCTTGATGACGACCACATCTGCAATCGTTTCATACCATGTCGTGTGATTCGAGTGATGCTCCATGTGCGAGACAAAAACAACCGGCCGTTCGCTTTCCCTCAGTTTGACAGCTTTCTCAAATTGCTCCGGAATTCTCAGGCCGAGGATTCTCTGCAGTTTGTTGATGGCCGCAGTCATCCCAAAGCCGACATGGAGCAGTACATCGTCCGGATGCGCGTTGACATGCCGTTTGATAATCGTATGGGCATGCAGATAGGCCTGCGTCATCGAACTGCCGGTGACGCTCGATTCGGAATGCGTATTGCCCACGAACGGACCAAACCGTTCCACCATGGCGCGCTCGATCGGCGCGTACAGCCTACCACTCGCCGTCCAATCGGCATAGATCAACCGCTTTTCGCCGTACGGAGTGCGGAACAGTTGATCGTACCCCACGATGTTTCGCCGGTACCGGTCGAATTCCTGTTCGAGAGATTTTCTTGTTCGTGCGGTAAGGGTCATCGAAGTCTCCAGAATCCCCTTGCGAGATACAACCATCCTGTGAGAAACGCCACACCACCCGCAGGCGTGATCAGGCCAACCCACCGGGCCCCCGTCAGTCCCAAAATGTACAGGCTTCCCGAAAAGAGTGCAATACCGGCCACAAAAGCCCAGCCTGACTTCACAAACTCGCGTCGTTCATACTTATCCAGCGCCCAGCCCGCAACGAGAAGCGCGAACGCATGGTACATCTGATATCGCACCCCCGTCTGCAGGATGCTCACTGCTTCAGGGGACAAACTCTCCCTCAGCGTGTGGGCTCCAAATGCCCCGGCAGCGACGGCGAGGAATCCGAACAGGGATCCGATCACCATGAACAATTTCGACATGGCATCCGATCTCCGCATCAAGGTGTTTTTCTATGAACCATGGCTGCAGAGGCCTGGGCGGTGGGAAAAACGATGATTTCCGCGATCTGAACATGCGGAGGACGACTGGCGCAGAACAGGACCGCCTCCGCAACATCATCCGGCTCAAGGGCCTTCACATTCTGATACACGGCTTTCGCCCGCTCGCTGTCGCCACGGAACCGCACGATGCTGAACTCGGTTTCCACAAGCCCGGGATCCACCGTGCACACACGCAGAGGTGTGTCGATCAGATCCATTCTCAGCCCCTTGGTGAGGGCATCAACGGCATGTTTTGTCGCGCAGTACACGTTTCCGCGCGGATAGACTTCGTGACCGGCAATTGAGCCGATATTGATAATCGTGCCCTTGCCACGCTGTACCATCCCCGGAATTATCGCGCGGCTGACATACAGAAGCCCTTTCACATTCGTATCAATCATTTCCTCCCAGTCCTCCCTCTTTCCCTCATGGAGCTTGTCAAGCCCGCGACTCAGACCGGCGTTGTTGACGAGAACATCAACAGCCCTCCACTCCGGAGCTAATGAATCTACGGCTCGCTCCACCGCCGCATGGTCCCGCACATCAAGAACAGATATCAGAGCTTCAGTTCCGTACCGCGATTTCAGCTCCCGCGCCAGGTCCTCAAGAATGTTCTTGCGCCGCGCCGCAAGGATCACGCGAGCCCCCGCTTCTGCGAACTTCACGGCGCATGACCTGCCGATGCCGCTGCTCGCACCGGTTATCAAGACAATCGAATTCTTAAGCGTCATGGTTCATCCCCTTGAGAACTAAAAGGAAAGTAATTCTCCGAGTTTAGCCTCCAACCGGCTTGAGGCAAGAAAATTCTCCTCGAGACGCGTGTTGAAGGGAACCGGCGTATCCAGTGACCCCAGCCGCATAACCGGAGCGTCGAGGTGATGGAAACACTCTTCCTGAACGCTTGCGGCAATCTCACCGCCAAAACCGCCCACCAGTGTGTCCTCGTGCAGAACAAGACACTTCCCTGTTTTCTGCACGGAGGTGAACACCGTTTCCTTGTCCCACGGGAGCAACGTGCGCAGATCGATGATTTCGATTGATGCGCCCGAACCTCGGGCAAACTTCAGGGCCCAATGGACGCCCAATCCGTATGTGACAATCGTCGCATCGGTTCCGTCTTGCACGACCGAAGCTTTGCCAAGGGGAAGATTGTAGTACGCATCCGGTACGGGGCCCTCAAGGCTTCTGTACAGGTACTTGTGCTCAAAGAATAACACCGGGTTCGGCTCCCGCAAGGCCGTGGTCAGCAATCCCTTCGCGTCAGAGGGCGTCGCCGGATAGACTACCATCAGCCCCGGCACATGCGTGAACCAGGCTTCGGTGCTCTGCGAATGAAACGGCCCGGCCCCCACCCCGGCGCCGGTCGGCATCCGGATCGTCACATTGACCCCGTGGGCCCACCGATAATGCGTCTTTGCAAGATTGTTGACGATCTGATTGAATCCGCAAGTAACAAAATCCGCAAATTGCATCTCCACCATCGAAGCGCGACCGGCAATCGACAAGCCAAGCCCCGTCGCCACAATTGCCGACTCGCAGAGCGGAGTATTCCTTACACGCTGCTTTCCAAACTGCTCCACAAAACCTTCTGTTACCTTGAACACACCCCCGTACTCGGCGATATCCTGACCCATCAGAACCAGATTCGGGTCACGTTCCATCGCTTGGCGCAACCCTTCCGAGATCGCATCAACAAATCGTTTGTTTGTCCTTCCCGTTTCCGGCGGATCAACCAGATTCACAAACCGCGGCGCATACACGTCCCCAATCTCGGCCGCCGCGGACTGTTCCGGCTCTTCTTCGGCAAGAGCCAGGCTCCAAGCCCCTTCAATCTTCGCGGAGAACTCCTCACGAAACGTCTTCACGTTTGACTCCGTCAGAACCCCACTGTCAAGGAGCCAGGACTCGTAGGTTGCCACCGGATCCCTGCTCTTCCACTGTTCTATGAGCTCGCGTGGAACGTACTTGATGCCCGAAGCTTCTTCGTGTCCTCGCATCCGAAAGGTCAGGGCCTCCAGGAGAACGGGCTTCCGGTCGGTCCGCATGCGTGCGGCAATCTGCTTTGTCGCTTTGTACACTTCCAGGATATTGTTTCCATCCACCTGAATCCCTTCTATTCCATACCCGATCGCTTTGTCGATCATCTGCCGGCAGCGAAATTGCTCGTTGGAGGGGGTTGACAGTCCATATCCATTGTTTTCGATCAGAAAAATCACCGGCAGATCCCAAACGGCCGCAACATTAACCGCCTCGTGAAAATCGCCTTCGCTCGTTCCGCCGTCACCCGAAAACACCAACGCAATATCATCGCGGCGATCGAGGTTGCTTGCCAACGCCAGCCCATCAGCGACTCCCAGCATTGCCCCGAGATGCGAGATCATCCCGATAATCCTGTATTCCGGCGCGCCAAAGTGGAACGAGCGGTCGCGACCCCTCGTGAATCCCGACTTCTTTCCCTGCCACTGGGCGAACAACCTTGCCAGCGGAAGACCCCTGGATGTAAACACCCCGAGGTTGCGGTGGAGGGGTAGGATGAAGTCCTGCTCGCGCAGGGCCATCGTGACGCCCACAGCGATGGCTTCCTGACCTACGCCTGAAAACCATTTGCTCAGTTTGCCCTGCCGGATCAGCAAAAGCATTTTCTCTTCGATCATCCGCGGGAACAGCATGCCGCGGTACAGATCAAGAAGAGTGGAGTCGTCGAGTCCCGAGCGATCGAACCGAAGGTCCACGATCTGTCGGGTTGTCTTTACCGGCCTATGCACGGTATCAGTCAAATTCTTCCCCTCAGGATTTTCCATTCCTCGATGACCTCGTCTCCCCGGACGACGTAGTACCGGTCAAATTGCGCGGCAGTCAGGCAGGAGTGATGCTCAAGGATCCGCACACGCTCCCCCACGTCGTACGTTCCTTCAATGAACCGTGGCGCCTGCGCAACGACCTTGCCATGTTCCTGCGAAAGATTTGCAAGCCGGATGTGCGAAACGAGCCGCCGTTTCGCATAGTCTTCAAACAGAATTCCCATTCCCATCTCGTTCTTCACGTGGGTTGGTCCTGCATCTTTCGACAGAGCAAGTGCTCCTGCGTCCGTCACAAAATGCGCCGCACCGGGCTGGTGCGAAATCACAGACGCCAGCACCGTCAACGCACAATCCTGAACGCCGCAACTGCCAATCATGACCTGGGTGTAGTCGTAGAACGCATAGTTCCCGGGACGGATTTCCGTAATCCCTGTCAGATCGTCAATGACCGACATCGCCGGTGTGGACCCGATACTGATCCCGGGTACCTTGATTCCCTTGGCGCGAAGGTGCTCCGCAAATCCCAGCATGGTGTCCCGCTCTTCGTGAGCAAACGGGAGAATTTCCTCTCTTCGGCGGGCCGAGTAGGCATGACCCGAATGCGACAAGATGCCATCGAACTCGAGGACCGGTGATTCGACCAGCGACTGTGCCAATTCCACGGCCAGGGGCGACTGTGGGTCCACCCCCGCCCGGTGATAACCGCAATCAACTTTGAGCCATACATGGACCTTCCGCTCCGCAGTCCTGCAGGCTTTCTCCAGATGACCCTTCGCCTCCCTGCTATCCACTACGACGCGGAGCGTTGTTTGCTCGGGAAACCGGGCAACCGTGGCGGCATAGACCGGAGGAAGCGGAAATGCCCACGTGATGTCCCTGAAACCGGCCCGGGCAAATTCCTGAGCCTCATACATCGTCGATACCGTGATGCCTTTCGCACCAAGCTCCAACTGTTTCCTGCCGATTTCAAGGCACTTATGTGTCTTGATATGGGGTCGCAGAAAGACTCCCATGCGATTTGCCTTGCCTTGCATCGAGACCAGATTACGCTCGAGAACATCAAGATCAATGAGTAAGGCCGGGGTCGGAAGTTCGTTAATGTGCATGAGGAGGAATATCAGCGTTGTGTTGGAAAATCACAGGAGAAGATACGATATAATTGGGAAAAAGAATACCGGGCACAGAAAGGCTCGGGCTTCTTCCCGGACCCGCGTTCTCTCACGAAGACTTTTCTGCTTGCGACTCCGTCCGACAGACGCTATATTTTTGAACACGCATCATTTCCCACCGCAATCAACCGTTATGAAGATCGACCATAAGAAGTTTGAAAAAAAGATCACGGTCCGGAAAATCCGGTTGGAAGACTATGACCGGCTCGTGGCACTGCAGCTCAAATGTTTCCCGGGGATGAAGCCCTGGACTCGTGAACAAATCGAAAGCCAACTGGCCATCTTTCCGGAAGGTCAAATCTGCGTTGAATACGAAGGGCTCATTGTCGCCTCGTCCAGCAGTCTTATCATTGACTTCGATCTGTACGGGGAGAAGCACAGCTGGCGGGACATTGCCGACGGGGGCTTCATCCGGAATCACAATCCCGAGGGAGACACCCTCTACGGCATTGAAATCATGGTCGATCCACAATTTCGCGGGATGAAACTTGCACGGCGCCTCTATGAGGCCCGGAAGGAGCTTGCCCGCTCAAGGAACCTGATGCGCATTGTCCTCGGGGGACGGATACCGGGGTATGCTGCCAATGCTTCAAAAATGTCCGAGCGCGAGTACGTAGACAAGGTAATCCACAAGGAGCTTGTTGATCCTGTCCTGACCACCCAACTCTCCAATGGCTTTGTCCTCAAACGCCTCATTCCATCATACATGGACTCCGACAAGGAGTCAGGAGGGTATGCGACCCTGCTGGAGTGGACAAACCTTGATTATCGACCCGACCCGCACCGGACGTATGTCCCCTCAAAGCCCGTGCGCGTATGCGTGGTCCAGTACCAAATGCGGGAAATAAAGCATTTCCGCGAATTTGCCCGTCAAGTGGAGTATTTTGTCGATGTCGCCTCGGATTACAAGAGCGACTTCGTCCTCTTCCCCGAACTCTTCACGATGCAGCTCCTCTCGTTCGTCAAGGCAAAGAGACCGGGACTGGCTGTCCGGAAACTCGCCGAATTCACACCGGAATACCTTGATCTTTTCTCCAAACTTGCAATCAAGTACGATATCAACATCGTGGGCGGAACTCTCTTCACGCTGGAAGAGGGGCATCTCTATAACGTCGCGTATCTGTTCAAGCGTAACGGAGGGATCGGCAAGCAGTACAAGCTCCACGTCACGCCAAACGAGAAGCGCTGGTGGGGAGTCTCACCCGGAAACACGATCGAGGTATTCGAAACCGACAAGGGGAAGATCTCGATTCAAATCTGTTACGATATCGAGTTCCCGGAAGTAAGCCGAATCGCCGTTGAGCGCGGAGCGCATATCATCTTTGTACCGTTTTGCACCGACGACCGGTACGGGTACCTCCGCGTTCGATACTGCGCCCAGGCCCGGTGCATCGAGAACCACGTGTATGTCGCCATTGCAGGCACCGTCGGAAATCTTCCCTCAGTCGAGAATATGGATGTCCAGTATGCCCAATCGGGAATTTACACGCCTTCCGACGTTCCGTTCAGCCGTGATGCCATCGCTGCTGAATGTACGCCGAACGTGGAAATGATTATTGTTGAAGACCTCGATGTCGAACTGCTCAAGCGGAGCAGGCAGACCGGAAGCGTGCTCAACTGGAACGATCGCAGAAACGACCTCTACAGGGTGCACATCCTCAAGCAATAACGGTGGATTTTCTTTCCACACCGTTGCGTCGGAAAATCCTCTTTGCATCCCTCTACGCCAGTGAGGGCGCGCCAATCGGATTCCTCTGGTGGGCCTTTCCCACGATCCTCCGTTCCGAGGGCGTTCCGCTCGAGGACATTACGGCTCTCACCTCTCTCCTTGTGCTTCCCTGGGCCTTGAAATTCCTCTGGGCCCCCGCCGTGGACCTCCTTCGCTTCCGCTGGCCTCTGAAACGATGGATCCTGACGTCCCAGTTCCTGATGGGCATCACCCTGCTCCCCCTCATGGCGACCAATCCCGCAGAGCATATGCCCCTGCTTGTCGCGTTCCTCCTGGTCCACGCAATCGCTGCGGCAACACAGGATGTTTCTATCGATGCCCTGTGCATTCGGGTTGCATCCCGCGCCGAACGAGGTTCCCTGAACGGATGGATGCAAGCCGGAATGCTTGTCAGCAGATCACTCCTCGGCGGCGGATCACTGCTCCTGGTAGAACAGGTTGGTTTCCGCTTCATTATAATTCTTCTCGTTACCGTTGTGTGGTCTTCCTCCCTTCTTCTTATGCTCTCCAAGCCCTCCCAGGAAAGCGCTCCACCCGCAAGCGGGTCTCTACAGCAATTCGTCGGAATTCTGCGCTCGGCATTTTCCAAAAGGCTGACATGGCTTGTCCTCTTTTTTGCAGTGTTTTCCGGGGCGGCGTTTGAGGCCGTCGGAGCTGTGGGGGGACCGTTTCTTGTCGACCGAGGATTTTCCACGGAACAGGTAGGATGGTTCTTTCTTGTCCCGGCAGTTGCCTGCATGTCTGCGGGAGCGCTCCTTGGGGGCACGATTGCTGACGGCCGGCCGCGGTCATCCGCGGTCCGGTGCTTCCTGATGTTCATGTCCCTGTGCGTGCTCGGGCTCGCCGCTGCCGATCTTCTCGGTGCGCGCGGAACCATCCTGCTCATAGCCGTGGCCGTGATCTATTGCGCGATCGGCCTCTTCATCGCCTCTACCTACGCGCTGTACATGGATCACACCACCCCACATCTCGGCGCAACGCAGTTCAGCGCGTACATGGGAGCGACCAATGCGTGTGAATCGTGGTCGGGTTTCGTCATGGGGAGGCTTGCGGGATCGGTAGGCTACGGGGTGGGGTTCGCACTTCTGGCAGGTGTTTCTCTTCTTTCCCTTGCTCTTCTTCCTTTCATCTCTGATCCTCGATCAGACTCTCTAACGCAGCCAGCCCGGAACGGATGAGGATTTGACCTGTTCCACCGGCAATTTGAAGAGCCTGGCGGCGTTCTCAAAGAAGATTTTCCTCTTCTCTCGTTCCGGAATCGTCAATTCCTCCATGAACTCCAGATACGATTGCATCGACGAAATTGGCCAGTCCGTCCCGTAGAGCACCTTGTCCGGCTCTACGCCGTAGAGAAGCATTTCCTGAAGCTGTTTCCGCATGTACACTTCGAACCGATCCGTGAAGTCGCCGAGGACAAGTCCTGAAATGTCCGTGTACACGTTTTTATTCTTGTACACGACCTCCATGCAGTCCCGGATCCACGGATTGCCGATGTGACAGATCACAATATTGACATCGGGATGGTCGACCGCAACATCGTCGATATGGATGGGATGGGAAAATTTGATCTTCCCCCGCGGATTGTAGGTGGCGCCCGAATGGATCATCACAGGAACGCCGAACTCCGCCGCAAGCTCGTACACCGGTTGGAGCTTCTCATAGTTCGGATAGAACGGCTCATAGCCGGGATACAGCTTCAG
>BQML01000015.1 GCA_022180565.1 Bacteroidia bacterium
AAGGAATGAAATATCCGCCATGGAGCTCGTCGGAATTTCCACATCCCTGCTGGCGCGTTTTCTGAGCATGGCCATGGATGGTTACTCTCCGGTTCGCTATTTCTTCGCAGAGCGCTCGCCGACCTTCTTTCCGGCCTTCAAAAGAACAAGGGAGTCGATAAGCTCGATGGAGCTCTCTTCCATGTCGATGACCAGACGGTCAATGCGGGAAACGAAGTAGTTGTAGAAGACTTGCAGGATCATTGCGCAGACGAGCCCGAAGAGGGTTGTCAGAAGGGCAACCGAAATGCCGCCCGCAACGATTTCAGGAGAAATGTTCTTTGCTTCTTTGATTGCGTCAAAGGCCTCGATCATACCCTGCACCGTTCCGGTAAAGCCGAGAAGCGGAGCGAGCGAGATCGCGAGAGAGATCCAGACGAGGCCCTTCTCGAGGAAGGCCATTTCGATGCCGCCGTAACTGATGATCGCCTTCTCCGCGGCTTCGATTCCCTCCTCTGCTCTCAGCAACCCGGCTTGGAACACACTGGCAATCGAACCGCGATGGTTCTGGCAAACCTCGAGGGCCGCGGGAATTCCACCCTGATCGAGCGCGGTCTTAACCCCGACCAGAAACTTCTTCGTGTCGGTTGATGCACGGTTGAGTGTCCAAAGTCTTTCGAGGGAAAATGCGAGTCCAAAAATCAACGTCATCAGAATGGGCCACATAAAGGCGCCACCTTCGACAAACTTGGTCTGCAGCCAGTTCAAGGGTCCACCGGCATCGGCCGCCTGTTGGAACAAGAAGGTCACAAGGCCCACGATATCCATAAGAGAGAATTCCTCCTGAAAAATGATAGTAATGAACGATGGATGCGAGCGAACAGGAAAAGTCCCCTCAGTATATCAAAACAAGCCCAGAAAGTCAAACGGAATTTGGATTTCACGCAAGCCTGCCGAAAGCCCTGAGGGTTGTTCCACTAATGGGATTCCCGCGTGAACAGAGGAAGCAGATGGTTTCCGCGATATCGTCGGGCGACACCCATTCGGCGTAGTTCGCACCAGGCATCGAGGCCCTGTTGGCAGCGGTGTCGATGATTCCGGGAGCGATCGCATTGATCGTGATTCCGTCGCGCTGGACTTCTTTGGCCACAACTTCCGTGAAAACGGAAACTGCCGCCTTTGCGACCGAATACGCAGATTTTCCGGCCGCCGGATGTAAAGCCGCTTGGGCAGAAAAATTGACAATCCGTCCGTATCCACTCCCCCGCATGACACGAAGAGCTTCCCGAGTACACAGGAAGACGGAACGAAGGTTGAGGTTCATCATGTGATCCCAGTCCGACACCTGGAGATCAACAACCGGGCGGGCGGGGAGGTATCCGCCTACGGTGTTCACAAGAATGTCAAGGCCGCCGAGAGTGCTCACCGCATCCCGGAACAGACGGGTTACATCTCCTTCGTCAGTAACATCGGCAGGGATATAGACCACGGGTCCGGCATTATTCGGCCGTTGAACGGCGTGAATTGTTCCGATCACCTTCACCCCCTCGCCAAGAAACTTTTTCACCAGAACGGAGCCCATTGCTCCCTCGGCACCCGTGACAATCGCTTTAAGACCTGTCAGCCTCATTGACTTCCTCGAAGGACAAATTTGTGGAGTTGTTCATCCCAATAGAGGTCGCGCCCGTTTTCCTTCAGCCACATCTTGAACGCGGACATTTGCGTCTTCGGAAATCGATTTCCCACGTGTGTTGTCAAGACCTCATACGCTTCGGCAGAGAAAAAGCCGCCCTCCGCGACCATGTCGGCCAGGATCGGGAGAGCGGCAGGATTTCCCAGATCGAGCGCGGCGCGAATCATCATCAGTTTCAGCTCCGGATCCTCCTCGCGCCTTGCCGCGTCGACCAATTGCTCCGCCTTCAATCCTCCGCCGAAGGTTCGAAGGGCATTGACTGCGGCCGTTTTCACGGCATCGGACTCGTCACGAAGGAGGGACGGCACGTAACGGAAGAAGGATGTGTCTTTGATCTCGATGAGTACTCTGATGGCCGCGCGGCGAACCTGAGCGTCAGGATCGCTCAGAGCCTCGACGACTTTCGAGGCCCATCGTTCCCTGTGGTCCGTGTGCTCCGTTAACTGCTGAAGGGCCGTCAGCCGTTCGGCAGGAAGGGGACTCTTGAACATCTGCAAGAGGTGCTCGAGCGGATCCTCGCGCTCCTTCTGAAACAAGAACAGTCCTCCAATGAATACACCCACAACGACGGCGGACTGCAGGACATACTTCATGGAATGTTTGAGAGAGTGGGATTGGCGGAGAAATCGGACCAATCCGGCGAGCAGGAGGGCTCCCGCCAGTACACAGACGACCAACGGGCTGGTCGGCAGTCCCGTGTCCCAGGAAAGTTTCACCCCGACAAAACTGCACACTGCACCACCAACCCATCCGATGGCGAGGCGAGTGCTGAGCTTGTCCGACAACAGCATTGCACCGACTGCCGGGATGACAAGGTAGCTGAACACGAGAAACACTCCTGCAATGGCCACAGAGCTTGTGATGACAAATCCGAACGACATATAGAACAAGAAATCCCACAGCCGGACATTCATTCCCTGTCGTTCTGCCAGCGCCGAGTCGAAAGATATCGTGATAAATTGCCGACGGAACAAGAAGTGAAACAATCCCACGACGAAATAAATACCCGCTGTTTTGAGGACGGTCCCGCCGCGCACCCAGAGGAGTTCCCCTTTCAGGATGTGGTCAAGTTCCTGGGGGCCGAGAGCGCTTTTTGAAATAACGAGAATCGTTGCCGCAAATGTGACCGCGTAAACAATACCGATGATGGCCTCGTGAGGAACTTTTTCCCCCTTCATTTTGGTAACGGAAAAAATGAACGCTCCGAAAATCGTGAACGCGAGGGAATAAAGATACAAGGCCGAGTCGTCGGTACCGACTTCATAACCGAGCAGGACTCCGATGACGGTTCCCAGAGCCGCTATCTGAGCAAGAGCAAGGTCGACGAAGATCACCTTCCGAGCTATGACATGAACGCCGAGGTAGACATGGATTCCGGTCAGGACGAGGCAGGCCGCAAGCGGCCAGACCATTGAGGCGGGCAAATAGAGAAGTTGTTCCATTGTTGTATCGGCTCGCTAGGGATTCATGATATGACGCAAGAGGTAGGAAATCAATGCCTCGTAGGTCGGAATTTCCTCTGATGCCCCGACATCAATATAGGTGATAACAACACGGGCGCCTGTCTTGCTCGCAACATAGTCGGCCGCTTCCCTGGAGTAGAAATTGTAGTTCAGGATGACCCGAACCTGATTGGCAACCACCTGCTCGACGATAGCATCCCGCCGTTGAGGAGGCGGCGGAATGCCTGGTTTTTCCTCCAATTCTCCTATGATATTCAATCCGAATCGGGAGGCAAAGTACACGTAGGTCTTATGGTAGGAGACAACCTTCATCCCCCAATGATCGGCGGCTTGTGCCATCCATCCGTCGAGCAGTCCCAGAAGGTTTCTTTCCCGCAACCATTCGAACAGCGTTCCTGATTTGACTTTTCGAGTAAGGATATCCCCTGCTTTCGGCCCGATCGTTTTCAGAAGACGCTCGCCGAACAGCAGAGAGGAAATCCGCTCGACAAACGCGGTTGTTTGTTCCGAATACCGGGCGGCGTTGTGCGGATCAATCTCTGCCAGGCGCTCTCCGATATTGCGTGCAATGATCTGCACATTCAGAGGATCAAGCCAGCAATGAGGATTTCCTTGCGGATGGATATCCCCCCAGGAACGGCTGATCTCTGAGGGTAACTCCCGCAATGGTACATTGCTGGTCGCCACGAGGTGTCCCGGAGTTCCCCGTTGGATACGCGGATTGCCCGAGGCATCGAGAACGTTCTTCGCCCAAAGGTCGAGGGACAAACCGTTCTCAATAAAGAGATCGGCTCCGTGAGTGATTTCATTCATGCGAGGAGTGGGTGTCACATAGTGGGGATCTTGTTTCGGATTGGCCAGCGCAATCACCTCAACTCGATCTCCACCAACTTCCTCTACGATGTATTTCAGATAATTCAGCGTAGTAACAACCTTCAGTTTTGTCTGTGCGTTCAGAGCACAGGGAACAACAAAAAGCAAGAACCAGATGATTGACGTTTTCATGGTCGCTCCAGGTTAGCGATTGACCCAATAGGGTTCCGTGGGGTGAGATCCAAAGACAAAATTGACTTCGAACAGGGCTGTGGTCAGAGACGCCGGATCGGGAAGGGCCGAATGCCGGCGCTCTATCCCCGCTCGAATTCGCAGGAATTCGGTCGTATAATAGCTGGCGTACAAGCTCAGCGCGCGCGTCACGGTTGAGGGCGCTTCCGGTTCCTCCACCCAATCGTAGCGGGCGCCGACATACCAGGCGTAAGAGAGCTGATACTGGAGGTAGCCATACCATCCTGTCACCGTCGACCGCGTGACGCTTCCCGATGAGTCGAAGAGATTCGTCCTTCCCTGAAAAATCTCAGCCCCTATGACCAAGGAATTGGATGCGCGTCGTTCCGACGGCACCCATCGATACAGTACATCCGCCCCCACCAGGCGCGGTGCGTCACGCCCGCTTTCCGTATATCCGCTGAGCCCTGCAACAAGGAGGTGTTCGTTCTGCCAATCCCTCGACGCGGTGATATGACCGAGAAAACCGGGGCGGGAGGTTGAGGACCGTGCGAGACCAAGGGCGCCGCCGCCAACAATATCCGCGTTCATCTCCAGCGTTACGCCGGGAATGACGGAGGGAAGGAAGAAGTCCATGTCGAGACCGACGGGATTGTAACCGCTCTCGAAGAAATCGCCGTGTTCGGTCCCCAGGTATTTGGAAACGATCAGCGGTCGTGTTACCCACGGCATGTCATGCAGATGGAGTTTGTTGTTCACGCCGAACGGTGCTCTGAACCTGCCCAGCTTCATCTTTACGCCCCCAGGCGCACTCTCCAGGATAGGAATGCGCTTGATGAGACCATACACTTCTTCAGGTTCGATTGCGTAGCCTTCGCCGGCTTCGTTTTCAAGCGCCACGATTGCGACTGCCTCGGCATAGGGATCGACGGCGGCCCGAAAATCGAGTTCGAGACCCCTGAGAAACGGGCGGTTGCTGATTTCCGTCGCACCTTCCTCATCCAGGACGCTTCGGGAGTCGACGCGCGCGGCCATGTTTATGAAGGCAGTAGTTCGCGGATTGAATACAATGGGTGCGGTTGAACTGGAAATCGCGGTGATCTTCTGCTCCAACTGGCTCAGTCGTTGTTCGAGTCGCTCCTCAAGAAGTTCCACCGGATCATTTCCGAAGCTCTGGGGCCGCAGGAGGGAACGCAAACTATCAAGGGAAGTCCGAATGGCGGCCAGTTCGGCTTTCAATTGAACAATTTCCTCCTGCTGTCCAAGCGCCGAGGGGGCGATGGAGCACAGACAGAGGAATGCTCTGAGAGTGTGGCGACGAATGTTCATGGAAATCTCCTTCGATTGATGGACCGGTCACCGCAGGGTGACGGGCGGAACACGCTTAAGCGTAAGGAGATACCGAGGGGGGACCGCGATGGTAAAACGGTAAGAGGGATGTGGTTCTGAAGACGCCGCTGGAAGCGTGGAGCGAAAAATACTTGGGTACCGGCGGACAGACAGCGGTTCCGATCGTCTCACAGGCGGCACCGGTAGCAAGTCTGAAACATGGAACGCAAAAATGTCCGCCCTCAAGGGTTTTGTGGATTTCCCTTGGGCCGCAATTGTGTGTGGATATGGTTTCCGGGCCGGCGGGGCTTGCAAACGGAACAACATCCTGATGGAGAATGTCCGTGAAAACGCCCGAGAGATGGAGACCGATAATCAGGGCGGCCGCGAGGCGGCGTGTGCTCAGGCGAGTCATGAATGGAAGGTATGCAGACTGATGCACAAATGCAACGACCGGGAACTGTCGGCAAGGCGCACTCGTTGTTAAAAAAACATGAGGAAGGAGATTCTTTGCTTTTCCATAGAATTCCTTCTATCATTAAAGGTCCATGAAAGACGCTATTTTTGCTGCCCTGATGTTCCTGTTTGCGTGCCGAACAGCGGCGGCACAAGGTCCGGACGCCCTTCAACAGGCTCCCGACTTCGAACTCCCGTATGCGACGAAGGACTCCGTAGCCCGGACTCCGTTGCGATTGTCGACGCTGATTGGTTCCGCCAACATCGTGCTCGCCTTCTACCCTGCCGATTGGAGTCCAGGCTGCACACGGGAAGCCTGCACTTTTCGTGACGCATTCGCCGGATTCGATTCGCTTCAAGCCATCGTGCTCGGCATCAGCGGCGATTACGTCTGGTCTCATCATGCCTGGGCCCAGCACCACAATCTTCCCTTCCGACTCCTTAGTGATCATCGCCTTGAGGTCGCGCGTCTCTATTCGAGTTACAATGAAAAGTCAGATCAAGCAAGGCGCACCGTTTTTGTGGTTGACAAAAAGGGTCGAATTGCCTATCGAGACCTCGAATACAGTGTGGCGGATGAGTCGGATTTTCAGAGACTCCGTCAAGTGCTTGAAGCGCTCCGATAGCGCACGCCAAGAATGCCCCCTTCTGATCCAACACCCTACAAGCCGGTCGCATGCTCGTTCTACGACGTCCTTGAAGCGGCTGCCTTCCGGAAGCATCCCGTTATCCTTGTCCTTGAAGACAGGTCGGTAGAGAGTGTTCTTCTCGATGTCTATGCAAAAGGCACCGAGGAGTTCCTCTCCGCGAGGGAAATCGCTTCGGGAAAACCCTTTACCTTGAGACTTGATGCTGTCCGGCGTATCATTGACCCTACGACAAACACCACCTATGCGCCAGATCACTGCTAAAACCCGTTTTCTCTCCATGTCGCTCTGTCCGTTTCTCCTCTCCCTTTTTGTTCTTCCTTCTGTCTCGTCTCAGGATCAACCCTCTGCAGAACGCCATTTAACCAATGTGCGCCAGTTGACCTTTGGAGGTACCAACGCTGAGGCGTATTTTTCCTTTGACGAAGAACGCCTGATCTTTCAGTCGACGCGTCCCCCCTATCACTGCGATCAGATCTTTGTGATGAATGTTGATGGGTCCGGCCAGAGGCTTGTCAGCAACGGCACCGGGACCACAACATGCGGGTACTTCTTTCCCGACGGGAGGCGTATTCTCTATGCTTCGACACACGGTTTTGGAGATGATTGCTTTGCGCGGCCGGATAAATCGAAGGGCTATGTCTGGGGTGTCTGGAATGCCTATGACATTTATTCGGCAAACGCCGACGGGTCCGACCTCCGGGTTCTGACGGCATCTGATCGCTATGATGCGGAAGCTACGATCTCCCCCGTTGGAGACAAGATCGTGTTCACGTCCGCCCGCGACGGAGATCTTGACCTCTATACGATGAATCTCGATGGTTCCGATGTCCGCCGGATCACAAATGAACTCGGGTATGATGGCGGAGCTTTCTTTTCCTGGGACGGCAGACGCATCGTGTACCGCGCATATCACCATACAGACAGTGCTGAGGTTGCGGAGTACAAAGCGCTGTTGGCGGAACAGCTTGTCCGGCCGACGCGGATGGAGATCTTTGTCTGCGATGCAGATGGAAACAACAAGAGACAGATCACACACACCGGCAGTGCGAATTTTGCCCCTTTCTTCCATCCCGACAATAGGCGAATTATTTATTCTTCAAATCGTGAAGATCCCAAAGGACGCACGTTTCACCTTTATCTGTCGAACGATGACGGCACGGAGGTGAAACAAATCACGTTCGAGGGAAGCTTCAATGCTTTTCCCATGTTTTCACGGGACGGCAAGAAGCTTGTCTTTGTTTCGGATCGAAATGCGAAGGGCCGATATGAGTTCAATATTTTCATTGCGGATTGGGTGGAATAGAGCCATGATGACCTTCAAAACGATCATAAACTGCACAGCCACAGTTCTCTTGCTCGGAGTTTTCGGCAGCGTCCTTCAGGCTCAGGAGAGCCCGGACATTACGGCCGTGGAACTCCGGGAGCATGTGCGGTATCTCGCATCGGATTCCCTCGAGGGGCGCGGCACAGGATTTCGGGGAGCGGAGCTTGCGGCTCAGTATATCGCCGGCCAATTCAAAAAAATCGGTTTACGACCGGCAGGAAATGACGGGACGTTTTTTCACGGGTATGACTTTCTGCTTCATCGTGAGCTTGGCGCACGGACCCTTGCGGCGATCCGGTCGGCGAAGAAATCGCGCTCCCTGATTCTCCAGAGAGACTTCCGGCCTTTGGAATTCTCGGCCACCGGCGCCTTCGAGGGACCTGTCGTTTTTGCCGGATATGGGATTACCCTTCCCTCCCGATCCTATGATGATTATGCCGGAATCGACGTTCGGGACAAGGCCGTATTGATTTTTCGTGAACATCCGGAGAAAGCCAATCCCCACAGCGAGTTCGAACAGGCCGCGGGACTCCGCGGTAAAGTGATTCGTGCACGGGAGCTTGGCGCAAAGGCAGTCCTGATTGTTGGGGGGCTTTCGACCATGGAGATGGACGATCTCTTGCCTTTTGCGGCGGTTCAGTCGGGCAGCGCGGCAGGGGTTCTCGTCGTGACTGTTACCCGAAGGGTTGCGGACGAACTGCTTGGGGACACCGGTAAGAGTCTGAACACCCTGGAAGACGCGATTCAGACCACGCTGAAGCCTGTGTCGTTTGAGTGTCAGGGTGTCACGCTGTCTCTGGAAACGGATTTACGTGAAATCCGAGGCATGAGCGTGAATGTCGCGGGGCTCCTTCCCGGAAGCGACAATGAGCTGAAAGAGGAGGTTGTTGTCGTGGGGGCGCACTACGACCATCTCGGGTATGGGGGTCCAGGCTCCGGCTCTCTGAAGCCGGATACGAGGGCGATACACAACGGCGCCGATGATAACGCGTCCGGCACGGCGGGGTTGATCGAGCTCGCGGAATATCTCGCGTCGATGAGAGCGTCATTGAAACGGAGCGTTCTCTTTCTGGCCTTTTCCGGCGAGGAGCGGGGTCTTCTGGGCTCCGCCGCGTATGTGGAACATCCCACAATTCCGCTTGACCGAATTGTCACAATGGTCAATATGGACATGATCGGCCGACTTCGCAACGGCAAGTTGATCGTGTATGGCGCCGGGACGTCGCCTGGCTTCGCAGAGCTCCTCACCCGCACTACCCCGCGCGGCATCGACATGAAACCGGTTCCTGACGGCTTTGGTCCCAGCGATCAGTCGTCTTTCTATGCGAAAAACATCCCTGTTCTCCATTTCTTTACGGACCTCCATGAGGACTACCACAAGCCTTCGGATGATTGGGACAAGATCGAGTACGAGGGCATGGAAACGGTTCTAGGAATGGTGGCCGCGGTGACGATGGAGCTTGCCTCGTCGCAGGAACGGCCGGCGTATGCAAGTGTCGCGGCTCCGCGGAGGTCGGGTGAAGGACGGGGAATCCGGTCGTACACAGGGACCATACCGGATTTTGGCGAGCAGGTGGAGGGAATGAAGATCTCGGGCGTGACCGACGGAAGTCCTGCGGCGGTCGCCGGACTTCAGGGAGGAGACATCATCGTGAAATTCGGCGCGATCGAGATCAAGAATCTGTACGATTACACGTTTGCGCTTGGGGAGTACAAACCGGGGAATGTTGTGGATGTTGTGGTGAACCGCGGAGGGGAGAAAAAGACGTTCCGGCTTACCGTCGGGAGCCGGAAGTGATCTTCCCTGCGGCCGGAGTCTGCTACTCGGATTCCACAAGAGTTGTATAACGTGCTCGCCCGTTTTTGAGGAGAGCTTCAAGCCGATTGACCAGGTCATTCGACTTCTCGTCAAGGTCGTCCTCCAACGCCTCATATTCCTCCATCGAGGAGCAAACGTACTGCTCGACGAACGAATTTTTCTTCCCCTTTACCTCAAAGAGGGAATAATCTTTCTTCATTGCGTCCCTGAAATGGCTTCGCATTTCGCTCGCGAGCCGGAGGTATTCCTCCCTGCGTTCAGGGTCAATCTCATATGCGATCTGCAAGATCACCTTGGCCATACAAACCTTTCCGATGCTTGTGACGAATTTCTCTGACGCGCTCCTCGGGCCTAGTCAAGCTCGTTCAGCGCGCGTCGAACCTCTTCTTCATTCATTCCGAAATAGTGCCCCAACTCGTGGAGCAGAACTTCCCTGATCCTGTCCTTGAGTTCCCCTCTGTTCGTGCATTGCGCTTCGATGTTCTTTTGAAACAAGTGGATCGTGTCTGGGACCGTGGGAGAAGTCCCGTACCATGTGTTTCTGTGAGGAAGCGGAACTCCGGTATAAAGGCCGAGGAGGGAGTACCTGTCGGTTCTCATCTGACCGGCAAGCGCGGCAGAGGGATAATCCTCCACGACGATTTGAACGTTTTCAATCTTTTCCTGAAACAGGGGAGGAAGGGCGTCAAACGCCTCCTGAGCACAATCCTCAAATTCCTTCCGCGATATCTGCATATCAGAGCGCTTTCTCCATCAAGACGAGGATCCAATCCGATCCTACAAAGAACGTTCCCAGCAGAATTGCCAGGACAATTCCGACGGCGAGAACGGCACGAGGCGCCGTGAAGCCGTGAATGATCCGCGTGCCCTTGACGGCGAGGATGATGGTCCAAAGAGCCGCGAGCGCATCCAACGAGATCAGGATGTAGAACGAGGCCGGCTTGATCACTGCCGGGTTCGGGTTTGAGGTGAACAGAAACATGCCGAACGTCATCAGCTCTATCGGCAAGACCACGATCACAGAGAGAACTATTGGCACGAGGGCATAGGCCAGCATCGCGTATGACTGCTTCACCTTCCTCGGTGAACCGAGCATGCGTACGACGCCGTGATAAAGGAACGTCAGGAGCACGGCGCTGAGGAGCCCGAGTGCCAATCCAGCCGCGAACGCAAAGGGTAGCACATCCATCAACGTGTGAAAGAAGACACCGAGTCGGAGGTACCAGAACACTGTGAACGAGACGGCCACCCCAAACCCGCAAAAGAGAAAAAGGGCGTAATTCTTATGTTCGGCGAGCGCAATGGTTCGGAACGTTCTACGGGGAGATTCGAGGATCCCCCATGAAGTTTCAAACAGGTTCAGGTTTGGAACGCGATTCTGAAGAAACGCCCTGCAATTGGTGCAGACTGTGGCGAATTCGTCGTTTTCATGTGCGCAGGTAGGGCATCGGGTCATCGTCGCTCGGGGCGATGATGGGAAAATGTAGGGAGTTTGGGGGTTTGATGCAATGTTTTTTTCATTTCAGCGGACGAAACTTTGCCGTGAAATGGCGAAGGACCGGGGGCTCTTCGATAATCTGCATTCCCCTCAGCTTTTTGCGATCCCTGTACACCTCCTGGATGACTTCGATCACATAATCAACATGGCTCTGGGTGTACACCCGCCGCGGAATTGCGAGCCGGACAAGTTCCATCGGCGGAGGCTGAAACCTTCCCGTCCTGGGGTCGGTTTTTCCAAACATCACACTGCCGATTTCCACAGAACGGATACCTCCCCTTCGAAAGAGTTCGCATACAATAGCCTGTCCGGGATACTGTTCGGGAGGAATCTGCGGTGTAAACCGTCTCGCATCGAGATAAACAGCATGGCCTCCGGGGGGTTGGACGATCGGAACCCCCCGCTCCACAAGTTTTTCCCCGAGATATTCCACGGAACGAATTCTGTACGTGAGGTAATGTTCGTCGAGGATTTCTTCCAGCCCCTGGGCAATGGCTTCCAAGTCACGTCCCGCTAATCCCCCATAGGTGGGAAATCCCTCGGTCACGATCAGAATATTTCTCGCCTTTTCGGCAAGCGACGCGTCATTCATGGCCAGAAACCCGCCCATATTGACCAAGGCATCCTTTTTGGCGCTCATGGTACAGCCATCGGCATAGGAGAACATCTCGCGGGCAATCTGGCGAACACTCTTGTGAGCGTAGCCCTTTTCACGTTTCTTGATGAAGAAGGCGTTTTCTGCAAAGCGGCATGCATCGAGGAACAAAGGAATGCGGTATTTCCGGAGCAGGCGGGATGTCTTCCGGATATTCTCCATGGAGACAGGCTGTCCGCCCCCTGAGTTGTTCGTGACGGTGAGCATGCACAGAGGGATGGATGAAGGCCCCATTTTCTTGATAAAGCTTTCGAGCGCGACCAGATCCATATTTCCTTTGAAGTCCGCGATCAGTGCAGGCTGTTTTCCCTCGGACGTCGGAAAATCGTGCGCCTCGGCTCCCGTGAATTCCACGTTGGCACGCGTCGTATCGAAGTGAGTATTGTTCGGGATATGCTTGCCCGGGCCGCCCACGACGGAAAAGAGGATTTTCTCGGCCGCTCTCCCCTGATGGGTAGGGATGACGTGCCGGAATCCGGTGAGTTCCCGAATGGTGCGCTCGAATCGAAAAAAACTCCTGGAGCCGGCGTACGATTCATCTCCGTCCATGACACCGGCCCATTGGCGGGCGCTCATCGCCGACGTGCCGCTGTCGGTGAGGAGATCGATGAGCACGTCGTCTGCCTTGATGAGAAACGGGTTGTACCATGCCCGGCGGAGAATACGTTCCCTCTCCGCCGGCGTTGTAAAGCGAATCGGTTCAACCGATTTGATCTTGAACGGTTCGATAATCGTTTTCATGATTAGGTTTTGAGCATGTGGAGAATCGCCAGGGCTCGCGTGGCATGTCGCTTCACGAACAGCTCATGGTGCAAGACGCCGCGAATCGTCCCCTCTTTGTCTATGACATACGTGACGCGAAGTCTTCTCAATCCTCCGAGGACGAGGACATCGTAGGTTGAGGCAAGTACATTGCGTTCGTCCGTCACGAGCAGAAACGGAAGGTTGTGCGCGCGGGCGAATCGCTTGTGTTGCTCGGGTGGGTCTGCGCTGATGCCGATGAGGATGGCGTCGTATGATTGCAGGTCGGGGTGGACGTCAGCAAACCTGCAGGCCTCCCTTGTGCATCCCCAGGTGAAATCTTTTGGATAGAAGTACAGGACAACATGGTGTCTTCCGTAGTAATCCGAGAGGCGGGATTGCGAACCGTCGTGGAAACGGAACTGGACATCAGGGGCGCGTGTGCCGACCTGGAGCATGTTTGCCTGAGGAACAAAGGAGTTTATTGCTCTTCCGATTCATACCGGATGACCGAGAAGACATTGTAAGGCTTCAACCGGTCTCTTCCCTTCAGGAACGTCAGCTCCACGAGGAACGAAATGCCGACGATCGATCCCTGCATGCGTTTGATGAGGCGGCAGGCAGCCGAGGCGGTTCCTCCCGTTGCGAGGAGATCGTCATGAACGAGAACGCTTTCTCCCGGCGTTATTGCATCGGTATGGATCTCGACGGCATCGCGGCCGTACTCGAGTTCGTACGTCTCACGCATCGTAGCGGAAGGAAGCTTTCCTGGTTTTCGGGCCGGCACGAAGCCGGCGCCAAGCCGATGTGCGAGCAGTGCGCCGAAGATGAAGCCACGGGCTTCAATGCCTACGACTTTGTCCACACGCGTCCCCGCCAATGGTTCGTACAGAGCGTCCAAAGCAATTTGCATTGCGTTGGGATTCCGGAGGAGGGTTGTGATATCGCGGAAAACAATTCCAGGTTTTGGAAAGTCGCGAACCGCGCGGATGTGAGCGGCGAGTGTGCTTACCATCGCAAAGGTTCTTTCTTGAGAAACGCTTCAATCCCCTTCTTGCAGTCGTCCGTCATCCTCGTGAGGGCATTCAGGTTCGCGGCATAATCGAGGGCATCGGAGGTTGACATTCCGTGCAGGCGGGCGAGGAGTTCTTTGATGAGCCCGAGCGACGAGGGACTGCACGTTTTGGCCATTTCGAGGGCGAGGGAACGCCCGAAGGACTCCAGCTCCGTTTCGGGCACCACGTGGTTTACAAGTCCCATTGCATGAGCTTCTTCTGCGTTCAGGATCGTTCCTCGGAGCGTGAGTTCGCGTGCCCTGGCTTCCCCTACTCGGCGGACGAGAAAAACCATCACAATCGCCGGGATGAAACCGATGCGTACTTCGGTGTATCCGAGACGCGCGGTCTCTCGTGATGCGATGACGATATCGCAAACCGTCGCCAATCCGCATCCTCCGGCCAGAGCGTTGCCATGGACGAGGGCAAGAACGGGCTTGCGGAGCGTGTAGATTTGCAGGAAGAGCTTCATCAGCCTGCCTGAGTCTTCCTGGTTCCGGTGAAAGTCGAAGCCCGAAATCTCCTGGAGATAGGCCAGGTCGGCGCCGGAGCAGAACGATTCCCCCTCGCCCTTGAGCAGAATGATACGGACATCAGGGTTTTTTTGGGCTGTGGCGAAGGCTGAAGAAAGCTCTTCGACCATGAGATTGTCGAGGGCATTGTGTTTTTCAGGGCGGGCGAGGCTGATCGAACAAATGCGCTGGTCAACGCTGACCTTGATCCTGGTATACTCGTTGGGCGACATGGTGGCGGCAAAGTAGGAAGAAGGCCCCCGAAAATCAAGGAATTCGCACAAAAAAACCGGCTCCCTGTTGAAGAGAGCCGGTCGATTCCAGAACCTCCGAATTCTCACACGTCGTAATACAGCATGAATTCATACGGGTGGGGACGGAGTTGCATAGGTTTGACCTCCTTCGACCGTTTGTAATCGATCCAGGTCCGGATAATATCCTCCGTGAAGACATCGCCGCGGAGCAGGAACTCATGATCGCGTTCCAAGGCGGAGAGGGCCTCGTCGAGGGAACCGGGAGTTGAAGGAACATCGGTGAGTTGTTCCGGCGTCATCTCGTAAATGTCCTTGTCCAGCGGCTTGCCCGGGTCAATCTTGTTGATGATGCCGTCCAGTCCCGCCATCAGCATTGCTGTAAACGCAAGGTACGGGTTGCATGTCGGATCGGGGCATCGGAATTCCAGTCGCTTTGCCTTGGGATTCGATGAGTACATCGGAATTCTGACTGCGGCCGACCTGTTGCGTTGAGAATATGCCAGGTTCACGGGGGCTTCATAACCCGGAACGAGTCGTTTGTATGAGTTCGTTGTGGGATTCGTCAGAGCGCAGAGCGCCGGGGCATGCCTGAGGATTCCTCCGATATAATGCATAGCCACATCACTCAATCCGGCATAACCGCTTCCGGCAAAGAGGGCCTTCCCGTCCTTCCAGAGGCTCTGGTGAACGTGCATACCCGATCCGTTGTCACCAAAGATCGGTTTAGGCATGAAGGTGACGGTCTTCCCGTGCTTCTTGGCCACGTTCTTGGTGATGTACTTGTACACCAGATAGTTATCCGCCATTCGGGTCAGCGTGTCGCGGCGCATGTCGATTTCGGTCTGTCCGGCCGTAGCTACCTCGTGGTGATGTACCTCAACCTTGATTCCCACCGATTCGAGGGTGAGAACCATGTCGGTCCTGATATCCTGCAGAGTGTCGATCGGTGCCGTGGGAAAGTAACCTTCCTTGTAGCGGGGTTTGTGGCCGAGGTTCTGTGAGCCGTTGGAGCCGCTGTTCCAGAATCCTTCCTCGGAATCGATGTAGTAGTAGCCGTAGTTGTAGGATTGATCGAACCGGATGTTGTCGAGGATGAAGAATTCCGGTTCCGGTCCGAAGAAAGCCGTATCGGCGATGCCGGTTGTCTTGAGATACGCTTCTCCCTTGCGGGCCACGTGGCGAGGATCACGGGAATAGGCCTCGCGGGTAATTGGATCGGCAACGTCGCAGGTGAGGCTCAATGTTGGAACGGCAGTAAAGGGATCGACGAAGGCCGATTCCGGATCAGGGAACAGCAGCATGTCACTTTCGTGGATCTTCTGAAACCCGCGAATGCTCGATCCGTCGAATCCAATACCATCGTCGAAAATCTCACCTGAAAATTCACCCGCCGTGACGGAAAAATGCTGCCACTGGCCGAGCATGTCGCAGAATTTGAGGTCGACGACTTTGATATTCCGGTCTTTCATGAGTTGAAAGACTTTGTCGACCCCGGTTGCCGAACGTGCCTTCGTTGCAGTTGCCATAAGCGCTCCCGGTTTAAGATGGTTGATTATTTATGGTTTGAGACCCTGATGCGGAATGTTTCCTTCGCCGTGGAGAGGACGACGCTTGTCGTCGTTTTTACGACTCCCTGCCAGGATTGAATTCTGGCCAGGAGTCTTTCCAGGCTTGCGGTGTTTTCAGTGCGAATCTTGAGAATGTGGGTGCCCTCCCCCGTCACTGCATGACATTCGAGAATCTCATCGACGGCCGCCGCGTGCTCCAGGAAAGCGGCGAAGTGTCTGGAAGAATCAACTGTTACCGTGATGAACGCCGTGATGTCCTTGCCCAGCTTCTTGTGATCGAGTTTTGCGAAATATCCGGTGATCGTGCCTGATTCTTCAAGTTTTCGAAGGCGTTCGCTTGCGGCGGGAAGCGAAAGATGGATGCGTTCGGCGAGATCGTTCCTCCTTGTCCTTCCTTCTTTCTGAAGGATTTCGAGGATTTTAAGGTCGATCTCGTCCATGTGGATTCAGAACTAAGGGGATGTGGGCGTCAGAAGATAAAAACTAAGGTGCTTCCTTGACAAGACCTTCAAATATAAGGTACAAATAACGGTTTTGTCAAGTCTTTTTTTGGGGGGATCAGAGGGCGGAATGCTTGATCTCGCCTTCCAGTACCGTCATCTTCACGCCGAAGTCCTGATCAAGGACGACGAGGTCGGCGTCTTTGCCAACAGCCAGGATTCCTTTGCGGTGGGAAATGCCGAGGACTTTTGCTCCGTTGAAGCTGGCCATGCGGAGAGCACTCGGGACCGGAACATCAACCTGACGGACCATTGTTTTGACCGCCTCTTCCATTGTGAGCGTACTGCCGGCCAGAGTGCCGTCAGCAAGGTACGCGCGCTTCTGCCGGACGGTGATCTTCTGGTCCATGAAGGAGTATTCTCCGTCGGGCATACCGCTTGCTCTGATTGCGTCAGTAATCAGGACAATTCCCCCCTCCCCCTTAACGTTGTACAGCAGTTTCATGACGGCCGGGTGGACATGGATACCGTCGGCAATAAGTTCGATCTTCAACTCGTTATGCAGGAGAGCGCCGAGAACCACCCCTGGCTCCCGGTGATGGAACGGTCTCATGGCGTTGAACATGTGCGTCACATGAGCCGCTCCGTTGTCAATGGCATTGAGGACATCGTGATACGTGGCAGCGGAATGTCCGATGGACAGGACGACCCCATGCCGCGCCGCCGCCCGCATGATCTGCTCCACGCCCTCGAGCTCGGGGGCAATTGTCATGAGCCTTACGGTTCCACGGCTGGCAGAATACAATCGCTCCCATGCTTCAAGGTCCGGTTTCCAAATGTATTCGGCCTTCATTGCTCCATGGAGGGCGCTGTTGATGAAAGGGCCTTCCAGATGAATGCCCCAGACATTCGATCTCTTCCGGAGGACAAAATCCGCCACCCGGCGCACATCCGCCATCAATGCGTCCTCGGGTTTGCTATAAAGTGCCGCGAGCAGGCCCGTGGTTCCGTGTCGAAGGTAAAAATGGGAAATCTCCTCAACTGCGGTGTCGTTGGGATCTGCAAAGCCGTGTCCCCCGCCTCCATGTACCAGGAGGTCAATGAAACCCGGGGCAAGCCACATGCCCCCGAGATCGACCCTCTTCACTCCGGCCGGTATAGCGACATCGGCAAATTCACCGATAGCGGCGATGGTTGATCCTTCCGTAACAAGAGTACCGTGTGCGATGATGCGAAAGGGGGTGATAATTCGGGCGTTGGTGAACGCGAGGTCCATTAACGGATTTGCGGCGAAGAAAGAGCTGTGAGCAGTCTCTGAACAGCCTTTCCGGGATCGGATTCCCGGAAGATGGACGTGCCGGCAACAAGGACATCCGCCCCGGCCCTGACAGCGTTCGGGGCGGTCAACGGATCGATCCCTCCGTCAACCTCCAGGAAGATGTGTCGCTTCGTCGAGGCAATCATTTCACGGCACTCTTTAATTTTGTCGATCGACCGCTCGATGAACTTCTGTCCTCCAAACCCCGGGTTGACCGTCATGATGAGGACAAGGTCCACATCGCCCAGAATGTCCGTGAGAGTTGACAGAGGTGTTGCAGGATTGAGGGCCACGCCCGCCTTGGCTCCCAGTTCATGGATTCGGGCGATTGTCCTGTGGAGGTGACGACAGGCCTCCTGGTGAACGGTGATCATGTCGCTCCCTGCCTCTCGGAATGCCTCGAGTGAGAGATCGGGATTCTCGATCATGAGATGGGTATCGAGAAAGAGGTCGGTTCCTTTTCGCACGGACGAGATGACCGGGGGGCCAAAACTGATGTTGGGCACAAAGTGGCCGTCCATGACATCGAGGTGAAGCCACTGTACCCCGGCGTCTTTCACGGCCTTGATCTGGCTGTCGAGGCGGCGGAAATCTGCCGCAAGAAGAGAGGGTGCTATCGTGAGTGTTTGCATGGATCCGGTCAGTTTTCCAGCGGCGGTGTATCGGCCCGCCGTGTTACAAACAGTTGAATTGGTTCTCCCCGTGCGGCGAAGTTTCCCTCCCGCGGGTATTGGTCAATGACCGTATTGGGGAGAATGTCGTTGTTCACCTGATAGGTCACGTTGCCAACAGTGAAGCCCGCCTGAAGGATGAGTCGCTCGGCATCCGTCAGGCTCTTTCGGATCACATTAGGAACGGGCAATCGGTCGGCGCTTGGCCCCTGGCTTACCACGAGCGAGACAGAAGTCCCACTTCGGACAGTCGTTCCTGCCGGGATGGATTGCCCCATGACAGTGTTTTCTGGAAACTGGGTCGATACCTCGTAGGTCATTTCTCCGATTTTCAGGCCGGCCTGCTCGAGGGCCAGACGAGCGTCACGGATGGATCGTCCCCTGAGGGCCGGAACCGCGGCCGGGGTTTCGCCACCACTGAGCGTAAGGTAGACACCCCGTCCGTACTTGACTTCCGCCCCTGCGGGGGGCGTTTGCAGGGAGACTGTTCCTTCCGGATGGAGCTTGTCGGGCCTGATTTCGGCTACCTTGGGCTTCAGGCCGGCGGCCTCGAGTTTCTGGATTGCGGCTTCTTCCGCAAGCCCCACGACATCGGGAACGTACGTCGTTTCGTCTTGTTGAACATAGCGCGGCATGACAATGTCATCCAGGATGAAGAACATTGCCACGGCGATAAGGAGAATGAGGGAAGACCGCTTAACAAAGGAGAGAAATCTGCCGGGGGTCGTTGCCATCGATCCCCAATATAGACAAACCTTCCTAGAGTTTCAACAATTCGACTTCATTGCGGGAAGCTGGTTTGTTTCGTATCATTGAACCCTAGCCTTGATCCATGACGCCGATTCAGCTCCTTCTCTCGGGGGCCACTGCCCTGCAAAGAGACATTCTGAGCGCCCTGCTCTACTTCGATATTTTTGGCCATCCTCTTTCCTCCGCTGAGCTGTACCGCTTCCTTCCCTCCAATTCGACTTCTCAGGACCAGGTTGCCGAGGCCTGCCGCAGACCACCGCTTTCCCACCTGCTCCGGGAAAAGGACGGCTTGTTCTGCCTGGCGAACTCTGCCGCACAGTCGGACCCGTTTCTCCGACGCCGCATGAACGAACGCAGGGCCCGGAAGT
Organism: Bacteroidia bacterium; assembly: GCA_022180565.1. Lineage (GTDB taxonomy): Bacteria > Bacteroidota > Ignavibacteria > UBA10030 > UBA10030 > JACQPU01. The sequence continues at coordinate 19,549 of BQML01000015.1, forward strand.
TTCTGACGATCGCGCGCACCGTGACAGTTCTCTTTCGCTGTATCCCCTTCGTGCGTGGTGTGATGATTTCCGGCGAACTCTCCAAAGGTGTGTTGTCGGCCGATGGCGATATCGATTACGTTATCATTACCGCCCCCCGGCGCCTCTGGGTGAGCAGGACGCTTTGCATTGCCTTCAAGAAGCTGTTCCTCTTCAACAGCAAGAAATTTTTTTGTGTCAACCATTTTGTTTCCGAAGATAATCTCCCCGTCGAGGAACACAATGTCTATACGGCGCTTGAGCTCATAACGCTCCGTCCGCTCCACAATTCGAAATTGCATCAAAAGTACCTCTCTGCAAATTCGTGGGTTCATGCGTGGTTTCCCAACGCCGGTGTTGCCGAGTCCATCGGTTCTTCGTCCGGTTCCCAAAACATTCTGCAACTGATGGCCGAAATCCCCTTCCGCGGGCGGCTGGGCGATCTACTCGACCGGCGCCTTCTGGAATTCTGGAAACGTGTCTGGGACCGACGGTATCCCCACCTTTCTCCCGACCAGCGTCGCCGTCTCTTTCGCTCCGAGAAGGGAATCTCCACGGCCTATGCAGGTGATTTTTTGACAAGGATTCTCCTTGAATACGAGAAGCGGTTGAAGCATTATGGCCTCGGTCAGCGGAACGGTGCGCATGATTGATGTCCTCTTCACCCATTCGTATTTTGCGCGTTTCGATCCAAAGGAATGGAAAGCGCGCATGCCCTATCCGCCTCTCGGCACCATCACGGCGGCCGGGTTCCTGAGAACCAAAGGCTGGTCTGTCGCCCTGCATGACGTGATGTTTTCGGAAAACGAATCGGACATTCTTCCGGCGCTGAGGCAATTCGATCCACGGATGGTCGTACTGTACGACGACGGGTTCAATTATCTGACCAAGATGTGTTTGACGCGAATGCGGGAAGCCGCGTTTCGTCTCATCGAGCATGCAAAGCGGCATGGCAGTATTGTCGCGGTTTTCAGCTCTGACGCTGCGGACAGATTCGAAGAATACCTTTCCCGCGGGGCAGACTACATCCTCTGCGGAGAAGCAGAGGAAACGCTCGAAGAGCTGTGCCGCGCCGTGTTGGGTTCTGGAGATACTCTTGCCCGCCGATCTTCATCCTCCGAATCCGACTTCGGTGGGCGTAGCGGAACCTCCGACACAGGCGCAGGCGGCAGTGCAGAGGTCCTTGCCGCCATTCCCGGCTTGGCTTTTACGGCGCCGGACGGGAAGGTCCGGAAGACAGGACGACGGATTCCGCTGAAAGATCTGGATATCCTCCCGATTCCCGCCTGGGACCTTGTGGACATGGAGAAATACCGCTCCGTCTGGCACCGGCACCATGGATACTTCTCGCTGAACATTTCGACGACGCGCGGATGCCCCTTTCACTGCAATTGGTGTGCGAAGCCTCTCTATGGCCAAGTGTACCATTCCCGATCCCCGCGCCATGTGATCGAAGAAATGAAACATCTGAAAGCGAACTTTTCCCCGGACCATCTTTGGATCACGGACGACATTTTCGGTTTGAAGCCCGGCTGGATACGGGAGTTTGCAGAATTAATCCGGAGCGAAAATGCGATGATCCCGTACAAGTGCCTTTCGCGGGTGGACTTGTTGCTGAACGATGAGACGGCGAAGCACCTCAAGGATTCCGGCTGTAAGACGGTTTGGGTTGGAGCGGAATCGGGATCGCAGAGGATCCTCGACGCGATGGACAAGGGGACGAGCGTGGAAGAGATCCGGAGCGCCACTCGCCTGCTTCGGGAACACGGCATACAGGTCGGATTCTTCCTTCAGTTCGGCTATCCCGGCGAGACACGGGAAGACATCGACAAGACCCTTGAAATGGTGCGGGTGTGTCAACCGGACGAGATCGGGGTCTCAGTCTCGTACCCCCTGCCTGGTACGCTGTTCTATGAGCGCGTCAGAGCGGAGATGGAGCGGAAGCAGAATTGGGAGACCAGCGATGATTTCGATCCGATGTTTCGGGCGACGTATTCTCGGGAGTACTATCGGCGCCTCCATACGGTGATTCACAAGCGCTTTCGGATCTGGAGGGGTTTAAGAACGTTGAAACGGGTGACGGCCGATCCAAAATCCCTGGACCATTCTTCGATCCGCGCACTCGCCTCCATGGTCGTCCAGAGTATGACCCTTCCCCATCACCTCCGAGGGCTTCGCCGGCTTGAGCGATCGAAGTCACATGGGTAAGTCCGAAACACGATATGGCGACGTGAGAGCGGCATTCACGGAGATTGCCCCTGACTTTGAGAATTCTTTCGAGAATCCAACGACCGCCGGATTCCGGGAAGAGGTTTACCGAGTCGTCACGGCGTTGATTCGTCCGGGGGATTCCGTTCTTGATATCAATTGCGGCACCGGGATCGATGCAAACGCCCTGGCACACCGCGGGTTCAAGGTCACGGGTGTCGACATTTCCCCCGGAATGCTGCGCGAGGCGGCGAAAAAAGCGGCCCGTCGTCCGAACCTTAGCCTGGAATTCCTCGAATCGTCGTTTGACGATCTGTCGGCGGTGTCCGGGCGGACGTTCGATCTTGTCCTCTCGAACTTCGGAGGAGTGAACTGCACGGACGTTCCTGGGAGGGTGTTCGAACAAGTCGCAGGCGTGACGAAACCGGGCGGCTACTTTCTTGCGGTCATCATGCCGAGGGTTTCCCTCTGGGAGATCATAGCAGGCTTGACCCGTTTCGACCTCCGGAGTGCATTCCGGAGAATGCGGAAGTCGGCGCCTTCGACCGGCTTTGGCGGACACACGTTTCAGGTACACTATTTTTCCCTGAGAGCGCTCCTTCGGGAAGCGTCGCAGTGGTTCACGACACGATGGATTCGGGGCGTGTGGATTCTGAGTCCGCCTCCCCATGCCGAATCATTTCGACGCCGGCTTCCCGGCCTCTCGTCATTTCTGGCGCGCATCGAACGGAGGATCGCAAAATTGCCCATCTTCCGCGCGTTGGGCGACCATGTCATGATCCTGTTCCAGAGAGCTCCGAAAGATGGGAGCAAAGAGCCCCCCATTCCTTTCAGCCAAAAAACCGCTCCGTGGACCGAAATGGTTTCGGCAGAATGCCGACGGCTTGCCGCCGGGATGACCGTCTGGAACGGCGATCCTGAATTCAGCCGTATGCTCGAGGGAAAACGAGTTGTCATTGCGGGGCCCGCAAGAACCCTGGCCGGAAAGGGTCTGGGAGGGCTCATTGATTCCTTCGACCTCGTCGTTCGCTTGAACGAATCCGTTGAATGGATTATCGGGAACCCGGCCGCTCGCCAAGACTACGGTTCGCGAACGGACATCCTGTATTGTAATCAGTCGATTCTCAGGAGATCCTTCCTGGAGAACACGCAACACGGTGATCTCTGGTCGCTTTGCAGATCCGGAACATTGCGCTATATTGTATGTACGAACAATAGTCTCGACTTCGACGGACAGGGCGCTCCGTCGAAGACATGCGTACGTGCAGACAACGACATCATTCACACGGTTCAGGCCGCCCTTCGGTCCGCAGGTGTCTCCACCCGGTTGCGTGTGGTGCGATCTGCCAGCGAATGGTCCATGCGAATGCTGAGGGGACACTGGGGCAGAACAGGATTCATTGCTATTGCGGATCTTCTTGGATTTCCCATCGCTCATCTGATGGTGACCGGAATGACCTTCTACCATGGGGGCGGGCATATTCTTGCAGAAGGGCATGGACTCCATCCTCTAGGGAACAGGAACGGGACGATTGCCGGGGGACCCGGTGGCTCGGGACACAACTCGTTTCTGGAGGCGGAGGTATTTCGCGAGCTCCAAGCTACTTTTTCCGGCCGGATCTCGGTTGATGAGGCCCTTTCCGGGATCATGGCGATGGTATCGACTGGGAGTCGGTGATGATCGTGCTCCTGAATCCCACCAGCGCGCGGTGGAAGCACCGATTTCCCCTTTCTCTCATGTTCGTAGGGGCCGTACTAGAGGGTCGTTATCCGTACCGCATTCTTGATCAGAATATCAAGCCGGATGTGCTGGTTGAACTTGAGGCTCTTGCGGCGCGGGGTGTGATGAAGTATTTGGGAATCACGGTCATGCCGGGACCTCAGCTTCACCAGGCCATCCCGATTTCGAAACGTATCAAGGATCGATTCCCTGGCGTCACGATCATTTGGGGCGGGTATTTTTCCACACTGCATGCGTCAACGGTCTTGAAATCCGGGTATGTTGACTTCGTGATCCTGGGCCCGGGAGAACATTCATTTTTGGAACTGATCCAGGCGCTGGAATCGGGATCGCCCCTAAGCCCCATTACCGGTCTGGGGTTCAGGGAAAATGGATCCGTCACTCTCACCGGCCGGCGTGCTCCGTCTGACCCCAATCAACTGCCATCCCTTCCTTATGACAGGATCGAGGGGGACAGGTATGTGGGCCGAACGTACCTGGGAAGCAGAACGGCGGCGTATTATTCCAGCGTGGGATGCCCCTTTTTGTGCGGCTTCTGCGCTGTCGCCAGTATCTACCGTGCACGCTGGCTTGCCCGAGAACCCGGTCTGATGCTTGAGGACATGTCGTTCCTTCAACAGAGATATGGGGTGAACGGAATCGAGTTTTTTGATGAAAACTTCTTCACTTCTGAGGCCAGAGCTCAAGAATTTTCCCGAGGAATGATCGGTCGCGGAATCTCCTGGTGGGCTGAAGGAAGACCCGACACGGTTCTGGAGTACTCAAATGAAACACTGAAAGCCATGCGTGACGGCGGCTGTCGGATGATCTTCTTCGGCGCAGAGTCTGCCTCCGCCGAGACGTTGGAGCAAATGAACAAAGGCGGAACTCAGACTCCGGAGACCGTGCTCCGCCTGGCTGAGCGGCTTCGCCCGTTCGGCATCATCCCTGAGTTCTCGTTTGTCTTCGGGAGCCCCTCGGACGATGTTGACGGGGAGTTTCGACGAAACATTGCTTTCATCCGCAAGCTGAAGCGAGTGAATCCTTCAGCCGAGATTATCCTCTACCTCTACGCCCCCGTGGTTTTCGAAGAATCCGAGCTGTATCACATTGCGCAGGAGTATGGTTTCAGGTTCCCTGCCACGCTCGACGAATGGGCCAGCCCGCGATGGCAGACCTTCGACCTGCGCAAAACTCCCGTCATCCCCTGGTTAAGACCCAGGCACTACAGGCAATTCCGGAATTTCGAACGTGTTCTCCACGGATACTATCCCACCATCTCGGATCTTCGTCTGACGCGGTTCCGCCGCCGGGCGCTCCGCCTCGTCAGCTCCTGGCGTTATCATGCGTCTCTCTATACGCTGCCCATCGAAGTTCAGGCGCTTCAGAGAGCGTTTCGTTATCGACAACCGGAGATCGAAGGCCTGTGAGACAGAGAGCCACGATAGTGTCCCGATTGAGGCGACTGTTGGGAAATGGACCGAATCTGCAATTCCTCGATCCGAAGGAGGCGTACGATCTCTGGGCAGAGACGTACGATGCGGCCGACGGGAATGTCTTGTTACACACCGAAGAACGGATCATCCGTCCACTCCTGGATTCCCTTCATCTTGCAGATGCCGAAATTCTCGACGCGGGATGCGGGACAGGACGTTACATGTTGCAGTTGCTGGAAAAGTGTCCGCGCAGACTCGTCGGCTTCGACAGCTCCTTGCGGATGCTGGACATCGCACAGGGAAAGTTTGCATCCAACAGCTCCCTCTCACTTGTCAACGCATCGTTCGCGAAGCTTCCTTTCCCATCAGGCCGGTTTGATCTTATCCTGAGTACGCTTGCGGTCGACCACGTGCCCGGCCTGGCCGGCATCATGCGCGAACTCACACGGGTGCTGAAATCCGGCGGAAGGATCATACTGTCTTGCTTCCACCCTTTCGGCGCTCTTGCAGGCTGGAAGCGTACTTTTTCAGTGCATTTTCGTACCTATGCCGTTCGTTACATCCCCTATTCAGTGGCCGATTACCTGAACGCATTTTCGTCTGCCGGTCTCACCGTTGTCAGAGTCGAGGAACCCGTCATTGATGAAAGAGTCAAACATCTGTACACCGCCATGGGCAAAGAGGATTTCTACGAACGGTCCAAAGGCCATCCTTTGAGTCTGATCTTTGTGTTACAGAAGGCAATCTCATGATCATACGAGGCGGAACCATCGTCTCATTTCAATCGCCCCTTCAGGCCGACATCGAGGTTATGGGTGAGACTCTAAGGTGCATACGAAGAGACATTCCCCGCAAGAGCGGAGAGCAAATGATCGACGCGGACGGATGCTATGTTTTTCCCGCCCTCGTGAACTCCCATGACCATCTGGAATTCAACCTCTATCCGCGTCTGGGATCGCCGCCGTACCGCAATGCCTATGAATGGGGCCGTGATCTTCATGCGCGGTCTCCCGATATCATCCGGTCCATCGAACGCATTCCGCTCGCCTTGCGCTCCTGGTGGGGAGCTTGGAAGAATCTCTTTTCCGGTGTGACTGTTGTCGTTCACCATGGACGACTGGGATTTCTTCAAAAGCGTTCCCTGCCGGTCTCCGTCCCATCGCAGATGAGTATCGCCCATTCCCTGGAATTCGAAGACGACATTGAGCATTCGATTCGAAAGAGACGACGGGGACGTCCTTTCGTTCTCCATGTGGCGGAGGGGACCGATGAGACGGCGAGGCGCGAAATTCGGGTGTTGAAGGAGCTGGGAGGATTGGATCGGGACACGGTAATTGTTCACGCGGTAGGAGCCGCCAATGGAGATGCGGGGGAACTCCACGCGAGTGGTGCGGCGGTGGTGTGGTGTCCATCATCCAACTTGTACCTGTTCGGCGCTACCGCCCCGGTGCACACCTATCTCCCCAACGTGAGAATCGCGCTCGGAACGGACTCCACGTTGACGGGCGTTCCCACCCTTTTCGAGGAACTGCGCATCGCACACGGCTCTTCCAGTCTTCCGAAAGAGCTGATTGCGAAGATGGTGACTGTCTTGCCGAAGCAAATCTTCGGACTTCCGACGGGCACGGGGGAACTTCAAGAGGGAGGCAGCGCAGATTTTTTCCTTGTTCGCCAGACACGCAACGATCCTGTGGATCAGCTGTTTTCCCTTGAGCCAGAGGACATTCTTCTGCTCGTTCGTCGCGGCAAGCCGCTCTTTTGGGATTCCGGGTTTCGCGGAGTCTCTTTCGAGAGCAGCGGTTCTGCAAGACTGCGAATGCGGGGGACCGTGAAGGTCATTCCTGACCGCAAGTTTTCCGGTCGGTTCAAATTGCTTCGGCATTCTCTCAAACACTACCCGTACCTTCAGGGCCTTGAATCATGAGGAATGGCTTTCCCGAGTATGCATGTCCACACTGTGGCGGCCAACTTCTGAAGGAAGGCGACACCATGCTGTGCCCCGGCGATTCGCTTGTGTTTCCGACTTTCAAAGGAATTCCCGATTTTATTCTACCGGAGCGACGCGCTACCATCGAGCGTTACCTGACGGCCTATCGCGCCGTCCGTTCCCGCGAACAGTGGCCCTGTGCAAGCCGTCAGGCTTTTGAGCGCCTGCCGTTTGCATCCTGCGCGGATCCCAATGCGTCTGTCTGGCGTTTGCGCGGACGAACGTTTCACACATTGCTTGCAGATCTGGAGCAACGGTTTGGAACACGGCCATTACGAATCCTCGATGCCGGTGCCGGAAACGGCTGGTTGTCGTATCATTTGAGCCGACGGAAGCACCATGTTGTTGCTCAGGACATTCTCGTGAACAGCGGAGACGGATTGGCGACGGTGCGTGATTTCTATGGTGATCCCGTTCCCATCGTTTTAGTCCGCGCGGAATTCGACTTTCCTCCCTTCATGCCGCGTTCGTTTGATGTGATCATTTTTAATGCGTCCCTCCATCATGCGCCAGATCCTTACGGGACAATTGTACGAACAATGAATCTCCTCGATGAGAAGGGAGCATTGTATATCACCGATTCGCCGGAATTCCGCGATTCCCGCGATGGAGAGTTAATGCTCGCTCAACGGGCAAGAGAATTTTCCCTCCGGCATTCCATGGATTTTCCATCCGGGGGAAAAGGATATCTTCTTTCGCGCGAGATGGAACAGCTGCGGCACCGTTACCCCGTTGAACGCAAAGACATTCCCTTTGGTCTCGCGTTCACGGTCCGGCGTATGATCACCAGAATCCGTCTTCGTCGGCGCGCCGCTTCATTTCCGTTTTATGTCATCACGAGACCCTCTCTTCCCCGCTCGGCATGAATCTGAGAGCATTCACAAGCGCCATTTCGTCAACGACCGCCTCGCTTCCGATCGTCATTCTTTATGTGACGTCAGCGTGTAATCTTCGGTGTATCACCTGTTCGTACCGCGATGCTCTGCCGAATGAACTTTCCTTGGAAGAATATGCTCGCCTTGCTCGGGAATTGCAGGGCCTTGGACTGCGGCATGTGGTTCTCTCGGGCGGTGAACCGCTTGTTCGGCGTGATGTTCCCGCCATCTGTAAAATCTTTGCGGCGCTCGGCGTGCGCCAATCTCTCCTGACCAACGGGCTCCTGTTGGAAAAGAGAATCGATGAAATCTCAGAATTCCTGGACGAGATCATCGTGTCGCTGGACGCCCCGGATGCCGCGACGCACAACGACATCAGAGGGCTTGAGTGCTTCGACCAGATCCTGAGGGGGATCGAGGCGGTGAAGGGGCTTGTGCGCAGACCGATTCTTTCCCTGCGCATGGTCGTTCAACGAAAGAATTTCCGGCTGCTTGACGCCATGGTGGATTTTGCGAAAAGCGCGGGAGTGGACCGGGTTTCGTTTCTTTCGGCGGACGTACGCTCAAGCGCCTTCCATCGGAACCATGCGGGTCCGGCCGCACCGGAAAGGGAGATCCTGCTAAGCGCGGAGGAATGCGGTGAATTCAGAGGGCTTATGGAGGCCCTCGTCGAGAGACGAAAACCGGAAATTCGATCCGGTTTCATCTCGGAATCTCCGGAAAAGCTCATGCATCTGGTTCGATATTTTGAGGCCTTTCATGGCCTTTCGGATTTTCCACGAAACTCGTGCAACGCGCCCAATGTCTCGACCGTCATCACATCAACCGGCGAACTTCTCCCCTGCTATTTTCTTCCGGCTTACGGGGATATACGCTCCGGGTCCCTGCAAGGTCAACTCAACAACGACCTGGCCCGGTTCACAAGGATGCAGGTCAGAGCCTACACGCTGGAGCAATGCCGAAAATGCGTTTGTACCCTCAATGTCTCACCCTGGTCGGCTCTGGTCGGTAGGGTTTGACCGGGCATTCGTTGCATTTCGGACATTTGTTGTATATCTTTTGCAGCCTGAACGAGCGGAAACCGACCGCGCATGCAAAATACTCTCCGAAGCCTCATCCAAGCCGCCCGTAGGGCAAAACGCCGTGCCCACGTTCCCTATTCGAACTTCCACGTCGGTGCGGCATTGTTGACCGCTGACGGCAAAATTGTCACAGGGTGCAATGTCGAAAGTAGTAGTTACGGACTGACCATCTGTGCCGAACGCACAGCGATCTTCAAGGCGGTTTCGGACGGAAAAAAGCGCTTCAAGGCGATTGCCATAACTTCGGATGGGTCAGGAGCAACGCCGCCCTGCGGAGCGTGCAGACAAGTTCTATGGGACCTGGCGGGAAACATCACGGTTGTGTTGGATGGAAATTCCCGTAAACCCGTAGTGATGAAGCTTGAATCCCTCCTGCCTATCCCCTTTGAGGAAAAGCGGTTAACCCGTCGAAGGAAGGAAAGCTCCTAAGTGGAAGGACTCCCACAAAACCTGGTTCCCAAGAATACGGGCTGGATTGAAGTGATTTGCGGTTGTATGTTCAGCGGGAAGACGGAGGAATTGATCAGACGATTGCGGAGGGCGCAAATCGCAAAACAGGAAGTTTCGATCTTCAAACCAAGAATTGACACGCGGTACAGCCCGGAGCACATTGTTTCCCACAGCGATCAGTCTATCGTTTCCCATCCCGTCGACGATGCCTCGGAGATTCTAACCCTTGGGCTGGAAGCACAGGTCATCGGTGTTGACGAGGCACAGTTCTTCAAGCCGAACTTGGTGGATGTTTGCGAGACATTGGCCGGTCGGGGAAAGCGCGTTATCGTCGCAGGACTCGATCAGGACTACCGGGGAAAACCCTTTGAGCCGATTCCGCAACTGCTTGCTGTAGCTGAGTATATCACCAAGACGCTCGCAATTTGCGTCGTATGCGGCAATCCCGCAGATCGCACGCAGAGAAAGACACACCAACATGATCGGGTAGTCATCGGCGCAAAAGATATCTACGAGGCTCGTTGTCGCCGATGCTTTGAACCTCCCTCCGACTAATTCTCAAACCCTATGACGTTCGCATCTGTCGCACATGGCCTTCTCGGGATCGCCGTGCTCCTCGCAATTGCATGGCTCTTCTCCAACAACCGAACCCGCATCAATTGGCGACTCGTGGCAACGGGCCTGCTCATTCAAGTCACCTTCGGTGTTCTCGTGATCAAAGGTGCCGATCTGGGCAGAATCTTTGGTCCATTGGGCTGGCCCAAAGCTTTTTTTGGATACATCGCCGAAGGGTTCGTGGTAGTGCTTGGCTTTACGACGGAGGGCGCCCGATTTGTGTTTGGCAACCTCGCTCTCAGTCCTGGAACTTCAGACTCCCTCGGTTTTTACTTTGCATTTCAAGTACTTCCCACGATTATCTTCTTCTCTTGTTTAATGTCTGTTCTGTATTACCTCGGTATCATGCAGAAGGTCGTGCAGGGGATGGCCTGGATTATGGCGAGGCTCATGGGAACAAGCGGCGCTGAATCGCTGTCAAATACGGCCAACATTTTTGTAGGGCAGACCGAGGCTCCCCTCATGATTCGTCCTTTCATCGGCGACATGACAATGTCTGAGCTTCTGACGATCATGACCGGCGGCATGGCCACCATTGCAGGTGGTGTGATGGCCGCGTACGTTCAGATGCTCGGTTATTCGTTTTCGCAGACCCATGGTGTCGGGATAGAGGAAGCCCAGGTGCTTTTCGCCGCCCAGCTTCTCGGAGCAAGCATCATGGCTGCTCCGGCGTCGCTTCTCATTTCAAAGATCATCTATCCCGAAACCGAGGAGCCCCTCACGAAGGGTTCGGTAAAGGTCAATGTGCAAAAGAACGCCTCCAACGTAATCGAAGCGGCCGCCTCCGGTGCAGGAGATGGCCTCCAATTAGCTCTCAATGTCGGCGCTATGTTATTGGCCTTTATAGCGTTGATTGCATTAATCAATTATTTACTTGAGGGGCTTGGTGGTCTTTTGGGCGTGAATGAAGCCCTGATGCAACAATTCGGAAAGCCGTTAAATCTTCAGCTCCTGCTCGGCCTGGTGCTGCAGACTGTTGCCTACGCCATTGGGGTTCCTTCGGGTGAAGCATTGAATTTCGGAGCACTCATAGGGACGAAAGTAGTCCTGAACGAGTTTGTAGCGTATCTGGACATGTCTACGATGATTGCCGAGGGGAAGCTTATGACGGAAAAAGGCATTTCCATGGCTACATTTGCGTTGTGCGGGTTCGCGAATTTTTCCTCGATCGCCATTCAGATAGGGGGTTTAAGCCCTTTGGCGCCGCACAGGCGAAAGGATCTGGCCTCCCTGGGACTTCGGGCCGTTCTTGGGGGAACGCTTGCCACGCTGCTTACGGCCACGATTGCGGGTATCCTGGTCGGAGGGTGAGAGTGTGCGAGATTCCCTCGAAGCCGCAGCGAATGCAGCAAAGTTCGTGGCAGACCGTCTGGGCCGGAAACCCGAGGTCGCTTTAATTTTGGGCTCCGGACTGGGCGAGTTCGCCGAAACCCTTTCCGACGCCAACGTTCTCAACACGAAGGACGTCCCCCACTATCCCCCTTCCACTGTTCCCGGTCATGCCGGTCGCCTTGTTGCCGGGGTTCTCCGGGGGAATGACCGCCAATCCGGATCCCTCCTCGTTTTTCAGGGACGAACACATTTTTACGAATCTGGGCGGCTCGACGACGTGCTCTTTCCCGCGCGTCTTGCGCTCGCATTGGGGGTCACCACCCTTTTCGTAACGAATGCCGCCGGCGGGATCAGTCGGTCCCTTCGTCCGGGCGATCTGATGTTGATTCGCGACACAATCAATCTGACCTTCCTAAGAGTCCCAGTGCCCCCGGATGCACGACGCACCGGGCCCCCGGACATCTGCCATCCGCATCTTCGGCAAGCAATTACGGAAAGTGCGGCCCGGGAGAAGATACCACTCAAGGAAGGAGTGTACTGTTGGGTGAAGGGACCAAGCTACGAGACTGCCGCCGAGATCGACATGCTGGCGACGATCGGGGGAGATGCCGTCGGCATGTCAACGGTACCCGAACTTCTTCTGGCCGCCCACTCGGGTGTCCGCACAGCGGGGATATCACTCATTTCAAATTTCGCCACAGGCCGCGGCGGAGGCATTCTCTCTCATGAGGAGGTCACCCAGACGGCGTCACGTGTCACAGCCACCTTCGTCCGGCTCCTGACCTCCACCCTTCTTTCCCTCACATCCCGGCCGGCTTGAGCTGGTACAATATCACGTAGATCGCTACTCCGGTAACCGAGACGTACACCCACAGCGGGTAGGTCCACTTCGCAATCTTCCTATGCCGCTTGTCGTCACGCTTCAAACCCCTGCGAAGTGTGATGATCGCTAATGGCACGATCGCCGCCGCTGAGACAGAGTGCGTACCGAGAATGATGAGGTACACTGTCCTCAGCCATCCCGTTCCCCAAAAGGGCTGCGATCCGAACAATGTGTGATAGGTCAGGTACGACGCCAGAAAAACGCAGGATAGCGCAAACGTCCAGATCATGCACTTCCGATGCAGATCAATCCTTCCCTTTTTGATCATCCGGTGGCCCGTGATCAAGAGGATGGCCGCGCTCAGGTTCAGGAGCGCGTTCAGTGCAGGCAGTGTGGTCGGACTCACGGTTCACTCGACATAGGGGCGCTGGGAGTACGTTTGTGTACACGGCGGACGGCGAAAACGAGCACAAGAACCGTGAAGAGAAACAGGACGAGCAGCGAGGTACCAAATCCGGGGAGATCCACTCCGGCACCCGCGGTGAGCCCGTAGAGAGCCATCCGTGTCGCAGCTACGCCGTACGTCAGAGGGTTCCATCGCATGACTTCGGCCACCCAGGGCGAAGAGCCGGTCATAGGAAAAAGTGCGCCCGAGAGGAGCCACATCGGCACAAGAAGGAGATTCATAACGGCATGGAAACCCTGTGTCGAGTCCATCGACCAGGCAATGAGAAAACCGAGCGATGAGAGTCCGAGAGCGACGATGAGCAGGAGGAGGAACGTCAGAACCATCGATCCGACAGTTGTGGAATCGATGACGGCAGGAGCAGCGGCAAGAAACACGGCGCCCTGGAGGGCAGCCAAAACAGTGATGCCGGCAACCTTGCCGAAAACGATTCCGAAGCGGCTGATCGGCGCGACAAGGACTGATTGGAGGAACCCATCCCGGCGGTCTTCGATGATCGAGATCGAGGAAAAGATCGAGGCGAAGAGGACGACGAGCACAAGTGTTCCGGGATAAAAATACTCCAGGTACGTCATGTCAGTAGATGCACCGGGATACTGGAAGGACCGATGGAGGCCAGAGCCAATCACGACCCAAAAGAGCATAGGCGAGGCGATCACGGCAATCATCCGGCTTCGTTGGCGGATGAAGCGAATCAACTCGCGCTGAAACAGAACTCTGACAGCGGTCATGAGGCACCTGTGGCCATGTCCGTCGGTTCAGCGTGAAGCCGATGTCCCGTCTTCTGCAGAAAGACGTCCTCCAGACTGGGCTTGCGGAGAGTTGTCGACTCGATGAGGTCCGGAAAGGAGCGGACGAGTTTCGGCAGGATCTCTGCCCCACCATGCACACGCAGATGCAATTCGTTGTTGCTGACAGTGCCATCCAGACGGAACTGCCGATAAATCCCTCTCTTCAGTTTCCGGAGGTCCGAAGATTGGAGGATCACGATGTCCCCGCCGAGAACGCCCTTCAATTCACTCGGTGAACCCACCGCGACGGCCTCTCCTCTGTCCATAATGACCACCCGGTCACAGCGGTCCGCTTCGTCGGTCAAATGGGTGGTCAGCACCGCGCACAGAGAGGACGAACGAAGGGTTTCCTTCAGGAAGTGCCAGAATTCGAGGCGCGCCGCGGGGTCGAGGCCGGTGGACGGTTCGTCGAGCAGAAGCACCCGCGGTTTGTGGAGAATTCCCTTTGCGAGCTCGACCCGTCTTTGAAGACCCCCGGAGAGCTGTTCAACGCGTTCATGCCGGCGATCCCACAGCCGAAACGCCTCGAGTGATTCCTTGATTCGGGCCGCGAGGACGGGCTGAGGAAGTCCATAGAGAAGGCCGTGAAAATAAAGATTTTCCAGTACCGTGAGTTTATCATCGAGGGCGGGGGATTGAAAGACAACGCCCAAATGCGCCCGTGCCTCAGCAGGGTGTTGTACAATATTCCAGCGTTCGAGAAACACCGAGCCATCCGCCGGAAGGGCCAGCGTTGCCATGATTTTCAGAAGGGTGCTCTTCCCACTGCCATTCGGTCCCAGAATAGCGACGGCTTCCCCCTCTCTTGCCTCGAGGGATATTCCCCGGAGGACGACCCGGCCGGGATACGCGTAGGCCAATCCGATCACCCGGAGAACCGGAGGTGAGGAGGGTATTGGCCGGGGTGTCCGTGAACGAACCGGGCCGGTGTGTGAACGTTGCCTCTTCACACTTTGTCAACCGTCATGAGGAAAAACAGGGATGGGAGATAGATAAGAGAGGCAAAGAATACGAATCGCGCTATGGCATTGACTTTCGCGCTTTGGACTTCAGGTGCGGCGCTGTGTCGGAGAAAGAGTGCGCAGGGGACCAGGAATGCCGCACCAAGAACGGCGGCGCCTGCAACGTACATGGGACCGACAAGGCCGACGCCGGCCAGAGCGAGGCTTGCCGGGAGTAAGGCAGCGGCATGGAGCAATGTTTGAAAGCCGGTCCGGATTCCTTTCGGATCGGAAACGGTGAGCATACGATAGCCCGCTCTCGCGTAGTCTTTCCGGTACATCCACGCGAGAGAAAAGAAGTGCGGCATCTGCCAGAAGAACAATATGAGGAAAAGAATGGCGGCCGAAGCGTCGAGCGAACCGCCGGCGGCGGTCCATCCAAGAACGGGCGGGAGAGCCCCGGGTACGGCCCCGACCAGTGTGGCATACCATGTGACCCGCTTCATCGGCGTGTAAACGAAGACGTAAAGCACAAACGTTGCAAGACCAAGGGCGCCTGTCAGCGGATTGAGCAGGAGAAAGAGGATGGCAAGCCCCATCAACGAGGCCGTGCTGCCGAAAACAAGCGCATGAAGCGCAGGGATGCGTCCTGCAGGAAGCGGTCTGCGCTCCGTACGCTTCATGAGTGCGTCGAAAGAACGCTCGGCGTACTGATTCAGCGCTCCTGCACCGCCTCCGAGAAGCAATGTTCCAAAACCGACTGCAAGGAAGGCCTGAAGGTGAAGTTCCCCTGCCGCGAGGTAATAGCCCCCGACGGCAGTGAGGACAGATAATCCCGTCAATTCGGGCTTCATCAACTCGAGAAAATCGAGGATACGCGAGCGGGAGACGGAACGAGCCGCACGCAGACTGGTGTGACCGTTCATGCCAGAACCTCCGAGCCGAGCACCGCGGGGGAGCGGCGGTGGAACCTAAGCCCGGCGAGCCGTGCAACGTGCAGGGCGAGAAGGACGCAAGCGACGAGCGTCAACGCGCCTAAAGCAACGTGTGCCGTGGCAACGAGTTCGTTCTTCCTCGTGAGAACGGTGAATGCGCCGAGTGTGCCCTGGGCCAACACGAGGATCAGAATGGCCTTTGAGAGCAAACGGGTTTGCCTCACAGGCGAACGTCTGAACAGGACAGCGACGCTCCCCGCCGCGATCAGGACAGCGAGAGCCCAAAACCGGTGAGCGACGTGCACCAGCACCTGCAAAGCCGTCACGGGCCCATCGGCAGCAATCCGTATATGACTATCCAAGAGGATCCGGTTATAGTGCTCAAGCGCCTGAGCGTCAAGCGGAGGGAACACCGTTCCGAAGGCGAGCGGGAAGTCCGGAACGGCAAGTCCTGATTCCGTGTGACGCATGATCGCTCCAAGAAGGAGCTGGAGAAAGACGACACCGACCGCTCCTGCCGTGATCCGGAAGAGCCTCCTCCCTTGCTGTTCACCATATCCCCCGCCGTTGTTGTTCTCCCACCAGGGGGAAGTAAAAAGGGCAATGGATGCGACAAGGCAGAAAAACGATTGTGCGAGGGCGGCGTGGCTCACTGAGATGACGGCCGGCAATAAGAAAATCACCGTCAGCCCGCCGAGCGCCCCTTGGAGGAGAACTGCACCAAGTGCAATAAATCCCAATCCCTTCACCCATCTTCGTCGTTCGGCCCTCCATAGCCAAACTGCGAGAATCACGGTCAGAAACCCGACAAACGTGGCAATCATCCTGTGACCGTGTTCATAGAAAATCCCTCCTATCATCGGGGGCATCAATTGCCCGTAGGAGAGCGGCCAGTCAGGAACGGCAAGTCCTGAGCCCGTACTTGTCACCATACCGCCGGCGATGATAAGGAAAAACGTGGAAAAAGCCGTAAAGAGAGCGTATCGGTGAAGATATTTGTTCATGATTCACAAAAATGAAAAGCTGCCTTTCTCCGTCGAAAGGCAGCCGGGGGTTTCAACCTCCCTTGTTTACTGAAGGTAGAGGGCTTCTTCCGCCAGCCAAGCCTCGTACGCTTCGGGGGTCTTCACGCTCACAAATCCCCGCATGCGATAGTGTCCGAGTCCGCACAGTTGCGCGCAGGCGATCTCCATGGGGGTTTCCGGCGCGGCCCGAACTTCGGTGTAACCCGACGCCACGAGTTGCTCCACAACATCGGGAAAGAGAATACTCCCGGCGGGAACGATGACAACACTGTCTTTGTCGACATAGTCCTGCATGGTCATCATTGTCATCAAGTTGACCCCGGGATTGATGAGAGAGTACGTTTTCGTCATTGCAACCCTGATATGCTCTGTCGTTTCGATCGGCTCAAACCATACCGGAATCACCTGCCCCGGGATAACGTCCTGCTTGACACGCAACAGGGGAATACTGAATGAATGGATGACATCTTTCGACGTCAGCCGCACGATCACAGGTTTTCCCACAGGAACGACGAGTTGATTGATCGTTACGATATCATCCTTGCCGTCCGGGTCGGAACGGTCAAGGCCTATGGGGTTGTCCGCCGAAACGAGGTTGACATCGGTTGCGCCAAAGAATCCGTCGGCGCCCGGATAGTGGACGTTCCACGCAAATTGTTCGGCCACCACGCGGACAACAATGGCATCCTTGTCCTCGGGGAATTCATTCACGCGTTGAGCCCAGAGAGGAACGGCAAAGCCGATAATGAGGATGCCTTCAAAGACGGCAACGGCGATCTCGAGGTAGGTTGACGCATGGGTCTTGGCGCCCTGATAATCAGCTTTCTGGTGCCTTGTGCGTCGAAAGCGGATCAGCACGTACGTAAAGAAGATCCCCCATCCAATAAAGAGGGCGAACATCAGCCAGTGGACGACGCCAATCATGTTATCGATGTCGGCGCCGTGGGCCGATGCGTCTGGGGGAAGACCGAGAAAATCAAGCATCGTGGGACTCTCCTAGTTAGGGCTGGGCATCTGAACGGAACCGCCGAACGTCATTCTCGCACGGCGCCGCACACGAAGGGCAAATAAGACAACGCCTGTGAGAACTGTTCCTGTCACGACAATGAGGAAGAGGATTGCCCATTGTGCTCCCTCAACCTCTGCAGACGCCGGATCTCCAAAACAGACCGGGCAGGCTGCAGCGCGGACAGGTAGGGTCAGAGAAACCAGAATGACACTTGCAAGGATCCTTCGCTTCATGTCTCACTCCTCAGAAGGATTGCAAATTCTTGAACTTCCGCAGGAAGCGGGTCGCGTAGATGACGAGGCCTCCGCCGATGCTGAAACAGACGAGTCCGGCGAAAACGTTGATCACCTCAACCGCGAGGGGGTTAGCGAACAGGAACCACAGGCCGAATCCGGCGAAGAAGGCAACAGAAACGCTGATGAAAAAAATGTGAAAAGATTTCAGAGACATGACTCAGTCGATGGTATCGTGATAACCCAAGAGGGGAAGAGAAATCAACGCGATGAAAAACACGACAGTCAACAGCAGTGTCACATACACCAGCTTCTTTTCCGAGATCAGGTGCATGAAGTAGGATGCAACGAGTCCTCCTTTGATCGATGCAATGAAGAGGGCGACGATGACTGCAGGTACAATACTGAGATGCATATAGGACACTGCGACCGTGATCACGGTCAGACCAAGGAGGGCGACAAAGACAAGGACGTAGGTCCTGACATGTTTTCGAATTTCATCCTGCGATGCGTGTTCCATGGGGCGGCTCCTACAAAAGATACAATGTCGGAAAGAGAAAGATCCAGACGAGATCCACAAAATGCCAGTATAGTCCGGCAACCTCCACCCTATTGGTAAAGCGCTCAGGTTCGGTGTCCCACATGCGACTGCCGGGTCCCCAGAAGTACGTGTTTACGATGATGCCGCCGATGACGTGTAATCCGTGAAGACCGGTGAGGGTAAAGTACGTCGCGTAGAACAGATCTTCCGCGGGTGAAAGGCCGTGAGAGAACTTTGCTCCATATTCGAAGGCCTTGACGACAAGGAAACCGAAACCGCAAAGGATGGTAAGACCCATGTATCGGCGGTATTTCGCAAAGTCCTTCATCTTTAACGAAGCCCAGGAAAGAACCATCGTCACGCTGGAGCCGATCAGAATGACGGTGTTGATGAACGCCAGCGGAACGTTCAGGAGCTGGGAGCCGTGCGGCCATTCGACAGCCGCTACCCTCAGGAGAATATAGGCTGAAAAGAGAGAACCGAACAGCATGACCTCAGATGCAAGGAACAGCCAGATTCCAAGCTTGGCGTTGTGGAGCCCTGTATCGGGACGGGTCGTGACGGTATAGGGAATTTGCATGATCGGGTGATCCGCTTTAGGGTACGTTCTGTGGAGTATAGTCCTTGGCCGCGTCGGGGACGCTGTACTCATAGGGTCCTCGGTACACTTCGGGAATGCTCGTGAAGTTCCCGTGCGGCGGCGGGGTCGGCGTCTGCCATTCAAGCGTTGTTGCGCCCCATGGATTGTCGGACTCGACCTGTCTCCCCTTCTTCATACTCCAGAAGAAGTTCAGAATGAAGGGTATTTGGAAGAGGGCAAGGGCCCATGCAGAGATTGACATGACTTCATTCCACTGGAGAACGTTCTGTGCATGCGCGTATTGGGCTCCGCCATCATAGAGGCGCCGTGAAACACCGGCAAGCCCCTGGATCAGCATGGGAAAGAAAATACCGTTCATGCAAACGAGGGATCCCCAGAAGTGTATTTTTCCAAGCGTCTCGTTCATCATGCGGCCCGTCACCTTTGGATACCAATAGTAAATCCCCGCGAACAGGGCAAAGATGGTTCCCGGTGCCACGACATAGTGGAAGTGACCGATGACGTAATAGGTATCATGGAGATGAATATCCGTTGGAGCCAGACCGAGCGGTAATCCCGTGAGGCCTCCGATTCCGAACATCGGCAGAAAAGCGATAGCGAACAGCATCGGTACCGTGTACCGGATGGATCCCCCCCACAGAGATATGATCAGAGCGCTCAGAATGATCACCGAGGGAATCGAGATGATCATCGTGGTTGTCTGAAAGAACGTGCTGATCACCGTTCCCATGCCGGTCATGAACATGTGGTGGGCCCACACGATGAAGGACATGAAGCCGAGAAAGATAGACGCGTACACCAGCGAACGATATCCCCAGAGCGGCTTCCGCGTGTTATTGGCTATGATCTCTGCCACGATGCCCATGGCGGGAAGAATCAGGACATAAACCTCCGGATGAGCGAGGAACCAGAAGAGGTGCTGCCACAAGAGGGGGCTCCCTCCTCCCGCCACATCAAGTACTTGTCCGCTGATGACCAAGCCGCTCGGCAGAAAGAAACTCGTTCCCGCAAGGCGGTCCATAAGCTGGAGGATAGCCGCTCCCTCGAGCGGGGGAAATGCGAGCAGGAGAAGGAACGATGTCACAAACTGCGCCCACACGAAAAACGGAAGGCGCATGAAGGTAAGTCCCTTGGCTCGTAATTGGACAATGGTCACGATAAAGTTCACAGAGCCGAGGAGGGACGAGGTGATGAGAAAGACCATCCCAAAGAGCCAGACGGTTTGCCCCGTGGTGGCAATGTCTGCCAGCGGCGGATAGGACGTCCAACCGGAGTTCGCCGCTCCTCCCGGGACAAAGAAGCTTGTCAGCATCACCAGGCCGCCCACAAAGTAGGACCAGTAGCTCATCATATTGAGCTTGGGAAAGGCCATGTCGGGCGCGCCGACCTGAAGGGGCACCACATAGTTGCCAAACCCTCCGACGGCAAGGGGAACGACCCCGAGAAAGATCATAATGGTTCCGTGCATCGCGCCGAAGGAGTTATAGAGCTCAGGAAGCATGATCCCTTCGGGGAACAAAACTTCATCGGAGACCATCCACCAGACCAGCCATGCAATCCCTCCGAAGAGAAGTCCGACGAGAAGCGTAAGGCGGCGCTTGCTGTAAACCCCCACCGCGAGAGCAGCCACGCCTATCACCGCCGGAAGGAGAGCGAACCATTCGCCGGGGATGCCCTTGGTCGGATAGGCGATTTGCCACCGCATCAGCATCATCAGGGTAAACCCGAGGAACAGAAACAGGAGTGCGGTCATCATGTACTGAATGCCGATGACCTTGTGATCGAGAGAGAACACGTACGTTCGCCAGAACCCCGCATGCTCTTCATGATGAGTGCCGGCGGCCGCCGGCGTTGCAGCAGCGACATGTTGCACGGATGAATTCCTTCTCTGGTTCGGGGCTTAGTTGGGGTACCTGAATTCGGCCGTTGCCTTTCCGGCTGCGGGGACCGTGATCTTGATGGTCTTTGTGCCGTATTTCTCGTGCCAGGCCTCAAGCGTATATTCTCCGGCGGGCACATTTTTGAGCGTGAAGGATCCATTATCATCCGTGACGGCAAAATACGGATGGTCAAAAACGCCGATATAGGCGCCCATCCAGGAGTGGACGTCGCATTTCACCTTGAAGGTTTCAACTTTGTCGAATGTCTTCGTCAGCTTATGACCCTTGATCGGCTGGCCGGCGTTGAACGCGGGATTCTTTTCGGACAGCGTATGAACATTATGGAGGGTATTGTCGCTGTTCCGGATCTCCACGGGCTGACCAGTCTGCACGCCCAGAACATGGGGAATGTACATACAGCCTTGTTGATCGAAAAGGGCCTTCTCTTTCGGCGCGGAATGCTTGCCCACAGATCCTTTGATATACACCAGAACATTCTTCAGCGTTCCGTTCTTGTTGACGACGACTTCCTCACTCGTCACCGGTGTTTTGTGCGCCGCCCGGCAAAAACGGTCTGCATCCATCCGCAGACGCGGCATTTCGGGTGCAGTCCCTGAAAATGAAACCTTGCCCGTGACGTCACCCGCAGTGACCATCCCGACGCAGATGATCGTGAGACAAACGGCGCGGAAGAGCTTTCTCATGATGTCCTCCTTCGATGATAAGAACAACATTTATTTTCGTTTCCCCAGGTTCCAGATATGCGCGGAGAGGGCTTTGGCCTGTTCGCGGACATCCCCCCCGAGAGTTTCCTGATCCGGAGCCACGCCTTCGTAGAAGAAGGTGGGCATCCTTGTACCGGGCTGAAGCTTCTGCGGATCGATAATCCACTCCACAATCCACTCCGGCTTCAAGCGACGATAGGCAAGCGCAAGGTCGGGGGCAAGGTCCGAAGCGGAAAGTTCTGACAAGTCGGCGCTTCCCGTCGGATGACACTTTGCGCATTGGTACAGCTCAAAGAGTTGTCTCCCCGGTGCAAGGTATTTCGCTTCCACGACTGTGGCGGTATAATCCCTGAGTTCGAAGTCCTGCTTTGACATGGCCAGGAAGTATTTCTGAATCTTTGCGATCTCATCTTCACTGAATTGGAAAGTCGGCATGCGCAGCTTCAGCCACGGACGAACCGTCGTCGGATTCTTCAAGAATGCATGCAGCCACTGCTCTTGAACCTTGGCTCCCTGGGTCTCAGGGAGTGGGGGCGGACCGAGGCCGGGATCTTCGTACAGGGTGCGAATAAATCCGCCCCTCTCCTCCACCATATGGCATTGGATGCAATTGTAGTGAACTGTCAGTCTGCGTCCAGCTTCAAGGTCCGCAACCCGCTTGGTAACAGGATGCTGGTACGTCGGGAGCGGAACGTCACGAGTCATGCTCACGAGGAAGGCGCGAATGAGCCGAATTTCCTCGTCCGTAAATGTGAACACAGGCATTTTCTGCACAATCCTGTCCGTCACGTACAATCGGGCATTTTTGAGCTTGCCGTACACCCATCCTGACCAGGTGTGTTTCACAGCCACGGTTCCGTCAGGATCCTCCGCGTAGTCGAATTCAGCATCGTGGGGAAGCTCTCTTGTATTGCCGAAATCCATCTGCTCAACTTTTTTCCGTCCAAAGTCGGAGAGGTTGACGCTTACCTTTCCTTCGTTCTCCATTCCCTTGATCTCATGACACCCGGCACAACCGTATTCACGGATTAAGGCTTCCCCGCGCACGATCTTGTCGGGATTGCTCAGGTCCAGCGAGGGGGACGGAAATCTTCGGTCGTCCTGAAGAGTCATCAGATAGGCAACAAGATGGCGGGCCTCATCGTCGGTGAGGCGCAGGCTCGGCATCCGCGTGGTTGGATTAAAATGGCGCGGATTTCGTATCCAGTCGAACAGCCAGTCCGGATTGACTTTACTGCCAACGCGCGTCAGCTCAGGAGCGATATCGTAACTCGTACCGCGCTCGTCTCTGACTCGCGTGTCCTGGCCTGCGACATGGCATGCCTGGCAACCCACACTCTGAAACAACTCTCTTCCGCGTTGAATGCTCCCGCCGCGATAAGCGCCGCGTGGCGCCAGCGGCGAATAGCCGGACTTGTTGCCGATGGAAACAAGATAGGCAGTGACCGCCTCGGCCTCTTCGTCGGAAAACTTGAAGTTCGGCATCCGTGTGTGAGGATTATAGGCGCGAGGATCCTGAACCCAGCGATAGATCCACGAGGGGGTCGTTTTGCCGGTGAGCGCATTCAGACTTGGTCCGATTTTCGGAGCATCTGAATATCCCTTGATCTCATGACAACCAAAGCATCCCGATTCAAGAACAAGCTGTTTGGCCTGCGTAAACGGCTTTGCGTGTTTGAGAACCGTTTCCTCCGAATGACATGTATTGCACGTGGCGTAGATCTCCACACCTTTCAGGATCGGAGTTTCCCAATAATGATCCTCCTCCCCGTGGGCAAAGCCTTTGGTGAGTGCGGGACCTTGGCCTCTGTGGCACGGAGTGCAGCCAAACGATTCGGGATTGTGAATGGACAGCAATTCAGGGAGAGGATGCTTTGCAAAGGGTTGAGGGGCATCCGTCATCACATCCTCTGCCCATCCCATGTGGCAGGTCTGACAGCGATCAATTCTGGACTTGATTTCCGTGAAGGGTGTGTATTCAAAATCGGCCAGGATGACCTGCTTGATGTCGAGCGGAGCCTCGCGGGCTTTCTCCAGTTTCAAGTCATAACTGTTGGCTTTGGCATAGAGGGCCCGAAGATCGGCCTGGCTTCGTTGGACCGCGTCTTCGTATCGGTTGATGACGGAATCGTAAGCCGCGATCTGTCCGTTCAGCTTCTCCATCTGCCGCGCATAGTCCGCGATCTCTGCATCATGCCGCTCGACCTCCTTCTTCAGGTCAGACGCGTCCTTGCCTGCCAGGAATGCCTTTTGGTACTGATAGTAGGCGGCATCGGACCGGCTACGCGCAAACCTCCATTCACGCGTTGCAACATCCAGTTCCTCCAGGAGAGCATTCTTTTTTTCGACAGCTTCCCGATACTCGTCGTTCTTGAGCGCATCCTTTGCGGCACGCTCGTTCGCTTCGAGCCTCGCGATCTCTTCGGGGTCGATTTCACCCAGCGCAGTACGCTTCAACGAATCAAGACGGGCATAGAGGGTCTCATAGTACGCGGTTTGATATTCTTTCCACGGACGACGAATCCTCACCTCATCCCACACGGCCCAGACTGTGCCAAGGAAGAGCAATGCGCTGAACGCCAGATAGAAACCGGCGTAGTTTCGTTGTTCAACCGGAATGCGAGCGCGTTGCTCAAGCATCTGAACCACTCCTTCGAGAGATCACAGGGAAACTATATGTTGAACCACGGCGTCACCCAGACATACTTTACCGGATTGAGACCGAACGCCATCGGGGCAAGGCGCAGAATGATCTTGATCACCACTCCCCCCATCGTCAGGAGGAGGAACGAAACAATCGCGTAACGCACAAGCCCGAGCTTCTGCATGAGGTCGTCCTTGCGCTTCATCATCCAGTACACCGGTCCGATCGAATAATAGCCGAGGACTACCACCGCGCCAAACAGCATCGCAACCGGATTAATCGAGTTATCCGGCAGGCGCGTGGGGATATTGAAGAGAAGCTCCGAAAGGTCGACGTTGGTCAGCACCGCCACATAGTGGGGATCCCACCGCTCCCAGGGCCAGAAAAAGTTCCAACCGGGACCGCGCATGAACGTCCCGAGGACAATCAAAGAAACCCAAAGGACGAGGAATCCGAACGAGAAAACAAGAATGGAAAACTTTCGTTCCTTGAACGTGTAGTAGCCGTTCCCTCTTGGGTTGATGTCCACGTATGGAATCGCCATTAGTCCGACAATGATGAGTGTTGGAAGAACAACGCCTGCGATCCACGGATCGAAGTACACCAACAGTTCCTGCAGGCCAAGGAAGTACCATGGTGCCTTGGAGGGATTCGGCGTCAACGCACGATTGGCCGCTTCTTCAAGAGGTGCGTCGAGAAAGACGGACCAGAAAACGAGGATTGCCATAACAGCGATGGTTGCCAGGAACTCCACCCGCACAAGGTAGGGCCAGACCTGGACCTTGTCGTCCAGGGCGGCTTCAACCGGTACTTCAAGGGCATCATTCCGGCGCGCCTTTGTCCATGCAAGCCAGGAAAAGAAAATCGCACCCACGAGGAGGAGAATAATAGGAATGTTGTCGGGCTTCGAGATGATTTCCAGGAACTGTTGCATGGGTCAGCCGTTCTAGAAGTTCTTCTTCGATTCAGGGCCTGAAATTCCACCATCTTTCCGCACGCGCCAGAAATGGACGGCCATAAAGATCACGGCAATAAGGGGGAGAAAAATGCAATGGCCGACGTAGAAGCGCAGAAGAGTCGGCGGTCCGACCTCCGTGCCCCCGAGGAGAACAAACCGAACGTCATTATTGATCCGCATTCCGAGCTCCGGTCCGAACGGCCCCTCATGGCCGAGAAGGGGCGTTGCTCGGGCCATGTTCGTGCCGACTGTGACGGCCCAGATGGCCAGTTGGTCCCAGGGGAGCAGATAACCGGAAAAGCTCAGGAGGAGCGTCAGCACAAGCAGAATCACACCGACGACCCAATTGAACTGCCGCGGCGGTTTGTAGGAGCCCGTGAGAAACACACGAAACATATGAAGCATGACCGTGAGGACCATGGCATGGGCCGCCCAGCGATGCATGTTTCGCATGAGCGGTCCAAAGGGGACGTCGTTCATCAGATACTTCATGTCCTCGTACGCATACTGGGCCGTGGGGCGATAATAGAACATAAGAATAACGCCCGTAATGGTCAGGACCAGGAAAAGGAGAAACGTGATGCCGCCCATTCCCCATGTGAAACCGATGTTGGTTGCGTGGCGTGGGACGCGAACCGGATGGAGATGGAGAAAGACGTTATCGACGATCTGGAGCGCCCTATTCCTCTGCGTGTCCTGATACGAATGACGGAAAATCGACTTATAGAATTCCGTCTTTCTGAATTTCTCCATTAAAGCCATGGTGATGATCCTGGATTAGCCGGTGAAAGGAAGAAAGGAACCGGGCCTGCCCCATTCGTTCTTTTCATAGAGAAACTTGATGCTTCGGTCGATCTCAAGCTGGCCATCGTCGGCAAGGGAAATCATGGCTCGTTCGAGAGGACGAGGAGCGGGACCTTCGAAGTTAACGCCGGTTTTGTAGAATCCGCTTCCATGGCAGGGGCATTTGAATTTGTTGTCGCCCGGAAGCCATCGGGGTGTGCATCCAAGATGCGTGCAAATCGCGATCAACGCATAGAAACCGTCCTTTTCCCGGACAATCCACACGCGCTTTTCATCCTTGAACTTCTCACTCACTTCGCCGACAACGTAATCCTGGGGAAAACCCGCTTTGAACTTCGTGGGCGGCTCGAACAGAACACGCGGGAACATGTAACGAAGCGCTCCTACCGTTGAAACAACAATGAAACCAAGAAATCCCATCCAACCGGCGACGGACAGGAGGTTCCGCCTGTTCATCCTCCAGATGCCGGGATCCTGCTCCGGGGGTCTGTCTTGCTTCGGCTTGCGGGGGAGCGGCGTTGGGGAAATTTTCGGTGTTGATCCGCCGGCAGCGGCCGGCGCATCAGGCTGAGGGGTGTCTATGGTCTCATCGGCCATGCGGCTCTCCTTCGACTATCGCAGAGTCCGGATCATTTCACCATGCACCGTCTGGTCAGGAGCCTTACGCGGCGACACCTTCTTCTTCCACACGTTTGACCATGTCAATGGTCTCCCATGGACAGTACTTGGCACAGAGCTTGCAACCGATGCAGACGTCTTCATCCACGATGACAATGCCGTTGACGCTGATGTATCCGTGCTCTTCGGGATTCTCCGGACCTGGAACTTTATAGAGGCAATCGACGGGGCAGAATTCGATGCATACCTCACATCCCGTACAGCCCTCGGGATGCACCACTGCAACGACGGGGGATTTTTTTTTCTTCTTGACAGTGGGAGGTGCAGCGGAAACGGGTTTCTGCGGCGCTGCTCCTTGGGTGATGCTCATGGACGATGCGATTTGTAGCCTCTGTCGACGTATGCTGTTTTGGGTGACAGCGAAGTCAATATAGCAAAGCATGCCTGCTTTGTCAAGAAAAAATCCGAGAATCGTTCCTCCTTCGAACGTTCCAGCCTCACAAACGGAAAACACATTGCGGCTGTTCTTCCTATCTCGTATATTGGGTTTTCCACCAGCGCCATCCCATCCGTCGAATGAAATGGATTGACTACAACGATCTTCCCTCCAACGGTTCTGCCTTTTCGTCCCTCTTCGTCGACTATCTCTCGGATTTCGAAAGAGTAAAGAAATTCTACACCTGGAATTACCGGAATCCGGACGACTGGCAGGCAGCCCTGAATCTCCTCTCCAAACGATCCGTGCCACGAGCGGACGTCTGCCGCATCCTTTCCGTCCAGAATCGTGATTTTCATTGCGGCGTCAAGACGCTTGCGAACATCGATGCCCTCCGCAACGACAATGCCGTCGCGGTCGTCACGGGCCAGCAAGTAGGCTTATTCACGGGGCCTCTCTACACGATTTACAAGACCCTCACCACCCTGCTCCTGAGCGAAAAACTCCAAACTCAGTATCCCGACCACCATTTCGTTCCCGTCTTCTGGCTCGAAGGCGAAGATCACGACTATGACGAGGTCGGCACGATCAAGTTGATCAACCGGGAGAACGACCTTCTGAACGCGTCGTACGATCCGGGCGAGAAGGTCCGCAACGGAAATGCCGGACCCGTGGGCCAAATCGAATTTGGCGAGGGGGTCGATGAGCTCTTCTCAACTCTCGAATCCGCTCTCGCGAACACGGAGTTTACCTCCAAGGTATTCCATCTCTTCCGCACGGCCTATCAACGGGGGATGACCTTTAACAAGGCCTTTGTTCATCTGATGAACGATCTCCTCGAGAATTCCGGCCTGGTGTTCCTCAATCCGCACGATCCCGAGTTGAAGAGACTTCTCACCCCGGTGTTTCGGAAAGAGCTCGAGAGCACCCCTCGCCATTGTCAGCTCGTGATCGATCAAAGCGTCGAGGTCGAGAAACAGTACCACGCCCAGGTCAAGCCGAAGCCGGTGAATCTCTTCTTCTTCCACAACGGCGGCCGTTACCTGATCGAACCGAAGCCGTCAGGTTTTGGTTTGAAGAACAGTCGCAAACAATTCACGCGTGAGGAAATGCTTGGCCAGGTGAACGACCATCCGGAGCTTTTCAGCCCAAATGTGGTTTTGAGACCGATCTGCCAGGATTTTCTTCTCCCTACCCTGGCCTATGTCGCCGGCCCCGGAGAAATCAGTTACTTCGCACAGCTAAAACCCGTCTATGCCGAGTTCGGCATTCCCCAACCCGTGCTTTACCCTCGGGCAAGCGCTACAATCGTCGAGGAGAAAGTTGAAAAGGTCCTTACACGGTATCACCTGACCGTCAAGGAGTTCTTCCGCGACATCGAACTTGTCAAACAGAAAGTGGCAGAACAGGTTTCGGAAGTGAAGATTCAGGAATTGTTCGGAGGGGTTTCGGGTTCCCTCACGGAAACCCTCGAGTCGTTGAGGGAAGGACTGGTGCGGATCGATCCCACCTTGGCGGGCGCGTTGGATACGGCAAAGAGCAAGATGGACTTTCAAATTGAAACGCTCAAGCAGAAGGCGATTGCGGCACAAAAACGTCAGAACGAAATCGCGATCCGTCAGGCCGAAAAGGCAGCTCACCACCTCTTTCCCTCTTCAAACTTTCAGGAACGAGAACTCAACGTTCTTCACTTTCTCAACAAGTACGGACTCGAGTTTCTCCGATGGCTCAGGGGGGAGCTGGTGATCGATGCCTTCAAACATCAAGTCATCCGACTGTAGGGGCCCGGCTTGCCGGCCACAAGACGTTCAACGAGGTTCCAAAAGCCCGGAAATGACACGTCGGCGCACTCCGCTTCATTGATGGTGATTCCTCCATGGACCATCCCCGCCACGGCAAACGCCATCGCAATCCGGTGGTCCCCCCCGCTCTCGATGGTCGCCTCACGCAGCGATGCGGGCGGATCAAATCTGAACCCATTCTGATGCTCACGGACATCGATTCCCCATCGTCTCAGGTTCTCCGAGAGGAGAGCAATCCGATCTGACTCCTTGACCCGCAACTCCCCTGCACCTTCGACAGAAAAGCCCACACGGGCACACGCCGCAAGAACCGCGAGCGCGGGAATTTCATCAATCACCAGCGGCGTGGTTCCCGGGTCGATGTGAACCGGATGCTCCGGCGGTGAAAAGGCAACATGGAGATCGCAGAGCGGTTCGGCATCATCCTCCAGACAATTGATCTTTTCGATCCTGACCCCCGAATGTTGCAGGACATCGAGGACGGCCGATCGTGTGGGGTTGATCCCGACCCGACGGATCACGCAGTCGGATCCTTTGATGCAGGCTGCTGCTGC
Source organism: Bacteroidia bacterium (assembly GCA_022180565.1). Taxonomy (GTDB): domain Bacteria; phylum Bacteroidota; class Ignavibacteria; order UBA10030; family UBA10030; genus JACQPU01. Next base: position 49,058 of record BQML01000015.1, read on the forward strand.
AATGAGGAACACGGCGGAGGAGATGTCGCCGGGAATCCGAAACTCGCGGGAAGGGATGGTCATACCCCCGGCGACGGACACCGAGATTCTGTCGGCATGTCTCTGAACCTGTAACCCGAGCATCCGTTCGGTGTGGTCCCTGGTTTGAACGGGCTCCTCCACGGTTGTAACACCGTCGGCATAGAGCCCGGCGAGCAAGATAGCGGACTTGACCTGTGCGCTGGGAACAGGCAGTGTATAGGAGATAGGTTTCAGTCTCTCCTTTCCCCGGATTCGGACAGGGGGCTTGCCGTTTGTTGCCTTCACGGAAGCCCCCATGAGAGTCAGAGGCTCCACGATGCGGTTCATCGGGCGGCGGCGAAGGGAATCATCACCAGTCAAGACGGACTCAAACGGATGCCCGGCAAGGATTCCGCTCAGGAGTCGGAGTGTCGTTCCGGAATTGCCGGCATGGAGATCATTTGTCGGAGCCGAGAGACCGCGCAGGCCCCGTCCGTGCACGCGGACCTCCTCACCGGAAGTCTCCACGCGAATACCGAGGGATCGCAGACAACGAATCGTGCTGTGGGGGTCCTGCGCTTCGAGAAATCCATGAAGCACGGAGGTGCCGTTGCCCAGTGCGGCCAAGAGCGCGGCACGGTGGGAGATGGATTTATCCCCCGGGATATGCAGATCGCCGAGGAGAGGTTTTGCCCGGCGGACGGGAAGATCCATGGCGGCAAAAGAAATGAAGAATCCTCACGCGGACGCTAACGCGATGCGCGTGAGGATCGATGGGTGTTTTCTCAGTGATGACGCGGGTGATGAGGCTTCTTCTGATCCTTCCCGTGGCCGTCGTGACTGCGCGGTCGTCTTGGCCTGTTCATTTCCTCCATCGCGTTCTCGCCGCCGGGAAGCAGGGCTTTTCTGCTCAGATTCAACCGGCCCTCTTCGTCGATCTTCATCAGCTTCACATCGATCTTGTCTCCAACCTTCACCACATCTTCGACTTTTCCCACCCGCTGAACGTCCAGCTGGGAGATGTGTACAAGGCCCTCCTTTCCCGGAAGGATCTCCACGAAGCATCCGAACTCCATGATCTTCTTGACCGTTGCGGTGTACACCTTCCCCACCTCCGGAACTTCGGTCAATTTCATGATCGCGGCAATCGCCTTGTCGGCCGATTCCCTTTCCACCGCCGCAACGACAACTGTACCGTCGTCTTCGATATTGATCTCCGCACCTGAATCCTTCACAATCTGACGAATGTTCTTTCCGCCCGGCCCGATCAGAGCGCCGATCATGTCCACGGGAATCTTCAGCGTTTGCAGGCGGGGAGCGTATCTTGAAAGCTCCGGTCTGGGAGCGGAGAGGGTCTTGTTCATGATCTCGAGAATCTTCATTCTGCCCTCACGCGCCTGCTCGAGTGCTGTGCGCATGATCTCGAAGGAGATTCCCTTGATCTTGATATCCATTTGCATGGCCGTAACGCCTCCGGCCGTTCCGGCGACCTTGAAATCCATGTCTCCAAGGTGGTCTTCGTTGCCCAGAATGTCGCTGAGCACGGCAACTTTGTCGCCCTCCTTCACGAGTCCCATCGCGATCCCTGCCACAGCTTTCTTCAAAGGCACCCCTGCGTCGAAGAGCGCCAGGGTCCCTGCGCACACGGTCGCCATGGAAGACGACCCGTTGGATTCGAGAATATCCGAGACAATACGGATCGTATACGGAAACTCTTCTTCCGTTGGAACGAGGTTTTTCAACGCGCGCTCAGCAAGATTTCCGTGCCCAATTTCTCGTCTGCTCGTGGAGCCCAGTCGGCCCACCTCGCCGACGCTGAACGGCGGAAAGTTGTAATGGAGCATGAATCGCTTTGTGGTCTCCGGCAAGAGGCCGTCAAGAATCTGTTCATCTGTTTTTGTTCCCAGAGTGGCCGTTGTCAGGCTTTGCGTCTCTCCACGAGTGAAGAGGGCAGACCCGTGTGTTCGGGGAAGAAGTCCGACTTCGCAGGTAATCGGTCGAATGTCGCGAAGGCCTCTGCCGTCAAGCCGCTTCCCCTCGTCGAGGATCGTTGATCGCATGGCGGATTTCTCGAGGTCATGGATGAGGTTTTCGATCATGCCCGCAGAGTCCGGATATCGCTCGGCGAGGGCAGATTGAACTTCCTCATAGACCTTCGAGGTTGCAGCAGACCGTTCGTCCTTCGAGAGCACTGTTCGTGCGAGCTCCTTGAGGCGATCCCAGGCCAGGGACCGGACTGCATCGGGCAATCCCTCGGGGTATTCGGTCTCCTTGACCGGCCGCTTCGTGACCGTAAGCTCGGCCGCAAGCTCCCTTTGCACCTTGCAGAGCGCTTTGATATGCTCATGCGCAAACTCGAGGGCAGAAAGGATGTCCGATTCAGGAACTTCCAATGATTCGCCTTCCACCATGACAATGGAGTCTTCGGTGCCGGCAACCGTGATATCCATATCGCCTGCTTCGAGTTGTTCAAACGTCGGGTTCACGAGAAACTGTCCGTCGAGCCTCCCGACGCGCACTTCAGCAATGGGGCCGTCGAAGGGAATGTCGGAGATCAGGAGCGCCGCGGACGCTGCACATGCTCCCAGCACGTCACCGTCGTGCTGTTGGTCCGATGAGTACACCGTGACCATGATCTGGGTTTCGTTGAAGTAATGCTTGGGGAACATCGGGCGGATCGGGCGGTCGATCAGGCGGGCGGACAGGATCTCCTTTTCGGTCGGACGCCCTTCGCGTTTGAAGAATCCTCCGGGAATCTTGCCCGCCGCGGCCGTCTTCTCACGAAATTCAACCTGCAGGGGGAAGAAGTCCTGACCTTCCTTCGGCTCTGCTGCGCTGACAACGGCCGCGAGCACCATCGTGTCTGCATACCGCGCCATGACCGCGCCGTGGGCCTGTTTGGCAAGCCGTCCCGTTTCGAGCGTAAAGATCTTACCGCCCATTTCTATCTGTTTCTGTATCATTGTTTCCTCTTTCTGCGTGCGCGCACCGGCGTCACACTCGGTTATTTTCTGATATCCAGTTCCTGGATGATCTTCCTGTAGCGTTGAATGTCTTTCTTCATGAGATAATCCAGCAACCGGCGCCGCTTCCCGACAAGCTTAAGAAGGCCAAGCCGGTTATGGTGGTCCTTCTTATGCTGATCGAAATGCGGACTGAGAGCGTTGATGTGCGCCGTGAGTATGGCAATTTGCACTTCAGGCTTTCCCGTATCGTCCGGCGATGTGCCGTACTTCCTGATAATGTCCTGCTTCTGCTCTTTGGTGACAGGCATTGCAACTCCTTTGTCAAGACGTTATGAATGCTGTGATGCGGCTCCTCCCGGTGAAGCACGCAGAATTTTTTCGTAATCCTGTATCAATGCCCTGGCCTGCGCCAGGTCGGCATCGAGTTGACGGACGAGCGCCGAAGTCGAATCAAACCGTTGCTCGTCGCGCAGGCGACGGAGAAACTTCACCTCGAGACGAGTGCCGTACAGTCCCCCGTCGAAGTCGAGGAGATGCACCTCCACCTTCCGCTCTCTGCCCCCAAACGTCGGCCGTCGGCCGATATTAGCCATACCATAGTGTGAAGCGCCGTTCCATCGGACGGCGGTGACGTACACCCCGTCGGCCGGAATGAGCTTGGCCGGATCGGCCACACGCACATTGGCCGTCGGATACCCGAGGGACCGCCCCCGGCCGTCGCCCCGTTCCACGGTCCCCCGCACGGCATACGGCCTTCCCAGCAAGTCCGCCGCCCGGTCGACTCTTCCCTCCAGAAGATGTTTCCGGATAGCCGAACTGCTCACCACTTCGTCATTGACTGTTACCGGCTTCATTGCGGTCACCGTGAAATCAAACTCCCTCCCCATCTGAAGCAGTTCCTGAATGCTTCCTTCACGGTCTCTTCCGAAATGATGATCGTATCCTTCGATGACCTCGCTTACCCCGATCGCGCGGACAATCGTGCGCTCATAAAATTCACGGAAACTCTGTCTGGAAAATTCATAGGTGAACGATAATACCACAACGATGTCCACACCGAGTTCTTCGCAGATTGCAAGCCGCTCTTCCAGCGACGAGAGAAGTCGGATCTGGTCCTTGTGCGGGGCGAGAACCTGTTTCGGATGCGGATCGAAAGTGACGATGACGCTCCTGCCGCCTCGTTCCCTTGCCCTCGCCACGACATGCCGGATCAACTCCTGGTGGGCACGGTGAACGCCATCGAAAGAGCCGACGGTGACCACGGAATTCCGGTCAAAAGACAGTTCTCCGACATTGTGTACGACACGCATACCTTCACGCCGCTGCGCGCTCTTTTAAAGCGATGAGATCTTCGATGGTCCACGCCTCGCGGACATCGTGGGGCCCGATCATCGTGCGCCTTAAGGAGGTGAGCACCGCGCCGCAGCCGAGTTCCATCCCTACATCATGGACAAGTGACCGGATATAGGTGCCCTTTGAACATCGGACAAGGAAACCCGCTTTGGGCGGGTCGAAGCTCAGGAGATCAAATCGATCTACCGTAATTTCTCTCTTTGCCCTCTGGACGGTCTTACCGCGTCGCGCCAGCTTGTAGAGAGGCTTTCCTGCGTGCTTTGCCGCAGAATACATTGGCGGAGCCTGGAGGAGGCGCCCGGTATGGTGAGCGAATGCCAAGCGGACAGATTCCTCCGTGATCGCCTCGATTCCACGCCTCGTTTTGACTGGCGTTTCGAGGTCGAAGCTTGCCGTTGTGATCCCCAGTTCCAACGTGCCTGTGTACTCCTTCTCCAGCGCCATATACCTGGAGATGCTCTTCGTTTTCGGACCCGTGCAGAGGATCAGGAGTCCCGTCGCGGCCGGGTCCAGCGTTCCGGCATGCCCTATTTTTTCAATTTGAAACAGCGACCGCACTTTCTTGACGACATCGAACGATGTCCAGCCCAAGGGCTTGTCGACCAGCACCGTCACGCCGCCGCCATTCCAGTCTGGCCGGGTTGTGCTGTTCTTCGTCAGGTTCACTCTTCGGAAGTCCCATCTTTCTTGTGAATGTCCTGAAGGATTTGCTCAATCTTCATCGCGTGATCGAGCGTCTCATCAAGCACGAAGGTGAGAGTGGGCGTAAATTTCAATCTGATGACTCTGCCGAGGAAGGAACGGATGAATCCCTTCTGTTCTTCCAGCAAGGCCAGCGTCTTTTCCTTCCGCGGGCCGTCACCGAATACACTGACATAGACCTTCGCACTCCGGAGATCGGGGGTCATCCTTACCTCGGTAACCGTGAGAAACCCGAATTCCTCCATGCTGAAGTTCCGCTGGACAAGCGTGCTGACTTCCTCCTTGATCAGGGAAGCGACTTTTTCGGCTCGAACCGACATTGATCACAGTTTCCTTTTCGTTTCGACAATGCGGTATGCCTCGATGGTGTCTCCGACCTTGATGTCGTTGAATCCCTCGATTCCCACCCCGCACTCAAAGCCCTGTTCCACTTCCCGTACGTCGTCTTTGAAACGCTTCAACGATGCCAATCCGCCCTCAAAGACCACAAGTCCGTCGCGGAGCAGGCGAATCCTGCTGTTGCGCGTGATGCGTCCGTCCTTCACATAGCACCCTGCGACCGTTCCAACCTTTGAAATTTTGAAGACCTCGCGCACGTCCACGGTGGCCAACACTTCTTCGGACACGGATGGCGTCAGCATTCCCTCGAGGGCGCTCTTGATCTCATTGATCGCGTCGTAGATAATGCTGTAGAGGCGGATGTCGACGTTCTCCTGTTCCGCAAGCTTCCGGGCGTTCAGGTTTGGCCGTACGTGAAACCCGACGATGACGGCGTTCGAAGCCGCCGCCAGCAGAACGTCCGATTCAGAGATGCCGCCTACGCCTTTGTGAATGACCTGGACCTTCACTTCCTGTGTTGAGAGCCGCATCAACGAATCAGACAGCGCCTCGACGGAGCCGTCGACATCGCCTTTCACAATGATCGGCAGATCCTTCACCTGACCCTCGCGGATCTGTTTCGAGATATCGTCGAGAGTGATCAATCTGCGCTGACGGAAGTCCTGCTCCCTCTTCAGCTGTTGCCGCTTCAGGCTGATGTCCCGCGCCTTCCGCTCATCCTCCATGACCACAAACTGATCTCCCGATTGAGGGATGCCGTCAAACCCAATAATCTGCACGGGCTGGGAGGGCTTCGCGATTTCCACGCGGTTGCCCCGTTCATCAAACATAGCCCGAACCCGGCCGCTCCAGATGCCGGCGATGAACGAATCTCCGATCCGCAGACTGCCCTTCTGGACGAGAACGGTGGCCACGATGCCCTTTCCCTTGTCGAGCTCGGCCTCAATGACGACTCCGCGCGCGGGACGAGCCGGGTTCGCCTTCAGATCGAGCACCTCGGCTTCAAGGAGAATCCTCTCAAGGAGCTGATCGACGTTCTTTCCGGTCTTTGCGGACAATTCCACAGACTGGTACTTTCCGCCCCATTCCTCCACCAGAACGCCTTTTTCGGAAAGTTGTTGTTTGATTCGATCGGGGTTGGCATCAGGCTTGTCGACCTTGTTAATGGCAATGACGATCGGAACACCGGCCGCTTGGGCGTGGTTGATCGCCTCCACGGTCTGCGGCATGACGCTGTCGTCAGCCGCCACGACCAGCACGACAATATCGGTCGCCTGGGCCCCGCGGGCACGCATGGCCGTGAAAGCCTCGTGACCGGGAGTGTCGAGAAAGGTAATTTGCTTTCCATCCGGGAGGGTCACTTCATAGGCGCCGATGTGCTGGGTGATTCCCCCTGCTTCACCGGCGACAACATTTGCATTTCTGATGTGGTCCAGCAACGAAGTCTTTCCGTGGTCCACATGTCCCATGATTGTTACCACCGGCGGGCGCGGCCGCAGCGAAGCGGGATCATCCGGGATGTCCTCCAGCTCCTCAGTAGCGAATTCCTGCTCGAAATCGATCTGAAGACCGAACTCATCCGCCACGAGCGTGATCGTGTCCTTGTCCATCCGTTGATTGATCGAGACCATCATGCCGAGAGACATGCACTTCTGGATAACCTCGGCCACAGGGACCCGCATGAGGTTGGCCAGCTCGCCGACCGTGACGAACTCCGTCACTCTGACGTGCGTCCTCTCGCGCTCTTTCTCCTCCAGTATCCTGGCTTCCTCCTCCTGCCGTTCCTGTTTCTTTCGCTTGCGATACGCGGCACGCTGGCTTACCGGCTCATCACCCATGTCGGAAAGCGTTGCACGAATGGCTTTCTCGACTTCTTCCTCGTTCACTTCGGCGTGACGAAGTTTCTTCCGTTTTCGGGTCTTGACGTCCTCGGTCTCCGGAGCGGCGATCTCTTTGCCGCGTTTCCCGTCATCGCGGATTTTCTTTTTCTTCTTCTTTTTCTTCTTCTTGTCCTCATCCTCTTCCGTTTTCCCGGCCGGCTTGGTCTCAAGGTCCATGCGGCCCTTGATGGTCAGCCCCTTTGACCCGCGGGCAACGGCGGCCTCGAGCGGTGAGGCGGCTTCTTTCTTCTGCTTCCCGCGTCCTGTCTTTGGCGCTTCTTCCGCCTTCTCGGTCTGCGCTTCTGCCGGTTTCTTTGCTTCGACCGGTTCCTTCGGAACTTCCGCTGGCTCCGGAGGCACCGACTCAACCTCCATCGGAGCCGGCTTCGGCGTCTCTTCAGCGAGGGGGGATGGCGCCTCAACGACCGGAGGGGGTGCGGGCACCTCTTCGCTCGCCGGAGCTTCCTCTTCTTTCGCCTGCTTGGCCTTCTTGTCCGCCTCCCCGCCCTCTTTTCTGCCTCGCGAGGTGCGGAAATCTCTCAATTTCCGCTGATGCCTTTCCGCGACGTCCTTCTCTTTCTTGAAATGGGACATGATGGCAGACAGCATGTCCGGCGTCACGGAGCTCATGTGACTCTTGACCTCATAGCCTTTCTTGTTCAGAAATTCGATGAGGGTATCACTCGAGACGTTCAGTTCGGTCGCAAGCTTGTAGACTTTGATTTTTTTTGCAGGTTGTTCTGCCATTCCTCTTCTCGTAGGTTATGCGCCGGTGTTACGTCTTGTCTTTGTCTTTCTCTGCCGTTTCGGTTTGCTCCGCGGCTTCCGACGGCTTCTCTTCCCCCGCCGGAGAGGAACCTTCTTCGGCCTTCGCTTCCGCAAGAGCGCTCCCTTCCGCCGTCTCTCCGGCTCCTTGCTCTGTTTGCGTTTCTTCTTCATCTTCCACTTCCGCCTCTTCCAGACCGTTCCTCAGCATCTCAACGATGGAGTCGATTTTCTCGCGTTCGATGCCGAGCGTTTCGACCAGCGTTTCCTTCGGCGTGTCGAGTACATCCCTCGCCGTCTTGTAATTCTCATCGAAGAACTTGTGAAAGAGCACATCGCCAAGTTCTTCCCGGAACTCGGACAGATCCATGTCGTATTCTTCTTCCTCACCGCCCTCCTTGATGAGCTGAATGTCGAATCCGGTCAGCTTGGATGCCAACCGCACATTCTGTCCGTTCTTGCCGATGGCAAGCGATACCTGATCCGCCGCAACAAGAACGTTTGCCTTTTTGTTCTCCACGTCGACTTCCACCGACTTCAGCTTCGCCGGCGACAATGCTTTGGTGATGAACTGAACGGGATCGTCGGAATAGTTGATAACATCAATATTCTCGTTATTCAGCTCGCGCACGATCGCATGGATTCGGACGCCCTTCATCCCGACACAGGCACCTACGGCATCTATCCTATCGTCATGCGACAAGACGGCCACCTTGGCTCGGTCGCCCGGTTCGCGGGCAATGCGCTTGATCTCGATAATTCCGTCGTAGATCTCGGGAATCTCGATCTCGAAGAGCCGCATGAGGAACTGCGGGTCGGCGCGGGAAATGATCACGACCGGGTTGCTCGCACCCTTCCGCACTTCCTTGACCAGCGCGCGAATCGTATCGCCTTTTTTGTACCGTTCTTTGTAAATCTGCTCGCTCCGCGGAAGGATCAGTTCATTCTTGTTGTGCAGAACAAGGATCTCGCCTTTCCCCTTGCGGATCTGATAAATCTCCCCGACCACAATCTCGCCGATGGCGTTTGAATACTCGTTATAGATCGACTCGCGCTCGATCTCCTTAATCCGTTGGTTGAGGTTCTGCTTCGCGCTGACAACCAGTCTGCGGCCGAAGGTGCTCAGAGGAATAATCTCCACAAATTCCTCACCCACGTCGAGATCCTCCCCGCTCTTCTTTCGCGCTTCCTTGACATCGATCTGAGTCACCGGATTCTCGACCGTTTCCACGACTTCTTTTTCAAGGTAGATCTCGATATCGCCTTTCTCCATATTGACGACGACGTCAAATCGGGCATCCGGTCCGAATCGCTTCCGGATCATCAT
>BQML01000016.1 GCA_022180565.1 Bacteroidia bacterium
ACTCAAAGGTTGCCGTCAGATTGATTTCATGGGTTTCGAGAAACTCCAGGCGGCGGACTTTAGCGCGCGCCTCCGAATCCCCGGGGAGGACCGTCAGGAGTTTTCGGTACCAGTAACGCGAGAGATATGCGTTGCCGAGGGTCCTGTGCGTGCGTGCCAAGCCCCGCATGATATCCGCTTCCGCTGGGGCACGAAGATATGCTCGTTCATAGTACTCCAGAGCCTTTCGAGGGACCCCGCCGGCCGAATAGATCCTGCCAAGGGCAAAGAGAATGCGTACAGAGGCCGGATTGTCCTTCAGTAAGAGCTCCAGGATGTCCGCGGCTTGCCTGTATCGGCCGGCCAGCTCCAGGGTCCGTGATTTTCCCATCCACGCCTCGAAGTGGCGGGAATCGACCGCCAGGATTGAATCGTACTGGGCGAGCGATTGTTGATATGCTCCCTCCCAAGCCAGAATCGTTGCAAGCTGAATTCGCACGTCGTGATACTCCGGAAACGCGGCGAGAACACGCCGGTAACGCTGGGCTGCCGACTTCAAATCGCCGGCCTTCTGGAATCGAAGACCTTCGAAAAACAGGGAATCGGGATCAAAACCCGGCTGGGAAAACAAGGACAACGGAAGAAGCAGGATGACGAGCGCAACAGGGAAGAAAAATCGCGGGGAGAGAGACATGAGGCTTCTATTTCTTCTTCCTTCGCAGGAGGACTGTTCTGACGCGCGCCGCAAGTTCGTTCGGACTGAACGGCTTGGTAATGTAATCGTCGGCACCCAATTCGAGACCCCTCAGAACCTCCGTCTCACTGCTTTGAGCAGTCACCAGGAGAACGGGGATATTCCGGGTCTCCTCATGTTGTTTCAGTGCGGCTAGTACTTCAAAGCCTGTCATCAGCGGCATCATGACATCGAGAAGAATCAAGTCAGGTATTGACTCCCTGGCACTCCTCAGCGCAGCCTCCCCATCCTCCACGGCAACAACCTGATAACCGCTGTTCCGCAGCTTATATTGTATCAATGCCCGGATGTGCGGTTGGTCTTCGGCGACGAGTATCCGTTCATTCATGGTTCGCACGGAAGATGCAAAAATCTTCGGCGAATTGCCAAGTCTTCATTGATTTTCGGGCAGACTTTCGGTATCATGCATCGGAATTGCTACCCCGGAGATATGCCCTTGGCGGACCTTACCAGGGATGACCTGCCTGCCCTTCCCCGCCGATACCGGGCGGGAGAGCATGTAAGCTCGCAAGAGTCTTACGAGTTCTCCCTTGGAAAGATGAATCCGCGAAAGGGCTTCTTTGACACGCACCCTGAAGGAAGGAATCCCATCCTTCCATGGTGGCGTTATGGTGGGGGATTCGCGCTTGATCGGAGAGGTGCAGGAGTGGTTGAACTGGCACGCCTGGAGAGCGTGTGTGCTCGTAAGAGTACCGTGGGTTCGAATCCCACCCTCTCCGCGAGACTACGTCCCGCTGATTGGTCTTAATGGAAAGCACGCGGGACTTCGACTCGCAAGCGCTTTGAAAGGCATTGATTCAGATGCAGACTGTTGCGCACGCAGAATTCGTCCGCCTGGCGCTTCACGTTGTTCAATCAAGACATCATCGGACGGGATGTTGAGCCCCAAACAGGACAAACGCAGTTTCGCTGATGTCTCGGTGTGGAGTTTTTGATCGCTTTTGGAAGCGGTACACCAGCCTTCGGGGATTGTGATGCTACGACGACTTCTTTTCCTCCTTGTTCTCTCCGCCCCAGCTTCTGCTCAGGTGGTCTATGAGGCCGCGATTGACGGAGCAATTAATCCGGCGACAGCGGATTATGTTCACCGAAGTCTTCTTCGGGCTGTAGAAGACGGAGCCGAATGCCTTGTTCTCCGTCTCAACACTCCGGGAGGCCTGCTGAAGTCCACGCGGGTCATCGTGAGTGAATTTCTGAGCGCCGATATCCCTGTCATAGTGTACGTATCCCCCAGCGGGGCGCAGGCCGCATCCGCCGGCGTCTTCATCACGATGGCGGGTCACGTCGCTGCGATGGCGCCGGGCACCAATATCGGCGCCGCACATCCCGTAGCCCTTCAAGGCGAGCAAGACTCCGTGATGATGGAGAAGGCCACGAACGACGCGGCCGCGTTCATCAGAACCATAGCTGAGAACAGACACAGGAACCTCGAATGGGCGGAGGAAGCCGTCCGCAAGAGCCTCTCGATCACCGAGAAGGAGGCCCTTTCCAAGAACGTTGTTGATCTGATTGCCAAGGATCTCCCTGAGCTCCTCGAGAAGATCGACGGGCGCACTGTCAGCCTTCCCTCATCGGAAAAGGTCCTTCAGACAAAAGGAGCCCGCGTTGAGTCCTTAACCATGGAATGGTCGGAACGGATCCTCGACATTCTCAGCGATCCGAACATCGCCTACATTCTCTTCATGCTCGGCGTCTACGGTCTGCTCTTTGAACTCTACAATCCGGGTTCGATCCTCCCCGGCGTCGTCGGTGTCATCAGTCTGATTCTTGCTTTCTACTCCCTTCACACGCTTCCGGTCAACTATGCCGGCCTGGCGCTCATTCTGTTCGCCATTATCCTGTTTCTCGCCGAAATCAAAGTCACAAGCTATGGAATGCTCAGCGTTGGCGGGGTCATATCCCTCCTGCTCGGCTCCATGATGCTGATCCGGTCCGAATCGGCCCTTGAGTTCCTGCAGATTTCCTGGAGCGTCATCATCTCGGTGGTTGCACTCACCGTAGTCTTTTTCACTTTTGTCATCGGCTACGGTATCCGCTCACTGCGTACCAGGCCGGTCAGCGGCGCTGAAGGGATGGTTGGTGAATCCGGAGAAGCCGTCACCGACATTCCTTCTGCCGGCTCGAAGACGGCCACGGGAACGGTGAGAATCCACGGGGAATTGTGGAACGCGCGTGCCTCGGGCGAGGCAATCCCGTTAGGCTCGCGCGTGAAAGTTCTCCGGCTTGAAAACCTTACTCTTATTGTCGAACGCGATCCTCACTAACAGGAGACCGCCATGCAAAACATACCCTTGATCGTCATCATTCTCTTTATCGCCCTCTTCATGGTGCTGATTAGTTCCATCCGGATTCTCCGGGAATATGAGCGCGGCGTGATCTTTCGGTTTGGCCGGTTGGCCAGGGCCTTCATCAATCTTGGCGGGACCGGAAACGGCCCCGGTCTGATCATTCTGATCCCCTTCATCGACCGCATGGTGACCGTCAGTCTGAGGACCATCGTGATGGATGTTCCGCCGCAGGATATTATTACCAAGGATAACGTATCTCTCAAGGTGAACGCCGTCGTATATTTCCGCGTCGTGGACCCCCAAAAGGCCATCATCGAGGTGGAGAACTACCTCTTTGCCACCTCCCAGCTCTCACAAACAACTCTCCGGAGTGTCGTGGGGCAATCAGAACTCGACGACCTTCTCGGTGAGCGAGAAAAAATCAACATGCAGCTCCAGCGCATCATCGATCATCAGACAGAACCCTGGGGAATCAAGGTTTCCAACGTGGAGGTCAAGCACATCGACCTTCCGCAGGAAATGCAGCGTGCCATGGCCAAGCAGGCGGAGGCCGAGCGCGAGCGTCGGTCAAAAATTATCGCGGCTGAGGGCGAATTCCAGGCATCCCAACGCCTCTCGGAAGCCGCCAAGATCCTGAGTGAACAACCCAGCGCCATCACCTTGCGTTATCTGCAGACCCTGAGAGAAATCGCAACGGAAAACAATTCAACCACGATCTTTCCCGTCCCGGTGGACATCCTCAAACCGTTCCTCCAAGCATCGGGCAACCAGAAAAAATAACATGGATGCATGAACGTCCTCCTGTACGGGCATAATCCTGCGCCGTCCATTGTCGCGGCGCAACAGCTGGACGATTCTCACATTCGGCTCTACAAAAGACGGGATGAGGAGATTGTTCAGGAGGACGTCGAGTTTTTTCCTTTTCTCTTTCTCTCTCAACCCTCGTTTCTCGCAGGCTACGATCGCAAACACTGGCTGAAAGACCTCGCCGGCAGCAACTCTTTCCGCACGTTGGCAGTTTTCACTCGGTGGAGTGACCTCTGGGAGGCCATCCGTATCATCCTGGAGAAGGAGCGAACAACGACCGCGAGGCGCCTTGAGGGGTACACCGACGCGGAATCTCTCCATGTCCGGCCGGACCCTGTCGGCCAGTATCTCATGCAATCCGGAAGCACGCTCTTCAAGGGCATGGAATTTACCGACCTGCGAAGGATGCAGATCAGTGTCCTCACCGGTCCCCCGTCGCGTTCCGCCCGCGCGTTCGATGAACCCATCCTCGCCGTCGCTCTCTCGGATACAACAGGCTGGGAGATTGTCCTCGATGCTCACAAATCCGGAGAAGCCGGCCTCCTTGCAGAGCTCACGCACGTCATTCGGGAGCGTGACCCGGATGTTCTTGAAGGTCATCGGATATTTGAACATGATCTTGCGGTTCTCCTCCGACGATCAGATCATCATGAACGCCCGTTGAGTATCGGAAGAGACGGTTCCGAAGCCCGCCTCCTTCAGGGTCGATGGGCGGGTCAGGAGTCCGATCACGAAGCGTCCCTCGCGGACATTGCGGGCCGCCATGTTGTTGACACTTCCCTGCTGGCCGAGGTGTATGATTTCTCCCGCCGCTCTCTCGATTCCCTCGATTTGGGAACGCTCGCAACCCATTTCGGGGCAAGCGGACGGCGGGTCCAATTCAGCGGTCATCCGGCCTTCCTGTGGAAAGAAGATCCCCGCCGTGCTCATACGCTTGTTCTCCAAAACGTGCATGACATACGCCTGATCTCCGATTATCTCTCGCCCAGCAGTTTCTACCTGACCCAAATGGTGCCTCTCTCATACGGCGTTGTTGCCAGGACGGGATCAGCCGTAAAAATCGAGTCTCTCCTCCTGCGTGAATACCTGAGGCAAAAGCATTCCGTGCCTCGACCCGGCCATGGAACCCAAACCACCGGCGGGTACGCGGACGTGTTCCTCACTGGCGTCTTCGAAAAAATCGTCCTTGCCGACGTAGAGTCTCTCTATCCCTCCATCATCCTCCAGCGAAACATTCGTCCCGCCACCGATGAACTTGGCATCTTTTCCGCCCTCCTGAGGGATCTCGTGGCTCTCCGGCTGGAAGCCAAGCGCTCCATGGCCGCCGCCGCGACCGTTGCCGGGCGCGCAAAGCTTGACGCACTCCAATCCTCCTTCAAGATTCTCATTAATTCCTTCTACGGTTATTTGGCCTATTCACGCGCCCTGTTCAACGATTTTGCAAAGGCCGACGAAATCACGAAAACCGGTCAGGCATTGCTGAGGAAGATTCTGGGACAGATTGAACTCCACAACGGACAGGTGGTGGAAGTTGACACGGACGGTGTCTATTTCATCGCGCCGGACAATGTAGAAGGTGTCGAGGCAGAGACGTTGCTTGTGGACCGCATTTCCTCGTCGCTACCGGAAGGTATAGAGCTGATCCCATCGGGACGGTATAGGAAGATGCTGAGTTATAAGAAGAAGAACTACGCGCTGCTGGGGTACGACGGGACCCTCACAATTCGGGGAAGCGCGTTGGTTTCAAGGAGCATGGAACGATTCCTCCGAAGGTTTCTCCGACTTGCCGTTTCGAATCTGCTCGACGAGAATATCGCGGGTCTTCACACATTGTATGCCACCTTTCACTCCGACATCGCACACCATCGTTGGGAAGCTCTGGACTTTTGCCGAACCGAGACCATTCATGATCCGTTTTCGGTGTATGAGAGGGAGATTGGTGAAGGGAAGCGCAATCCGGCAGCGGCCTATGAAGTTGCCCGACGCGCCGGCCGCATAGTGAAGCCGGGCGAGAAGGTCTCGTATTATGTCACAGGCACATCTGCCGGAGTCAAGGTCTCGGAGAACTGCAGGCTTGCGGAGGAATGGGATCCTCATTTTCCCGATGAAAACACGGCGTATTACCTCGGCCGCCTGGAGGAAACCGCCGCGAAATTCGAGATTTTCTTCAACCCCGAAGATTTCCGTAAGATCTTTACTGTGGACGACTTATTCGGATTTGATCCCGCGGGAGTTCGGATCGTCACCCGCCGGATGGTTCCGGAAGAGGCACCGCCCTCGCCCGACCCGCAGGAGACCGACGAATTCCGAATCTGGCTTGGCGAGTCTTAGGGCCATCTTGCTTTTTTCTCGGTCGAGTTGTATACTAGGGCTGCAATTCAACGCACCGTTTTTGTTTCATCAAGAGTTGTTAAGCAGTACCAGCCTCGCGGCGTGCCGTCCGGTCTGCAGGGAAAGCCCAAGGGACTTGTACCTCGCTGAACAATGGTTCCCTTTCTCATGTCGAGGAGGGGAGTGTTCTGAGAGACAAGATCCGGTGTACATGTTCAACCAATAAGGGAAGTATCCTTATGGAACAGGGTACCGTTAAATGGTTCAACAATGCCAAGGGATACGGCTTCATCAAGCGGAGCACCGGTGAAGACGTATTCGTGCACTACAAGTCGATCTCCGGCGAGGGTTACAAGACTCTCAACGAAGGCGACAACGTGCAGTTCGAAGTTGAACAAGGTCCCAAGGGCTTGCAGGCCGTGAAGGTCTCCAAAGTCTGAACTCTGTTTTCCTCCGGAAAGCAGAAATCCCGTCTGAACGATCCAGACGGGATTTTTTTTGCGACGGATTGATGCGGCAATTATGAACTCGCCGTCACCCCTCTCCGATGTTCTTTCGCCCATGATCGCACATACTCGACGATCTCAATCGTCGAAGCTCCGGGTGTGAAAAGCTCACCAACCCCCATCCTCTTCAGCGCTTCGATATCCTGATCCGGAATGATGCCGCCGCCAAAGAGAAGAACATCCTCCAGCCCCTTTTCCTTCATGAGAGCAAGGATTCGCGGGAAGATGGTCATATGAGCGCCGCTGAGGAGACTGATGCCTATGACGTCGACGTCCTCCTGCAGCGCGGCCTCCACGATCATCTCCGGCGTTTTCCGCAAACCTGTGTAGATGACCTCCATGCCGGCATCCCGAAGAGCGGCGGCAACGACCTTTGCCCCTCGGTCATGCCCGTCAAGGCCTGCTTTCGCAATAAGAACTCGGATTTTCTTTGCCATGTCCTGACGGCTCCAGATTCGTTCAATGAGTCAAAAACGCCTGCAGGGCCCTGTGGAACCGGACGAGCGGGAAACCCACCACGTTATAGAAGCATCCTTGAATACGTTCTACGAAGACTGCCCCGAAATCGTCCTGAATGCCGTACGCGCCTGCTTTGTCCAGCGGAGAGCCCGAGGCCACATAGGCGTCAATCTCGTCCCGTCCGAGAGGACGGAACCACACGCGGGTTTTCACGACCTCAGCATGTATGCGGCCGGTTTCTGAGTCCACCAGGGCAAACCCGGTGTACACGCAATGGGATCGTCCGCTCAACGAGCGGAGCATCCTCTTGGCCTCCCCGCGGTCACGCGGCTTTCCCAGCACGCTTTTCCCCAGCACCACGATCGTGTCCGCCCCCACCACAATACCGCCTCCGACCCTCGATGCCACTTCGGCGGCTTTCTTGAGGGCAAGATGTTTCGCATTCCAGGCCGGAGAATGGTTGCGATCGAGCCGCTCCTCCACCAGGCTGGGATGCACGACAAAGGTATAACCGATTTGCTTAAGGAGCAACTGCCTTCGCGGCGAACGCGAAGCAAGGATAAGCCGAATGGGCCGATTCATGTATTGTTGGGTGAGGAACAATCAACGGATCAATGCAGTGATTTTGAATATGCAAAAAAGAAACCAGAAATTCTCTGCGGGAACATGCTCTCGTTGACTTTAGAACCTTAATTGCGTAGTTTCTGCGTTCCAGCCGGAGCCTTGCCATGAAACGCCGTGATTTCCTCAAGACAACCGCCGCCAGTACCCCGTTGTTGTTCCTCCCGCACGTGCCCGGATTCCCTCTTCGCCGTCAGGAGACTGATCGCTCCCTGCTTGCGGAAACCGCTCTCAACACAGCCGAGGGCTTGAAGGCATCCTATGCAGATATCCGCATCGGACTGTACCGAACTCAATCGTTGTCTACGCGGGAGCAAAGAGTGACAGGCATCTCGGATTCGGAAAGCTCCGGATTTGGTGTGAGGGTGATGGTCAATGGCACATGGGGCTTTGCGGCAAGCAACATTCTGACCGTCGACGAAGTTCGCCGGATCACGCGGGAAGCCGTAGCTGTGGCCCGGGCCAACTCCCGGCTTCAGAAGGAACCCGTGAGGCTCGCACCGGTCAAGACCATTCTTGCTACGTGGCAAACCCCGCACGAGAAAGACCCCTTTGCTGTTCCTTTGAAGGAGAAGACTCAGTTCCTCTTGGATCTGAACGCCAGAGCCCTCGCAGTCCAGGGTGTGACCTTTTGCTCATCGTTCATGGCCTTTGTCCGGGAAAACAAGCTCTTTGCTTCGTCCGACGGATCCGTCATCGAACAGACCCTGTATCGCTGTTATCCAACATTTACTGTCACCTCGGTCGATAGGACGCGGGGTTCCTTTCAAAGCCGGAATGCATATTCCGAGCCCCAGGGAATGGGCTACGAATACGTTGAGGAATATCCGTGGGACGACGATATCCGGCAGGCGGCTCAGGATGTTCTCGAGAAACACGCTGCAAAGTCCGTTGAACCCGGGAAGAGCGATCTTGTCCTTCATCCCTCCAACCTCTGGCTCACGATCCATGAATCCGTCGGTCATCCCACCGAACTCGATCGGGCGCTCGGTATGGAAGCAAACTATGCCGGCACCAGCTTTCTCACGCCCGATAAGCTGGGGACGTTTAGGTTCGGAAGCCCCCTTGTGAACTTTGTGGCCGACAAGACACAGCCCGGCGGACTCGCCACCTGCGGCTACGATGACGACGGCGTGCCCACAAGAGAGTGGTATCTCGTGAAAGAAGGGATTTTTGTCGATTATCAGACCACCCGCGATCAAGCGCACTGGATCGGCCGCAAGGAATCCTATGGCTGTTCGTACGCACAGAGCTGGGCCGACGTTCCTTTTCAGCGCATGCCGAATGTTTCGCTTTCACCGGGTCCCAAACCCCTGTCTCTCACACAGCTCATCAGCGACACGGAAGACGGGATCTTGATCAAGGGCCGCGGGAGCTACAGCATCGATCACCAACGGTACAATTTTCAATTCGGTGGACAAACGTTTTATGAGATACGAAACGGTAGGATCACAGGAATGCTGAAGGACGTCGCCTATCAGGCGAGAACGCCGGACTTCTGGAATTCCTGCGACGCAATCTGCAGTAGGGAGGAGTATGCCCTCGGCGGCTCCTTCAACGACGGCAAGGGCGAGCCAGGCCAATCGAACGCCGTGAGCCACGGCTGTCCCCCCGCGCGATTCCGAAACATCAACATTCTGAATACCGGAAAACAATCCTGACATGCTCACTGAACAGGAAGCCCGATCGATTATCGAACGCATTGTGAAGCTCGCTCGAGCGGACGAAACCGAGGTATCGATTTCCGCGGAGACGGTTTCGCATCTCCGCTTTGCCCGCAATACTCCTTCCACAAGCGGACAATCCGCCGATATCGTTATCTCGGTGCGCAGTACGTTCGGCACGCGTAGCGGGACCGCACGTGTGAACCAAACAGATGATCCGTCCCTCCGGAGCGTTGTTGAGCGTTCCGAGGAACTGGCGCGCCTCGCGCCTGAAGACCCTGAATTCATGCCGGCCTTGGGTCCACAGGAATACTCCGCTCCGGACGCATGGGTTGAGGAAACCGCCCGTGCCGGTACGGCCGGCCTGGCCCCCGCCGCCGAAGTGTGCATTCGTGATGCGGCTGAACGAGGGCTTGTCGCCGCGGGATTCCTTCGGATTGACGCAAACGCGAACGCCATCGGGAATTCTGCGGGCCTCTTCGGCTATCATCGATCGACCACCGCGTCGATCTCCGAAACAGTGCGAACACAAGAAGGCGGCGGATCGGGATGGGTATCGCGTGCAGCGAACGACATCCGTCAACTGAATTTCCGCGAGCTCTCTGCCACGGCCATCGAGAAGGCCCTTCGGTCGATCCGACCCCGTACACTGGAACCAGGAAGGTATCCGACGATCCTTGAGCCTTCGTGTGTGGCGGACATGGTACGGTCTCTCCTCTTTTCCATGGATGCTCGAAGCGCTGATGAGGGAAGAAGCTATTTTGCGAAAAAGAATGGCGGGACGAAGATCGGGGAGAAGTTGTTCTCGGATAGTATCCACATCAGTTCCGATCCCCTTGACACTTCGGTTCCGGGTTTCCCCTGGGGTTCGGAAGGCTTGCCGCAGAGGCGCGTGGAATGGATCACCGGCGGTACGGTGAAAAACCTCCACGCCTCACGCTTTTGGGCACGGAAACAGGGGATTTTCCCCCTCCCCTTCCCCTCAAACATTCTCTTTCGGGGAGGGAAAGGAACTCTCGAGGACCTCATCGCCTCCACCGAACGCGCCGTTCTGGTCACAAGCCTGTGGTACATCCGATCGGTCAACCCTCAAACACTCCTTCTGACAGGCCTTACGAGAGACGGCGTCTTCTGGGTGGAAAACGGAACCATTTCTCATCCGGTGATGAATTTCCGTTGGAATGAAAGCCCTGCCGCAATCCTCCAGCAGGTTGAGGCAATGACGGAATCCGTGCGGGTTCCGCCGAGGGAGTCGAGAAATGCCACAATGTCCATTCCAGCCCTTCGTGTCAGCGGCTTCACATTTTCAAGCATTTCCGAGGCAGTCTAACCGTATCACCCATCCCTTTCCATCACGAACGGAGTCTCACTATGAACCCCTTAGTGCGGCGCTTGCTGTGGATCGCAGGAAGCCTGGTCGCTGTCATTCTGGTGGCAATCATCGCGGTCGTCCTCTACGTTCATTCTGCATGGGACACTCCCCACGATCGCCCCGTTGTTTCTCTCAAAGCGTCAACGGACCCCCTCGCCGTCGCTCGTGGGGAATACCTGTTCAAATACGGACACGCCTGCTGGGGTTGTCACAGCCCGAAACCGGACGCTGCCGTTCCGCCCTCAGGAGGCCGCGCCTTTGATCTCCGTTCCGTGGGCCCCGGCTTCGGCATTTTCTACGCCCGCAATATCACTCCAGATCCCGAAACGGGCATAGGAGCCTGGAGCGACGGCGAGATAGTACGGGCGCTCAGAGAAGGTCTCAGCAGGGACGGCACTGTCCTCTTCCCGATCATGCCCATAGAGGCATTCCACGGGTTGTCGGATGAGGATGCCCTCGCGATCGTATCGTATCTCCGAAGTCTTCCGCCCATCAGGAACGCGCCATCGCGATCCGAACTCTCCTTCGCTACCAAGGCCCTCTATACCTTCGGGATCATCGGACCGGCCCCCGCCATTACCGAACCCATCGTTGCACCCCCGCGGGGAAAAACCGTCGAGTACGGACGATACCTTGCCAACTACGCAACCGGGTGTATGGACTGCCATACTCCGAGAAATCTCGAGGATGGATCCTTTTACCGGGACAGCCTTTTCGCCGGCAGTACGATCCGTTTCGGTGAGGACGAGGCTCGTCCGCATGTCATGGCATACGCCACAAACATCACGCCGGATCCCGAAACCGGCATTGGAAAGTGGACAGAAGAACAGTTTCTGGAGGCCGTCCGCGCCGGCATGCGCCCCGACGGAACCGTGCTTTCAACACACATGCCGTATGGATACTTCGGGCTGATGGACGAAGAGGATCTTGGGGCCATCTTCCTCTATCTTCAGTCTATCAAACCGTTCCGACGGGTCACCGAACCGGTTTGGTATTCAGAAACGTATCGCAACGGTGTCGGCCTTGAGCGCGGGAAAGCGATCTTTGAGGCGTCCTGTATGCTCTGTCACGGGGAGGACGGTAAGGGAGCCGCTCCCACGAAGCTGTCGCTGGCAGAAATCGCCCCCACCTTCACCGACAAAATGCTCATCGATTTCGTTACCGGTGGAAATGTCGGCTTGCGGATGCCGGCATTCGGAAAAACCCTTAGCAAGGAGCAAATCCTCGACGTGGTAGCATATATCCGAAGCATCCAGCACGATAAGCCATGACCAAGATCATCCATGCGGGCATGCACGATCTCGAGATGCTGGCTCCGCTGTTTGATGCGTACAGGCAATTCTACGGGCAACGCACAAACCTTGCCGATTCGCGGCACTTTCTTGAAGAGAGGATCATCAGAAACGAATCCGTGCTGTTCCTGGCCCGGCAAGAGGACGGTACCCCATCGGGATTTGTTCAGTTCTTTCCATCGTTTTCATCAGTGGCAATGCGAAGGTTGTGGATCCTGAACGACCTCTTTGTGCATCCCGAGTACCGCGGTTACGGCATTGGCGAACAACTCCTTCACCATGGTGTTGTGTTCGCGCGCCAGACGGGTGCGGTGGGCCTTGTTCTGGAAACTGCGGCCGACAATGCACCTGCGCGTCGCCTGTATGAACGAACGGGGTGGGTCCGTGATAACCAGTTTATCACTTATCGATATGGTTTGGAGCAATGATCGTGGAGGATCTTCGATACCCAATCGGCCGTTTCAAAGCGGTGAGAGATCTTTCTGCAAGCGACCGTAAGACGCTCATTGCGCAGATCGCCGCCGCACCCAACGAGGTTCGCAAGGCTGTCGCCGGGATGAACGATGTTCAATTGGACACACCCTATCGTGACGGCGGATGGACGGTCCGACAGGTTGTCCACCACCTTGCGGACAGCCATATGAATGCCTATATAAGGTTCAAGCTGGCAGTCACTGAGGAGCATCCCACGATCAAACCCTATGACGAAACGGCGTGGGCGCGGCTTCCGGAGGCAGCAGGAGCTCCCGTGGACATCTCGCTGGACCTCCTCGAAAGTCTCCACCGACGCTGGGTGATGTTTCTGGACGACCTGAAACCTGAGGACTTCCGGCGAACCGTGAACCATCCCGAAAACGGCACGATGACGCTGGAGACCATTCTCCAACTCTATGCCTGGCATGGCAGGCATCACGTCGCCCACATCACGTCGCTAAGGAAGCGAAAAGGCTGGTGACTCGGAAGAGGGCCGTTTCACACCATGCGACGGATCTCTTCCCTCACGACACTTCTGGCACTGTCGACCCTCGCGCCTGCCTGCGACACGGCCTTCGATCCCAAGGCCCCGTTCCGAGAAAGCGTCGTTCTCTACAGCATTCTTTCCACGGCGAGCGATACGGTGCTGGTCCGCGCCTCCCGCACCTATGATCCTCCGGACTTTGATCCGTTCAAGCGCGCGGAGGATCCGCCGATTTCAGACCTTGCCGTCACTTTCTTCCTCGACGGAGTCCCGCATTCGCTCAAAGACACCCTCATTATCCGAAAAGACAAGTCCCGGTATCAAACCGACATCCAGGGATTCACTCTCCATCCCCTTGCAATTCCCTTCGGATCCTCCGTCCGCGTTCAAGCGTTCTCAGCCACCCTCGGAGCCTTTTCGGCTTCTGCCACAATGCCCTCCAAAGGCGCCATGCTCCTTACCAATGGGTACGTCCTCGACGATCCTGGTCAGTATAGCCAGGCGAGCGTCTTTGTCCAGGTGCACCTTGCACCCGAGGCCATGGGGTACGTGCTGAGGGCCTTTCTTGAATACGATCTTGTAGTCGGAGGGGGAACGGAAACGAAGAGGGTCGAAGTCCCCGCATTCTACCGATCGGTCTCTCCCGGCAGTCAGCCCACACAACCCGAGTACCCCGGTGTTCAACGGCGGGAAAGTACAGAGCCGGGGACTGCTGAAAGTCCATTTCGCAATCGCTTTGCGGTCACCGCGTTTAGCATTACGGCTTCGGCCATTCGCCTCCAGCATCCCCCGGGTTCCGTAACCATACGGCGAGCCGTGTTTGTCCTGAACCAGATCGAGGAACACTTGTATCGGTACTACAGCATCGTCAATGCTTGGGGAGATGAATTTTCTATTCGGGTGGACGAACCCGGATACACGAATGTCCAGGGCGGGCAGGGGGTGGTGGG
>BQML01000017.1 GCA_022180565.1 Bacteroidia bacterium
AAGGGTTCAAAGATTCTTTCCTTCACGTCGGGCGGAATTACCACGCCCGTGTCCTGAACCGAGAGGACCACATAGGGACCGACACCGACGCCAGGGCTGAGCAGTACATATTGTTCATCGAGAAAGAGATTCTCCGCCGTCAGCTTCAGCGTTCCTCCGTCGGGCATGGCATCTCTCGCGTTGATGCAGAGGTTCAGCAGCACTTGATGAAGATGTGTCGCGTTCGCGGA
This sequence comes from Bacteroidia bacterium, assembly GCA_022180565.1. Lineage (GTDB taxonomy): Bacteria > Bacteroidota > Ignavibacteria > UBA10030 > UBA10030 > JACQPU01. The sequence continues at coordinate 231 of BQML01000017.1, forward strand.
AACCGTCCAGAGTCCTGGGGGGATGGTTGTTTCCACCCGGATCGATTTGGGAAACGTTTCCTGCAGGAACTCCGAGACTTCGTTCACCAGAGTTTCAAGGCGGATGGCCGATCGTGATCCCTCTTTTCCCCGGGCGAATCCCAGAATTTGTTTGACAATCTCCGATCCTCGTTTTGCGCTGACTTCGATCATATCGATCAGGCGCAGAAGTTTGGGATCCGAAGTCTGCTTCCGCGACACCTGCACCGAAAGCAGAATCGGACCGAGGATGTTGTTCAGATCGTGCGCAATTCCGCCTGCAACCATCCCCAGGCTCTCCATGCGCTGGGCTCTCAGAAACTGTGCTTCCAGCTTCTTCTTCTCCGTCACGTCTGAATCCACAACATACACGGAAGGCGTCCGGCCGGGATGACCGGCGATGAGAGTCCAGTCGCTCTCGATGATGATTTGAGATCCGTCGGCGCGCAAGAATTGTTTCGATCCCTGCCATTTTTTCCCAGTGAAAACCTGCTTCCACGCTTCGTGGAACTGCTGAACGGCTTCCTCCTCCAGTCGGGAAACGAGTTTCAAGCCCAACACTTCTTCTTTCTTCCATCCGTAGATCCGCTCGGCCGACTTGTTCCAGAAGGTAATCCGGCCGTCGTGGTCGAGAACATAGATTGCCGCCGGATCCACGTCCAGAAGCGCCGCATGCTGCTGCAGAGACTCCTCCGCCTTTTTTCGTTCACTGATATCCCTTGTGACCGAGAGGACCGATGCGATCGCGCCGTTCCTGTCACGCAGAGGGGCCGCGTGTGTTTCAAGCCATCGTCTGCCGCCCTTAAGACCGGTTATCTCGAATTCGAGTCTTACCTTCTTTCCCGCATAGACATCCCGCAGGAGGGAGCGGAATCCCGCGTGATATTCGGGCATGATGATTGCGAATGCGGATTTTCCGACGACTGTTTCCGGGTCCTCGGCTTCAACCATGGCCAGGCCTGCCGGATTCATTTGAAGGATCCTGCCCTCCGCGTCAAGAAGCTTCACACATTCGGGCTCCGTGTTGATGATGGCCCGGAGATGTTCCTCGCTTTCACGAAGTCTTTGTTCGATCAATTGCCGCTCTTCTTCCTGCTTTCGCAGTGCGGAAACGGTTTCTTCAAGGCGTTCCACGAGGCGGGCGGAGTATTCTTTTAGTTCCGACGGGGCCTGGGAAGCCGACGGACGGTCTTTCTCCTGTTTGGCGGAGGCAAGGTCGTCCAGCGCTTTGAGAAGTTCCGGCTCAGGCAGGGGTTTACGGAAGAATCTGTCCGCCCCGGCGGAAAGGGCAGTACGCTCGTCGTCGTCGGAAGTGTAGACCGCGGAAAAGAGAATGACCGGAAGGTGAGCAAGGCCTTTCGAGGCGCGGATCATCTGGCAGAGTTCGTAGCCGTCCATGCGCGGCATGAGAATGTCCGCCACGACCGCATCGACGGAATGATCGTTCAAGGCATAGAGGGCTGAGACCCCATCCGTTGCTTCCAACACTGCGTGTCCGCTCCGCCGCAGACGGGTTCCGATGGTTTTTCGGTGAAGTTCGCTGTCATCGACAATCAGAATATTCAACGGCGCCCTCTTTACGATCGCTGTTGCGACAAGAAAACAGAATCCCGGTGTTCCTCCCCCGCTCGGTGGGAGGACTCAAGCGGTGTCAAAACCCGGGTCGTCATCAAAACCACACTCGCAGATTCCGGCGTTCAAAGTAGCCGGATTTTCCTCTCAATGTCAAGGAGTGTTCATTCCATTTCCCTCTTCCAATCTCGTTCGTGTCGTTTCGAGACACACAGCACGAACATGTTCATCTTGATACACGATCGTGTTCGGATGTCTTCGGAACTTCGCCGATGATTGCTGCGGCCTCATCGAATTTTCCCGTCCTGTGCAGAATTTCGATCACAGCTTCCTTAAGGACTGCATTTCCGGGATTGGATCGGTAGCGCGCAACCCAGCGGCGCGCAAGATCGTGAAGGCCGCCCATGGTCCCGGAAAGCCGCATAACATCCTCGTACCGTTTTCGTTCCTGCGGTTCAAGGGCGAGTGCGCGTTCATAAGAGACCAGCGCCTCCCCGAGCCGCCCAAAGCGTTCAAGTTCCCTTCCCAGTTCCGCATGCGCGGGACCATATCCCGGTGTCAGTCTCGTTGCCGATTCGAAGCGGGCAAGGGATTGCACAGAGTCACCGTTGGTTCGGAAGAACTGGCCTGCAAGGTAATGAAGGCGGCCCGATTCGCTGTGGGCGGGAAGAATCCGTTGCAGCAAGGCTTCCATGTCCGCGGCGGGAAAGGATCCGGCAAGAAACCAGAACACGGCCTCCGCAATCGATCCCGATTCTTCATACTGCTCGCGATCGCGCCGGCGATCCTGAAGAGGAGCTTCGTTGATGTCGTTTGCTGCAGCCAGAAAGAGGGTTTCAGTTCTTTCGAGCCGGGCTAAAGCCTTTCTCAGAGCCGTTTCTGCAAGTTCAAACGCGCGCGCGGCTGAAGTATCTCTGACCATCAACGAAAGACGATAATAGGCAAGGGGATCATCCGTGCGCGTGCTGACAGCGACCGTATAGCATGCGCCTGCCTCCCGACGGTTACCAGTATTCTCAAGGCACCACCCCAGAAGCGTACTCACCTCTCCGTCCGGTCTCGTTCGGTACAACGCCTGCAGAAGGGGCAAGGCATCATTCCACCGACGCATCCTGAGAAACAGGCGGGCAAGTTTCATGAGTGCGTCCGGCTGATCGCCGTTCCAGGCGAGGATTTTCCTGTACTCCCGTATCGCACCGACCGCGCTGTCGGCGCGCTCGAACGTTCTTGCCGTCAAGAATGCGGAGGCGATTGAATCTCCCGACAGGATACCGAATGTTCGGTATGCTATCCTTGCTTCCTCCCATTGTTCGGCAAGTTCCCAGGCCTCACCGAGTCTGAGATGCACTGCGGCATCCGACGGAAACCTCCGGGCCTCCTGTTCGAGAACTCCAGCCGCCGCCTTCATGTCGAACCGCTTGCGGTGGATTTCCGCCAATGCCGCGTAGACTTCCCGCCGCTCGGGATGATTCCTGAGAATCTCTTCAAGGACGGCAATGCCTTCGACCACTCGTTCGTTCAGGATCAGCGCATCGGCGTACAGCAAGTCTCCGTCCGCGTTGGTTGGAAGCAGGCTCCTTAGGCGTTCCGCCGTTTCAAGCAGTGCGGCCCGATCGTTCAGTTCATAGCGTGCCTTTGCCTGGATTCGTAAGAGACTTGTGTCAGGCCCGCAGAGCGCCATACCCCGCCGGGCGACCTCTTCCCCTTTGCTCCACTCATTCTGCCGGAGAGCAATGGCCCCCCATACTCTGAACAATTCCACATCCGGCTCACCCAGAGCTACTGCCTCCTTCACCAGGCGCTCTGCTTCCTCGTCATCTCCGGCATTGTAGGCGGACCCCGCCGCGGCATGATAGAGAGACACGAGTCGCTTCCGGATGGCATTCTTGAGTTCCGTCGGAGAATTGATCGCCTTATCGACTTTTTCATAGAGGCGACGATAGAGCGGCACAGCCTCGTCGAGGCGTCCGAGACCGATTATCGCATCAGCTCTGGCCAGTTCGAGTCCCACATCTTCGGGGGAGTGTCGCAATCCTGCCTCTGCCACTCGAAGCGCCGCTTCAGACTGCTCCGTCGCGAGATACGCCATGGCAAGCTGACGATACGCCTCGCTTTGAAGGGAATCCAGGGCGAGGACTTCGTGAAGGAGAGCAATGGCAGACCGAAAATCACGCGCTTCCACCATCTCAATGGCTCTGTTGACGAGCACGTCGGGAGTCTGGCCCTCAAGCGGGCTGGCGGTCATACAGCCGAAGAGGAAGGTTGTTATTGAAAGAAGAAGACGGCGCGATTTCATTTCAGGAAGATGAGCCGACGGGATATGCGGCCGTTGGGACCGCTCAGGGTGTAAAAGTAAACGCCGCTGGAAAGATCGGTAGGCTGAAATACGACTTCGTGGGGACCGGCATCAAGAACATCGTTGATGATCTCCGATACCCTGCGGCCGAGGAGATCGTAAATCTCCAACCGGATTTTCTGTTTCACGGGGAGAGAAAATGTGATCGTCGTGGACGGGTTGAACGGATTGGGGTAATTCTGATAAAGCGCGAAGGCTTCAGGGCGGCGGACGATCGTTACCACTGCAGAGGCCCGCGTGCGCGCCGACCTGTCGGCGACCGTCACGGTAAGCGTGTCGTTTCCGACAAACCCCTCAAAAGCGGTATAGGAGACCTCGCCGCGCGGATCAAAGAGGACAGAACCGTGCTTTTGCCCTTCTACCGCGACCAACGTCAGGAGTTCTCCTTCGGGATCGGTAGCCCTCTGCAGGACATCAAAAACCACACGGCTCCCTTCATACACACGCACCGACAAAGAAGCGACCAGTGGGGCCTGGTTTGATGAGGGTGTCAAAAGAAATGCGCGAATCATACCGTTCTTGTTTCCGGTTCCCACGATAGCCGAGCCGTTGTTGATCGCTCTCGCCTCCAGCAGGACCCATTCACCCGTTTGCGGGATCGCATCATTCAAATCGAAGGGGGTTCCTCTGATCCAGATTGTGGCGCGCAGGTGATCCATGGATGTTTTCAACAACATCGCATTCGTCGGAGATGAAAACCAAACCGGATGTGAAGGGCGAACTACGGCAGAGGCCGGCAAATCGACCGTCCCGGAAACCCCCACTCCGATTCCATCGTTGTTCAGCGAGTAAAGCTCTGCGAAATTTCCACTCAGGACAGGAAGAACGGTGATTGCACCTGCCGGATTCCACACTGCGGGGCTGATACCCGTGGAGGTCTGGAAACTCCCGGCGCTGTATCCCGAATCATTCAGAGCAAAAGCACGTGCAGCGCCAAGGCTCGTATCTATCCGTATCCATCCTGAATCCGGCGTACCGTAGGCCGCGCGTGAACCAGAGGCTTGATCCTGAACATATCCCGCAAAACCACTCGCCGCATTGACGTCGAATGCCTCACTCACTCTCCCCGGCAAATCCGCGAATTGGAGACCGCCGCCGGACCAGACGGACCAGGAAAATGCCCTAAGGCCAGAGCCGTCCGATGCGGATCCCACGACGATACCCGCGGCATTGATTCCAAAAGCGGCCCCCATCTCTTCCGGTGTTCCTGCAGGCGTCATCAGGGAATCGTTCACCCAGGCAACTGCCCGAAACCTCCCATTGGTCTGCCAGACCCCCGCGATGCGACCGCTGTCATTCAGCGCAATCGCTTGTGCCGGCCCGGAATCGGGCACGGAGAGGAGCCGCAGGGTATCGTTTCTCCAGAGAAAGGGCAGAATCTTTCCGGAAGCATCGGTTGAGGCGCCAACGACATGATTCGAGTCATTGAGACCATAGGCCCGGCTTATCGTTCCGCCGAGAGTGCCGAGATCGGTGATATCGTACGCCAGAAGGATGACTTCAATCCGAACGGTTGCTGTATCTCTTCCCTGGAATCCGTCATGCACGACATAGCGGAGACTGTCCATCCCGACGAAATTCATATCGGGTGTGTAGAACACCTTTCCGTCAACCACCGATGCCGCTCCGTTGGGCGGATCATCTACCGCCGCCAGAATTAAGGCATCGTTGTCGGGATCGCTGTCGTTGGCCAGTACATCGATCAAAGCGCTCGTGTTCTGCCGTACTGTTGCCTGATCATCAAGCGCCGTGGGAGGTCTATTGGGTGGACGAACCGTTATCGACAGCGTCGCCACAGCAACCGGCGTGCCTTTGCCGTCCTCAACCGCATAGATCAAGCTATCCCGCCCCGTGAAGCCGGGAGCGGGAGCATAAGTGACGGTTCCGAGAACCGGGTCGACGGACGTCACCGAACCGTTGACAGGGTTCTGGACGATGGTAAGGGTTGAAGGATCAGGAGCATAGTTCGGGGCGACGCTGTCGTTGGCAACGACTGCGACGGTCACCGAAGAGTCAGCAAACGTAACGCCGGTATCGTTCACGCCGGCGCGGATGGTGAACCGGAGGGCCGCCTCATTCGACACGACTGCCGAGTCGTTCTTCACAGTGTAAAACAGGCTGTCGGGACCCTCTACAGAAAGAAAGGGAACGTATCGAATCGTGCCCATGACCGAATCGACAGAAGCACTTCCGAGCGAAGGACTTCTTGTGATCACGAGCGTTGCCGGATTGAGAGGAACGGACCCGGCGCTGTCATTGCGAAGAACTTCAAAAACAACGGGGGTGTTCACACCAAGAGAGATGAGAGAATCGTCGACTGCGACGGGTTGATCTGCCGCCACAACAAGGATTTGCACAGATGCAGTGTTCGATCGTACGCCGTAATTGTCGGTCACAGAATACTGCAGACTATCCGGTCCCGCGTAGTCAAGATTGGGAACATAGGATATCCGTCCTAGGATTGTGTCTACCGACGCCACTCCGTTGGTCGGAGGCGATTCGATCCTGAGACTGGTAAGGACAAATGCGCCATCTGTGACCATGTCATTGTCAAGTACCGTGATCATCGCTGTGTCATTCCTTGCAACAACCGCAGAATCATCTGCGGCGAAGGGTCTCAGGCGTACGAAAATTTTCACCGTGGCCACGGCCACCGTAGTGCCGAAGCTATCATTCACTTTATAGATCAAACTATCCACACCGGTAAAGCCGGAATCGGGAGAATAACTGATGGAGCCTGTAACGGTGTCTACAGACAGGAGGGTTCCATGGGAGGGAGAGCTCAGCACAGCGAGCGTTGAGGGATCCGGCGGAAAATCGTTGATGATTTCGTCGTTGGCAATCACGTTGACGACAACCGCCGAATCTCGCACCGTCACGGCCGAGTCATTCACTTCGGCCCTCACGGTAAGGGCCATCACTCCCTCGTTCGACGTAAGACCGGAATCATTCATGACCGTGTAGAAGAGCGTATCTGCGCCCACGAAGTTGAGACTCGGCAAATACCGTACGGTAAAGCCTGTAGTATCCACAAAGGCGAACCCGCCCGAGGGCAAGCGCGTAAGCGTAAGTGTTGAAGGAATCAACGGCACTCCAAACGTGGAATCGTTTGCCAACACATCGATCGTGACGGGGGTATTCCGTCCAAGCGAAATGATTTCATCGGGCATTGCCAGCGGAGCGTCGGCATTGATCACTCTCACGACAACGGAAGTCAGCTCAGAGAACCCGCCGTCGTTATCTCTTACAAAGTAGGCGAACGTATCAATACCGGAGAATCCGGGGTTGGGCGTGTAAGTAATCGCCCCTGTGGCTGTATCAACAACGATAGAGCCGGAATCGGGAAGGATTTCACTTCCGACCGACGAGGGGTCGAGCGTCCCGTCGGTATCCGTGTCATTTGCCAACACATCGATGGTGACAGGAGTATTTCGAGCCGTCATCGCCGAATCGGGGATCGTGATCGGCAGATTGTTGATGGAGATGTAGATGGTGACGGGATTCGAGGGTGTTCCATCGTTGTCCGACACGACAAACGTAAGCGAATCCGACCCCCGGACATCCGTATTCGGCGTGTAGGTAATTTCGCCGAACGTTCCGTCAACAAAGACCGACCCACGCGCAGGGGGACGCGTGACGGTCGTTGTGGCGACATCGACAAACCCATCCGCGTCGAACACATAGTCGGTGACAAGAACAACGAGCGGTGTGTTCACAGGCGTCGTCAGAAAACCGTCAAACCCGAACGGCGCAAAGTTGATCAAAATCCGTACAGTAGCGGCGTTCGACACATTGGAACTTGTGTCACTGACTGTGTACTGGAGACTGTCTCGTCCGCGTTGCCCCGGAGAAGGAGTATAGAGAATCCAACCGGGCAGGCTTCCTGACTGTGCGTTTCCGAGGGTCGGCGGAGTCACGATCGTGACGCTTGCGGAGTCGATATCTCCCTGCGGATCGGAATCGTTTGCGAGAACATCTATTTCAATTGCAGTTCCGGGATTTGTCCTCACGGTATCGTCGAGGGCAACAGGCGTCTGGGCTCGCGACACTGCCGCGACGACGAAGAGAACAGCCCAACCATAAACCGGTTTTCTCATCACCGATCGCTCCTCTTCACCGTTGCCTGGGCCGGTTGTGCCGGTGCGCTCTCGTTGCCCGAGAGGTCATACACCTGTACGCGATACCAGTCGCCCGGTTTGCCCTCCCGGTCCACCCAACGGGTCTCGCGCGTGAGTGATCGCGTAATCTCGACATAGGACCCTGTGGCAATGGGCGCCCGGAACACCCTGTATCCGGCAATGGACTCGGGTACCGGTTCCCAGGTCACGGCGATGCCGTTGTTGGTCGCCTCGGCCCGTATGTTTCTCACGGCCCGCGGGGGAGTGAAATCGCGAACCATCACCGTATCGCGCACTGACGGCGCGCTCTCGTAGCCGCTGGAATCCAGAGCGCTCACCCAATAAATGTACGTCGCCGGACTGGAAACCGACTCATCCCTGTATTCCCTCGTATCGCCGGGGACAAGTGTTCGAGTCGTGTCACGCGCCCCTTGGGTGCACCTGTGCACGATGAATGACGCGATCCCTTCCGGTTGGAGTTCACTCCAACGAACAATCACGCGGATTCCCCGGTCGTTGAGTGCCGAGACACCCTGTGGCGCCGATGGTGGGGTGAGGCGCGGAATTACCATGTCAACCCAAACCGAATCGCTGACGTTGCGCGTGCTGTCTGCGGCTGAAACCCAGTAACGGTAAACGGCGCCTTCCTGAAATCCTTCCCCGGCTTCCCCATCGTCAAGAAATTGCGTCTCTCGAACATCTGTGCTGTTAATGCGCGTCGGCACATCGGGCGATCCGCGCACGAGCTTTTTTCTCATGATAATAAACGTTTGAAAATCGCGCGGGCGCTCCGGACTCTGCCACCGCAAGCGCACCCTGCGATCACGAAGGAACTCAGCCGTGAGACCTGTTGGCGTTGCAGGCGCCCATTGATCCTCAACCATCACCATTGCCGCGTTACTCGGTTTGCTTTCGTTGCCGCTTCGATCGACGGCAGTCACTCTGTAAAACCATGTCCCGCGCATGGCCGGGAGAGTCGTATCACGGAACAGCGTCTGAAGAAGACCAAGGGGAAGTGTCGTCAGACGGTTCAGGGGGGCATTGTCATCGGCGCTCGCCGCTCGGTACACATGATATGCCGCCGCATCCGCCTCCACACTTACGGGCCATGTCACTTCGACGATCCGACGGTCGAGAAGACCCGCAGTAACATCGGTTGGCGGAGACGGAGGAACATTATCCTTCAGAACAATCCTGATCGCCGCGCTTGGCGGACCCAACTGACCCGTGATATCGACAGCCCTGATCACAATATTCAGCTCCTCGCCAACAGGCGCCCGGAAGGCGAAAGACTGCTTCTCCGAAGCTTCATTTCGCACAATAAGTCCCCGGTTCAGTCTTTCCTCCTTCCCCGTCGACAACTGCCGATACACGTCAAATCGGATAACATAATCATCACGTCCCCCCGCAGGAACCGGATAGTTCCATTGCAGGGAAACAAGATCCTCGCGATTTGAGTACTCAAGGCGGGAGGGCGGCTGAATGTTATGCGCGTTCAGTTGTTTCGTGATCTGATGCGATTCTCCGGTTTCATTCCCAAAAGGATCGACGACCGCAATGCGATAGGTTACACGCGATCCCAGCGGAACCCTGTGATCGACGAACACCCTTCCCAACGCTCGGGCAACTTCCTGATAGGCGAACGTGTACAAACGCGCATCAACAGGTCTACTCCTCAGGCTCGCGAGAATCTCGGGCGCACTGCTTTCCTTGAAAGCCGCCTGAAGTTCCTCGAAGGCTCCGCCGATCATGGTTCGGAATTCTCCTCCGGAAACCGCGCCTTTCACAGGCTCCTCATTCAGCTTCTTCTCTGCACCGGATCCGGCCCTGCGATAGATATTGAAACCGTAGGATGGCGGGAGGTAAATCGAATGATAAATAAACACAGAGCTGTCGGGACGAACAGCAATGCGGAGGGTGTCCTGTGCGTTCACGGAAAGGCACAATAGAAACCATGCCGTAAGGATGCGATTTAGCTTCTGCTTCATCGTGTTGCTACCTGGGTTTCAGCACTGGATGTCTGTCCCATGTCGTTTGTCACGCGGACCGTAACTTTCAATCGCCTCCCCGCGTAGAGTTCCGAAGGATCGAGAATTTCTGTCGCCATCGGACTTCCCAGCCACAGTCCGTTAGCAAACGACAGTCCGGCATCAGTCCAGTCCTTGACAACTTCGCCCGACTGAAGGTCTTCGACCTTGAAATGGACGGCCCTCACACCGAACGCCGGATCGTGAATATTGGAGACCTGCATTCTCAGCATCGGCACGTTCCAGCCCCTTGTTTCCAGTCTTGCTGTTACAGAAGGTTGTGCCGGGGGGCGGGCAAGGAGGTCCAGATCCCGCGTCCCTTCCGTGACAAGTCCCTGGCCGTTCGTCAGCGCAATGTGGACGCGGACCTGTCTTCCGCGAAACGTGCGGCCTTCAAGGCTCAGGGGCGGACTGGAAATCATGGTGGGGTGTCGGAGCCATTGCGGATCGTACGAGACCTCTCCGGCCGTCAACTCCTCCCCGCTTTGCACATCAATCACCCGGTAGGCAAAGCCCTTAATCCCCGAGCCGGGGTCGTATGAGTCTTTCAGAACAATGGAAAGCACATCGACCCCGCCGGTAGAGGCAGTGGGACGGAGGTATTCCACGTCGAAAGAGCCGATGATCGGTGGAGTCGCGTCGCGGAGAATGAGTTCCCTGCCTCCGCTCGGAATAATGGCAGACGTCATACCCTGCCCGTTCACTGCGCGCATGTAGAAGTATATCGGACTTGCCGATTCCAGTCCCGCCGTATTTCGGATGACAAAGCCCGGTGCGAGATTCCCTTCGAGCGGAATGTCGAACGCCTTTTCGGCAAAATCCACGGTTGTATCTCCGGGCCATGGACGCAGGTCCGTGCTGCCGGAGGGCATGAGAGAACCGCCAGGGTCGGTGCCGACAGCATATTGGTACCCGCGAATCCCGGTCTCAGCGTCAAAGCCGGGGGATGTAATCCACAGAACGAGATTATCGTTGTAATAACCGATTCTCGTCTGAGCGAAGTATGGCGGCGTGGGATCCGACACCGGCGGGTTTGGACCAATCGTAAAATACGACCAAGACCCCGCGTAGTTGATGGCCCGAACGTGGGCGTAGAACGGTTGGTACATTGTGCATCCAAGCTCCATCGCCGGTTGGGAAGACTTCCCGATATCACGGGGAGCATCGCTGAACGCAGATTCCGGATCCGGATTCGCCGAGAGGAGAAATTCGTACTGATAGATTCCCGATTCAGGATCTGCGGCCTCCGGTACCCGTACGGTGACAGGAACGGGAGTGGGCCTCCACTGGTTTCGTCGGATGGCCTCAACTTCTTCCCATGGCTGAATCACCTCCGGACGGTTCAGCGCTGCGGTCGTACCGCCGATGATGGAAGGAGGAGGAACAATCCGATTCTGAGCGGTCACACTTCCTTGACCTTGAGAAAACACGGGCGGAGTATCGTCATAGCGAACCTCAAACCGGGAAACCGGACTTGTCAAGGCAAAACCGTTCGTCGCTCTTACAGAGACGGTATACGTCGGACCCGGCACCAGCGATAAACCTTCAACAGAAATGGGAAGCTCGTTTTCGCCGGTGCCCAGATCGATTTGCTGTCCAATGACGCTCTGCCACCATGACCCTCGGAACCTGTCGAACACATCTTCGATTCTCTTTCCTGAAGGCATCGGGGTCCAATCCATTGTCCTTGTGGGGTCCCCGTCGGTTCCGACTGCGGCCTCGAATGTTACCCGGCTTCCCGCAGGGTCAAAGCAGGATGCAACAAAGGGTATGGTCGGCCGCGATATCCAATACGAGCCGTTATATTGCCCAATCGGTACTTTTAGTTCCGGTTGAGTCGGAGGCTTGTATGTCGTAGTCGGAAGAATCCCGGTTTCACCCGTTACGATGCCTTGTTCGCCATCACCTTCGGGGGCCACTGCCACCTCGAAATCCTCCGCCTTCGCGAGGAAGAGAGTGCCGCCCGGGCTTCGCACAGCCACCTCGAGGTCTATTCTTTGTTTCTTTTCAAAATATTGACCGAACGCATAATAGTCCATTGACGTACGATTCCCGACCGTTACGAGGACCGCATCGGGCCACCGCCTGATGGTAACAAGGGATTCCGTGATGGGTCCCGAAGGATGGCTGGCATTCCATGAGATATGGACGCGGTTGAAATGACGTATTCTTTCCGGCCGTATGGTCAACGCCGTGATTCTTGGAGGTTCGAGTGTCAGGGCGAGCTCACGCCGCTTTGACCGCAAGGTGGATACTTCATCCTGCGCCAATCGATCTCCCCTCCAGGAGAGAAACTGGTCTATGAGCGCGACCTGATTCTCAATCATCCGTCCTTTAATCGTGTACAGGCGGTTGACGCCTGCCGTGATTGCGGAGAAACGTTCGCGGAGCGGTCCCCAGACCACGCTGCTGTGATTTCTCCAGACGCCGTCGGCCGCCTCCCGATGAACCTGCTTGAACGGATACATTCCGTAGAGCGGGAGGTAGTAATAGAGATCACGGGCCTTCTTTTCAAGCTCTTCCACGCGTCCGGCGTCCGAGAGACCGGAGAGGTAAGCATCATAGTGCGAGACATCCTGGGCGTATTCGGTTGTCTGTGCGAGCAAGGAATCCGATGCGGACGCCACACGCTTGATGTTCTGATATCGGTTCCGGGCATGTCGGCGAACAATATCGCGCGTGAAGCGTGTAGGGGCGGCGACGATGGAGCGTCGCTCCTCAGCGATCGCAGACCAGAGGTCCGAGGAGCGGGACATCAGGAAGTTAGCCGCTTTGTCGGCCCATGCCACGCTTTCATAATGGAATGAGGCCTGCAGAGCGTAATACTGTCCAATGGCGGCATACGTGTCGATAAGAACCGGAAGGAATTCGTTGACACCGTTATCCCCTGCCAAAAGAGTCTCCAGTCCGGCAAGTGCTTCAAATCCCTTTGTGATGGCCGAACGATAGTACTCATCGAGCGCTTCGGTGTCCTGCTTCATTCCGTCCAGGCGTCTGACTTGTTGTTCCTCCAGTTCAGTATCAATGGAAAAGGAATACTGTTCCGTTTTATCTAACGGTGTCCGAAAATCAAGTTCCCCCTGCTCTTGAAACTGCTTCAATTCGAGCGCTCTAATCTCCAGTTCTGCCAATCGATCCGAGATTTCCGCGGCCCGCGTTTGCATTTCCGCAAGTTTCGCATTCATCCGCTCGAAGGCAGCGGTTGCCTCCTGGTCGGTCGGCTGAGAGGGGGCAGCAAAGAGAGAATCTGCAATGGTCCTGTAGATCGGCCGCGCACCGTCGGGCCAGCTTTGTTCATCCCGGACCATCTGGTCGGCAAGCGACTTGCGCTCGGAATATGGTAACAGCCGCAGTTTCAGACCCGCCTGCTGAAGGTCCGCAAAGCTGAAGTTAAACCGATCGGCCTGTGCCGCGGCTATTTCGGCCTGGAGCGCCTGGGCTTCCCTGTTGAGGGACGCGACCTGATTCCTCGAATTCTCGATCATCTGCTCATACTGGGAATTGCGTCCTGTCCCTCCACTGATGCGGTTGTTTCGCACGGCCACCCAGAGTCCGATTCTTCCGTCGAACACGGCGAACACCTTTACGCGCGCGCTCGCCGCGGCATAGACAAGGTAACCACCGCCCTCGATAACAAGGGCCCCTTTCAGCGTTGCGCTGACGCTGACTATTCCTCCCAGAACGTCCGCCTTAATGCTCATTTCGGCATACACTCCCAGGCTCTGCGTCCGTGTGTAGTACCAGAACGACAGATCAAACCGTCCTTCGATCGTGATGATGCTGACGTCCAGGCGCGCCGCATAACCAAGGTTGACAAGCAGGCCGCTGTTGCTGATGAGGAAATCACCGTGCATTGTGATAAACGACATGATGCGGATGTCGGCATTGCCCCAGGCGGCCCAGACAATACCCGTCGTATTCGGCCGTTTGCTGATGAAAAAATCGACCCTCACATTTCCGGTCGCCACAGGACTGTACACGACGTCAACCCTCACGCCCCCTTCGATCGAAAACGATGCGTCTCCGGGACGGGGATACACAAACGTCAAGTACGCCCCGGCTGACAATCGCCCGGTCTGATTCAGAATCGTGCCGTTGATGTCAATGCTCGCAAATTGATCCGTAACCATCAGCAGGGCATTACCCTGAACCGCGTAACCGGACGCTCCACCGACGAGCCCCACTTCGGCATACAGAAGCACTGCAAACAAAAGATTGTCCGCCTGCGGAAGACCGTTCGGATTGTTCGCCCTGAACTCTCCGCCGGTCATCTGGCTGAGACCGTTGAGTACTATCTGGAGGTCCTGGATTTCAGGCCTGTAAAAGAACCCCCCTCCCGCTCCGGTCAGGACGATCGTTCTCGGAACGATCGGGAGCAGGTCGATTTCTGCACCGGTGACGGCAAGGAATATCCCGAAACTGAGATCGTTGTTGCGGGTGGAGATCTTTCCCGATGCGAAGAAGCCGATATTCTGGACCTTCCCGATGCCGGAGACGCGAAGCAGAAATCCGGTGTTGTCCGACACGAACTCCAGATTGGCCCGCAGAGAGGCTGCATTGCCCATTTGGAAGTTTGCGTCGTCGATAAAGAACGCCGCACCCCCGTTCGTGTCACGATAGTACAAAACCTCTCGAACACCGCCGCTGAACGCGCCATTCCGTCCCAGACTGATCTGGATGTTGTTGAACCGAAGATACTCCCGAACAGAAACCGCGGGAAGATTCTCTACAATCTCCTGTCCCCGACCGTTCACGGAGGCGCGAGTGCGGACCAATTGGAGTGGACCCTGGCCGTCTTCCTGCTTCCTGTATTCAAAGCCACCCAGTTCGAGGGACACGACATTGATCACATTCAAACTCACCGCTCCGCTCGGAGCCCCCCAATTCGTCACTCCATTCTCGCCGAACGTGAAACCCGAAAACCCGAAACTGCCTGAAACTCCCTGGAGATCCAGACTTGCGCGTCCGCCGATCCTTATTTCAAACCTTCCGGGATCAGGAAGAGCGATGGAAGAAACGCTGAGGCTGAACATGCCCGCCTTGAATTCGAAGAGAGGATTTGCATCGCTCGCCTGAAGGTCCACGCGATACTGCAGACCCGTCTGGAAGTTATACCTGATTCCGTACTCTGTTCGGATATTCGAGGGATTCCCCAGCGAAAACACGCGTGCCCTCCCTTGACTGTCCGCATTCTGCCCTCCCGTTGGCCGACCCTGCGGGTGGACGTGGACGGCCGCCGTGGCGTACAGCGTAGTGTTGATCGGATTTGTCACATCAAAATCCATCGCCGCGCCGGTAAGCTCGACCGTCGCAATGCCTGCCAGCGAAACCTCCGTGGCCGGATTATTGCCTATGCGCGGTGTAGGCCCGGGGTCAAAGGCAAATGTCGCCTGCAACGGTTCAATGACCTCTCCCCGATGATTGATCACCAGAGCAACACCCGAGCGCACAGCATGAGCGGTGTCTCCCCGTGTCGTACCCGGCATAGGAAGTTCTACAGTCCCCCTCACGCCGAGCGTGAATGCCTCGTTTCGATACCCAACCGACAACTCGTTCAGCCAGAAAATATCGGGCAAGACCTGAATGGGAGGACGACCGGCAAGGAGGTTCAGCTGTGCCTCACCGAGCGTGAAGGAGCCATCCGTACCGATCCGCAGGTCATGAAATTCAATCAATTCCTGCTGGTTCCCTTGGGCTCTCTGCTGTCGTCCAATCTTTGTGTCCAGCTTCCCGTCCATTCCCATGTACAGGACGTTGGTCTGGCTCGTGTACTCAACTCCAACTCGGTCAACGGTGAATGAGAGAAAGTCGCCAAACAGATTAAACGATTGCTGAACGTTGGCATTTGCAGTAATCTCAACCTTGTCACTCCCCAGATACACCCGGTCGATGGAGATCGAGAAATTATCCCCGAGATCCGGAATGGCCAGCACACCTGCAAGCGTGAGCGCAAAGCGCTCGGGACTGACCGTCAGACTCGGCGGCGTATTGGGATTCTGCGTGAACACTGCCTTTGAGATCGGAATTCTGCCGTTCGGCAGATGATTCGCGTTCAATGTGAAATCCCAACGACGTTCTGCGGAATTGAAGATGGAAACGTAATGGAACTGCGCCCTCTGGTTGTTCACGAAACCGAAGAGTTTGCTTTCGAGATCGCCGCAGAATCCGAAACTTGCCGCCCCTGGTGTTATGGCGATGCGTACACCCCTCACATTCAGGCCAAGGGCGCTGTCACCCAGAACGACGGATGCGAGGGGCTGTTGAGACGAGGCGTTCTGCGCACGTTGTTGGGAAAACGTTCCAACATCGATCTGAGCAGCCTCGAATCCCTGCTCGGAGAACGTCAAGACCGAGGTGAGGGGAATATTGAGCCCCGTAAGTCGTGCCGGAACCGCCACCCGCGCGCCCGCGGTCAAACGGAATCCCGACCCGTCGCTCGCAAAACGAAGGACCGTGATATCAAAGGGAAAACCGTAAGACGTGAGGTTCAAGGGGGAATTCTGAAGGTCAACCTCGATGGAACCGCCGATGATTTCATAGGTCGTCCCGTTCACGGTCACGTTGAATGCAACGTCAAGCTCCGGATGGCTCCCCGGGGAGCCAAGCGCCGTCAGAACGAGTTTCACCGTCTTTCCTGCCTTGGTCTGCAGACTTCGACCTGTGCCTTCTTGATTCGGGTTCCCAAGATCAACCAGAGAATTCCCTGCACTGTCCTTCAGGACCAGGTAGGCAATATTCGGACTTCCGAGATTGAGGCGCTCTGAGATCGGCAAGGCGGCAAGAGGGTTGTCGATGTGGAATCCCGTAATATCCAAAAAGGCAACGCGGCCACCCCCGGTGTTCATGTCCGCTCTTCCGGCTTTCACCCGAACGGGGTCAAAGCCGAGGAGGAAATCCTGGAACCGAAGAACAAGGCTCGTTTCAAACCGGCCGAGCGCATTCACATGCGCCGTGCTCGTCCCCGAAACGGACATACCATCCTTTGTGATCTTTAGCCCCGTCGGCATTACAAGAAGGGCGCGATTGCTGTCCTCCCTCGCAAGCGAAGTTTTGCCCACAACGGTCCAGCGCATCGGACTGAGACCTATCTCGATGGAAAACCCTCCCTCGATCTGCACTTCCCCAGCCCGAATCTCTCCCCGTTCAAGGCCCAAGCGGAGATTTGCAAACGATGCACCGATTCTCGTCTGAGCGAGCTTGAGCTCACCCGTGCCGTTCAGCGCAAGTCCGTCCGGAGAGACCGATGCCTGAGAGACCGCGAACCGGAACAAGGGATTGGCAGCCGGATACGCCCACTCGAGGTCGCGGAAAACGATATTGGATTGAAGGATGGAACCCGTCATAAGATCAACTTCGACAGTCCTCGTTGTCGGTGGGGCGGAATATCCCTGCGCGACAAGTCGGGCGGTTCCCTGACCTCCGGCGCGGGCGGATTGCCGTCCCTGGGCAACAGAGAAATCGAGATAGCCAGATTCAATCGACAGAGAGAGTGACCCTGCTCTGACGGGAGAGCAGAAGCGGAGGCCATCCACCCTCCCCTCAAAACTCGCCGTATCAACCAGGCTCAGGGAAATCTCAGGAGGTGGACAGGTGTCTCCGGGAAAGATCATCGGCGCATAGAGAATCCCGGTCATTCTGATGTCAAACGCCTGTGTCTCGTTTCTACGACTTAACGATCCGGCTATTCGGTGAACGCGAAAGCCGAGCTGATCCGTACCAAAAAGAACGAGGACACCGTTACCCTGGAACTCGTAGGGAATGAGAGACCCGGAAAGGAACCGACCGTCTAACCCGACATCCTGAAGCGTCACAGGCGCATAGGCCAGTTGCCCGGCAGTGGGACGGAATCCCGGGAAGTTGACCTCGAAATCAAGCCGCGGGTTAAGTCCGTGAGGCGTGCCGGCCGACCAGTGAAACCAGTCGAAGGTCACGGCGGACATGCGGAAAGCAAAACAGCGGAGGGAAACGGGACCCGCAGTCAACGGCGGCGCTCTGAATCCCGGCGTGCTCTCGTTGAGAGTCTGTTCCGGAATGAAGAAACCAGAGGGACGAAGCTCAACATTCGAAAGATCCAGAACAAGCTCGTTCCCGCCGACAGGCACAAGCAGGGAGAGACCTGTTTCAAAAACAAAATCGAACCCTGCAAGAGGGTCATACGACAGCGAACGGATTTCGAGGCTTCGCCCCTTCAATTTCAGGTTTTCCAGATCAAGAGGCCGTTGTTCTTGCGGCATTGCAGGGGCGCTGCCCGTCAGAACGAAGCGTCCGTCCTGATTTGTCACTGCCGTGAAAGAAACTCTTGCCGCAATGCCTGCCTGTGATCCGAGCACAATACTGCCGGCGAGGGCATATTCGTAGCGCGGCCTCTCCCCGCTCAGAATGTTGAAGTCAAGCGTCCCTGTGATGCCACCAAGACGCAACACAACCTTGTCGCTCCCCTTCACAAGTTGCAGACTTTTTCCCGCATTCTGAATCGCCACGGCTCCCTGAGCGGAACCGCTTTCTGTAATCCTCAGACGAATCCGCTCCCCAAGCTCTTCACCAAAGATCATCGGTAGCCCAACGAAGTGTAACCCGCCTTCGGGCGTGAAATCGACGGCCTCCAGGCGCAGAGGTATTTGGCGATCCAGCAGGACGTTTCTCAGACTTTCGTCGAATCCGTCGCCGGCAATCCTTCCGGAACGGATTTGCTGTGAACCGGGGGCCAGCCGGAGATTCTCCAGTCGCACAGGGATCTCCGGCGCGCCGGTCAGGCAGTGCATAACCAAATGCAACTGTTCACCCTGCTTTGCGGTGATTGCAAGGCTCCCGTCCCCCGTTACGGAAATCTCTACGAGCCGCTCTCCTCCGCGCTTCAACGGGATGGAGGCAATGGAGGATGAAACAACCGGCAGACGATCAGGAACAAGCGCTATGAGATCCTGAGGAGTGAGACGAACGGCATGGAATCCCGTCTGGTCTGCATAGCCGAGGGTCATACCCTGATACGCAAATGTGATTCTTCCCCGGGCGATTTTGAGGGGAGACAAGGATATGAGAAAATCCCCGGAGGGGGTTATCGTCACACCTTCGAGATCGATTGCCCCGTACCGGAGCGTACCTCGTCCCTGACCGAGGGCAATCATGCCTCCTGAGACTATCTGCGCAATTCCCGGCTCGAAGTGAAAGGCCGGCGATGCCGTGAGCGGTGTGCCGGACGCAACGATTCCGTATTCCAGAACGGCACCGTCTCCCTCATTCAGCCGCGCAGTCAACGCCACAGGCCGATCAAGGGTCAGACGTCCGCTTGTCATGGAACTCCCATCCGGCGACAGGACGAGGTTGTCAAACGTCGCGTTTGCAGTTCGACCCGCGATCGTCCCCTGGTATCTCCCGTTAATTTCCACCTGAACCGGAGAAACCCGGGCGTCCGGGATCGCGAAACTGAGAAAGGGATTCGCCGCGGGGAAGTTCCATGAGAAGGACTCCGTGAATCCGCCCTGCAGACCCGCGTCTCTGACACGGAATGTAAAGACCTCTGTCCGGCCTTCGTTGAGAATCGCCGAACCGTTGACGGGATCTCTCACCCTCACCTGCCATGCATAACGTTTTCCGTTTTGAAGCGGCAGGAGTTCCGGACCGTAGGTGAAGACCGTCTGTCCCGTCAGCACGGTCCGGTGCTGAGGAGCATTTCCCAGAATCGCCTGTTGGGGGGTCTGATGGGGAAACACTTCAACAATGAGCAGCTCATACTCGACCGAAGTCGGTGCGGCAAGTCCCGCGATGCTCGTCCAGCTGAACACAGGGAAGTTGGGACTGACGGTCTCGTTGTCCGCCGGGGTGATCAGCACCGGTGGTTCGGTATAGCTCACCAGGAACGACGCCGAGGCAGGGATCGTTGGGATCAGCAATGCCGGATCAACGATCGGTTCAATTGTCAGGTCGTACGAACCCTCCGGAAGGAGGCCTGATTGATTTACCCCTCCCCCCAGGGTCGTGTTCATGGCCGACAGGACTTCTGCAAGCGTTTGGGGAAAAGAAACAGCAGGCGGATCGTCGAACGTCCGATAGAGATGAACACCCGGTTCGAGAGAAACAGGCCGCGAGGTTATATCGACGATCGTGCGCCCATCATGAGCGAGCGTCAGTCTGAACTGAACGGGAACAGGCTGACTCGTCGGGGATGAATACACGACTTGAAGAAGGTACGTTCCCTCATAATAGCGTTGGAGTTGATTTCCAATGACCGGGGTCGAAAGTACCGGCGGGATTCCCGTGAGCGTTGCCTGGAGGACGCCTTGAGCCGATACCGTTGCCGGACAGGCGGCCAGCATGAGACAAAAGACGCGTTTGAAAGCGGAGGACATGCTTCAGAGTTGCCGTGTGAGTTCAAGATTGGCCTGAAGCTCTCTGAACGAACGTCCGCCCCCGGCCCTACTGGACAATGCGCGCATCGTGAAGCGAAGAACATCTCCAAACCAGAGGCGATAGGCGGCGTTCACGTTAAGAACCCATTGCGTCGTGCTCGTTGCATTCGTCGAGCCGCCGGCCGATGTTGTGCTTCGGTTCTCCGTCACCCCCAGAACCAGTCCGGCCACAAGCGCCCGTTCGAAGAAGGGATATCCCGCCCCTGCAGAAACTCCGAAGGATGTGTTCTCCGTCGGCCCTGCATCGCTCAGGAGGACATTAGCCGTGGTATGGAGATTGAGCCCCGAGGGATAGGATATTGTGTAGAGCGCGGAGTTCGTCACCGTGCTTGTTCCCGACGATTGAGGGAGAGGACCGCCACGCTCGACGGAAGAGGTCTGAATGCTCGTTGTCAGAGAGGCCGTGTGAGAGGTGCGATCGGAGACCCACGATAGCGTCGGCACGAGGGTCACGGCGTGAGAGGTTTGGTCCAACGGAATGGCCGATCCGCCATTTCGGGGATTGATTTCATACGTCAGGAGTCTGTACGATGCATTGAGAGACATTTCCTTGCTGATACGGAGCATGGAGAGGACTCCGAAGTTCCTCCTCGTGCTTGTGGAAGCCAGATTGTTGAGGAGGTTGTTGCGCGACTGGGAGAAATCGAGCGTAACCCGTGCATGCTGATCAAGGAATGTGGCATGAGGACGGATGCCGAAGGATTCCTGGTCAGACCGTGTTGTCGCGAGGCCCAGGGAAGCGAACCCCGGCTGGATGCGCTCATAGAAGGTTTGCACACCGTACCCTTTTTCAGAATACTGCGCGTTGATTCGGGCGGCATAGTCGGTTCTATTCCCTCCCCGTTCTTTGATAAAAGGGGAAAAGATCACCGGAGTCGTTGTCCGGTCGATTTCCGGAAGACGGGTATCCTCGCTGAGGGTCGAAAGCGTTACGGTGCCTTCCAGAGACAATCGGTTTTCCAGCAGTTTTGATCCGAACGATGTCGACGCGTTGAAGTTCTCTTGGGGGGCGACATCGGTTCCCGGCGGAAGAGAGCTCCGGTCATCATGCGCATAAACGCCGATAAGATGAACAAACCACTCTGAAAGCGAGCCGTATCCCATTTTCACGGCATAGAGAGAGCGATCATAGGCGGGCTTGCGATAAGGATCTGTTGAATCGGGTTGGACAGCTCGCTGGCTTTGACCCGCGGCGGCGGAAAAGAGCAAGCTTCCAGGAGTTAGTTCCACAAGAGCTCCGCGGAGCGAGATTCCTTCGACGCTGAATCGCGACAGTGAGGGTCTCACGTCACCAAGCGTCACATGAATCCATTCGTAGGAGACATCGAGGCCGATTTGACTCATGGACTGTCTGAATTCGGATCCTTCGGTTGTGAGATTCGCCTGAAGACCGTAGGACATGCCGAAGGCTGAAGCGGAAGCATTGGCGAACAATCGAGCGCTGGCAGGGGGTCTTCGCGCAGCGATACCGCTTGCAGTGTAGGCTTCGGAGGAGAATCCCACGGATCCCGTCATGGTCAGGGGTCCCAACGAGTATTGGGCAGAGGTAAGTTCTGTTCCGATGAAGAGGAAAAGGAGTGCAAGGGCCGGCAGGCTTGCGGAAGGACCACGCCGTTCAGCCACAATGACCGTTTGATATGGGAGGAAGGAGAAAATAAAGGTACCCGGCGTTTTGAGGAAGGTACCCTAGCCCTGCGAATCTTCGTGGAGGACCTGATAACGGTCACTCAGCGGAAAGATTACAAAACTATAGAAGAAGAGTCAAGGGGACAACATGAAATTCCGACACGATTTCCCAGGAGCCTGGAAACGTCGAGCTATTTTCGAAACGTGCTGAATACGAGGTCTCTCTCGGCAGAATGGCAGTTGAAGCACTGCTGAGGAGCATCATGATGAACGTTGCGATCACTTTTGCTGTTACGGTCGAACTCCTCAAATCCCCAGCCTCCCGTCGACGCAAACAGAGCGCTATCCTTGACCATGACATCGGTGCCGATAACGGCTGTGAGGAATCGTCCTTGATAGTTTTCTCTTGCGTTTCGTCTCTCCATGCGGTATATTGAACCATATGGTTCACTATCAACAACCCTCCCTTGATGCTTCGTTCGGAGCGCTTTCCGATGCCACGCGGCGCGGCATTCTCGAGCGACTCGGACGTGCGGACGCGTCGATCACAGAACTTGCCGTGATATTCCGTATGACCGTGACCGGCATGAAGAAGCACATTGGAATCCTGGAGCAGACTGGGCTCGTCATCACGGAAAAAGTCGGCCGTGTGCGGACCTGCAGGCTCGGTCCTCGCCAGCTGGAGGAAGCGGCGACGTGGATCGAACGCTACCGCAAACTCTGGCAAGCACGCTTCGACGAGTTGGATAAGGTCGTTGAGGAGCTGAAACGAACAAAACAATCCCATAAACGCCAAAAGAGAAAGGGAGGCAACCATGAACAACCTCACGAAAGTAGAACGAAAGTCTGAGCGTGAGCTGGTCGTCACACGCACCTTCGACGCCCCGGCCCGCCTCGTATTCGAGGCCTGGACCAGGCCTGAGTTGATCAAGCGCTGGTGGACGCCGAAGTCGCTCGGAATAACCTTCGTTTCCTGCGAAATCGACGCCCGCACAGGGGGCACCTACCGGTTCGTGTTCCGTCACCCTGACTTCGAACAACCCATGGCGTTTTTCGGCAGGTATGTTGAAGTGACGCCCTTTTCACGCATCATTTGGACGAACGAGGAAAGTGACGATGGCGCCCTTTCCACCTTGACCTTCGAGGAAAAAGAGGGCAAGACGCTCCTGACTCTCCATGAACTCTATCCCTCAAAGCAGGCCCTGGATGACGCTATCGCATCTGGAAGCTCGGGTGCGGCCCCTGAACAATTCGAACAATTGGACGAGATCCTGGCCATGCCTCAAGTCTGAAGCTCAAGGCAAATCCAAAATCTCTCTTCAGGAGACGGCCCGGCAGTGTGAAACTTGCTGGAACGTTCAAAAAAACGGAGGGACCACAGAATGCGGATAACTACTCTCGAGCCGCGGGGCGCGGGCGTACAACCATTCTCCACTTCTAGTATCGTTCGGTCGCGCGAGCTTGCCGCGCAACGTTTTTCCCGGCCATGGCCGTTGCTCTACCAATATTACTGCCGTCAAAAAGAAAATGGAAGCGCCTGAATCAACGGCTTCCATTCCTTCTCACTTCAGCAATCTACCTTCTTCCTTGTTTCGTGGACAGGGCCAGAATCGAACTGGCGACACACGGCTTTTCAGGCCGTTGCTCTACCGACTGAGCTACCTGTCCGAAAACTTCAAAACTTAGCGAGAGAACGGAGTGAGCGAAGCTAAGTGTGAAGAACTTTTCAGGATCCGCCACGCTGTTTGGCGGATATTCTCTGATACCCGTGTTTGCGTCACACAGAAAAACGTTACGTTCGGACAAGGAATCATCTTTTCCTTACTTGCCCATATCCCTTACGTTTTTCTGACCCACATAGGCGACGGTTTCTTCGCCGCCGTCCACTGAGACAACATTTCCGCCGATGAAATCTCCATATTCGTGTGTCAGCAAAACGATCGCCTTTGCGATATCCTGCGGGGTCGTAAGACGGTTGTGCGGATTTTTCGCTCGTGCAATGTCAAGCATCGTATCCGCGTGGGCAATCTTCTGCTGAGCAGGTGTATGCGTCACACCGGCCATGATAGCCATCGCCGTGATCCCCTCCATTGCCATCTCCATGTTCAATTGCCGCAAGTGTGACTCGAGAGCCGCCTTCGCCGCCGAAACGGCCCCATAGCTCGGCAATTGCGAACGACCCCCCGAGCTTGTCATTCCATAAATCCGCGATCCCTTTTTCAGCATACGCCTCGAATATGCCCCCTGTGTCCAATAAACCACCGAATTGGCCATGACATCCATCGTCATTTCCACCTGCGCCTTGGTCATCATGTCGGCCGGGTTCGGGGCTATGTACGCCTTCAGAGTACCGAACGCCAGCGAATGCAAGAGCACACGCACAAAGGCTCCCGGACTGGCATCAAGTTCTTTTCTCAGCCCGTCAAGAACTTCGTTCCTTTTTTGCTCATCGGCGGCGTTGACATTGAAGAACAAAGCCTTTACGCCGGCGGCTTCAATTTCGCTCTTGATTCGTTCAACATTAGCCATGGTGGCCGCCCGATCAAGATGCACGCCGCAAATGTTCATCCCATGCTTTGCGAGCTCAACTGCCGTGGCACCCCCAAATCCGCTCGATGCACCAAGGATAAGCGCCCAGTCGGTTTTCTTGTTGAACCTTAGGTCCGGATTCACGCTCGTAGCCTCTCTGATAACGGAAATGATGTGAAAATGAAGAGAAATCCGGGAAAAAGCAAGATGTTTTATGGAGAGAGGGAACGAGTCGACGAAATAACGAATCAACGAAATAACGAATCAACGAGTCAACGAAATAACGAATCAACGACTCAACGAAATAACGAATCAACGATTCAACGAATCAAAGAATCAACGAATCAAAGAGTCAACGAATCAAAGAATGCTATGGACTACTCAACTGTTACGCTCTTGGCAAGGTTGCGGGGCTGGTCGACGTTCGTACCTCTGGCGACGGCGATGAAATACGAAAGGAGCTGAAGAGGAACAACGTTCAAAATGGGGCCGAAGAAGCCGTAGGTTCTCGGTACGCGAATGACGAACTCCGCCATCGACTCGATGTCCTGATCGTCTTCATTTGCAATAGCGATGATCCGCCCCTTGCGGGCCTTCACTTCTTGAATATTGCTCACGACCTTGTCGTAGATCGCATCCTTCGGCGCAATGAACACCACCGGCATACGTTCGTCAATGAGCGCAATGGGACCATGCTTCATTTCCGCCGCAGGGTACCCTTCGGCATGGATGTACGAGATTTCCTTCAGCTTCAACGCCCCCTCCAGCGCGACAGGGAAATTCGCCCCGCGGCCGAGGTAGAGGAAATGATCCGCATCCTTGAACTCCCGGGCAATCTCCCTGATGCGGGCCGCATTCTCCAGAATCGACTTCACCTTGGCCGGAATGGCATCGAGTTCACGGGTCAACACGACCGCATCCTGAGCCGCCATGCCGCGTCCTCGGGCAAGCAGAAGGGTAATCAGGCTTAACACCGTCAACTGCGATGTAAACGCTTTTGTCGATGCAACGCCGATTTCCGGTCCCGCATGGATATACACACCCGCTTCCGATTCCCGCGCAATGGTGCTTCCAACAACATTCACGATCCCCAGCACCGTCGCTCCGCGTTTCTTCGCTTCCCGCAACGCAGCAAGCGTATCGGCCGTCTCACCGCTCTGGCTGATCAGAAACACGACATCCCGCGGCCCCAGGAGCGGATTCCTGTACCGGAATTCCGATGCATACTCCACTTCGGTCGGAATCTTTGCAATCTGCTCAAGCATGTATTCCCCCACAAGTCCGGCATGCCAAGAGGTCCCGCAACCGATCAGAATAATCCGCTGTGCATCGAACAGCTTATCCCTGACGGGCTGAAGACCACCGAGAACGACTTCTCCCCTTTCCACCAATAAACGGCCGCGCATGGCGTTCCGAATCGTCTCCGGCTGTTCCGAAATCTCCTTGAGCATGAAGTGATCGAATCCCCCTTTTTCAATCTGCTCAACGTCAAACGAAATGTGCTCAACAGCCTTGGGAATTTCTGCATCGTCCAACGTGCGGATCGAGACGCCATCGCGGCGGACGATGGCCATCTGCCCATCCTCCAGATACGTCACGGTCCGCGTGTGCTCCACGATCGCTGAAGCGTCTGAAGCCACAATGTTCTCGCCTTCACCATACCCGATGACCAGCGGACTCCCCTTCCGGGCCGCAACAAACATTTCCGGATTCTCCGCGCTCATGACTACTAAACCATAGGTTCCCTCGAGCTGAAGAAGAGCAAGGCGTACTGCTTCGCCGAGGTCAGAGACTTCCTTGCGGATCTCCTCGATCAGGTGAGCAACCACCTCCGTGTCGGTTTCCGATGTGAAGGTATGGCCATCTCTCATCAGCGTGGTCTTGAGCGCCCTGAAGTTTTCAATGACGCCGTTATGAATGACCACGATCGTACCGTTGCAGTCCGTATGTGGATGGGCATTGACGTCGGTCGGCTCGCCGTGCGTGGCCCAACGCGTGTGCCCGATCCCCAGCGTCCCGCTCACCGGGCCGGTGTCCAGCATGGCCTGAAGATCGGCAACTTTGCCGGCCTTCTTGGCAATAAAAACCCTGTCGCCGGCTAATACTGCTACGCCGGCTGAGTCGTATCCGCGATACTCCAATCGCCGGAGTCCCTCGACAATCAGGGGAACACTGTCACGCTTGCCAATATATCCGACAATACCGCACATGGTGATGGATGAACGAAATAACGAAGTAACGAATCAACGAAACAACGAATCAACGAATCAACGAAACAACGAATCAACGAATCAACGAAACAACGAATCAACGAATCAACGAATCAACGAATCAACGAATCAACGAATCAACGAGTCAACGAGTCAATGAGTCAACGAGTCAATGAGCCAACGAAACGACGAATCCATCATTGCCGCATCCCTATTACACCCATCATTCTGCCTGATCGTTTTCCGTCCCTTCGATACGAGTGAAAGAGATCGGATTGGTGAATCGTGCAATCCGGGCTTGTCTCTATGTTGGAAGCGGGGACTCCCGCGGCATGCACCTGGCGGTAATTCTCAAGCTTCAGATCAAGGAACGTTTTCCCTCCCCTCTCTCCAACAACCCCCCGATCAAACCGCTCTGCAACTTCCCTCCCGACTTCATAACAACAGGGACCGGCAGAAGGTCCAATATACACAAAAAGATCTTCCGGCACACTTCCGAATGTCGTCGAAAGGATGCCTATTGCCTTTCCCGTAATTCTCCCGAGTGAACCCCTCCATCCCGCATGGACAACCGCAACCACTCTTCTTTGCGGATCGGCAAGGAAAACGGGAACACAGTCGGCCACGGAAACCGCAAGCCAGAGGTTTTCTTTGTCCGTCACCAAACCGTCCGTGCCGTCCACGACCCCCGGTGCCCGCACGCAAGCCACCCGGTCCGAATGGCATTGCCCGGCAACCACGAGACACCCAGCCGGAATCCGGGCCTCCTCCAGGAACCGTCTCCTGTTCTCCTCCACATTCGCCGGTGAGTCTCCGACGTGAAAGCTGAGATTCAATCCGAACGGTTCCGGACTGACACCACCGCTCCGCGTACTGAGGAAGCACCGGATGCCCGAGAAGGCCTTGAAGATCGATGGCTCAATCAGAGTCATGATCCCACAGCGATCGGAAAGGTCAGTGATACGGTCGTTCCGGCACCGGGCTTGCTTTTCAGAGAAATCGTGCCGTTCAAATCCTCGACGACACGCTGTGCCATTGCCAATCCCAGCCCCATCCCGTCGGTCTTGGTCGAGAAATTGGGCTCGAAGACTTTCGTCTGGAGTTCTTCCGGAATTCCCGGTCCGGTGTCTGTGAAATCGATCGTGCATGTCCCGCCGTGCAACCTGGTCGTCACGGTAATGACGCCATGCTGATTCATCGCCTGAACGGCGTTTCGAACGATATTGATAATTACACGGCGCAATTCCTCTCGATCCGCAATCAGAACCGGTCCGGAATCCGCGAATCGCATTCTGATGTCAACACCTTCCATGGCGCTGAACAACTGCAGGGCTTCACGGAGCAAACCGTGAACATCCACCTTCTCAAAACGTCTCTCCGGCATTCGGGCAAACGACGAGAACTCGGTGGCAATGCGCGAAAGGGCGTCAATCTGATCAATGAGTGTTCGGGTCACATCGTCGATCAGCTTGTCAAATCCGGGCGCTTTGTCTCTGTAGGCCGTTCGCAGATGCTGAATCGAAAGGCGCATGGGTGTAAGCGGATTCTTGATCTCATGAGCGACTTGTTTCGCCATCTCCTTCCAGGCCCGCTCCCGCTCACCGCGCCTGAGTTCCTCCCGGCTCTTTTTCAGTTCGGCGACCATTTGGTTAAAGGTTCTTACCAATTCCTTCAGTTCACCGGATCCCTCCCGTTCCACACGAACCTCAAGATCACCCTCTCCCACGGCATGGGCCGCCTTCGTGAGGTCCCGAACCGGCTGAGACAGCTGACTCGCAAGAACGACCCCGACAATCGCCGTGAGGATCACGAGGATGCTGTAAACACCGAGCGTAAACGCGTTCCGTTCGGCGACTTCGGACTCGAATTCGCCCTGCCTGAAGAGCGCCGGAACCGCCACCACCCCCAGAAGTCGATCATGAAGCACAAGCGGAACATAGCCGACTTCATACGTCAGATCGCCGATGGATTCGCGCGTTTGGGCATACCCAAAGCCCCGCACGACGATCCTCGCGAAGACGTCGCCGGGCAAACGCTGCGCGATGAGCCCCGCAGAATACAACTCCGGCCTGCTGCTTGCCTGAACGTGCTCTCTTCGATAGACCGTGAAGTCCACACCAAACTCAGATGCGGTCGCTTCACAAAAGTCGTCGTTGATTCCCCGGAGAAAGTCTTCTTCATCAGACACCGTATTCACAATGCGTTGGCTGACGAGCTTAAGGTCCTCGTGCAGCTGCGCGGTCATACGAACTTCCTGCCGCTCCCGGGCAAACTCTCTGTTATAGTATGCGAACAAGAACAGCGGGACGACGGCCACGACGAGAAACGCAAGCACAAGGCGCCCGCGGAATCCCGTCAGCATGCCCCGGTACGTGCGCCAATCAATGACGAGAACGATCAAGAGACCGAGACCGAGCACAGACGCATACAACAACGCCACCTTGACCAGATTGAACAGATGCCACCGAAGACCCACTTCTTCGAGACTGATGGCAATCACGCGCCCGGGGCGGGTATCGTCTCGAACGTACAACGTTTCAAAGGCCCGGTCCTCCACCTGTTCGCGAACCGTCACTTCCTTCTGACTCGCCAATGCGGCTTCCACTTCCTCTGGCAGATCCGGGCCCGTCTGCCGAATGATATCGGTGGATGCGACAAGCCTTCCATCCTGAAACTCGGAGAGAATGATCGTCTGGTTCGACAATCCGACCCCTTCAGTGCCGATGGGCCGCAGAGGCACGGGCGCTTCTCCCCGGAAGAGGGCTTGTTCACTCGCGGAGAGAATCAGCGCCGCAAAGGCGATCGGTTTGTCAGTGTCATCGCGGATCGACCCCCAGAGTCCGTAGTATTTGATCAGCCCCGATGGAACGCGCCGTTCCACGACGTTCAGCACATCTTCATCGACGTCGAACAGCCTGCGGAGGAGCTCGGTCTGCTCATACGTGGTCATTCCGACGGCAAACCGGTCGATCTCCTTGCCCGAATCGTCATAAAGCACGAGGGCGGAATTATACCCTTCCGCGCTGATGAGCGTCCGGGTCCACAGCAGAAAAGCATTGCCCTCCTTTTCCCCTGGTTCGTCGAGAACGACATCTGCATAGGATTGGCGGAGAGACCTGAAACTCTCATTCGTAACAAAGGAAAGCCATGCATCAACAGGCTGGGTGAGCTCGTTTGCATACAGCCTCAGTCTGTCCCCCTCCTTCTCATGGATCTTCATATCAAGAACCGGGACAGACACAAGAAAAGCCGACAAGACGATCAGGCCTAGCCCGAGAGGCCGGCCGAGACCGTTGCGCGCGGCCGCATTGACAACCATGGCGGCAGTAAAGAGGAAGTACGGAACATACCACGGTACTTGCGGCACACGATCAAAGGCCGCGAAGACCACGATCGAAATCGAGTAGAGCAATCCGACGATCAAAAAGCCCTCCGCGGCCCGCGCCGAAGG
Source organism: Bacteroidia bacterium (assembly GCA_022180565.1). GTDB lineage: Bacteria > Bacteroidota > Ignavibacteria > UBA10030 > UBA10030 > JACQPU01. The sequence goes on from BQML01000017.1 coordinate 30,544, forward strand.
CCGGTTCGACCGGTACCAGGAAAAGAACCACCCGAAAACAGCAACGAACAGAATCACAACCGCTGCGCTCAGCGCCAGAATGTTGAGATGCATGATGATGACAGGCGCTGGGGGAATCATTTCGGAAGGCTGGACGTACCTGAGCGTGGAATCGTACACAAAGCTCCGGAGCGATGCTCCGTAGGCCCGGACGCCGATATTCAGGATAATCCCGACGACAAGAGCCGCGACGGCAAAAAGGGTCGGAGAGCGGGGAAAGAAAATCCGCGAGCCTTTCCGCACACGTTCGCGTTGGACGAGGAGGATGCTCAGCAGGACCGTGATCGTACTGAGTGTCAGCTCTCCCAGGGACGAGGCCGCACCGGCTCCGAACAGCGAAGCATAGAGCGATGGATCAAAGATCCATCCCCCGATCAAGGCCGACGGAAAATCCATCAGGAGCCAGAAAAACCTCACGAGCCAAAGAAGGGCGATCATCAGGATCAGACGAACCGTCGAGGACCCGACACGGAGGATCTGAAAAGAGAGAAGGGCCCCGAGGAGGAGGGCGCCGAGCGAAGCGAGGAGCCCCGACCATCCCGCTACCGCTGCATCCAGACGCGCTAACTCGGATTCAAGCGTCGGCGCATCGACCAGCACCGTCGCTGCCACGCGACCTGACGCCCCGGGAAGCGGTATACGCAATCGTCGTTCATCCGTACCCGACGGAGTTTCCTGGTGTCCCAGGATCACCACGTCCTCTCCCAGAGATTGTTGCACATCCTGACGAAACGTTCTTGCGGGAAGAAAACGTTCGGAGACGGCGCCGTGGACGTCGAACGGTGTGAACGCTGTGACAAGGAGCCCTGCAGACTCGTTGCGGGCACTGAAAGAGAGAACGGATCGCAGACCGGAGGAATGGACGGCGACGCCTGTGTCGATGACAGAGGTCAACCGCAGGCCGCCCCCCGATCCGCTCCAGGCAACGGGTGTCCCATGAGGATCCGTGACCTCAAGATCAAATCCTGTTTTCCTTGAGATGCGGTCGAGCCTGCTATAGGCGGTAAGAATCGCTTCAGGGTCATTCGAAACGACGTCGGCCAGTAGGAGGCTGTCATGCGCAACCGACGATGCGGCGTGGGCCAGTGACGCAACGCGATCGTCAAACAGCCGTCGGATTGTCCGCATCAGTTCCATCTCCCGCTCCGGCTGAATCTGCGCCCACTCCGACGTCATGTATTCTCTATAAAACAACGTGCCTGTGCGGAGAACAACAAGAAGCGCAACGACGACGGCAAGGCTCCACCAGACAATGCGCGGCGGAGGATGAGGAACTTCGCGCATGGCGAGCGTCAGTAGAGGTTACATTGGGTAAGGACCCATTGGGAGTCCTGGCGGGTGAGGGAGAAATAGACCTGCACAGACTCTTTTCCCCCGCGGGACGTCACAACCATCCGTCCCGTTGCATACGGGCTGGCAACGGTATCGACGATTTGCGAAAACGAAAACTGTACGAGTTTCCGGCCGGAAAAATACGATTTCAGAATTGTCAGGGCCTGGGCCGACGAAAAAACGCCGCTGTCACTTCCGCGAATCGTCATGGAAACCTGCTTTCCAAAGAAGGGAGCCAAGGAACCGATCGTGCCGGACCTTATACCCTGCTCGACGCTTCGGAAAACCGCTTGTGGCGTTGAAGCGACGGAGTCTTGAACGGAGCCGCCGGCCGCAGGGGAATCGGGGTTTGTGAAGAAGAGGAGAAGGATCAGGAAAGCCATGATATTCAAAATTATCCCAAAGCGGCGAGAAAGTCAACGATTCCGGGATGAGAATACAAGAACATCGGCGCCGCCGAACCTTGCCCTCTTCCCTTTCCCTGGCGGCGGCGCCGTGTTCGTACTTTGCGGATCACTGCGAAAGCCTTGGTTTCCTCTGGAGGACCCGCCCTCCGGCGGGCGGCATTCGGCTCAGTTCAGGATTCGCAGGGGCGGTCTGATACGCCCAGTCGAATACAATCGAGTTTGTCGAGACCGTGGTGACTCTGATCTTTGCAAAGTGGTTGTCCCACGTCCACACGACATAGGTGTGGCCGGGAATGGCTTCCGCGGATCCCGAAGGCGACCAGCCTGCAACCGGAGCCGCCGATATATCATCCAAGGTCTCGGTGTATCCCATATCCTGAATATCGGTGTCGCTCCACACGTTCAGAAAGAACACACCACCGGCGTTTTCGAAGAAGACGTCCGTGTACAGGTCATCATACCTGCCTACGGAGTACGTCGAGAAGTCGTAGCCGGCAAGGTCAGGAGTCGTCACATAATTGTAGAGGACAACATCATATCCCTCGGGGCGGGGGGTGTCGTACACAACGTCCCGGCTCATGGTGCTTTCGTTCCCTTCAAAGTCATACGCGGTTACGCCGTAATAGTACGTCACGCCATTCACCGCTCCGTAGTCGATGAAAGTCGGCTGTTTCGTCGATCCGATGTACGTGTAGTCTCCGCTATAGCGGTCACTGACCCACACGTTATATCCGGCAAGGTCGGCTTCGCTATTGGGGATCCAATCGAGCTGGACTGCGTTATCCAGAGAAATCGTGCGAATGCCTGTCGGCGGCGCAGGCGGGACCGCATCAATCGGCTCCAGCGCGCAAGCCGTCAGAACGAAGGAAGCAAGAATTGAGGTAATGAGTGATTTCATGGCTCCGCCCTTGAGTTCTGTATTCCTGCGGAGATTCAGTCAAAGGGCGTGCCAGTTGGAAAAAGTGTCGGAAATGGAACGAAAATGAGAGGAGATGTCTTCCGCACCCTCAGCAGCGTTTAGAAAACTATACGATCCGGGCTATCCGGCCGTGAAGAGTTTCCCGTTGTTGAAGATCCCAAAGGCTCTCCCTTTGAGACGCCGTCCCCCAAAGGGTGAGTTCTTCGATTTTGAATGAAACTCTTCCGGACGAACAATCCACTCGAGGTCCGGATCAATGAACGTGAGGTTGGCTTTTTCGCCTTCGGAGATCCGGACGGCCGGAAGGCCCAGGATTTTGCGCGGGTTCGTTGAAAGCTTTTCGATCAATTCCGGCCAAGAGAGGAACTTCTGTTCCAGAAGCTCGGTCACGCAGAGTCCTACGGCGGTTTCAAGACCCACGATGCCAAACGGCGCCATGGTGAACTCCACCTCCTTCTCGTCCACCGTATGCGGTGCGTGGTCTGTCGCAATGACGTCAATAGCGCCGTCTCTCAATCCTTCCTTCATGGCCTGCACGTCGTCGGCCGTCCGGAGCGGCGGATTCATTTTCGTGTTTGTATCGAAACTGTCGACAGCTTCGTCGGTCAGGCTGAAATGGTGGGGAGTGACTTCGCAGGTGATATTCAGCTTCTCTTTTCGTGCCGCCCGTACGAGTTCCAGCCCGCCCCGGGTGCTCAAGTGCGCCACATGGTATTTTGCGCCCGGGACATAGCGCAGGAGCATGATGTCCCTCCCGATCATCAGCTCCTCCGCCACCGGAGGAATTCCCGGCATTCCCAGCCGGGTCGATTGCAGGCCCTCATTCATGCTTCCTCCCCTCGTCAGCGTTGAGTCCTCCGCATGCTGAATCACCGGCACACCGAACATGGAAGAGTACTCGAACGCCCGCCGCATGATGTTGGCACTCATGATCGGGCTTCCGTCGTCGGAGAATCCGACGGCCCCAGCCTCGACAAGTTCCGCCATCGGAGACAACTCTTCTCCCTTTCGTCCTTTTGTCGCCGCGGCGATAGGATACACGTCCACGATTCCTCCGAGCAGCTGCTTCGACTTTTCCTGGACATACCGCGCAACCGATTCATCGTCGATCGCGGGTGTTGTATTCGGCATGCAGGCGACGGCGGTGAAGCCGCCGTACGCCGCAGACCTTACTCCTGTTTCAATCGTTTCTTTGTGCTCGAAGCCGGGTTCGCGCAAATGCACATGCATGTCCATCAGGCCGGGCACGACGAGCTTCCCGGTGAGGTCAAGCTCCCGGTCTGTTTTGACAGACCCCGCCTTCCCAATCTTTTCGATTTTCCCATCAATGATCAGCAGATCGGAGGTCTCATCGAGGCCGGAGGCAGGATCAACGATGCGGACGTTTTTGAGAAAGATCGTCTTTGCCATAGTGTGGATTCATGATCGTGAGACGTTGCTTCTTACCGTTCTAACGACTCCCCAACAAATACAAGACCGCCATTCTCACGGCCACCCCGTTCGTCACCTGCTCCAGGATCACGGAATGTTCACCGTCGGCAAGGTCTGCCGAAAGCTCTACGTCGCGGTTGATCGGTCCGGGGTGCATGATCGTGATCGCGTGGCCCGCCTGTGCAACGCGCTCTTTCGTGACTCCGAAGTACCTGTGGTACTCGCGCAAGGAAGGAAAGAACCCGGATTCCTGCCGTTCGAGCTGAATGCGAAGAACGTTCAAAACATCGGTGTGGGGAATGACATCCTCGAGGCGGTGGTAGACCTTGACGCCGAGCTGTTCGATACCCCGTGGAATAAGAGTTGCCGGGCCGCAGACGGAGACCTCCGCCCCCATCGCCCTGAGGCCATGAATATTGGAGCGCGCGACGCGGCTGTGGAGAATATCTCCGACGATGCAGACGCGGATCCCTTCGAGACGGCCGAACTTCTCCCGAAGCGTAAACATATCCAGCAATCCCTGCGTGGGGTGCTCATGGGCGCCGTCGCCCGCGTTGATCACATTGGCTTTAACCACCCGGCTGAGAAAATGCGCGGCCCCCGGAGAAGCGTGGCGGATCACCACCATGTCGATCTTCATGGCTTCGATGTTCCGCGCGGTGTCTTTCAGAGTCTCCCCTTTGGACACACTGCTTCCCGCCGCCGCGAAGTTCACAACATCGGCCGAAAGCCTTCGTTCAGCCAGTTCAAACGAAATTCTGGTTCTGGTCGAACTCTCGAAGAACAGGTTCACAATGGTTTTGCCCTGCAGGGGCGGAACCTTCTTGATGGGGCGCTCGAGTACTTCCTTGAAGGAAACAGCGGTGTCGAGAATCAGAGTGAGATCCTCGCGTGACATTCCTTCAAGACCCAGGAGGTGACGAGTCTGGAGTTTCATGCGTTTACGATTCCCGGTCTTCGTCGATCAGATACACGGCGTCTTCCTCGTCGACTTCGCTCATGAGCACGCGGACTTCCTGTTTTGCCGATGTCGGAACATTCTTGCCCGCAAAATCGGCCTTGATCGGGAGTTCCCGGTGGCCGCGATCGATCAAAACCAGCAATTGGATCGATGTCGGGCGTCCCAGATCCATCAGGGCATTGAGGGCAGAACGGACCGTCCTGCCGGTGAAGAGGACGTCGTCGACGAGAACAATTACTTTGCCGCCCACATCGAACAAGATGTCGGTACGTTTCAAATGCGGCTGCTCCAAACGGCCCCGCAGATCGTCGCGATAGAGCGTGATATCGAGCGTGCCCACATCGATTTTCCGGCCTTCGATCGATTCGATCTTGCCAGCGATCCGCCGCGCGAGATAGTCCCCCCGCGTTCGGATCCCCACGAGAGCCACCTTTTCGGCCCCCTTGTTCCGTTCTACAACCTCATGGGCCAGCCTGTTCACCGTCCTGGTGAAACCCGCCTGATCAAGAATTTTGGTCTTTTTCATGGATTCGGCAAAAAAAAGCCTTCAGTCCGTTTTCGGAGAGAAGGCCGAACAAGTTCGAAAGTTGGGAGGGACGAAATGGGAGTTCCCATACTCCAACTTTTCTTTTCTCTGCTGAACTTCCTTCCCTGCCTCGCCGGACAGGATTAAAGGGGCTCTGAAAGAACAGGCTTCAAATTGCGATTTTCTGGTGGGCGATGTAGGATTCGAACCTACGACCTTACGCGTGTGAGGCGTACGCTCTGAACCAACTGAGCTAATCGCCCGGCTCATCGCTCAATGTACGTGAAAAACAGGCGCGATTCAAGCTAAAACCGGAACTGAAAGCCCGCGGAAATGGAGTACAGGTCGAAGTTCCCGGGGTCGAACAGAAGCGGAATGCTTTCGGTTGCAATGCCGAACGATATCTTCGTCAGTTCCAATCCGACACCGGCGGCCCACCGGAGCCTGGAGTCGTCTCCGATCGAAAGCCCCGTTCGTATGGGAAGAACGGGAATCCCCGAATACTCCACACCAACCGAAACCCGTGGATTGTCCGGATTCCCCATTGAGTCATTGAGGCCCTGCGTGAAATCAACGGCAATCAGAATGCCGGAAGGAAACCACGAAGGAAGGAGTCGTGAACCGCTCTCGACAACGAGACCGATCCGCAGTTTGGTCGGCAGAGCCGTTGCGAACTCTCCCGCGCTCCTGTTCCGCCCCCGCACGGCGTATTGCAAACTGTCCTCGATTGTGCCAAGGAATGGATCCGTGATGTCGATCTGATACCGACTGTACGTTTCAACAGTATTCCGCTTCCAGCGAATGGAGCCGATGTCCGTGATGCTGACGTGCAGGTCCACACCGTACACTTTCCCCGCCAGTCCGAAATCCACGCCGAATCCCGTCCCCGCAGGCGCGGGAAAGAGATCCAGCCCCCCTCCTTTGTCCGGATCAAGCACCTCGACGCCGGCCCGTCTGATCCGATAATCAAATGAGAGTCGACCGCGGTACTGATTACCGCCGGTCGGTTCGTTGGCAACGGAAGCAACGTAATGCAGAGTTTCCATCACACCGTACCCTGCCAAAAACTTTATCCCCAGGCCGGCATAGAGTTCGGCTTCCGCCGGGAGGCTTACCGGCACCGGTCGGCCGTACGACAAATTCAGCTCCCTGAACCACCATCCGGAAATTCTCGTTCGGTCAAACGTGAAACTCGATCCTTCGGGATCAAGTCCGTACAGCAGCATCGTCAGGAGTTCCTTGGGAACAACAGTTCGGAGGCCCACTCGTTCCTTCACTGCAATCGCAAATCCGCCGACCTCGGGATGGTACGCCGCAAGGCCGACCGGCATCACCTCAAAGTCCATTGTGCTTACCGCCGTTCCGTCAGAAAACCCCGACAACAATTTGGCTTTGTCTGCTTCATCGAGAAAACGCGGTTCCCGCACACCGTTCGGCCCGTCTGCCCCCGTGAAGAATTCATGGTAAGTATCGTACGACATAAGCTCCGATGACACTCTGAATCCTATGGACAAGAGAGAAATGCCGATCAGTCGATGGCCGTTCATACCGAGGTTTGCCGGATTCACTCCCAAGGCGGCAAGACCGCGGGCCGGACCATTGATCGTTCTTGCCATCCCGATCGCTCGCGGATCACTCTTATCGCCGGCAACAACGGCCGACCACAGAACCGCCATGCAAACAACAAGGTATGACGCCATGACCCTCACGGCTTGTTCACCTGATAGACGAGTGTACCGGATGCCCGGACTCTCACGGCATCCGTATCCCTGACCTTCACCACTGCGCCGCCTCCCGCCGACTCCACATCGAGCCGCACCAGAATGCTCTCTCCTCGTTCGAAGAGTTCAGCTTCCGGACCCGTAAGCTCAATGGCAAAATTGCTGACGACGGGGGCCACGACAGCTCCAGCGGCATCAACGATGCCCGCTTGAATCGTCCGTGTTCCATTCGTCGGAATCACGAGGAGCGTATCCCGTGGGCCGCCGGGACCGGGGCCGAGCAAGGCCGATCGAAATTCAAGGGCAAGCGGGATGCCATTGTCGATGGAAAAATTCAGTGTCGCTGTGCGCGTCGACTTTGCCAGATCACGCGGGAATTTTTCCCTCACGCGGAGCGGTATGGTGTCCCGGACAGTGGCATTCATGATTCCCATCCTCACGGGGAACGTCACATCGACTGATGAGTATATTTTGCTCGTGTCGTACACCACCTGCCGCCCTTCCGGGGCGGCATAGAGGTCGGATGGATTCAAGGTCATGGTTCCCCGAATGATGAACGTATCCGGAAGGTGAGGGAAGAATTTCGCCAGAAACGTGTTGAGCCCTACCGTGTTATCCAGAACAATCGAGGTCGGGCCGGCGGCCGGGAACAAGCGGCGCAGAAGAGCACCCTGCGGAGGCGGAATAAAGATGGAGTCGGTCTTCGCGGGGATACTGCGACGGTCGATGCCGACGAAATAGGCCGAATAATCAGCCGGGAACCCCGACGATGACTGCACCTGAATGGCGATTTCGATCGAATCGAACGAGACTTCTCCTTCGAACTTGTCGGCGACTTCCCCGAGTGTCAATCCCGAGGCCCCCGTAGCCAGCTCCAGGGTCGTCGGCGGAATCCGGCCATCGACGCGTTCGATCATCATCGGCGTCCCTGGCGATAGAGACACCTGAATCTGGTCTGTGCTTCGGAGCTCCGTCAGCGCAGAATTCCCCGTGAGAGCAAGCTCAATTTCAAAAGTGGCCTGGGTGCCCGTGGAGTCGACTTGGGCCGTGAATTCGAGATCGGACATATCCACTTGCGTCGTGGAGCTGCCTGTTCCGTCGAAATGGTGCATTACGGCAACCTCAGCCCCCGAGGACTTGACTTTCATTTCCTTGAACCTCACGAGGACATCTGCGCTGACGTTGATCCCGTTCTGGATGTCCACGCGCAGGGATCCCTGACGGAAGCGAGCCGAGAAGATCGTCACGGAGTCGTCCAAGACGAATGTCCGTGTTTGAGACGGAACAGATTGAGGGGGAATGGTGGACCTGGCGGCGCGCACAACGGCGTTGGTAATCGCTATTTCGAACTCAAGCCCTTCTCCGGCATCGATCTCTCCGGTGCCTCCCGGCGTTGTTGCGGTCGTTTGCAGAACGCGGAAAGCGTTGAGGACAGTCTTTCCTGCGAGCGATGCGGCTGCCGTCTGTATTCCGCCGTTTGCTCTCACGGTGTCCTGCACTCTGAAGGCCGCGACAACGGCCGCGGCCGGGTCGTCGTTCTGGATCTTCAGCGAATCAGGAAAATAGAGCTGAAATGGGAGGGTGTTGCGGATCGTCAGCGAGATTGTTCCGCTTTCGAACTCAATGTATTCAAACGATGAAAGCGGACCGATGGAGCGTTCAGGAACCGTAAGCACTGCTGGAGGAAATGAAAACGATCCCGAGGGAGGAGAAACACCGGTGAGGTTCTCATACGTGAACACCACGGGCGGAATCGGCGGCACGTCAACGGCAAAGGGGCCAAGCGTTTGCTGTCGTGTGATGGGAATGGGTTCGATAAGGATTGTATCGATCCCCGCGGGGTCAAAGGTTTGGGTCGACGAGTAAACGAGTCCGCCATCGGCCTGCACTGTCAGCGATGGGTCTTTCTGCCGAAAATCCGCCACGGTAAACGTCCGGTCCACAAGCGGAATGCTCCCCTGCGTGACCCAGGTGGGCAAGACGGGCGAGGGCGGGAGGTCGACGCATTTCAAGGAAAGAAGTGCGACGATGGCGAGGAGGGCGGCAAGGAGTCGAAGGTTCATTGAGACGCGCTGATGACGCGAGAATCGTGGAGTGCGCAGAGGTACCGAGAGCGCAAAAACGTCAATAACCGGACGATGCAAAGAAGGGAGGATGAATCAGTATACAAAAGGGTGGCGGTATTATCAAGGCGCGGGAACACCGCGCCTCTGTCTCTCCCTCCCGCGTGTTCTCATTCTTCCACAAAATATTCCTTGATTCTCTGCGCAACGGCCTGACCCACAACATCAGCAAGCTGTTCTTCCGAGGCAAACTTCACTCCCTGAACCGATCCGAACACTTCCAGCAACTCCCGCGCGCGCACTTTTCCGATCCCCTTGATCAGGTCCAGCTCCGTTCGGAGGATCCTCTTCGAGCGCACGGCTCGGTGGAACGTTACGGCGAACCGATGGGCTTCATTCCGTATTTGTTGCAGAAGTTTCAAGCCGGACGATGTTCGCGGAATCGGCACAGGTTCGCTCTGGTTCGGCACAAACACTTCTTCGAGCCTCTTGGCCAATCCAATCACAGGTACATCTTCCATTCCGATCTTCCGCAAAATCTCGCCGGCGCTCGACAGTTGTCCTTTCCCCCCGTCGATCACGATCAGATCGGGCCGCGGGCTTTCCTGTTCCAGAACGCGGCGGTAGCGTCGTTCCACCACTTCCTGCATGCTTGCAAAGTCATCCGGACCCTGTACGGAGCGGATTTTAAATTTCCGATATTCGCTCTTCCGCGCTTTTCCATCCACAAACACAACCATGGACGCGACGGTGTCGCTCCCCTGGATAGTCGAGATGTCGAAACATTCAATGCGTCGGGGCGGGACTGACAAATGGAGATCTGATTGGAGGGCTTTGACGGCATGCGGTACGAAATCCCCGCGTTTCATGCGCTGAAGTTCCAATTCGCCCAGAAGCAGGGTGGCGTTGTTCTTTACCATGGCAACGAGTTTAGCTCGTTCGCCTGTCTTCGGCACTTCGAGAGACACCGGAGCCTGTCGTTTCGCTTCCAGCCAGGAGCGGATGAGCGAATCCGATTCCACCGGTGCCGAGAGGAACAGTTCCCCGGGCAGGTCATCGGTATCCAGGTAGTATCGCTCAAGCACGGCTTCGAGAAGCTGGCCTTCGGTTCTGCCTTCCGCGTTCGTCAGGGAGAAATTCCTGCTGCCGAGCACTTTGCCGCTGCGCACCTGAAACACGACCGCGCAGGCATCGTCACCCCGAGCCGCAACGGCAATGATGTCGCGATCCACTTCACGCCGATCCACCACGCGCTGTTTTTCATTATACACTTCCATAGCCTGCATTCTGTCCCGGAACCGTGCGGCCTCTTCGAACCGCAGTTCCGAGGAAGCTTTCTCCATCTCATCCTTCAGGACCTGAATCACCGCCTCTGTCCTCCCCTTGAGCACCTGTGCTACCTGATCGATCATCGCGTTGTAGTGCTCCCCGGTCACCAGTCCCTCACAAGGCCCTTCGCATTTTCTGATATGGTAATCGAGGCAGACCTTGTATTTCTTCTTCGCAATCGTCTCTTCGTTCAGATCGTAGTTACAGCTCCGGATCATGAAAATATCCCTCACCGTTTTGAGAGCGTGACGCATGGTTTTCACGTCCGCATAAGGCCCGAAGTATCTCGACCCATCCTTCACGATGCGCCGTGTGACAAACACACGGGGGAAGGGTTCGTTGGTAATCACGATGTAGGGATAGGACTTGTCGTCCTTGAGAAGGACGTTGTAGCGGGGCTTGTGGCTCTTGATGAGATTGGCTTCAAGGATCAGGGCCTCGACCTCGGAGTCCGTGACCATGAGCTCAACATCCGCGATCCTGGAAACAAGTTTTTCCAAGCGGGGTTCATGCTGACGGGAGGAGAAGTACTGGCGGACGCGGGAACGGAGGTTTTGGGCTTTTCCGACGTAGAGGATCTTGCCGGCGGAGTCTTTGAACTTATAGACTCCGGGTTGTGCCGGCAGTGCCTGGAGTTTGTCCTTCAGCGATCCCGGCGCCGGGATCGATTCGAGTTCCCTGCTCACTCAAGCTCACCTTCCTCGCGGCTGTGCGTGTTCGCTGATTTCGATCAAAACCCCGTTTGTAGACCGGGGATGAAGAAAAGCTACCCTGCTGTTATTGGCCCCCTGCTCGGGGCGGTCGTGAACAAACGCAAAGCCCTCATTTCGTAACCGTGCGATCTCGGCTTCGATATCACGAACCTCGAGCGAAATGTGGTGGATGCCTTCTCCCCTCTTTGCAATGAATTTCGTCACAGGCGATCCTTCGTCCGTGCCTTCCAGGAGTTCGATCGTCACCTGGCCGACTCGGAACATAGCTGTTCGGACCCGTTGGCGGGCGACATCTTCCTCGTGATACGCCTCCGCGCCGAGCAATTTCGAGAATAGTTCCTTTGCGGCTTTGAGATCCTTCACCGCGATGGCAATATGAGCGATCTTTTCCGGCATCACTCGAGCAGAAACGCCCTCCCCCGTTTGATAACAGCGATCAGGTCCGCAGAGTTCGCCACCACGATGCCTCCGAGAACGAGCGCGGAACCGATGAAGATTTGCACGGTGAGTTTTTCGCCGAACACGATCACGCCCGCAATCACGGCAATAATCGGCGTCACAAAAGCCGTGAGGGACAGGAGAACGGCCGCCACATGCTTCAGGAGCCAGAAATAGGTTACGAAGGTGACCACGGAACCAAACAAGGCGAGATAGATCAGCGAGAGGATGGCCTCCCGGTTAAAGACGATGCCCTCATGGTTCTCGGTTGCAAAACTCATAATGGCGAGGAGGACGCCTCCGATAACCATGCCGACATAGTTGAGGCTCATCGTGTTGTAGGGTCCGCCGTACTTCTTCACCGTCACAAGCGCGAAGGCCTGCAGGATCGAGCTGAGAATAATCGCAATCATTCCCTCGATTCCCAGTGAGCTCTGGAAGCTGAATTCACTTGCAAAGATTACGTAAATGCCGACGAAGCCGAGGAGAATCCCGGCCATCGTGGGTTTGGTCAACCGTTCGTTGGGCAGAATAAAATAGGAGCAAAGGGCAACGGCGAACGGGTAAGTGGCGAACAGAATCGAGGCCAGTCCGGTCGGAATGAACTGCGTTCCCCAGTACACGAGAGCGAGAGGAAGAGCGAACGAACTGAGGCCCATGAGAATGCCGAGTTTCCAGAACATCTCGTCCCTGGCGAACTGAATGCGCCGGAACTCGATGAGGCCGAGCAGAAACAATGACGCAAGGAGAAAGCGGAGAGACGCTCCAAGAATGGGCGGCATGGAGCGCAGGCCGATCTTGATTGCGAGCCATGTCGTTCCCCAGATCAGGCACACGGCGACAAGGCCCAGGACTACTTTCAGACGGACGGAAATACGGCCTCCCAGTCGTTCGTCGGTTGACTACCCGTCAAGTTTGTTCATCACGAGTCCCGAGAGGAGCTTTGGGTAGAAGTAGGTTGATTTCTGGGGCATCGTGTGGCCCGCTTTGGCAACGGCACGAACCTGCTCAATTTTGGCAGCATTCATGAGAAATGCAAGTTGCGCTTCTCCGGCCCGCACAGCCCGGAGCGCTTCATCGGCTTCATGGACAAAAACAATGTTCTTCTTCTGTTCCTGATCCTCCATTGATATTCCAAGGACATCACGAAGAATAACGTAATGCAGGAGGGTTGCATCGAGGCCTTTCACAACAGAGGGTAACGGATCGGCAACGAGTTCACCGGGAAGGTGCATCGGCTTGAGGGACAGGAGGAAACATCGCGGGTCACCGCCGAAAACAACGCCGAAGGACGGAACGGAACACGATTCAAGAGCAGGCAGAAGCAGTTCCGCCTGGTCGAACGACCGGACAATAAAATGCTCCTCGACGCGCTGAAGGAACG
>BQML01000018.1 GCA_022180565.1 Bacteroidia bacterium
TTTGTATCAACAACAGTTGGGTACGATTGGGAAATTTGTAAGAAGTTTTGAGATGCGGGATATCGACGATAGAACAATCTATTATCTGCAGTTTGCGTCCAATCATTCGCTTGGTCATCAGAAGATGAAAGAGGCTATGTGGCAAGTCGATTCGGAGGGGGATTTTCGATTTTAAGATGCCACCGACCCGTCTCAACATTTGCTGTTAAGGAAGGATCACACTCAACACCTCCTGTCATTAATTACATCTGAGTTTCGTGGTCAGAAGATCGACGTATCCGTTGTTCGTAAGTTTGTGAGAGATCAGACGCCATTTATTGATACGCATCTTGTCGGCAGCCTTAAGCGGGCGGAATCGGAATCTACCATCTTGGTCGACTCGTTTAAGGTAGACGGAACAAAGAGGCGAAGGAATTCCTTTCCCGACGGCGTTATGATCACATTTCTGTAACCTTCGAATGCATAATGTCTCAAACCTCTAGAATTGAATGGACCGAAGCCACGTGGAATCCCGTTACCGGTTGTAACAAAGTCAGCCCCGGGTGCAAGCATTGCTACGCTGAACGGATGGCGGCGCGATTGCAGGCGATGGGATCATTCCGCTATCGCAACGGTTTCGAGATCACCCTCCAGCATGACATCGTCGATCTCCCTCTGCAATGGAAACAACCCAGAGTGATCTTCGTGAATTCCATGAGCGATCTCTTTCACAAAGACGTTCCGGTCGATTTCATCAAGAGGGTTTTCGCGACGATGGAAAAGGCCAGCTGGCATACATTTCAGATCCTCACAAAACGATCGGATCGTCTCGCCGAGATAGCGGCGGGTCTTCCGTGGCCTGAGAATGTCTGGATGGGTGTCAGCGTGGAAGCCAACGACTACACGTTCAGGATTCACGACCTGCAGAAGGTGCCTGCGGCAGTGCGCTTTCTTTCAGTTGAGCCCCTCATCGGCCCGATTAAAGACCTTCCGCTGAAAGGAATTGACTGGGTTATTGTGGGTGGTGAATCAGGTCCGGGAGCCAGGCCTATGAAAGCGGATTGGGTGAGAAAGATCCGGAGAAAGTGCAAACTTCAGAGAGTCCCCTTCTTCTTCAAGCAATGGGGTGGAAGAAACAAGAAAGCTGCGGGAAGGGTTCTGGACGGAAAAACCTGGGATGAAATGCCGGTGGCAAGAATTAGACAGAAACAGAAACCACAATTGCCAAAGGATGGGCCGACGATGATACCAGCATTAGCCGGCTAGAAAAAAAGCCCGAATCGCCGGATCCGGGCTTTCCCGAGCCACTTCTCACGTCTTGCTTCTCACTTCTCACCATCGAGCTTCACTTCCGCCAGCAATTCCTCTTCTACCGCCTGTTTCAGAACGTCCTTTGGCAGGGCTCCGACCGCCATCTTCGGCTGACCGGTTTTCGGGATGAAGAGGAGCGACGGGATGCTGCGGATGCCGAACGCACCGGCAAGTTCCTGCTCTTCGTCGGTATTCACCTTATAAAAATTCACACGGCCGGCGTATTCTTTCGACAGTTCCTCAATCACCGGGGCCACTGCGCGACACGGCCCGCACCACGGGGCCCAAAAATCGATGACCGCAGGGATCTCACCTTCGAATTTCCATTCCTTGTTCTTCTCGTAATCAAAGACCTTCTCCAAAAAGGTCTGCTTCGTCAAGGCTTCCGCCATAAGCTCCTCTCTTTCATGTTCGTTGTTTACAGATGATCCAGCACTCGTTGAATCCTCTCCCGCACTTCCCCCGCGATGGATGCCAGGGTCTCGTTCTCAGTCAGTTTCGTCATCGCCATTGGATCAAATGCCATGACGACGCACCCCGTCCCCTTCTCTGTCACTACAATATTGCACGGCAGGAGGAGGCCGACGGCCTCTTCTGCCTGAAGCGCCTTGTGGGCGAACGGAGGATTGCAGGCGCCGAGAATGACATACCGCTTGAAATCGATGCCGAGCTTCTGTTTCAGCGTGTCCTTTACATCGATCGTCGTCAGGACGCCGAATCCCTCCTTCTTCAGCTCCTCCGTTGCTTTTGCAACAGTATCATCGAAGGAAAGGTTCACTTCTTTGGAAAATCCGTAGTCCATGTCACGATCCTTGCGTTGGTTTTCTGAGACTGGGCATCAAGAAAAAACCCATCGCCGCGCCGTACAGCGTTGATGTCCACGGATTACCCGTGATCGGGCACGTCCCGGAGACACAACCGATGAAATAGTAATACGCGTAGCCGCCCAGTGCACCCAGGAGCACCGGCAGACTCCGCCACAGCCACGATGTGATTACAGATTTCGGAAGTTCCATTCTGCCATTCCGCCCTTCAGATTTGCCGCCCGAAATCCCGCCTTAGCAAGGCGGGCTGTAGCCGGGATGCTTCGGCTCCCCGTTTGGCAATACACAACGATCTCCTTGTTCCTGTGCGGGTCCAGTTCTCTGATTCTCGTTGCAAGCTCGTGAAGCGGAATGTGCAGAGATCCTGGCACTGAGCCTCTGCGTCGCTCGCCGTTAGTCCGCACATCGAGAAGAATAACGGACTCGCCGGATGAGATCTTTTCCGCCACTTGATCGGCATTGTAGTGCGGGACTTTCAGGAAAAGGACGACCCGTCGGATGAGGGGCACGGCCACCACGGCAATGAATCCGTACAAGAAGAGTTCGGAACCGTTCAAAGAAGACCTCCTTCAGTTGCCCCCCAATAATTAGATGAAGCGTTTTTCAGAAGGATTCAGAAATGGCTGAGAACGGGCTCGACAAGGGCCCTTACTCAAGATCATCTGGCGAGTTCACATTTTTGAGCATTCTGACGTGAAATCGGGGATCCTGGAGCGGATTGATCAATTCCGCGCCGACCTCATCCAGAAGATCGGTCATTCGAAGTTGCCCTTGTTCGAGCCTCGAAGCGATGGCGGGGAGAACAGTCTGCTGATAAAGACCGCACAACGGATAACGGCGGGTGCCGTCCCACAGGATGCAGACGGGAGAGGGCGACCCTTTGCCGATCAGTTCTTTCACAAGCTCTGGCGGAACGAACGGCATGTCACACGGCATGACAAACACGGGTGCGGGGGCCGCAGTCATCAATGCGGCGTGAATTCCGCCGAGCGGACCGGAGTTCTTCACGATATCCGGGACGACCGTGATACCAAATGACGCATAACGCGAACCATGATCGGCTACAATAAACACACTCTCAAAGAGTGATTGGAGCATCTCGATCGTCCATGCGATCATCGGCTTGCCACGCAGGGGTATCAGACCCTTCTCTCGGCCCATTCTGCTGGATTGTCCGCCGGCCAGGATTGCTGCGTGGGGAAGCATAGTGATGGGGTCTTCTCACAAGTTTGAAATCCAAACACCCTCTGTGCTAACTTTCTCCGCCCAACCTTTCGGCATCCTTCCTTCTTTTTCTTCTTTGTCGCGGAGGAGGACCGTCCTTTGAATACAACACAATTTTTTCCTTCCTCGCAATGGGGTATCCTTCAAGCATCGTCAGGTCACGTGTTCAGCAGTCGGAACGTGATATTCGCTGCACCCCGCCTCGCCCCGAAGATCCGGAAGCCGGTAATCGCTTTTTCCTTGCTGGAAGAGTGTTTTATTCACGGTCAACGAAGGCACGATGAATGGATGACATGCTTCTCCAGCTGCATTTTCGTGTTGAAGACGCACAAATTCGTTCGTATTCTTAGTTTCATGAGCATGCAGGAGCCAAGGGAAAACCGAAAGATGATTCAGCGCGCCCAGAATGGGGACGAAGGCGCGTTTCGGGAACTCGTGCGGACGTATCAAGACATGGTGTACCGGTTTGCCTTCCATGTTTGCCGCGACGAGGAGAAGGCTGAAGAGACCCTCCAAGATACCTTCGTGAACGTTTACCGCAAGCTTGGTCAATTTGACGGGAAATCGAAATTTACGACCTGGCTCTACCGGATTGTAGCAAACAATTGTCTCATGAAGCGGCGCAGGAGGAAACTGGATATCGCTTCGATTTCCCTCAACGCTCCTGAGGGATTCCGCAATGATCCGCTGACGGATGACGAGGGCAACGTCATTCAAACCGTGCCTTCGTGGAAACCGACACCCCTCGATGCCATGATGGACGCAGAACTGCGGGATATTATGGAGAAGGCCATTCAGAAACTCCCTGTGGAGTACAGAATCGTGTTCGTTTTGCGGGACATCGAAGAGAAGACAGCAGAGGAAACGGCGAAAATCCTCAATTTATCCATTCCAGCCGTCAAATCGCGGCTCCGCCGGGCCAGAATGTTCCTGCGCGAACAACTGCATGGATATATGAAAGTATGAAGAAACGAAGCAACGCTTCGACGACTCAACGAACCAACGCGTCGACGAGTCGACGGATGAATAACAGAACTATTCAGCGTGGTCGCAGGTCGGCACTGCGCGTTCGATGCGGTGAGATTGTACGACACCTTTGCGACAATCTCGACGAAGGACTGAACACGCGGAGGTGCAGGGAAATCAAAAGGCATCTGAGGAACTGCCCTAATTGCACAGCGTATTTGGATAGTTTGAAGAAAACTGTTTTCCTCTACAAACACATCCAAAATCCGAAGTCAGGAGCGAGGCGGAAACTCATTCTGGCTGCCTTCCGGAAGTCAGAACCGAGAAGCAAGAAATGAGAACGTAGCTCACCCCCTTCGGTTCGTCTCCCCCTTGACCCTTTCTGTTTCCTTTGCCCCAGCCCGCCACGTACTCGCGGAGACCGGCAGATCCCGGACCAGCGTACGACGGCGGCTCACACTTTTCGCAGTTTCATATGCCATCGTGAATCCTTTTCTCCTTCCCTGCATCTTACCTGTTGAAAGTCCAACATCTTTTTTCACCACGACAGGAGTTTTCTATGAAGAAGAACATGGGAAATACAGATCGTCTGCTTCGCCTTCTTTTCGCAGTTGTGGTCGCTGTGTTGTACTTCACCGACACGATCACCGGTTTCATCGGCGCAATTCTGGGCATTCTGGCCGTTGTCTTTCTCCTGACGTCCGTCGCCGGCACGTGCCCGCTCTATATGCCGTTTCGGTTCTCAACCAAGAAGGAAACCAAGACCAGCGCCTGATGCGTTTGGAACCAGTGAGGAAAGATCATGCGGTGCCGAGAAGCGGTGAAAATCATTGCGGAGAATCTCGGCGCGCTTGACGGGCGGTACTTTGAAGCTGTCCGGGCACATCTCCAGACTTGTTCCAACTGCTCGGCGTATCTCGACAGCCTCGAAAAAACCGTTCTCCTCTACCGGCGTATTCTTCCTCCAACGATCAATTTCCTTTTCGATCTTCATGCGGCCCGAACCGCTGGATGAACTCACTTTCGAACGCCTGGACGGCACAATTCAACGCGATCTCATCGGCTCGCATTGCGCTGGGATAGAGGAGAACATTGCTTTGGCCTCGTCGGCAGAGGAGGCGGAGTCTGTTGTCCGAAATGCCTGTGAGAGATTCAGACGCGAATGTCCAAGCCGGATTGTCCGGAGAGCTCTTGAACGCCGCTTGTGGAAAGTGTTTGAGCGGTACTGGAAAAAGAAGTAGACGGCTACACCGTCTTCGAAAAGACGTTCTCTCTGCGCATGGTTTTGAGGTACGCGTCGAAGCACATGGCGATGTTGCGGAGAAACATCCTCCCCTCCCTCTCCACCGTGATCTTTTCGATCGTGTGCCTGACCAGACCATCCCGTACGAACTCCTTCAGCTCCGAAAGCGATGAATCAAAGTACTCGTCGAACAGAATACCAAACTTTTCTTCCACATCAGCTTTCACGACTTCGAGGTCGCACATGACCCGCATGATCACATAGTTTCTGATCTGATCATCCTTTCCCATTCTGTACCCGACCGCCGTCGGAAACCTGCCCTCCTCAACCGCTCTTCTATATTCCGGCATCGTTTTGTGGTTCTGTGCATATACGGAACCGAAATGAGAGATCGATGAAAGACCGAATGCAAACAAGTCTGCACCCGCGCGGGTGGAATAACCCTGGAAATTCCGATGAAGCTTTTTTTCGGCCTGCGCAGCCGCCATCTCGTCCTCAGGTCTGGCAAAATGATCCATGCCGATGTACACGTATCCCGCTCCCGTGAATGTCTCGATCGTCTGTTTCAGAAGATGAAGCTTTGTTTCTGCCGATGGGAGATCTTCGGGATGAAGAAGCTTTTGATGAGGCTTCATCCAGGGGACGTAAGCGAAATTGAACACCGCGATCCTTTCGGGATCAAGAGCAACCACCTTCTCCAGCGTCCGTTGGAAGGTCTCCACAGTCTGAAGCGGAAGCCCGTAGATAAGATCAACGTTGATACTGGGGATGCCGAGTTCCCGGGCGAATTGCATGGCTTGTCTCGTCAGTTCCTCGGGCTGAATTCTGTGTACGGCGCGCTGGACGCGCTCGTCAAAATCCTGCACGCCGATACTGATCCTGTTCACTCCACCGGCCTGAAAGGCCTGCAGGTGCTCCCTCGTGAGACCTCGGGGATCGATCTCGACACTGAACTCGGCGTCGCCGGCAAAGGTGAAGCGTTGACGAAGGAACGACGTTAGATCCAGGATTTGATTCGGTGTGAGATACGAGGGTGTCCCTCCCCCCCAATGCATTTGAACGACGGGCCGATGTCTTCCGATATAGAAAGCCGCCTTTGCAATCTCTTTCTTCAAAAGCAGAAGATAGTCTTCAATCCGGGTTCGGTCCGACGTGACGAAAGTGGTACAACCGCAAAAATAGCAGAGCGTATCACAGAAGGGAATGTGAAGGTAGAGAGAAATCGGCGACGTGTTCTCATCGTTGTTTCTGATCAGATCGATCTCGAACTTTTTTGCATCATAATCAGCGCTGAACAGGGGTGCTGTCGGATAACTCGTGTACCGCGGTCCGGGTTTGTCGTACTTGCGCAGAAGATCGAGCGAAACGGAACCAAGCATGAATTCTCCTTCAACTTACCCCCTCACCATTGCAAACGCGGTGCCATGTAGGTATCCCGATTTCCTTTGAGATAAGCGTCGAATTGATCCAGCCCTTTTTCAATCCGGGTAATACAATTCCCATTTCTGGGAAAAGGGCCTAATCCATTCTTCCCCAAAGATCTGCGGCCTCACTGAGGAGCATCATTTTCGCCCGCTCAACGTGAGGGGCAACCGAACATGCCGTACTCAAAATGAAACCTCCTCCTGCTTTGCCCACTTCAATTCTCGATTTCAGGTCGTCGAGAATCTCCTGCGGCCCTTTCTTCAGGAGCGTGTTGACGGAATCCACGTTCCCCTTGATGAACGCCCGTCCCCGCAAACGCCACTTGGCATCCTCCAACTCCACGTCGCCGAGAGGCGGCGGATCCAAACACTCCAATCCCTTGATGCCGGATTCCAGCATGAGTTCCAACCTGTCTCCAATGGATCCGCATGTATGCAGATAGGCAGGTATGCCTTCCCTCTGGATTGCCTGCACGACGGGCGTTTCGTACGGCAGAACGAACTCCCGGTACATTGCCGGCGAGATGAAGCCTGCACCCGCGAACGGCGAGGAGATCTTCACTGCGTCGACATCTTCTCTGCTCATGTCTCCGGCAAGAGCGGTGACGAGAGCCGCGAACCTCGAGAGAATCCTCCGCGCCTCGTTCGGAAATTCGAGGAGGCCGATCAGCCCCTGCTCAAGGCCGACAAAATCGAGGTAATAGTCAAACGGCGAGGTCACTTCCCCGTGAATGGAAATCTCCTCTCCAACGTTCCTCCGAAGGACACCGAAGATGCCCAGCCGGTTTGATTCATGAATGCGGAAGCGCAGACCCTGGGAGACAGGTATGTATTCAAGACGCTCGGGCAGATCGGCATCATTCAACTCTGCAAGCGTCACCGCGGGAACCGTTGGCAACAATGAATGCGGAAGGTCGTCCGTGGGGTACCCCAAAGAATCACCGTTACGCCAACGGACGATTTCCTCGCCTTCAACGATCCTGCGCTCGCTAAGCTGATCCTTCCAGTCCGGGTCGTGCCCATGAAGACTGACGAGGATACCGTCGAACTGGTACCGTTCCCTGAGGCGGACGAGACCTTCGACAAAGGTTGCCTCGTCGTGCCAGAAATCCACCGGGGAGACGCCGAGTTGTACCAGCATGTGTCCGATGCTCAACTGAGCCATCACGGGAACGCGGTCGGGAACGCCGAGACTCATGGCCGTACGGATACGTTCCCTCGGGGTCATGGATTCAGCCCTCTCCATAGGCGATGCCGAGAAGAAAGCCGTAGACCAGGGATTGCGCCAGAAGGAGGAAGCCGAGGTTGCGGAAGCGGACCGTTGGGGAAAGCTTCACGGTGCCCATGAGCGCATGGACACTCATGGGGACAAAGGCAACAAGAGTAAGCGCCGGCGTGTAGTGTGTGGCCACAAAAACGGAGACGACAACGATCACAAATACGTGGTACACGAGATTGAGCGCTCCAAGTCCCATTCGTTGACGCAAGTCGATGTGCACCTTCCTTAAAGCGGCGGCTCTGAGCTTCATGTGTACATAGATGACCCCCGAGCCGAAAAACAGCACGTGGAGGATCCAGACAAAAACCGTATCCATGCTCAAGGAATTATTCAGAACATACCCCGCCGAGGGTCCTGTCATGGTCAGTCCAATCACCGCCCAGAGATCGGCTCCGACAGACTTCGGCTTTCCTCGAACGAGGCTGACGCTTACAAAAAAGCAACCCGCGGCGAGAGCCGCGATGGGTATCAAGAGGAGGAAGCCGCGAACAAGCAAGGGTACGCCGAAGACTATCCCTGCCACAATGTAGACGCCCGCCCAGAACCGGCTACGCTGATCTCCCGATCGGCCGCGGAGCATTGTTTGGAGAGGATAGTATGCCAGGAAGAAGCTCATGGCCGAGGCCATGAGAAGAAGCAAATCTGTTGTGACATGTTCTGCGATGAATACAGAAACAGTCACGGGGACCAGGAGCACCGCCCAGGCTCCATGCTCTTTGGGGATTACAGCACTGCCGAATCTACCCATCATCGGCTTCCGTTCCTATCGGCATCTCAAACGCATTGACATCTATGGAACGTGCTGCTCGTGATCGCGGTCTCCAGAGGCGCCCCCGGCCTGCTTGTGTCCTTTTGCACCAGCCGCTTGGAAGAGCCTCTCTGCATAGTGTAAGAATTCTACGTAGGCGGCAACATAGGCTCTTCCCGAATTCACGCTCGCGTCGGCCTCCTTCTTTGTTTCGACGACACGGTCAAAGCGGGTCTTCAATCCCGACTCCAGAATTCCATGCAGTCCCTTCATCAGCGCCTTCAGGTCTCCGGATTCCAGAGCCTTGTCCGCTTCCTCCACTCCGGGTTCAAAGGGGACATCCGCCGACCGAAGACCTGTGTAGGGCGCTCCCTCGCTTGCGCGATGAATCCGCACAAGGGTTTCAAAGAAATACCTGTCTGCAAGCTCTCTTGCGACGCCACCGGTGCGTCGTACCTCAAGCGTCTTTCGAAAGGCTTCGCGGATTTCCCGCTCATCCTGGGGGCGGACCCACCTCAGAACAAGAGTCACGTCGCCTTTTTCGAGAGCTTGCCGGGCGGCAGCCACCACGGGGCCTTTCATCGAATCACAATGGGCCGCAGCGAATTCGGTGGACAACAAAGTGCAAGACAGAACGAATATGCCTAAGAAAAGTTGTTTCATTGCGTGTTTCTCCCTCACGATCGTGGTGCTGTCAGTTCCTGCTCCAGTGCCATTGCCTTTGGAAACAGAATGTTATTCTCAAGGTGCACATGCCGGTGCAGGTCTTCCTCGAACAATTGAAGTTCCCTGAAGCTGATTCTGTAGGTGGTGCAGGCGTCGTCAGGAGGTGTATAATTGGCGGTCAGTGATCGTATCGCTTCCATTTCATCCCCCGCTGCCTTGTGCTCCATTTCCATCATGCGGATGGGGTTTTGCACTCCGCCAAAGGGAGATTCCTCTAGGGGGGTACCGTTGCGTTTTGCTTTGACCAACTCCAGAATGTAGGGGAACAACACATGCTCCTCCTTCATCATATGAGCCGCCATATCCTTTGCGACGGCATTGAAATGACGGGCGACTTCAACGACCTCCGGATGCCTTTCCCCGTGCACAGCGGCAACCTTCTGAGTGTGGGTCAACAGCACCGGAATCGCTTCTCGGACATACTCGTGATGCACACGAACAATGTAGTTAATCAACTCATCAGACGGCCAAGCGGAGAAGGTTGGGGCCTGATCTCCCGTCTTTTGATCGAGCTCCTGCAGGCCGGCATACACGAGTGCGGGATCGAGTCCCTTCTTTGAACAGGCCTGCTCTATGGTTACCCCTCCACCACAGCAGAAATCCAGCGAGAATTTCTCGAACACTGCGGCAGCGCGGAAATCGTCTGTGACGATGGACTTGAGCGTAGCATTCTTGTATCGATCCATGATAAGATTCC
The DNA here is from genome assembly GCA_022180565.1 of Bacteroidia bacterium. Lineage (GTDB taxonomy): Bacteria > Bacteroidota > Ignavibacteria > UBA10030 > UBA10030 > JACQPU01. The sequence goes on from BQML01000018.1 coordinate 10,422, forward strand.
GTTCTTGGTTATGGGTTATGGGTTTTTTTGTTTCTTGAGTCTTTCGTTTTCAGTCTTCTCGGACGGTCTGTTTGCCAGAACGACGAGATCCTTCGATTCCAGAGGTATGAACTCGGAGAGGGCGATGCTGCCGAACGTTCTGATCTCCGAAAACCCAACAGCCACAAGCGTGTCCTGAAGTTCATTGCACAGCACCGGACGAAGGCGGACGCTTCTTGTCTTTTGACGGACAATTCCGTTCTCACGCTGAATGGTGAGAATGTTGAAGATTACATGGTTTCCTTCGAAATCGTAAAAACGGACAAACGTCGTGTCTCTGTTTTCCTTGACGCTCTGCACTCGTTGCCTCTGCGCAAGAATTCTCTCGTAGTTCAGATTCTGCAGAAACAATAATCCCCCGGGCCTCGTGCAGGCGAAGAACTGTTCCAGCGTTTCTCGCAAATCCTCCCCGGTTTCCAGGTGGGCCAGCGAGTTTCCCAAACTGAGGACAAGGTCGAACTGCCGTTGGAGCGTAGCATGAAGGGACTGGAACGGTGTCTCCACGAATTCGATGTTTACGTTCATTTCTCTTGCATGGTGTTTTGCTTCGCGGAGCATGGCCGGGGAAACATCGATTGCAGTCACCGCAACGCCGAGTTGTGCCAACAACAGAGCGTGGAACCCCGTTCCGGTGCCCGCGTCGAGGGCGGTGTGCAGGCCGTATTTTTCGACGAGCATCCGGAAGAAAGGTCGTTCGTGTACGAACCGTTTTGGAAAACTTGTCATCAAGTCGTACTCCCCGGCCAAATCGTCGTAGAAATCACGGACCGGGTCAATGTTTACGGCTTCAGTCATGAGGCGTGTACTCCGGCACATTTCCGCGAAAATGCTGATAGACGGGCTTGTCAAGCTCTTGAAAGCGTCTTTGATACTCCTGCCTCGTTATCCCGTTTTGCCAGTATCCGCTCAGCATGGCGAGTCCGGTGATCCCTACGAACAAACCGGCGACCAGGGCGCCGAAAACCCAGGACGGAACAGGACGGGCGGTCCTTCGCGAAGCGCTCATGACAAGCGTGTTTTTCACGGGACAGGCTTCGACGCACTGCAGACAGCTCATGCATTCGTCGCTCCAGACCCTTCCGGCCCTGTGCACGTTGATCGACGACGGACACGCCTTGGTGCACAGCTCGCAGTCGATGCATGTGGACTTGTTGCGCGTGATCTTGAAGGGGCTCAGGAAGCTGAGGAAACCGAGAAGGGCGCCGTAGGGGCACAGGTAACGGCACCAGAAATTCTTGATGATCACCGAACCAAACATCAGCATCAGAATGGTCCACAGGGCGAACGTGGAGATGTCGGCAAAGAAGAGATACATCTTGATATCCGCCACTTTGTTGTATGGACTGTAGATGAAACGGCGGAGGGAGAAGACATCCATGGTCACGATGGAATAGACAAAATAGAGGAGCAGGAGGTATTTAAGGGATCGAAGGGGATAATCGAGCCATCGGGGAACTCTCACATTCTTTCCAAACACCCTTTGACCGAAGAGCCAGAGCGCTTCGCTCAGAGTTCCGATGGGACACAGCCAGCTGCAAAAGGCCTTCTTCAGAAGAATGCTGACGCCGACAATGGCCAGAAAAATAAAGATTGATGCAGGATGGATGTTGTTCACGATGCCCGTTTGGATCCAGTACGAAAGGCTCATGAGAGCACTGATGGGAAGGAATCCTTCGACGCCGGGAGGGCGTGTGACAAAAGGCTCCGAGCCGTGAGACATCCCCCATTTCACAAAGAGATGAAATTCGTACCCGATCCAAAGACAGAGCAGGATGAACGTGAACTGAATTGTAGAGCGGAGGAACTGCGAATCCTCTTTTAACCTCCACACGAGCCGCTTGTACCAGGACGGCTCAAGCGAGAAGTTTGGCTTTCGTCTCCGCAATTCCGGAGGAATCTTTTTGATTCTCCTCAGCGGTCGATCAACACCGGCGGTTCGCTGTTGCGCTACGAGATCCATTTCAGATATTCTTCTCTGATTTGTGTTCAAAAAAAATCAAACATATTCTGGCTTCCGCATTTCTCTGGCAACCTGGGCGATGTTCTTACTAACCAGCATGGAGTAGATTCCGTCTCTTAGACCCGCCCATTTTTCATGCACGGCACAGGGGTTCTGTCCGGAACACTCCGGAAAGCCGAGAACACAATTCTTCGTGAATCCGACTCCATCAACGGCCTCGACAACATGGAACAGGGTTATATCCTTTGCCGGCATGGCGAGCCTGAATCCCCCCGTTGGTCCTTTTTGTGAGGCCAGCAATCCCTTGTAACTGAGATCCTGGAGAATCTTGCCCAAGAAGTGATACGGGATCCCCAACTTCTTCGCAAGTTCCTTAATGGAGGTCATCTCTCCTTCAGGTTTGAGGGCCAGGTACGTTACCGCCTGAAGTGCGTATTCACATTGTCGGCTAAAGATAAGGCTCATATTCAGAGTTCTTTATCCTAAATTAGGACAATAAACAGTTATTGTCAAGTCTTATTTTTACGTTTTCACCGAATATAATCTGCCCCGGGAAGATGCTCAGCAGACCATGTTTTCCAAGAGAGAATCCCTGCGGCCACCCAGACAAGGGGAATGATACCAAGGAGAAATGCCCCCGCCTCAGGTCCGCTCCGGATCGCGACATGCGCAACATTGATTTCTCCCAGAAGCGGCGGCGTGAAAGGATCGACCCGAATTGTGGCAAAGGGGTTAAGGGAGTGGCCGTAAGACGACAACGTGGAGTGGAAACTCCACAGCGCAAACAGGCCCAGATACACAGCCAGGACAAACAAGTCAATCAATCGGGACATTGTTCCCAGCACCATAGTTCTCAGAGCCAGGATGAAGCATACTCCCAGAAGAAAGGGCAACCAACGAAACTGCGCAATCTCCTCAGGCTCGACGGGTCTCATGCCCAGGTAATGATTGAGCGCGTTGATTTCGAGAAGGTCCCCAGGCTTTCCCTCCTCTAACGTGTGCGAATAAATCCTCAGCACCAATCCGCCGGGATATCGTTCGGATCGAAACTCGATCTGCCAGAGCGGGAGCGCAAAGACGGGGAAGAAGAGCAGGGCTCCCACAAAGATGATGAGGCGGCTGCGAAGGTCAAGAGGGATTTGAAAGAACTCCGTCGTTTTGATGATCACGCGTTGCATAATGGCCTCCGGATGTCAGGATGCCTTGTTGATCGCCTCTAAAAGAGCCTGGCGCTGATTGTTGGTGAGAAGTTGACGAATAGCCGGGTAGAGAATCGTGTCCTCCCTCCGAATGTGCGTTCTCATGAGATCCACGATCATTTCCGCGATGGAGACAACATTTCTGATCGATGTACCGTGCAATCGGCCTTCTTCCACCTCTTTCACGGCTGTCAGCAGGTCCGAGAATGCGTCCCACAAATCCCTGTGCTCACCCTTCACCTGCTCCGCAAGCGATTTCATATGCGACTCTACGAGGGGAAAGACAAGGCGCTCCTCGATCTCTGTGTGTTTACGTACTTCCGTATTCATCCAGCGGATGATGGCTGCAATTTGCTCAAACGCTTCGGGAGAGAAGCCATTGACCCGGATGGATTCCGCGGCCTGCTCCAGCATGCTCAGCTGATGCATTCCCTTTTCATGGTCCTGGAGCAGGATGTCGATCGGATGCTGCGGGGTCTTTCTCTTTCCTGATCGTGCGAGAGACTTCATAATGCCGCCTCGCTCTGAAGTTGTTGAACCCCCCATCTCACCTTTTCGGCCGGTGCTTCACCAAACGCGTCCTGAACAGCCTCAACACAATCAGAGACCGACGCAAACCGGTCTCGAACTGCAAGCGTCATAAGAAATCCCAGCGCCGCCCATTCAGGTCCAAACACTTCGCGAAGCGGAAGGTGACGGACGCGCCCGCTGAAGTGGTCGCACGGCAGTGACTTATCCACGAAGACCTCCGCGGTTTCCCCGGCCTTCGCCCTCCATCCGGAGACAACTGCCTCACGCCATCCATCTGCCGAGAGAATTCCAAGAACGTCGGGCTGTTCAATGCCCGTATACAAGATCGGAGAAGGCCCGATCTTGACCTCCGACAGGGAGAAACCGGAGCCCTGAGTGACCGGATTGTCATTCTTCTGCGTCACGTGGTACCCCATTCCCAGCATCAACTCGGAAAACACTGCTGTCGATGATTGCACGCGTTCACCTGCGCTCCCGGCGACAACGATTCCCAGCTCCTTCCGGAGGGGATGTGCAGGAGTTTGGACAGCTCTGATCGTCCTCCCAGGCCTCAGGTCCCTTTTTCCGTTCAACGGACGGATCCGGTTGTGGTAGGGTTGTCTGTCTGTTCGCGCAACGATTGTGCCCAACTCCCAGCCTTGACGCCGCGCCAGCTCTTTCAGGGCAGAGCCGATCATGGCATTGTGCCTGGACGCGTACTCGGTGCAAAGCTCCAGAATCTCGACCAGGGCGAAGTTAGGCGTTGCGATGGCTTCCTGCAGGGTGGCCGACAACGCCCGGTCGGTCGCCAGGTGACGCGCAACGAAGGGAGCATGACTGTTCTTCAGGATCCCGCACAGGTCCATCGGGGGAACGACATTGCCCTCGGGCGTCGTTGCCGTCACAAGACCCTCCGGCGTCAGAGAAGATCCCTGCCCTCCCGTCATCCCGTAAACAAAGTTATTGCCGACCAGCACGGTCACATCCACGTTCAGCATCGCCGCGTGCACAAGGTGCTGAAGTCCGATCATGGCGCCCCCATCTCCAATCAGAACAATCGTTTTCAACCTTCGCTCGGAGAGGACGGAATCTGCGAGAGCAATGCCGGTTGCGAACGCTGTGGAACGTCCATGAGTCGTGTGAACCGTATGAATCGTTGGAAAGAGGGAATCGGCGAGGCCGATACAGCCGATGTCGGTGACCAGAACAACGTCCCGCGCCGGTAGGCGCAGTGCACGGAGGGCCTCATCCAGCCTCCGGAGAACGTGGGAGTGGCCGCATCCTTTGCAGAACGGGAACACCGCGTTCGGGGCAAGATAGGTCTCACTGGCGAGATTGTCCGTCGATGCGGTCATTGGACCTCTTTCACGGCTTCAAGGATTTCTCCCGGTGTGATCATGGAACCGACCTTGTTGACTCCCCGAACGTCGGCCCCGTGGAAGAGTGAGGAAAGAACTGAGCGGTATAAACCCGTCAGATTTTCCTCGGGCACAATGACAGTGCGAATCCCCGCGAGCGCCTTCACAATGGCTTTCTTGGGAACAGGAAACAGAGATTTAATGGCGAGGAACGAAACGGCAGTACCTTCGGCGCGGGCGCGCACGACCGCCTGAAGTGCAGCGCGGCTCGTTACGCCATAACTGACGACAAGCGTCTCCGCGCCGGCCTGCAGATCGGATTCAACCACTGAGAAATCCTGTTCACGCCATCGTATCTTTTCTTCCAGATGTCTCAGCACTTGCACGGTTTCGGGGGAATTCTTCTGGAGTCGTCCCTGCTTGTCATGCGCAGAGCCGGTCACGGTAACTTTCTCATATCCCCCGACAGGCCTGAAGCCGGGGATTTCCTGAGGGAACTCGAAGGCATACGCAGCGCTTCCCGCTTTGGCTGTGGGCCTGTCCTGGGCAGTCATCGGGCAGAGCGCATGATCATCAATCCGTTCGGACGTCATGGCAATTTCCTTGTCGGTCAAAAGAACGACCGGCGTCCGGTACACCTCTGCCCAGGTAAAGGCCAGGATCGCCAGCGAATAACATTCCATAGCGGTCGCTGGACAAAGAACGGGGATCGTATATCCGCCGGAAGTGCAGTACTCTGCGAGGAGCACATCGCCCTGCGCCCCTTGTGTTGCCCCCCCTGTACTCGGCCCGAGCCTCTGCACAAGAGCGATCACGAGCGGCGTCTCGGTCATCAGGGCGAACTGAACTGACTCGGTCATCAATGCCCAGCCTGGCCCTGACGTAGCAGTCATGGCTTTCAATCCCCGCAACGAGGCTCCAATGGCATACGCGATGGCGGAGATCTCGTCTGGAGCGCTGAGAGCAAGTCCGCCCCTCCCGGGCAGCATGTCAACCATGCCCTTGAAAATGCCTGTCGCGGGGGTGATCGGGTAGCCGGCGAAAAACTTGCATCCCGCCTGGACCGCACCCTCGACGATCATCTGGTTTCCATTGCGAAATCTGAGATCCAATGTTGAGACGTGGCGAAGAGTAAAGGGTGAACAGGGAACGCCTTTCTTGACTTCGGCATGGCGCCCGAAAAAGGAACATGCACGATTGGTCCGCAGGGAACCTCAGCAACCGGCCGGGTCGAAGCTCGCCATGACACCATCGAGTGTTTCGCCCCGTGCGTGCATTGCGGAAAGCTGTCCGCTGATGAGGTCGCTCACGTCCTGATGGACCTTCACCAGATCGTCGAGGAGCGCGTGAACCTCAGGATAATCACACTCGGAACGGACACCTTGATAGAAGGCAATGAGGTCTTCTTCCTGCCGAAGAGCCCTTTTGAGCATTGCACAGGTCTCGCGGCATGCATGTTCACAACGGACATCGTTCATCTTCATGGCGGTTTCCTTCTGTGGTCACTGGTTCTGTTCCACGGCGACCGCCGAACCGAGGGCGATTCCGATCTCCAGGGCCTTCGCGTTCAGCGGAAGAAGATGGTGGTGACGCTCGGGAAGCACTTTTTTTAGTGCCGACAAGACATTGGCAACTTCGATGATGGGCTTCCTTGACAAAAAACTGCCAAGGAGGATCATGTTGGCAACTTGTTTCTTCATCAGTTTGTTCGCTTCCTTCAGGGCCTCAACGGAGAGGATATCGATATCCGTTCGCGTAGGCGGATGAAGAACGGTGGATGCTTCATACAACAGGAGGCCACCCGGTTTGACCGCCGACTCAAATTTCTCCATCGATGGCTGATTAAGCACAATGGCTGAATCAAAGCGTGTAATGATTGGAGAGCTTATCCTGGCGGGTGAGACGATCACGATGCAATTCGCCGTTCCGCCGCGCATTTCGGGTCCGTACGACGGCATCCAGCTCACCTCCTTGCCTTCAATCATGGCCGCGTAAGCAATGATCTGCCCGAGGGAGAGCACCCCCTGTCCGCCGAAGCCTGCAATCACGATTTCATGAGATCCATTCATTGTTGTTTCCTTGGTAAGAGTTATCCGCACAATTCCTTTCGTGCTGTCTTGCTTCGAACCTGCATAAGATATCGGCCTGCCTTCTTTTGATCCCTCCTTACGGTAATCTGATCACCCTCTTTCAATCCTTCCCACCGGATAAAATAATGCCGGTGCGGCTCCTCGGGTCCGCGACACTCACACGGGTATGACTCCATGGCCACTTTCCGGATCACCATGCCGTTCACAAGATCGAAGGTCTGACCCGCAAGCGGAAAGAAGGCAAGACGATTCTTCGGTACAAAGAGGAAGCCTTCCTTTTCCTCTTCCTTTGAAACAACTCTGGTATAGGAGTCTGCGTCCATGATCAATCCCGTGGAACTTTCAGATCACCCGGCGGATAGAGAGGAAACATATTTTTTTCCAGCCAGTCATTTGATTCCTTAGGTGTCATTTTCCACCCGGAGGGGCAATTGGACACCACCTCGATGAAACACGTTCCCTTGTTTCGTTTTTGATATTCCAGGGAATTCCGGATGGCTTTTTTCAGTTTCCTCACCGCAGTCGCCGTGTGGACGGACTGGCGGGTGACGTAGTAGGCTCCGGGAAGTTGCGCCACAAGTTCCGTCATCTTGAGCGGAAACCCCATGACGGCAGCATCTCGCCCGAGGGGCGTCGTAGACGTTACCATGCCCAGCAGTGTGGTCGGCGCCATTTGTCCTCCCGTCATTCCGTAAATCGCGTTGTTGATAAAAACGACGAGGATGTTCTCGCCTCGGTTGACCGTGTGGATCGTCTCGGCGGTGCCTATGGCTGCAAGATCCCCGTCACCCTGGTAGGAAAAGACGAACCTGTCGGGCAGAATCCGTTTGATCCCCGTCGCCACCGCCGACGCTCGTCCATGAGCGGCCTCCTGCATATCGATATCCATGTAGTTGTAGGCGAATACGGAGCAGCCGACCGGAGCCACGCCGACGGTCTTTTCCTGAATGCCCATTTCCTGAACGACTTCCATGAGAAGACGATGTACCACACCGTGTCCGCAACCGGGACAATAGTGCATCGGCGTATCGGTCAGCGTTCGCGGACGCTCGTACACAAGCTCCATTCCGTCGATACTCGTCGCAACATGTCCCATGTCAGCTCCTTTCCGCCTCGAGCGCCACTCCCTGCGCCAGGGCTTCGATCTGATTCAGAACCTCTTCCGGCGACGGGATCATTCCACCCATTCTTCCGAAGAATTGCACCGGCCGCCGGCCATTGACCGCCAGTTTCACATCTTCCACCATCTGTCCAGCGTTCATTTCGACCGTCAGGATTGCCTCCACGGTCTCTGCGCGTTCTGCAAGCGCCGTCGAGGGGAAGGGATAGAGCGTCTTGGGCCGCAGGAGTCCTGTTTTGATGCCCTTGACCCGTGCGAGCTCGATTGCTTTCTGACAGATGCGCGCGGAAAGCCCGTAAGCGACAAGCAGGATTTCCGCGTCATCTGTCTCCAGAACTTCGAACTGCGCTTCCCCTTGCAGGCGGCGATACTTCTCCTGGAGGATAAGATTCACCTGTTCCATCTTTTCAGGTTGAATGAAAAGGGACGTGATGATATTGCGCTCGCGGGTTGGGGGTTTGCCGGTTGTTGCCCACGGTCGGGGGACGATCGGGAGCGATCCTTGCTTCGGGAGAATGACTTTCTCCATCATCTGACCCAATGCCCCGTCGGCCAGGATCATCGCGGGATTACGATAGCTCTCGGCCAGACGAAATCCCTCGAAAACCATGTCGGCCATTTCCTGGACGGTCGATGGAGCAAGTACAATCAGGTGATAATCACCGTGGCCCCCTCCTTTCGTTGCCTGAAAGTAATCACCCTGGGCGGGTTGAATTGTTCCGAGACCCGGGCCGCCCCGATTCACATTAACGACCAGACACGGCAGTTGCGCCGACGCCATGTACGAGAGGCCTTCCTGCATCAGACTGATTCCCGGGCTTGACGAGGAGGTCATCACGCGGGCTCCCGCTCCCGATGCGCCGAAGATCATGTTGATCGCAGCGAGTTCGCTTTCGGCCTGAAGAACGATGCATCCTCGCCCGGCTCCCTCTGCCGCCAGATACTCCAGCACTTCGGATTGGGGAGTGATGGGATATCCGAAGTACGCCTGTAATCCTGCGCGGAGGGCTGCCTCGGCAAGGGCCTCATTTCCCTTCATGAGTCTGGGTTCATTATCGTGCGCAATCATGATTCTACTCCGACCTTGTTCTTCGCCGTCTTCTTCGTGCGGTAGACGGTGATGGCTCCCTCCGGACACACGAGGGCGCAGTTGATGCAACCGGTACAGTTGTCCTGCACGAGATGGACGACCCGGTAGCCCAGGTTGTTCATTCGATCCGACAGTCCGAGGCTTTCCTGCGGGCAGGCCGCGATACAGAGCTCGCAACCTTTACAGATCGCCTCGTCAACAACAAGAGTTCCTCGTATCATGCAGTTCCCTTCCTTTCGAAGCCGGTCAAAACGCGTCCGGCGAGAACATTAGTTGTGATGGACCTCCAGCGATCCCTCGGCTACGGAGACTTTGATCCCGTTGCTCTCCGTTTGCTGTTGCGCTTCGAAAACGGCCATAGCCGTCATGTTCACGATGTCGTTCACGTCGACGCCGGGCGCAAGGAGATACACGGGCTTCCGGATCCCCAGCAGAATTGGACCGATCGCGGTCGCGCCGCCGAGCTTTCCGAGCAGTTTGTAGGCGATGTTGGCTGACGTGAGATCGGGGCAAATCAGGATGTTCGCGGCTTTTGTGAGCGAACTGAACGGGAAGTATTCTTCCATAATCGCGGGATCTGTGGCCGTGTCGGCCATCATTTCACCGTCCACCATCAGTGCGGGATCCATTTGTTTGACCAGATCCGTCGCCCTTCTCACTTTATCCGTGTACGGATGGCGTGTACTGCCGAAGTTGCTGAACGACAGCATGGCCACCGCGGGCTCAATATCCAGCTGACGCACTTTGCGTGCGGCCAGCAATGCGATTTCGGCAAGCTGCTCGGCCGTCGGATCAATGTTTACGGTCGCGTCCGCGATGAAGACCGTCTGGTTCTTGAAGACCAACATATACAAGCCGGCGATCGTGGTTACCTTGTCCTTCCTTCCGATGATCTGCAGAGCGGGGCGCACGGTGTTCGGATAATGCTGGGTTAACCCTGAGATCAGTCCATCCGCGTCCCCTTCCCGTACCATCATCATGCCGAACACGTTATGCGTTTTCATGTCGCGTTCGGCATCGTAGCGCGTTCGCCCTTTGCGTTGCCGAAGCTCGTAATAGGCAGTAACATAAGCGTCGTGTTGAGGAGATTTGGAGGGATTAATCACCTCGACGCCGTCCAAATCGAGTCCCAGCTCCTTGATGCGCTGTGCGATCAGGGTCCGGCTTCCGAGCAGGATCGGCTTGGCGATGTGCTCTTCCAGCACAATGTTTGCAGCCCGGAGGATTTTTTCCTCTTCGCCCTCAGGAAACACGATGCGCTTCGGAGCCTGCTGAGCCCGATGGATGAAGAATCTCATAACTTCGCGGGACTTACCGAGTCTCGCTTCGAGGGCATCGCGATAGGCTCCGAAGTCCTTGATGGGCACGCGCGCAACACCGGAATCCATCGCGGCCTTCGCAACCGCAGTGGCCTCCCACCACAAAACGCGTGGATCGAAAGGTTTCGGGATGATGTAGTCCTTTCCGAATTCGATCCGTTTACGGCCATACGCCCTGATCACGGAATCGGGCACATCCTCTTTGGCGAGGTTTGCAAGGGCCATCGTAGCGGCGACCTTCATGTCGTCGTTAATGGCGGAAGCACGGACATCCAGAGCCCCCCGAAAGATGAACGGGAACCCGAGGACATTGTTGACTTGATTCGGATAGTCTGACCGGCCCGTGGCCATGATAATATCGTCACGCGCGGCCGTGGCTTCCTCATAGGAGATTTCCGGATCAGGATTCGCCATGGCCATCACAATCGGTCGATCAGCCATGGAGCGAATCATCTCTCGGCTCACGATGTCCTTTGCCGATACCCCGCAGAACACATCAGCCCCTTTCATGGCGTCGGCAAGCGTTCGGGCCTCGGTTTCAATCGCGAAATATTCTTTGTAGGCGTTCATTCCTGCGGTTCGACCGCGGTACACGACTCCCTTGGTATCGACGAGAATCATGTTTTCACGTTTCACGCCGAGCCGTTCGTAATGACGTGCACAGGCAATGCCCGCAGCACCGGCTCCGCTGAAGACGACCTTGACATCGCCAATCTTCTTGCGCTGAATCTCAAGAGCATTGAGGAGCGCCGCTCCGCTGATAATCGCGGTTCCGTGCTGATCGTCATGAAACACCGGGATGTTCATGATCTTCTTCAGCTCTTCCTCAATGAGGAAGCACTCCGGCGCCTTGATATCTTCGAGATTGATTCCGCCGAAGGTCGGTTCGAGGAGGCGCACAGCGTTGATGATTTCCTGCGGGTCGTGTGTATTGAGTTCGATGTCGAAAACATCGATGTCGGCAAATCTCTTAAACAGAATCCCCTTGCCTTCCATAACGGGCTTCCCGGCCAAAGCGCCGATGTCCCCCAGTCCGAGCACGGCCGTGCCGTTGGACACCACCGCAACAAGATTTCCTTTGGCGGTGTAGAGGTATGCGTCATCGGGGTGTTCATGGATTTCGCGGCACGGCTCCGCCACCCCGGGCGTATAGGCAAGCGAGAGGTCGCGCTGGGTTTGGCAAGGCTTTGACGGAACCACCTCAACCTTCCCCCGCCTTCCCTGAGCATGGTAATCGAGCGCATCCTGTTTGCGGATCATGGGTGTCTTCCTTCTTTCAATGTCGCGGGACTTGTTTTTCGTATGACCGACCCGCGACAGGTCGGGCACACGTCGCTCAGGGGACGATAACGCAACTGTCCTGCCGTCAGCGTCCGTCCGCACACACCGCATACCGGTAACCGGCCGTTCTCAGCGGAACGAAACCGTTCGCGTATCACGCTCAACTGAGTGCCGGCCTGAATCTTGTCCGGGCACTCCTTCCCGGCGTACCGCAAACAAGGCTTGACGACCTGATCACAGGTACTGCAGATGAACTCCTCTCCGTCCAAGCTGTTGCAGAGAAATGGCGAGGACTCCATAGTCGTCAAGGTTGTCCGCCAGTGTCTGATCAGGATACACTTTTGGAGGCTCATGGTTCTTCCGAAAGCTCGGCAAGGCATTCTCTCGCACGCAGAAGTGGGCCTGCGGAGTCCTTGAACGGAACCCAGGATGACCAGATTGGGCCGAGCGCATGGAGGGTGATGCCGAATTCACGCGTCAATGGGGCAGGGTTGCCCACGGACCCCTGGATCATGAAGTCCACGAGCGCCGGGGTCAGGCCGGGAATGACACGCGAGAGAAACACGGCGAGCCGGACCGGCAAGTGGCTCATAGGCACGTCGGGATTCCTGTTGAGCAGCATCACAAGCTCGTTGATAGTCATGCGATCCGGCCCGCACAGCTCATAAACACCGGGCCTTCCGTTTTCCAAGGCACGGACGAGGACTTCTGCGACGTCCTCCCGAAAGACAGGAGCAACAATATTAAGGCCATTCCCAAGGATCTTCACCGGCTCGCCGTCGATCGACAGCAGAGCTTGCGCCGTCGGCCCCGGATCTTGCGGCGGACCTATGATGTGCGTAGAACGAATGACCACCGTCGGAATCCTTGTTTCCCGCAGGATTCGTTCCGCTTCCCCTTTTGTCCGGAGATACTCGTTTTCTGACGTTTCATCGGCGTTCACCGTGCTCAGGACAATGATCCGTTTAACATTGGATCCCCGCGCCGCCGATGCCACCGCAGCCGCGGTCGCTACGTTTGAGCCATAGTACGTGTCCGAGGACTTCGGCAGGAGCGTTCCGGCAAGATGAATAACGGCGTCCGCGGTCTCGATAACGCGAACAGCCCTCGGATCGTCGAGCAAGGAAACGATGGTTTTCGCCGGACATTCCGGCCATGTTCGCCTTGCGATAACCGTCACGTCGGCTTTCGAACGCAGAAGTCTTTTCGTCACTGCCCGGCCCACCTGGCCGTTGGCACCCGTTATGACCACCTTCGTCGCCATAGCGCTCTCAGATGTCGTCGGTCACCGCCTCATTGGACATTCGCCCGGAGCCGCAGAGAAGAGTTCTTCGCTTTCAATTCCTCCACAGCCTCCGCAATCACAGGGAGAAACTTTGAAAACCAATCCATGTCCTCGCCGGGGATCTGTTCCGCCTCGGAGGCTTCGCCTTTTCTGGATTCCATCTCGGACAGGAACTGCTGGAAGTACGCCACGAGGGACGGGCTCTTCCCCGTGAGGACTGCATCCAGCGCTTGCGGTAAGAACCTGTTAAGGGGACAGTCCTTCCAGTCGCCGGATCCACACACACCCATGCCGGAAGGATAAAGACAATCCGTGCACACCGCCGTCCGAACGGCCGCCTCCATATCTGACATCCGCTTCATTGGGTCCCTCCTTTTTTTGTTGTTCCCGACTCCGCGCCGTTTTGCGGTCTTCGGGTGACCGCAAGGTTCTCGTACATCCTCCAGCGTTCCTCAATATCATGCTGTTCGAGTTCTGCAAGCGTGTGTGCGCGTTCGGGATCCAATTTCTGGAGAATCTTGAAACGATCCTCACGCGCCATGAACTCGCTCACCGGCAACTTGGGTGCTTTGGAATCCAACGTGAACGGATTCTTGCCGTCGGCCTGAAGCTTGGGATTGTAGCGGAAGAGCGGCCAGTATCCGGTGTCCACTGCAAGTTTCTGATTGGTCACGCCCTGGCTCATGTCCAGCCCATGCGCAATGCAGTGGGCATAGGCAATGATCAGGGACGGGCCATTAAACTTTTCCGCCTCCATGAACGCCCGGACTGTCTGTGCATCGTTGGCTCCCATCGCAACACGCGCGACGTACACGTTTCCGTACGACATGGCCATGAGAGCCAAGTCCTTCTTTGCCGTGGGTTTGCCCCCTGCGGCGAATTTGGCAACCGCCGAACGCGGAGTAGACTTCGACATCTGCCCACCCGTATTCGAATACACCTCCGTGTCCAGAACCAGAATGTTGACATTCTTGCCGGAGGCAAGTACGTGGTCAAGGCCGCCGAATCCGATATCGTAGGCCCATCCGTCCCCACCGATGATCCAGATACTTCGTGTGACCAGAGTATCGGCCACCTCCAGAAGGTTCCTCGCGTCGGGGGTATCGATGACGCGCAATCGTTCCTTCAGCTCAGTCACCCGCTCCCTCTGCTCATAGATCCCTGCCTCATCGGACTGGTCCGCATTCAAAATGGCATCCGCAAGGTCCTGGCCGATCTGACCGGCCATTCGAGCGAGGAGTTCGCGGGCGTACTCATTCAGCTTGTCGGTCGTCGCCCTTATTCCGAGGCCGAACTCCGCGTTATCCTCGAAGAGCGAATTGGACCACGCGGGGCCCCTCCCGTCGCGGTTTTTGGTATAGGGAGTGGTCGGGAGATTGCCCCCGTAGATCGAGGAGCATCCGGTGGCATTGGCAATGATCGCTCTGTCGCCGAAGAGCTGGGTGACAAGCTTCACATAGGGAGTTTCACCACAGCCACTGCAGGCTCCCGAAAATTCGAAGAGCGGCTCGAAGAACTGCGATCCCTTCACGGTATCGGCCTTGATCATTCGCCGGTCGATGTCGGGAAGGTTGAGAAAGAACTTGAAGTTCTCCCGCTCTTGTTCCCGCAGCGGCGGCTGGGGTTTCATGTTCAGCGCCTTGATCGCCGGATCCGTCTTGCTGCGCGCGGGACAAATTTCGACGCATAATTGGCACCCTGTGCAATCCTCCGGCGCCACCTGCACGGTGTACCCGGCCTCGCCAAATTCCTTGCCTTTGTACTCCATGGACTTGAACGACGGCGGGGCATTCACCAGCAACGCGGGATCATAGGCCTTGACGCGAATGGCGGCGTGCGGACAGATCATCGCGCACTTGTTGCATTGAATGCAGAGATCGCTCTCCCACACGGGAATTTCCAGAGCGATGTTGCACTTCTCCCATTTCGCCGTGCCGGTCGGAAATGTGCCGTCAACGGGCAACGAACCTACCGAGAGAGAGTCTCCCCGCCCGGCGATCATGGCCGCCGTCACCCTCTTGACAAACTCGTCCGCTTCATCCGGCACAGGCGGCGGAAGCTCGATTTCGCTTGTAGCACGCTCCGGAATGCGGACCTCGTGCAGGTTATCGACCGCAGCGTCCACAGCGCTGTAGTTCTGCCGAATGACCTGCTCTCCCTTCTTCCCGTACGTTTTCTTGATAGCTTCCTTGATTTTCGCGATTGCCTCGTCACGGGGAAGAATTCCGGCAAGGGCGAAGAAACATGTTTGCATGATCGTATTGATTCGTCCACCCATTCCCGTTTCCCGCGCAACCCTGTACGCATCGATCACATACAGTTTGAGATTTTTTTCGATGATCTCTTCCTGAATGGGCTTCGGCAAATGATCCCACACCTCCGAAGGACCGTAGGGAGTATTGAGGAGGAATGTTGCTCCCGGTGCCGCGCTCTGGAGAACGTCGAATTTCTCCAGCAGGAACCACTGGTGACATCCGACGAAATTCGCGCTGGTGACGAGGTACGTGGACCTGATCGGTCGCGGCCCGAATCTCAGGTGAGAGGTGGTTGTCGTCCCGGACTTTTTGGAATCATACACAAAATATCCCTGCGCATACAGATCGGTCCCCTCCCCGATGATCTTGATCGAGTTCTTGTTGGCACTTACTGTGCCGTCGGAACCGAGTCCGTAGAAAACGGCGCGCACAACGTCGGGAGACTCAATCGTAAAGGCCGGATCGAACGGCAAGCTTGTCATGGTCACGTCATCATCAATGCCGATCGTGAAGTGATTCTTGGGGAACTTCTTCTTGAGCTCATCGAACACCGCTTTGACCATAGCAGGAGTGAATTCCTTGGAGGAGAGGCCGTAGCGGCCGCCAACGACCCGGGGAAACGCCTCAAAGGGCATACTGCCGTCCATAGTGCCCTCGGCGAGGGCGGCCAAGACATCGGTGTAGAGGGGCTCACCCGCCGCACCAGGTTCCTTGGTCCGGTCCAGCACCGCAATCGACCGAACCGTGCGGGGCAAGGCTTTCAGGAAACGTTCCACCGAGAAGGGGCGAAAGAGCCTTACCTTGAGCAAGCCAACGCGTTCACCCAACGACTGGAGGTACTCGACCGTTTCCTGTGCGGTCTCCGCCCCTGAGCCCATCATGATGATCACCCTCTCGGCTTCGGGATCCCCGTAATAATCAAAGAGGTTGTACCGGCGGCCGACAACTTCGGCGAAACGGTCCATAACACTCTGAACGATGGCAGGACACGCGGCATAGTAAGGGTTCACTGCCTCCCTCATCTGAAAGAAGACGTCCGGATTCTGCGCCGATCCCCGAAGAACGGGGCGTTCCGGTGTCAGGGCCCTGCGCCGGTGCTCGCGCACGAGCTCTTCATCAATCATGGCCCTGAGATCGTCATCGTCCAGCGGACGGATCTTCATAACCTCGTGCGACGTTCTGAAACCGTCGAAAAAATGCAAAAACGGAACGCGCGCCTCCAGCGTTGCGGCATGTGCGATAAGTGCGAGATCCATCACTTCCTGAACGGAGTTCGACGCGAGCATGGCCCACCCTGTGGACCGGGCAGCCATCACATCGCTATGGTCGCCGAAAATCGATAGTGCATGGGTCGCAACTGTTCGGGCCGCAATGTGAAAAACAGTCGGGGTCAGCTCGCCGGCAATCTTGAACATGTTCGGAATCATGAGCAGAAGGCCTTGCGACGCGGTGAACGTTGTTGACAGCGCACCGGCCTGCAGGGCGCCATGGACGGCCCCGGCCGCGCCGGCTTCGCTCTGCATTTCAATGACGGTCGGCACTGTGCCCCAGATGTTTGTCCTTCCCTGCGATGACCATTCATCGGCCCATTCACCCATAGCCGAAGAAGGCGTGATAGGATAGATCGCGATGACCTCGCTCAACCTGTGAGCCACCGAGGCAGCCGCTTCGTTGCCGTCAATGGTGATCGTCTCCTGCTTTTCCGGTGCTTCGTTTTCAAGAACCTCTTCCGGCGTTTGTTGTGACGTCTTCATGATTCTTCCTTTTCAGAGACCCCTCGTGAATTCAACAATTCATTGCGCGTTCGTGAACGTTCCCAGGTGCACCTCGTCAATCACATCCAGCACCAGGGGGTAATACCGATCCAGGGCACACTCGAGCGTACTACGCAGAATACAGGAACCATCATCAAGCTGGTGGACACAGCGAGAGCAAATGCCTGCTCTCAGAGCATTCACGGAATCCTCGTAGGAGCCGCCCTGGGTTTCCCGTGCAATCCGAACAATCTCCGGAAGCGATTCTTTGAGCGCACAAGTGAGCGTCGAAGGCAATCTGCAGTTGCCCCTGCCATCTCCATCGATGCACTTCCGGCAAACCTTTTCCTGAATCAGACTCCAGTATTGTTCCATGGCCGTCCTCCTTACACTCTTTTCGCCTGACGCAATTACCGTTCCACCGCCGGGCGCGGCCCACCACCCTCTCTTTTTTCCATGGAATCAGTTGTTTTGTCTCAATTGATATTGAATTCGGGAATACATCTTCCCTTTTTTGCAAAAGGGGGCGTCATCCCGGATATCACTCCGCATTTCAGGATTCGTTCCTGATTTTGGGAAGATTCGGTCGTTCTTCTCATTCTTGAGAAATTTCATGTGTATATTTAAACTGGGTATCTTCAACGGGCGGCATTCTCAATTCTGAAAACGTGGCACATGGATTGCAGGGTTATTCTACTATGACGGTACCGATTTCACGATATGGTCGTGTTTTCGACCTCCTTCCGGAAATGATCTTTATCCTTCAGGATGGGGTCATCGTTGATCACAATCCTGCGGCGTCGGACGGGACGGGGTACAGACCGGAGGTGCTCAACGGCCTGCGGGCAGAACGACTTGCCGCTGAGACGTATCGCGGGGAGTTTGCAAGCCTCATTGCTTCCCAGACTCAGGAGCGGAAGTGTGAGATGGTGTTTGAGAGAGCCGACGGCTCGCCTTTTGATGCCGATCTTACGATCCGAACTCTTGCTACACCGGAGAGGGTGCTGAAGATCCTGTTCGTGAATGACATCACGGAACAAAAGAAGAAGGAATTGGACCTCCTCAGATTCTCCAACGTCATTCACCACACAATCAATCCAATCCAGATCACCGATGCGACGGGCGTCATGGTGTACGTGAACCCGGCCTTTGAACGCGCGAGCGGATACAAGGCCGAAGAGCTCATTGGCCGGAATCCCAACGTTCTCAGCAGTGGAAAACACACGAAGGAATTCTGGCGGAAGGTGTGGAGTGAAATTCTTGAGGGGAGGATGTGGGTAGGAGAAATTGAGAACCGGAGGAAAGATGGGTCATTGCTGCAGGTCGAGTTGGTGATCTCCCCGATCATCGATCCCCAGGGGAAAGTCGTCGGATTCATGGGGGCGCATCGTGACATCACGCATCAGAAAGAGCTCGAGCGTCAGCTCGTCCGCTCACAGAGAATGGAGAGCATCGGGACGCTGGCCGCAGGCATTGCCCACGAAGTAGGCAATCCCCTCACGTCGATCTCCTCCCTGGTCCAGGTGATTCTCCGGACGACGCAGGACGAGTTTGCGAAAGAGAAGCTGGAGTTAATCAAGAATCAGATCAACCGCATTACACGCATCATAAGAGATCTCGTAGATTTTTCCCGACCCTCGAGTTACGTGGTGAAGCCGACGGAGATCAACGAGGTTCTTCGGGACGCCTTGAACATTGTCCAGTACGGCAAGAAAGTCAAACACATCCATTTCGATGTTCAGCTCAATGCCGGCCTTCCCAAGATCAATATCGTCCCCGATCAGTTGGTCCAGGTGTTCATCAATATTCTCATGAACGCGGTCGATGCTCTTGACGGCATCCCCGGTACGATCCGCCTTGCCACGGAGTTGACAGGCAAGGAGGTGCGCGTGGTGGTCGCCGACACTGGTCGTGGAATCGATCCGGCCGACCTCGAAAAGGTGTTCGAGCCCTTCTTTTCCACCAAGGAAGTCGGAAAAGGGACGGGGCTCGGACTCTGGGTCAGTTACGGCATCGTGAAGAATTTCGGGGGAGAGATAACCGTCGAGAGCACCCCCGGCAAGGGGAGCACGTTTGTCATCACACTTCCAACCAGAGGTGAATAGATGGCTGTTCGAATTCTTATTGTTGACGATGAACAAATCATCCGCGAATCTCTCACCTTCGTCCTGCGCAAGGAGGGCTATGAAGTCGAAGAAGCGGCGAACGGAAGAGAGGCTCTCTCAAAGCACGAACAAAAGGCTTTCGACATCATCATCACCGATATCGAAATGCCCGAGCTCAGGGGAATTGAGCTCCTGGAACGCGTGGCCCAGAGGTCGCCTCAGACGTTTGTCATGATTATCACGGCCTTCGCGTCGATTGAGACGGCAATTCAAGCCCTCCGCAAGGGCGCCTACGACTATATCCTCAAGCCGGTGGAATTCGACGATCTTCTCCACCGCGTCCGCAAACTTGTCGAACACCGGGAGCTTACCACGGAGAACATCTTATTGCGCAAGGAGCTGAGCCGGACGTACGACTTCGACCAGATTATCGGTCAAAGCCAGAGCATGAAACAGGTGTTTGAGACCATCAAACGGATTTCCCAGAGCGATGGAACCGTGCTGATCACGGGCAAGAGCGGAACAGGAAAGGAACTGGTAGCTCGTGCCATCCATTACAACGGGCCGCGAAAGCAACGGAGATTTGTTGCAGTGAACTGCGGAGCTATCGTCGATACGTTGTTCGAAAGCGAGCTCTTTGGCCACAAGAAGGGATCGTTTACGGGGGCAACGGCCGACAAAGACGGCCTCTTCAAGGTGGCCGACGGCGGTACGATCTTTCTGGATGAGGTCGGGGAAATTCCCCAGCATCTCCAGGTGAAGCTCTTGCGGGCGATTGAGCAGAAGGAAATCACGCCGGTGGGAAGGACGGAGCCGATCACGATGGATGTGAGAATCATAGCCGCGACCAACAAGGACCTGCGCATCGAGGTGGAAAAGGGAAGATTCCGTGAGGATCTCTTCTACAGGCTGAATGTCGTTGAAATCCACCTCCCCTCACTCACAGAGCGGCCTGAGGATATTCCCTTACTGGCGAACCACTTCCTCAGCCTGTATCGAAATCAGATGAGCAAGCCAGTCAAAGGATTCAGTAACGAGGCGATGAACGCGCTCATCAACTACCGATGGAAGGGGGAGGTTCGCGAACTCGAGAATGTGGTGGAACGGTCGGTCATTTTCTGCGACGGCGATTTCGTGGAACTCAGACACCTGCCGGAGTATTTCCGCTCGCCGGGAGGAGGTGGATCCCCCCTGCCGCAATCGCCGGGGGAATCGCTCAAGGAAGCGATCAAGCAATTCGAGCGTCAGTATATTCAGCAAGCGCTCTCGAACCACGGACACAACAAAGAAGAAACGGCACGGGCCCTGGGGATCAGCCTTTCCTCTTTGTACCGGAAGTTCGACGAACTCTCCATTCCCTTATCAAAGGACTAGGCTTTTCTTAGCCCCCGAGCGGGAGCAATTCCGAGTTCTGGGAATCCGGTCGCAAAATTTATATTCGCGGCCATCCCCACCCTCCCCTTTTTGCCTTTTCCCCCCATTTCGCAAACCGTTCCACCCTTCCCGAGACCGCTTCCTCATGGCACAAAACTTGCCCCTTCCTCGGTAGAGCCATGAAACAGGGAAATGAACATACCGAGATCGCACAGGAACAAGTAACGACCTGGACAGACCCTTTGCTGGTTTTCAGCCCCGACCCTGACGTGGCGCATAGCCTGACTATGCTCCTCGAGAACCACTACGCGGTCGAATCCGAAACGGACCTGTCTCATTTTGAGGAGCATCTTCATCGGCTCAATCCGCCGATTCTACTGGTGGATTTGCACCCTTTTGCACCGGAAATCCGCAAGACCGTCGATATCTTGCGCCGAAGACCGGGGAAATGCCCCGTGATCATGTTCCACGTGTACAGAAATGCCAGGCCGGAGATCGAACAGGCCATTCGGTCGGTGTCCGACATTGTTCTCTATAAGCCGATCAACACAGATCTGCTTGCGGAGCTCATTTCGGTTCTCATGGCTGTTCATGAAACGAAATCGTTCCAGGAAATTCAGCGGAAAGATCCAGAGCGAGTTTGAGTCCCATGGTTGCATACAAACAACGGTGGACTGTCGGCGTCTTGGTACAGGAGGTAGACAAAGCCCTTCAGCAGACGTATCGACAGAGTTTGAAAGAGGTCGTGCAGGACCTGACTCTCCGGCACGCGTTCCGCTCTGCGCACCCCAGCAATACCGAGATCTTAAGAACGCTCTATGAAACCGGCGTCCTCCGTATGTCCGGTTCTTCCGCGACCGGGCGGTTACACGCGGCCCTTGGGCGCTTTACTCGCAGAGCCGTTGGTACGTGCGTGCGGTGCGGAGGGAGCATTGAGATGCGCCAACTCGGAACAAATGCGGGTACGCGCCTCTGTGCACAATGTCAACGACAGCATTCAAAACCGGCGTGACACCATGATTCTCGATCGAACCCGATATACCTTTCTGAGCAGAATGAGACGACCGGAAGGGATAGCCCCGAGGGTCCTGAAGAGTGATCGTGTTCGCCTTGGCGCGCCGCAGAAAGTGATCTTCGAGGCATCCGTCAGTGCAACGCTGCTTCTGATGATTGGAATGTTTCTGTTCTTTCCCGATATCAAGTCGACAAAGAAGATTGTACCGGGCCGGCAGGAAGTCGTAACAATTGAGGAGATCGAACAGACCCGGCAGGAACACAGGGCGCCGCCGCCCCCGCGGCCGCCAATCCCCGTCGAAGCGCCGGGTGATGCCGACGTTGAGGATGTGGAAATCGCCAGCACGGAGCTCATGCCGACCGCGGAAGTGACTCCTCCGCCTCCGGCCCCCACAGACGAGGACGAGCAATACTTCGTGGTGGTGGAGGAAATGCCGAGAATCGTGGGAGGGGTCGAAGCACTCGCACGGGTCCTTGAATACCCGGAGCTTGCCATCCGCGCAGGAGTCCAAGGCCGGGTGTACGTTCAAGCGTATGTGGATGAGAAAGGACGAGTGACCAAAACCGAAATCATCAAGGGGATCGGCGCAGGATGTGACGAAGCCGCCATGGAGGCAGTCAAAAAAATCACGTTCATTCCCGGCCGACAGAGAGGGATCCCCGTCAAGGTCAAAGTCTCCGTCCCGGTCGTGTTCAGACTGACAACCTCGTAGAAGGGGACGGCCTGATCTTCGGAAGGACAATGCCATGATTCACATTCGGAATATTCTCTTCCCAACCGATTATTCCCGCTGTTCCGATGAAGCGTTCGTTCGCGCCCTCTGGCTTGCGGAACGGTACGACGCGGCTCTCCACATTCTCCACGTCCTTCTGCCCCTCGAAAGCGATCCGCACAGCCTCAAGCATTACCTCCCCGCCCTCGATCTCGTTCAGGGGCAGATCGATCAACTGCCTGGAATAGCACACGAAGGGAGGCCTTTGAAACGGTATGCGGATGTGAAGATCATAACCGAGACCGTGAGAGGGATTTCGGCGGCTTCGGCAATCCTGGAATATAGCAACGAGCATGAAATCGACGTGATCGTCATGGGAACGCACGGCAGGAAAGGCATTAACAGGCTGATGATGGGGAGCGTGGCCGAAGATGTCGTACGGATGGCGACCTGTGCGGTTATGTCAGTCCGCGAACCGGCACGGAAAACCTCGCCGGCACATATTCTCGTTCCTGTCGATTTTTCGGATCATTCGGTCGAGGCCTTGTCGGTGGCACGATCGCTCGCAGTCGATCTTGACGCAACGATCCGGGTTCTGCATGTGATCGAAGAGGTCATCCACCCCTCTTTCTATGTCACCGGTCAAACATCGCTTTCAGCCTGGTTTCCGGAACTGGAGGCCACAGCATTGCGGGAAATGCGGCGTCTCACTGCCAGGGCGGAGGGCCCTGACGTTCCCATCGAATACCATATAAAAGAAGGCCGGGCCTCGTTGGAAATCGTTTCGTTTGCCAAGAGGCAGGACATTCAGCTCATCGTCATGGCCAGCCACGGTCTCTCTGGCGTGGAGCATCTGCTTCTGGGAAGCGTCACCGAGCGTGTCATCCGGCTGGCTCCGTGTCCGGTTCTGACTCTCAAGTCGTTCGGAAAACGGCTGATCAAGAATGAAGAGCATCGGGCCGTGGAGTTCGAATGAGTCAGAGAGAAGAGGGGGAAGTCATCTCCGGGGGACAATTCCATGTTGAAAATTCGCTGCGGGGGCAGTATAATAAGCACTCACCCGCAAGGGAACTTCCATAATCTTTGAACTCGACAACCCCGTCTTCATGATCCTGCGCATTTCAGTACCCCGAACGTCCCTCCGCACTGCCTCCACCGCCCTTCTGACCTGTCTCTTCGTCGTTCCTCTGATTGGTCAGACGCGGGAAGACTGCCTCATGTGCCACAGTGATCCCGACCTGACGATGGAAAAGCGTGGAAAACAGGTCTCATTGTTTGTGGATGAAAAACCCCTTGCCGCCTCGCCCCACGCAAGCCTCCTGTGCGTTGCCTGTCATACAGGATTCGATCCGGAAAACATTCCGCACAAGGACCCGATGACGCCCGTGAACTGCAGGACGTGCCACAGCGATGCACCCAGGAAGCACGCGTTTCATCCCCAGATGATCCGGGCGAACAGCGCGGACGGTTCCAAGGATGTCTCCTGCAAGTCGTGCCACGGAACACACGATGTCGTCTCCCCAAAACTTCCCTCATCCCCGTTTCATTCATCGCGGGTTGTAACCGCGTGCACGGCCTGCCACGAAGAAGTTTATCGTTCGTACGCCCAATCGGCCCATGGCGAAGCGCAGCGCCAGGGAGTCGACGGCAGTCCCACGTGCCTCACATGTCATCGGAATGACATCACACCGGAGCCCGGCAGGGACACCCAGAAACTGAAAATCGCGCAGGAGCGCATGTGCCTCACCTGCCATCTCGACGATCCGAATGTGAGGGCACGCACTTCCCCTTCCACCGGCTTCATCGCGGCTTATGAAAACAGCGTCCATGGAAAGGCGTTGCTGGGCGGGAACGGCAAGGCGGCAAACTGCGTGGATTGCCACGGCAGTCACGAAGTAGCCAAAGGAATCGATCCCTCCTCGCATGTCCACCGCCAAAAGATCTCTTCCACGTGCGGAACGTGTCATGCGAACATAGCTGAGGAATTCAACGCGGGCGTCCACGGACACGCCGTCCAGCGAGGCATCAAAGACGCTCCCGTCTGCACAGATTGCCACGGAGAGCATAACATCCTTTCCCCGTCTGATCCGCGCTCGCCTGTGGCTCCCCTCAATGTCTCCGGCCGCGTCTGCTCACCCTGCCACAACTCGGTCGCCCTCAGCGAGAAATACGGAATCTCCGCCAACCGCTTTCAGACGTTTTCCGACAGTTACCACGGGCTTGCTGTCCGTGCAGGGTCGGTCGAGGCCGCCAATTGCGCCAGTTGCCACGGAGCCCACAAGATTCTCCCTTCCAGCGATCCCGCTTCTTCGGTTCACAAGGATAACCTGGCCCAAACATGCGGAGGCTGTCACCCGGGAGCGAACGAGCGTTTCGCGATCGGAAAGGTCCATGTTTCCATGGCAAGGGAGGAAGAACCTGTCTTGTATTGGATCGCGACCGCCTATATCATTCTGATCGTCTCGATCGTCGGCGGGATGGCGGTGCACAATACCGCCGATTTCATTAAAAAGAGCAAGCGGAGGCTCAGGATTCGGAGGGGTGAGATTCCGGAACACACGGGCAGGGGATTGTACCTCCGCATGACCTTGAGCGAGCGGCTTCAGCACGGCAGCCTGCTCGTGAGCTTCATCCTGCTGGTCATCACCGGGTTCATGCTCCGCTACCCCGATGCATGGTGGGTGATCTGGATTCGCAGTCTCAGCGACAGCGTCTTCGATCTCCGAGGCCTCGTTCACCGAATCGCTGCCGTCATCATGGTCGCGGCAAGTCTCTACCACATCGGTTACCTTGCACTGACAGACCGGGGGAAGGCTCTGTGGAGAGACCTGCTCCCGCGTTTTCAGGATCTGCGGGATGCTCTCGCGGTGCTGAAGTACAATTTTGGATTCTCCAAGGTCAAACCCCGTCTCGGACGATTCAGCTACATCGAGAAAAGCGAATACTGGGCCCTCGTCTGGGGCACGATTGTCATGGCAGTGACCGGCGTAATCATGTGGTTCGACAACACGTTCATGAGCGTGTTGACCAAGCTTGGTTGGGATATTGCCCGCACCATTCACTTTTACGAAGCCTGGCTCGCCACGCTTTCCATCATCATCTGGCATTTTTACTACGTGATTTTCAATCCGGATGTCTATCCCATGAATATGGCGTGGCTGACAGGTCATTTGAGCGAGAGCGAAATGGCAGAGGAACATCCGCTTGAATTGGAAGCACTCAAGAGGGAAGGGATGGATGAGGTGAAAACCAAGCAGCAATAGAGAGATCCGGACAGACGTCCCCCCTGCGACAGGGGCGTCCGAACGGGCGCCCTGACACTGAATCAATGAGCGAGGAAATACTATGAAGGGCAACGATAAACTCATCAGCACGTTGAACGAACTTCTGGCAGACGAACTGACGGCCATCAGCCAGTACATGGTCCATTCGGAAATGTGCGCCTCGTGGGGTTACGGAACGTTGCACGAAGCGATCGAGAAACAGGCGAAGGATGAAATGCACCATGCTGAATGGCTCATCCAACGGATCCTGTTCCTTGAAGGGACTCCGATCGTTTCAAAGCTCCGTCCGATGAAAATCGGCGCATCTGTACAGGAAATGGTCACGAACGACCAGGATGCCGAGCAAGAAGCGATCCGCGCCTACAACAAGGCTATCACACTTGCGCACGAGGTCCAAGATCAGGCAACTGCAGATTTGCTGACCAAAATCCTCAAGATGGAAGAAGAACACGTGGATTGGGCCGAGATACAGCGTACGCAGATCGAGCAAATGGGACTGGCGAATTATTTGGCGAATCAGAGTACCTGAGAGATGGATCTCTGGCTTGGGAAGGGACTTTTCTTCTTGTTAGGATAGAATCTCACCACACAACCGCGTTTCTCACATCTGGGAATCATTCTTCCTCTTCATTCCCAAATGTGAACTAAAACCATTTTTTTTGCCCGATAAGGGGGAAAAACGCCTTGGTACGCAAATTGACGGAATAGGAGAGAAACTCCACTCTTTCAACCGGGAGGTCTCCATGCCGCTGATGAATTCCCGGACCGGGGAGGTCCGAAGGCGCTATACGATCCAGGAACTATCCGAAGCTGCGAATTTGATGCGGGGATATGATCTGATAGCCCTTGCGGCAGCGGGGTCTGGTCATTCGGGCGGAACGCTTTCCATCATGGATATTACAGCCGCGCTCTACTTACATGCGGCGCGCCTTGATCCTGAGGATCCACACTGGGACGGCCGGGACAGGATCGTCTGGTCGGCAGGTCACAAGGCTCCCAGCCTGTATCTCGGTCTCGGGATGGCCGGCTACTATGACGTGAAGACTGTAGCCACCCTGCGGAAGCTGGGAAGTCCTTTCCAGGGCCACCCACATTGGCTTAAGCTCCCGGGTGTCGAAGTCTCAACCGGTTCGCTTGGACAGGGGTTGAGCATCGCCGTGGGATTTGCTCTCGGCCTTCGTTTGAAACACAACACCGCATCGCGGGTCTTCTGCCTCATGGGCGACGGCGAACAGCAGGAAGGACAGATCTGGGAAGCGGTGATGGAAGCCGGACATTACAAACTCGACAATCTGATCGGAATTATCGACCGCAACAGACTCCAGATCGACGGCTGGGTCAAGAACGTGATGAACGTCGAGCCCCTGAAAGACAAATATGAGGCGAATGGTTGGAATGTCCTCGAGATCGATGGACACTCGATGGAACAGATCGTTGCGGCATTGGACACCGCGCGGGGTTTCAGGGGAAAACCGACGGTCATCCTCGCGCAGACGGTGAAGGGGAAAGGGGTGGACTTCATGGAGGACGTCGCGGGCTGGCACGGGAAGGCACCATCGCTTGAAGAGATGAAACGAGGGCTGGAGCAGTTGGGTCTCGCGGGAAGGCTTCCGGTCGAAGAAATGCTCAGCCTTGCCCGGGATTACCAACGGGAAACGGACATCCGGGTGAAATCGAAGGTGCCGTCATTCCGAAAGAACTCCTGGTGGAATGAGGATGAATTGATGCGTGTCGAGATGCAGCCGACGCGAAAGGGATTTGGTGCGGCTCTTCAGCGGCGAGGCGATGATGAACGCGTTGTATGTCTCGGTCTGGACATTTCCGGGTCGATCACGATCAGTGATTTCTACGAGAAGAACCCCGAGAGGAAAGAACGCTGGCTGAGCCTTGGGATCGCCGAGCAGAGCGCGGTATGCGTGGCGGGCGGACTGGCCCGCGAAGGGAAGATCCCGGTTCTCGGCACCTATGGCACGTTTGCCTCGGGACGTTGTCTCGATCAGATCCGTACGACGGTGTGCTACGGCGAGTTGAACGTTCTCATTGCCGGCGCACACGGCGGCGTGTCCGTCGGCCCCGACGGTGCAACGCATCAGGCGCTTGAGGACCTTTTTCAGATCTGCGGACTCCCGAACATGAACGTGGTCGTACCGTGTGATGCCATTGAAACGCGAAAGGCGACGGAGTATCTCCTCTTCGGCCTCCACGGCCCAAAGTACATTCGCTTTGCCCGCGAGGCGACGCCGATTGTCACAACCGAGGAAACGCCGTTCGTGTTCGGCAAGGCCAACGCCATCAAGTACCAGGGCCTCCAGCCGCGGTTCATTGATGCTTACGAAACGACATTGGCCTCGGAGTTCGAGTATGGCGACGAACAACTCGCACTGATAGCGTGCGGACCGATGGTACCTGAAGCGATGCGGGCTTCCTGCATTCTTCAGGAAGAGTTCGGCATCTCCTCGGTGGTTCTCAACATGCACACGCTGAAGCCGCTGGACGTCGACGCGGTGGTCAAAGCCGCGGCGGCAACGGGGATACTAGTGACCGCCGAGGAGCATCAAATCGGGGGCCTCGCGGACAGGATTTCCAGAATCCTCACCGAATCGCCCTCGCTCTATCAAGTCCCGCTGATCACCGGATCGATCGGCGTCAAGGACCGCTTCGGCGAATCCGGCGCTCCGTGGGAACTCGTAAAGGAATTCGAGGTGGCGGCAGAGCATATCGTTCAAAAAGCTGTGGAGTTGATCGATTTGAAAAAGAGGTCGGTGGCAATTCGCTATTAGACGATTCGACAACGGGAAGGGAGAGACGAGAGTGTCGGAAACCGAGGAAGCAGAGACTCCTCTCTCACGTCTTGCACGTTGTTGTTCACGATCCCGTTTCACATGAGGCTTGACATGAAACTCGCATCCCGCATTACCCGGCTGGGAACCGAAACGGCCTTTGAGGTTCTGGCGGAAGTGAACGAACTGCGCTCGCGCGGCAAGGATATTATCGCCCTCTCTATCGGTGAACCGGCATGTGCCACAGCACCTCATATCAAACAGGCCGCGAAGGACGCGCTGGACCGAGATCTGACACACTACAGCCCCTCCGGGGGAATCGCAGAGCTTCGGTCGGCCGCGGCTGTGTACGTGTCCCGGAGCAGGGGCATTCCCGTTGATCCTGCGGAGGTTGTAGTCGTCCCCGGCGGAAAACCCATCATCTTCTTCAGTATCCTCGCCTGTGTCGAAGAAGGCGATGAGGTCGTGTATCCGCTTCCCGGCTATCCGATCTACGAATCCATGATCAATTTTGTCGGAGCGACTCCCGTTCCCCTTCGCCTGCGCGAAGAGAAGCGGTTCAGCTTTGACATTGGAGAGCTTCGATCAAAGATCACGGACCGGACACGCATGATCATCGTGAACTCGCCGCACAATCCGACCGGCGGCGTGATTCCGAAAAACGATCTCCACGAGATCGCCGAGCTTGCGCTGGAGCACGACATCTGGGTGCTTTCCGACGAAATCTATTCCCGAATCATCTATGAGGGCAAGGCAGAGAGTATCAGTCAGTTTCCGGGCATGAAGGAGCGAACCATTATCCTCGACGGCCATTCAAAGACGTATGCCATGACCGGCTGGCGCGTGGGATACGGCGTGATGCCTCGTGAACTGGCAGCGCACGTGACGCGCCTGATGACAAATTCGAATTCCTGTACAGCCACGTTTACACAGTATGCGGCACTGGCGGCTCTGGAAGGGCCGCAGGACTCTGTGGATACCATAGTCGAAGAATTCCGGAAGAACCGCGATCTGATCGTCAGGGGCCTGAACGCCATAGAGGGATTCCATTGTCACACGCCCGCAGGGGCGTTCTACGCGTATCCGAACGTCACCGAGGCCTGTAGGAAGCATGGATTCAGAGACTCAAGACAGCTCCAGCAGTTTCTCTTACACCATGCCGGGGTCGCGGTACTCGGCCAACAGTGCTTCGGAACCAGGTTGCCGGGCGACGACCAGGAGTACATCCGCCTTTCCTACGTTTCGTCGGTGTCGGATCTTCAGGAGGCTTTACGGCGCATCCGAGAAGCCCTTGCGGATGCCCAAAGGCTCAAGGCCTTTTTTAAGGAACAAGAAGACCGAGATCTCGTCAGGCAGTGAACCCCCTCACGTTGAGTGGTATTATGAGCCAGAAATTCGTAGGTTCCCTGCAATCACCGATGTCTCGAGACAGACATTCCTTCGAAAGGACTCTGAGCCTGTGAGACGCATTTTCCCCCTTTCTTTCTACAACCCGATCACTCTCCTGGGTGCCGCCGTCGCCACCGTCAGCTTCGGTCTGATCCTGTTTCTCACCATCCTGGAATTGTTTGCGGCCGAGCAGAAGCCGTACATGGGCATCCTCACGTTTATCGTGCTGCCGGGGATACTGCTGATCGGCATCGGATTGATCGTTCTTGGAATCCTGAGAGAGCACCGCAGGGAACGACTCGGAAAACCGCTGGGGCTTCACCTTCCGGTCATCGACCTAAACAATCCGCGTCACCGCACTGCCTTTACGTTCGCTTCGAGCGGAGCAATTCTGCTCCTTGCATTTTCCGCCTTCGGCAGTTTCAAGGCTTACGAGTATACGGATTCCGATCAGTTCTGCGGCGAGATGTGCCATACGGTGATGGAGCCTGAGTACACGGCCTA
This sequence comes from Bacteroidia bacterium, assembly GCA_022180565.1. GTDB lineage: Bacteria > Bacteroidota > Ignavibacteria > UBA10030 > UBA10030 > JACQPU01. The sequence goes on from BQML01000018.1 coordinate 40,845, forward strand.
TCAGTTTTCGCCGCACGCGCGCGTCGGGTGCGTGAAATGCCATATCGGACCCGGAGCAGGATGGTTTGTCCGATCGAAGCTCTCCGGAGCCTATCAGGTGTATGCGACGACGTTCGACCTCTATCCGCGGCCAATTCCCACCCCCATCCAAAATCTTCGTCCTGCGCAGGAAACGTGCGAACAATGCCATTGGCCCAAGCACTTTTTCAGCGAAAAGCAGAAGGAGCACACCTATTTCATGACGGACGAAGCGAACACCCGATGGAAACTGAATCTCCTGATGAAGATCGGCGGCGGGAATATTGAAGCAGGTCCTACTTCGGGTATTCATTGGCACATGAACATCGCCAACGAAGTGATTTATGCCCACAGAGATTCGGCCCGGCAGGATATTCCCTGGATCAGGGTTCGGAGCGCTGATGGAACGGTGAAGATCTACACGCGGGAGGGTTCGAGTCTGACCGATGAAGAACTCGAGGCTCTCCCCAAGCGCCGCATGGACTGCATCGATTGCCACAACAGACCAACTCATATTTACCATCCGCCGACGCGCTCGGTCAACCACGTAATGGCGCTCGGTTGGATCAGCCCCGAGCTTCCGTTTGCAAAGAGCCTTGCCGTGGATGCCCTCGAACAGCCCTATTCGTCCAAGGAAGCTGCCCTCGACAGTATCCGCCTCATGATCGAAGGCTTTTACCACGACCGGTATCCGCAGGTCGCCGCAGCGCGTTCCGCAGAGATCGAGCGGATGGTTGTCGAGACTCAAAAGATCTATTCACGGAATTATTTCCCTTACATGAAGGTGAGCTGGAAACGCTTCACGGACAACATCGGTCACTTATATTATCAGGGCTGTTTCCGCTGTCATGACGAACAACATTCGACCGAGTCGGGGGAAACACTCACCAAGGACTGCAACGCGTGCCACACGATTCTCGCTCAGGAACTTGGAAAGGGGCACCAACGCATTTCCCTGACGGGCATCGAATACCGGCACCCCGTCGATATCGGAGACGCCTGGAAAACCATGAACTGCAACGAATGCCATAACCCCCAATAGGAAAACGCCATGCCTGAGACCAATCCATCGGGCGGCAAGCGCGAATTCCTGAAGGTTTTGTTGGGAGGAAGCTTCTTCGCGTGGCTGGCCTCGGTTCTGTATCCGGTTCTCGCGTACATGAAGCCGCCGCCGCAAGCCGGGGTCGAGGTAAGCTCCGTCAACGCAGGACTTGTTTCGGATCTTCCTCCCGATTCTGGCAGAATCATCAAGTTCGGCACAAAACCGGTGATTCTTATCAAAACTGCTTCGGGAGACCTGAAGGCGTTCGACGCGACGTGCACGCATCTCGACTGCACGGTTCAGTACCGCGCGGACATGGGCGTGATTTGGTGCGCGTGCCACAACGGAAAATATGATCTGACGGGACGGAACATCGACGGGCCTCCGCCAAGGCCGCTTGCACCCTATCGTGTCACTCTGCAGGGCGACGAGATCCTCGTGTCGAAAACGACATGATGAACTTTCTCCGACAAACATACATTTGGCTTGATGAGCGACTCCAACTGAGGGACCTTGTCGATTTTCTCGGCAAGAAATATGTGCCGGTGCACCGTCACTCCGTCTGGTACTATTTTGGCGGAGTCTCCCTCTTTCTGTTTCTTGTCCAGGTTGTCACCGGGATCCTCCTCTTGCTCTACTACAAGGGAAGCGAGGAGCTTGCGTTCGAGAGCATCCAGTTCATCATGTCGCGCGTACAGTTTGGATGGCTTATCCGTTCCATTCACAGCTGGGCGGCAAATCTCTTCATTCTTGCCGCGCTGATCCACATGTTCAGCGTGTTCTTTGAAAAGGCCTACCGCAAGCCGCGTGAACTCACCTGGGTTACCGGCATGCTCATGTTGTTTGTGGGATTCGGGTTTGGATTCAGCGGTTATCTCCTGCCGTGGAATGAACTCGCTTTCTTTGCCACGAAGGTAGGCACCGACATTGCAGGCGTGGTTCCGGTCATTGGCAAGCCTCTCCTCGAATTTCTGCGCGGCGGCCCGGAGGTGACCGGGGCAACCCTTTCCAGATTCTTCGGATTCCATGTTGCGGTCTTTCCCGGCATTTTTACAATCCTCCTGGGCATCCATCTTCTGCTCGTTCAGCGCCAGGGAATGAGTGAGCCACTCGGTCTCGAGAAGAACCCGTCCCTCGAGCAGAAACGCATGCCGTTTTTCCCCAATTTCCTCCTGCGCGACCTGCTGCTGTGGCTCATGGTGCTCAATCTCCTCGCCATCCTGGCCGTGTTCTTCCCCTGGGAGTTGGGACAAAAGGCCGATCCGTTCGCTCCGGCCCCTGCCGGAATCAAGCCCGAGTGGTACTTCATGTTCATGTTCCAGACTCTCAAGCTCCTCCCCGCGCACGTCTTGTTTGTGGATGGGGAAGTGCTCGGCATCAGCTTGTTCGGCCTGGCCGGTATCCTCTGGCTTCTTGTCCCATTCTGGGACCGCAGGAGTGCTCGTGGGGAACAGAACAGATTTGTCAACTACCTCGGTCTGTTTGCCACGCTCTATATCATCCTCTTCACCATCCTGGGCTACCTGTCATGATCCGACGTCTTGTGCTCATGGTGCTCTTCACGGCCGTTCCCCTCCCCGGTCAGGATCATGTCGACCAGTGCCTGCAGTGTCACCAGACCCTCGAAGATGAGCCCTCCACCTTATTCATCCGCGACATTCATCGCCTCCGCGGCATTACCTGTGCAGGCTGTCACGGGGGAGACCCCAGAGCGGAGGAAATGGAAGATGCCATGAACAAGCAGACGGGCTTCTTAGGTGTGCCAAAAGGCGATGAGATCACAGGCCGGTGTGTGAAATGCCATTCTGACCAGGAGAGGATGAAGTCCTATGGATCCAACGGGAGAACCGATCAGGAACTTCTCCTCCGTCAGAGTGTTCATGGTCGTCTTTCCGTCTCCGGAAAGGAGCGACTTGTCCAATGCACGACCTGTCACAATGCGCATGGGATCGTCAGCGTCAAGGACAAGAGATCTCCCGTTCATCCGCTCAACGTGACCGCAACATGCGCCTCCTGCCACGGAAACCCGGCATACATGCGCAATTACAATCCGGCCCTTCCCGTCGATCAGCTCCCCAAGTACCGGACGAGTGTACATGGCCGGCGGAACGCGCGCGGGGACACTCGCGTAGCCGAGTGCGCAAGCTGTCACGGGAGCCACGATATCCGCTCCGCACACGATGTGAAGTCAAGCGTTTACCCCACAAATCTGCCTGCCACGTGCGCGTCCTGCCATAGTGATTCGGTGCGGATGAAGCCCTATGGAATCCCCACAAATCAGTACGAATCCTTTGCCGAAAGTGTGCACGGGATCGCGCTCCTTGAGAAACACGATCCCGGCGCCCCCGCGTGCAATGACTGTCACGGCAATCACGGAGCGGCTCCCCCAGGAGTCCAGTCGGTTTCGCAGGTTTGCGGAACGTGTCATGCGCTCAATGCGGATTTGTTTTCCCGAAGTCCTCATAAGAGGGCGTTTGATCAGAGAAATCTTCCGGAATGCGAGACCTGTCATGGGAACCACAGCATCGTTGCCGTCACCGACAGGTTGATTGGATCAGAGCCGCCGGCGGTGTGTGCACAATGCCATTCACCAACGGAGTATCCCGCGGGATACACCGCTGCGATGTCCATGCGCGCGATAATTGACTCCCTGGTCACGCTCGAAGAGCAGGCTCGGGCCCTTGTTGAAGAGGCAGAGCAAAAAGGCATGGAGGTTTCGGAACAGCGCTTCGCTCTCAGGTCTGTGCGTCAGGCTCGCCTGGAATCCAGGACAACGATCCATGCCTTCGACAAAGCCAAGTTGCAGGAAGTCGCGGCAAAAGGCATCGCGGCGGCACGAGACATCCATGTTCAGGCACAGGAAGCGATTGATGAATATTACTTTAGAAGAATCGGTCTCGGAGTGAGCACGCTGATCATTACGCTTCTGGTTATCGGGTTGTATCTGTACATTAAGAAAATCGAATCGAACGGCCAACAACGGTGATATTTTGAGTGATTCCCGACATAAAACCATTACCAGGTCTTGACTTTCTTGCCGCGACGGTGTAGACTGGCAAGGCCCGGTCTCTTCATTTACTTCAGGAGCCTCCATATGATCAAGCAATCGCTGGGTATTGTGACCCTCTTTCTCTTCACTTTTTCAGCTCTCCCTGCACAGAACAAATTTGTCGGTACCAAGATGTGTGCCCCCTGTCATCGTACGGAAAAGCAGGGAAAACAAATGGATATCTGGCAAAAGAGTCCGCACGCTTCTGCGTACAAAGCACTGACCACAGCCAAGGCAAATGAGGTGGCGAAACAGAAGGGTTTTACGACCCCTGCCGCAGAAACGGCCGAATGTCTGAGCTGTCATGCGCCGGAACATGCGGCGAAGAATGTCGAGAAATCCTTCAACGCTCAGGAAGGCGTTCAGTGCGAAACCTGCCACGGTGCGGGGTCGGCGTATAAGACCATTACGATCATGAAGGATCGTGCAAAATCCATTGCGGCCGGCATGACCGAGTATAAGGACGCGGCAGCCATAGAAGCGAAGTGCCGGACATGCCATAACGAGAAGAGTCCTACTTTCAAGGGATTCAACTTTGAGGAATACTGGAACAAAATCAAACATCCGGTGCCCAAAGCAGGATGACCGGTTTTCTGTGGAAATTTTTCAACGGCGTTTCACCGGCTGTGGAACGCCGTTTTCTTACATACAGACCCAAAATAGTCGATACCATTCCCAACATTGAAAACCACAACAGAGCTTTCCTTCCCACTTTTGACAACATCCGTAATTTTTGTGTGAATTTCGGCGTTTTTCGGGCAATTCGTGGGAGGGAGAGGCCTATGTGGTGGCACGAGGTTTGAGCATTCTGAACCAGCGATTCCTATCATCTTGAGACCGGTTATGAAAATCAAACTGACGCTTATTCTAGCCCTCGGCGTTGTCTCGGCGGTCCAAACTTCTTTCTCGCAGTTTCTTCAGGCCAGGCTTGTCACCTCGGCCTACGCCTGGCAGCGTCACGACACTGTCGGGATATCCTCCAATCATTTGTACGGCTATCAATCTGCGCAGTTCTCCATCTCTCAGGATGACTTCACGTTCTCCACCTATCTGCAAGCGTGGAACGACTTTTCGGGACCTTTGAAGAACAAGGGGAGGATCCGCCTTTATTCCCTCCAACTGAAATGGCGGGATATCGGGGGCGTCGGCGATGCCACAGTGGGCAGACAGGCGATTTTCGCGGGTGTGGGGAACGGAACCGTGGACGGTGTTTCGGCCACAGCCCGATTCCTCGATCACCGTATCAAGGTTCTTGGGTATCTTGGAGCCCTGGCACCGGCCGGAATGAAGGGAGAGATCATCGATCATCCCTCGAAGAACGCGATGTTCGGCGCTCAGGTGGTTGCGATGCCCGTGGACTTCGGACAGATCTCGGTGAGCTACGCGAACAAGCGCATCCAGCCCGAAGCGTACACTGCACTTCGGCGCGACTCGCTTTTCAACCCGGTCCTTGTGGAAATCAGCCCCTCGGCCAGGATCGAAGAGTATCTCAGTGTCGATGCGAGCGCCGAGTACGACATGGTGTACGGGTACGTTCGCTATGATCACGATCTGCAGTTTGCGAAGATGTCCCGGATTCAATTGTTCACGCGTGTTACGCCGATCGACCGGATCGGGATTACCGGAGAGTATTTAAAACGCGAACCTCGCATCTCGTTCAATTCGATCTTCTCGGCGTTTACTTACAATTCCCTCGAAGAGTTCGAGGTCGGTCTTGAGTACGACGTTCATTTTCTTGACGGCGTTCGAACGTTTGCGCGTTACGGGGAAGTCTCTTACGGCGACGAGATTTCCCAGCAATACACGTTTGGAGCAAACTGGAAGTACGTTTCTGCCAGCGCCTCGAGCTTGAGCGGATACAACGGCAGGATCAACGCGGCAACAATCAACGGGGGCTATCCGTTGTTTGACCATATGCTCACGCCCACGGCGTCATTCACGTACGGCTATTACAAACTGAACCGCTATCAGGCGAAACGCGATCCTGCGTTGAGCGCGTCCATCGGAGCAGTGTACAGACCCATGCCGGTTTTGTCCGTGGACACCCAGGTGCAGTGGATTCAAAACAAGATCTACAAGAACGATGTCCGGGTATTTCTCCGGGCAAGCTACCTTCTCAGCGAACGACTCACACTGTTTTGAGACTCCCATGAGACTTCCTCCAGTGTTCCGCTCCAGTATCGTTCTGCAGGGATATTTGTTCCTCGCGGGTATCTTTCTGCTGATTTTCGCGGCGACGTTCGTTACGCAATCGGGCGAGCCGGACGACAAGCAGGACCGGGCGGCGCTCATCAAGTTTTCCCATGCTTATCACATCAAGGAAGTCGGCGTAGCCTGTGTGGACTGCCACGACGCCGCCCCGACCAGCCGGCTTTCAGCGGACAATTTGCTCAGCAAGAAAGCCAATTGTGAGTCATGTCATGAGGAACAGCTGGCCAACAACTGCACTTTCTGCCATACGAGCGATAATCCCGAGACCTACGTTGCCTTCCTGAGCCCGATCCGTGAGCTTAGATTCAATCACGACCTGCATGTCAACGGCCAGAGCATGCAGTGCGAAACGTGCCACACGGGGATGGACCAGATGACCCTGGCAACCGAGAAGAGCCTACCGCCGATGGCGACGTGCAACACCTGCCATAACGACCTGGCCGCCTCGAACGCCTGTGAAACCTGCCACACCGATTTCGCCGCCCTCCGGCCTGCCGGCCACGACAGAACGACGTTCGTGACCGAACACAAGTTCCTCGCCCGGATGCAGGATGCGACCTGCATGTCGTGTCACACCGAGGAATCCTGCCAGGATTGCCACAGTAATCCGGACCTCGTGCAAACCGGCCTCGAGAAACGCGATCTTGTTTCCCCAAGGGCCACGCGCATCACGGCGAACGATCGTGCCCAGGGAATGGTGCTGAAAAAAGTCCACGATCTGAACTTCCGCTTTACACATGGAGTGGTGGCTTCGGCAAAGGCTGGGGAATGTGCGACCTGTCATTCCACCGAGCAATTCTGTTCCACCTGCCACATGGCGGGCGGAAACATCACGCAGGCGCAGTTCCGTCCTCTGACTCACCAACAGCCCAATTTTACGACGCTGGGATTCGGCTCGGGCGGCGGGCTCCATGCAACGCTCGCCCGGAGAGATATCGAGAGCTGTGCATCGTGTCACGATGCCCAGGGGGCCGATCCCACATGCATCACCTGTCACATGGATTCCGACGGTCTCAAGAACACGGATCCCCGAACGCATTCGCGCGGATTCATGAGGGACGTGAAGGGAGACTGGCATTCCGATCCGGGTTCGAGTTGTTATGTATGTCATTCCGATGGCAACGCCCGCGTAGGCGGAGTGAGCGGAATCGGCTTTTGCGGATACTGCCATCAATAACCGGGACAGGCCATGAAGAACACTCAACTCTTTCTGACCGGCATAACGACCATCGCCCTTCTCACGGGGGGCTGTAGTGACCTGAAGGATACGCTTCCCCCGGTGGCGGAGAATACGGGCGTGCATCCGGCCGGTTGGCTGACAAAGACGTCCGCCGATTTTCACGGCAACGCGATACGCAACCAGGGGTGGGATATGCGTCCATGCCGGACATGCCACGGAAGCTCGTACACCGGCGGCACATCCATGGTCTCCTGCCGAACGTGCCACACTGAAGTGCTCGGACCCGAGCATTGCAATGTTTGCCATGGTTCGGCATCGAACTCGGCCCCCCCGCGCGATCTGAGTGGAAACACCGACAAAAGTTTTCGCGGTGTAGGCCAGCACCAGGTTCACGTTATGGGAACAGCCCGCACAGCCCCCGTGGGCTGTTCAACCTGCCATGTTCTGCCGGCGGGTGATATCTACGACCCAAATCACATTGACGCAAACCCCGGACAGGCCGAAGTGAACATGACAGGACTGGCGGCTAAACGAACCGCGGGCGCAACACCTGTACCGGTGTACTACACGCAATCCACCGCCTGCGGCAACACTTATTGCCACGGGCAATTCAAGAACGGCAATGGTGATAATCCGATGTTCTGGGTCGGCGGCGCCGCTCTGAGCGGGGCTTGCGGGTCATGTCACGGGGATGTCTCCAGGCCTACGCTCGCCGAGCGCGCCCTCCCGAAAACTGCGGCGCAGGGGGGAACGCATCCAAACAATCTGAACTGCGCCAATTGTCACGGAGATGTCGTCAATGCCAGTTTGCAGTTTGTCGATCCGTCAAAACACGTGAACGGATATCTGAATGTGTTTGGACAAGTAAGGGAGTTTTAGAGTGTTGTTGTTTTTCTGTTTTCAATATCCCGAATGTTAGAAGGCACACCACGAAGGTGGTGCCCTAACAGTAGCACATTCATCGTCAGGAGGTTCTCCATGAAAAAGATACTGTTGCTTGGTTCGACCCTGCTCGTTGCCTCACTTGTCGTTTCGGCCCTGCAGGGATGCAAAGGACCCGAGGGACCGGCAGGTCCTCCGGGTGAGTCGACGATTCTCCAGCTCGAAGGCTTCGCTGAAGGGATCGTCTGCGGAGACTGTCATAATCCCGACACCGACACGACGTACTACGTGTGGGCACGCAAGTATCAATGGGAGCAGTCGAAGCATTTCTACGGCGGAGATTATGAGCGGGCAGGTTCCGCGTGCGCAGAATGCCATACGACAGAAGGATTCATTCAAAAAACCGCCGGCAAGACAGTAACGGCGGCAGTGAACCCTTCGCCCCCCGGTTGCTTTGCATGCCACTCGCCCCACTCCCGGGGAGATTTTTCCCTGCGCGTGTCTTCCCCTGTAACCCTGCTGGCCGGGATTGCCGGAGAAGCCGACGTAACATTTGATTTCGGGAAAGGAAACCTCTGCGCCTCATGCCATCGGCCAAGATCCATCAGTCCGAAACCTGATCCAACAAAAACCGCTGTGACGGACACGATTACGATCTCCAACAATCGCTGGTATCAGCATTATGGAGTGCAGTCCAGCATTCTCAACGGGACGGGAGGGTTCAAGTTCACCGACTATACGTATGCCGGCAATTCAGCTCACACGACGGCACCCCTGATCAAATCGGAGGGATGCATTCAGTGCCACATGGCGAATCCTCCGATGACGCAATCGTATCCGTTTGGCGTCGCAGGCGGCCACACTATGAATATCCGGTACGACCTCCACGGAACACCGTCATCTCTGCTCGAAGGCTGTAAGAATACGGCGTGCCATCCGACCATTACTTCCGTGGACTACCACAGTGTTCAGACCATTGTTACGGCGTATCTTGATACTCTGGCAACAATGATGACAGATACATCGATTGTCAATAAGTGGAACAAAGGTGCCAAGGTTCCATGGCTGGCCGGCGATGCTATTTCCGGGTATACGATCAATGCCGGCAGTGGAAGTAATGCCCTCAAGATCGCCCCTGCGTCGCGCGCCGGCGCGTTGTACAATTTCATGATGGTCGAGCACGATCTGAGCCACGGGGTTCATAACTCGGTCTATGTCATCGACCTGCTGAAATCATCGCTTGCCGAGCTCCGCAAGCCGTAGTTTTCTTTTTGGTTAAATACAGGCACAAGGGCTGTCCCCATCGGGATGGCCCTTTGCTTTTGTAACTTTCCCATTTCTGGGAATCCCTCCCTTTTTTTCCTATTTGCCGGAACCGAAGCTCTCCCAGTCCTGTACAAGAGGCTGTAAATCAGTCTTTTTTTCCCAAATCCCGCTGAGGGGGAGGAAAAGTGAATTTTCCTGTTGGCACGGAGGTTGCTAAAATCCGATCGATAGATCTTTCATGAAGGAAGGAAATAAAGGACATGGCAGCTTCAATTTTGGTCTGGATCGCGTTCGGGGCGGCGCTGGTGTCGGCGTTCGCCTATCATCAGAGCGCAACGAAGAAACGAATGCTGGTGCCGTTGGCCCGACGAAGCTTTGTCGTGATGGCCGCCGGCGTCGTCGCCGCTTCCATTCTGCTCATGATGTTCATTCTGCGGCATCAGTTTGAGTATTCGTACATCTGGAATTACAGCTCACGGGATCTCCCCCTCCCCCTCCTCCTGACAACGTTCTGGGCCGGTCAGGAAGGAAGCTTCATGTTCTGGGCGCTCTGCAGTACGATCATCGGCTTCGGCCTGTTGAACTTCACGCGCAGAAAGCACATTGAATACGAAACGATGGCCGTCTATTCCCTCCTTCAGGCATTCCTCCTTCTTCTGCTGCTTGTCAAATCACCGTTCAGATACATCTGGGATGCGTTTCCGGATCAGGTGCAGGTGGGATTCGTTCCGCCTGATGGCAAGGGATTGAACCCCCTCCTGCAGAATTTCTGGATGATCATCCATCCGCCGGTCCTTTTCATCGGCTTTGCGGCAATGGGCGTTCCCTTTGCGATGGCGGTGGCGGCGCTCTGGAAACGGTCATACAACGACTGGGTCATCAAGGCCCTTCCGTGGACCATGTTTGCAGCTATTGCTCTGGGCGCCGGGCTTATGTTCGGCGGGTACTGGGCCTACGGTGTTCTTGGCTGGGGTGGATGGTGGGGCTGGGATCCCGTCGAGAACTCCTCGTTGATCCCCTGGATCGTCGTGGTCGCACTCCTGCATACGCTCCTCGTTCAGAAAAAAACCGGGAAACTGATCAGAACGAACTTCATTCTGGCTGTTCTTGGTTTTGTTCTCGTCATCTACAGTACGTTCCTCACAAGAAGCGGAATTCTTGGCGATGCCTCTGTGCATTCGTTTGTGGATCCCGGAGCTTTTGCCTACGCCCTTCTGGTTCTCTGGATGCTGACGGTCACCGTGCTTGGATTCGGCATGGTGCTCAGACGCTGGAAGGAGCTCAAGGCACTGGGGGCCCCTGTGGGCAGCTTCAGCCGCGAGTCGCTCATTGCCCTTGGTTCAGCCGCTCTTGGCGCCAGCGCACTCGTAATCTTTTTTGGAACGAGCCTTCCCATCGTTTCACGATCGACCATCGAGCCGAGTTTCTACGATTCCATGAACCTGCCGATTGCCGCGATCATGCTGCTCCTCCTGGGCATCAGCCTCCTCGTCCAATGGCGCGTCGACTCCCCAGCCGGCCTGGTACGACGCTCGCTGAGAGGCATCCTCATCGCTCTCGCCGCAACGGCCGGGCTTTTCGCCGTCGGCGTCCGGGATCTTTCCATGCTCGCGCTCGCAGCCGCGTCCCTCTTTGCATTGGTAGTGAATGTCGAACGGCTCGTCGCTCTGGCACGCGTCAACCCGGCCGGCACCGGAGGCGCCATCGCCCACATCGGCCTGGCTCTCCTCTTCCTCGGCATCATAGGATCAGGCCGCTATGGGCAGAAGGTGACCGCCTCTCTTCCTCAAAACGAGCCGAAGGAGATTTTCGGTTACGCGGTCACCTACGAGGGAGCGCAACCGTTTGAGAACGGAACGAAATATCGGTTCAGAGTCTCGGTGGAGCGGAATGGATCGACGACGACCCTGTCGCCGGTGATGTTTCAGAGCAGTTATAACAACAGCCTCATGCGCGAACCTGACTACATGAGTTCCCTGGTTCGCGATTTCTATCTTGAACCTGTCGCAGTAGAAGCCACGCATGATCATGCCTCCGGAACCGTCTATGAATTCCCCAAGGGCGATGTGAAGGAAATCGAGGGAAAAAACATCACTTTCGTTCGCTTCGAGATGAACCAGCACGGCAATGAATCCATGGTGAGCGGCGAGGGATTCTCCGTCTCTGCGGTTCTTGAAGTGCGCGGTGGGAATAAGAAGGAGACCTTGACTGCTTCCACGGTGTTCCGCCAAGGCCAGCCTCCCCAACCGGCCCCGGTAAGGACCCGGGACGGGGAGCTGGAGATCTCGTTCCTTGGGATGAACATCGACAGGGATACGAGGCAATCGACCGTCCAGTTGAGCATCCGCAATCCGAAGACCGACGAACACGACCATGCACAGGATCGTGAGGTTCTGGTGGTGGAGGCCAGCCTCAAGCCGTTCATGAATCTCGTCTGGATCTCTGCGGTCCTGGTCCTCGGCGGCCTTGCACTTGCTCTTTCGGAAACGCGGAAGATCTCTCCTCCGCCTTCACCAAAGCGCAACAGCATGAAGAGAGAACCCGCAGTGGAACAAGAACCTGCGATGGAAGAAATCGTATCGTAGAGAGGGAAGGAAGAACATCACGATCCCGACGAGCCGATCTCGAAACGGGAATCGAAATTCAACATTCTGAACACAGGGAGCGACGTCTGGTTTACCTTTCGATGCGAGGTTGTTGCATTTCCGACGGAGGTTCCATGAAATCACCCAAGAACATTCTTGTTCCCATCGACATGTCGGTTCTTTCGATTACGGGTCTGCAATATGCCGAGGATATCGCGGAGCATTTCGGATCGACGATTACCGTGCTCTACGTCGCGGGCCCCGACGAACTTTCCGAACAAGAGCACGGCCCGGCAAAGGAAGCTGAAGCGAAAATAAAACAGGCTATCGCGCATCTCCTTCTCGATCATAACGTCGTCACGACGAGCCTGAAGATCGAAATCCGGCGCGGGTCACCGGCGCAGGAGATCGTGAAGGCTTCCCGAGAACTTCACTCCGATCTGATCGTCATGTGCACACACGGGCGAAGCGGATTGAGCCACATGCTGATGGGCAGTGTTGCGGAGAAAGTGGTACGGACGGCCCTCTGTCCTGTTCTCACGATTAAACCCGATGAGTTCTCGGAGTTAGTCAACGTTACGGATGAAGACATTACGAACGGTCTTCACCTCGAATAGAAAGGGCCTCGACTCTTGCGGACCGGCAGGAGCCCTCTTGTCGCCTGTGGAAACTGTTTCGGAGTGTGTGATCAAAGATTGCACGTAAACCTTTTCCCTGAAAGGGATCGAATTGACATGATTCTTGCGCACTTTGGAAGAAGAGATTCTTGAAAGGAGACCGTGTGACCATAGGCATTCTCAAAGAAGACAATGTGCTCGAACGCCGCGTTGCATTGACCCCCGCGGGTGTCCAGACGCTCGTCAGCGCCGGCCATGTGGTTTACGTTCAGCATGAGGCGGGGCTTCAGACGTTGTTTCCCGACGAAGAGTATCAAAAAGCAGGGGCGGTGATCAACTATACCGCCCAGGAGATTCTTAACCGCAGTGAAATCATCCTGAAGGTCGCTCCACCGACCGAATTCGAGCTCGCCCTGATGTCGAAAGACCAGGCCCTGCTTTCGTTTCTCCATCTGGCCGTTTCCAATAAGAAAACCGTCGAATTCTTTCTCCAGCGCCAGGTCACATCGGTAGCGTATGAGCTGATTGAAGACAGCCGGAGAGACCTTGCTGTTCTCCAGGTCATGAGCGAAATTGCGGGCCAACTCTCTATCCAGGTCGCGGCGCACTATCTGCAATCAAAGGAAGGCGGACGCGGCATTCTTCTCGGCAATATTCCCGGAGTTGCACCTGCCTCCGTCGTCATTCTCGGCGCCGGAACGGTGGGGAGAACCGCCGCCCGTGTGGCGCTCGGGCTTGGCGCGCAGGTCACGGTCCTCGACAGAGACATGACCCGTCTGCGAGCCCTCCATCATCTCTTTCCGGTTGTCAACACGGCCACGGTAACCGAGTACAATGTGGCAAAGGCTGTCCGGCACGCGGACGTGGTGATCGGCGGTGTTCTTCTGAAAGGCGAGCGGGCGCCGCACATTATTACGGAGCCCATGGTGAAGGACATGAAAGTAGGATCGGTCATCATCGACGTTTCGATCGATCAGGGCGGCTGTGTCGAGACGAGCAGGCCTACGAGCCTCGATGAACCCACGTTCACGCGGCACGGCGTTGTGCATTATTGCGTGCCCAACATGACCGCAGCCGTTCCCAGAACCGCATCTGTCGGTCTCACGAATGCGATCCTGCCGTATCTTCTGGATCTCGCGAACAAGGGCATCCGCGATGCGTTGCTCTCGAACACGGGTCTCGCGGTCGGGGTCTGCACTTACGACGGTGTATGCACGAACGAAGCCATCGCCCGTGTCTTTGATCTCAAAGCGAAAACGCTGTCTTCGCTTCTCGGCGACAACCTTCACACGATGAGAAATTGACAGAAGCACAGCTTTCCATCATTGAGTGTGACTTTTGAATCGTGACAGAGCGCTCCTATGAACTGGCTTTCAACGTACAAACAAAAAGTCGTCCCGCTGGAAGAAGCAGTGAGCGTCGTGCGGTCCGGCGACCGGGTCTTCTTCAGCGGCAACGCGGCCACTCCTCTCCTCCTCATGAATGCTCTTGCCGCGCGCAAGGATGAGCTTTATGACGTGGACCTGAACCATGTGCTTCTGCTCGGAGACGATCCTCTGGCCAAACCCGGAATGGAAAGGCACTTCCGGCACAATTCGCTGTTTGTCGGAGAGGCCGACCGCGAAGCCATAGCCGCCGGACGGTCGGCCTATGTGCCGATCCACCTCTCGGAGATTCCCGGCTTGTTTTCTCGCGGTATAATTCCGCTCGATGTCGCGTTCATCCACGTCTCCCCACCCGATGAGCACGGATTCATGAGCTTCGGGGTTGAATGCGCGGCATCAAAATCCGCCGCAGAGAATGCAAAGATCGTCGTCGCCCAGGTCAACGAGCGCATGCCGAGGACGCTGGGTGACGTCTTCATTCATGTTTCCCATGTTCATAAGATTGTGGAATGCTCCGAGCCTCTAATGACACTTCGGGGAGCGGGGTCGAGCGAGGTTGAGCGGAAGATCGCGGCCCACATCGCAAACCTCATCCAGGACGGCGACACGCTCCAGCTCGGCATTGGCGGAATACCGGATGCAGTGATCGCGCAGCTTGACTCCAAGAAGCACCTGGGTATTCACACCGAAATGGTGTCCGACGGCGTGGTACGGGCCCTCGAAAGCGGCGTTGTAACTAACCGGAGAAAGACTCTCCATCCGGGCAAGATCATCGCAACGTTCGTGCTTGGGTCCGAAGACCTCTACCGCTACGTGGACAATAATCCGATTTTCGAACTGCATCCCTGCGATTATACCAACAACCCCTTTATCGTGGCGCAGAATGACAACATGGTAGCGATCAATTCAGCGATTGAGGTCGACATTACGGGTCAGGTCTGTTCGGATTCGATCGGCCCGAAGATCTACAGCGGATTCGGCGGGCAGGTAGACTTCATTCGCGGAGCTGCGTATTCAAAGGGAGGAAAACCGATCATCGCATTGCCTTCGACTACCAAGAACAACACGATCTCGCGCATCGTACCTCAGCTCAGGCCCGGTGCGGGCGTCGTCACAACAAGAGCCGATGTGCACTACGTGGTAACCGAATTCGGTGTGGCCTCTCTCCACGGCAAAAACCTCGTGGAGCGAGCAGAGGCTCTTATGGCAGTGGCGCACCCGGCTTTTCGGGATGAACTCTATGAATACGTCCGCGCCACGAACAAATCTTCGAAAACGAGGGAGAAGGTGGCCTCATGAACCCTGCCTGGGAATCCATTCGCATCAGCATCTGCCGCCGGTGCATCGACGGAGACAACAGCGGCGCATGCCGCCTGCCGGAGGAGGAATTCTGCCCCCTGGAATCCTACTTTCCGGACGTCGCCGACGTGATTTTTTCGGGACGCGGAAAGACCCCGGCGGAGGTTCAGAAACTCCTCCGGGGACGTGTATGCGCACAATGCTCCGCAGGTTCAGAGGCATCCTGCCCGAAACGGGATAAGCTCGAATGCGCTCTCGAGCGCTCTCTGCCTCTGATCATCGAGAAGATCGGCTCCCTGGGTGTGAGGTGGACAACGGTGTGACGGATTCTTCCTTTGTGTTCTCTTGAAGGCTGAGGCCCCATGCCTGACCCGAAAACCATCATGCATCGTTCCATCCGTCAGGTCGAAACCGATCTGGAGAGGATTGGAATGATTGTTCGTGCTTTCGAACGCGAACTTGATCAACTGCACGTCGGCTCGCGCGAGCGTGATCGTCTCGAGGGCATGAAAGAACAGTTAAGCGAAATCCGCACCCGCCTCGAGGGGCTGTACGCGTTTGTCCAGTTGTGCGAAAAGAAGGCTGATCGCGCTGAAGAGTCTGAAGACGTTGATGTGTGGATGTAAATCGTTGCACATTTCCCACTGTCCGTTATCGGCTCATACCCGAAGCAGTTGCCATGAATGTTCGGCGTCACGTTTATGGGCCGATCCCATCCCGTCGCCTGGGCCGTTCCCTCGGCGTGGATGTGATCCCTCACAAACTCTGCACCCTCGATTGCCTGTTCTGCGAACTTGGACCCACGGACAAGCGCGGACTGCGCCGCAGGGAGTATGTCTCTCCTTTCGTCGTTGTGGCCGAGATCAAGAATGCCCTCGAGGAGGACCGTGTCGACGTGATCAGCTTCTCCGGATCCGGCGAACCCACGCTCAACTCCTCACTCGGCATCATGATCCGCTCGATCAAATCGTTCACAGACGTGCCGGTGGCGGTCCTGACCAACGGAACCCTGCTGTTTCTTGAGGATGTTCGGAGAGATCTCATGGGGGCGGATATCGTCCTTCCTTCGCTTCACGCCGCCCGGACTGCCGCATTCGAAGCCGTCACACGCCCGCATCCGCTTCTCAGACTCCACACAATCATCGACGGACTGAAGCGGTTCCGTAAGCAATACCGCGGAGCACTCTGGCTTGAGATCCTCCTCGTGCGCGGAATCAATGATTCCGACGATGAACTCTTGGAACTGCGAAAAGCCCTCAACGAAATCAGGCCGGATCGCATTCAGCTCAATACCGTTGTGCGCCCTCCCTCCTCACCCCACGCCCTCCCTGTCCCGTGGGAACGATTGGAGGCCATCAAGAGCTTTTTGGGGGAGCAATGCGAAATCATAGCCCCCAGGGAACAGCTGTCGGGCGGAAGGGACGGCCTGGACGTCGATGTATTGCTTGCCACCCTGCGCCGGCGCCCTTTGAATGTATCGGAAATCGCCGTACTTTTCGGGAAGAGCGAACTGTCCGTGTCGCAATGGCTTGAGCAACTCGTTCGTGCGGGAACCATCCGCTCGTTCCTGTATCAGGATAAAAAATACTACAAACCTCAGGATCAGACATAGCCATGGAAGACGCCCTCCTCATCAACCGGCTCCAATTCGCCTTCACCATCATGTTTCATTATCTCTTTCCCCAGCTGACGATGGGCCTGGGTCTTCTCCTTGTCCTCATGAAGGGGGCGTTCCTGAAGACCGGAAACAACCGCTACAATGAAGCGGCACGCTTTTGGGGGAAGATCTTCGCCGTCAATTTTGCCCTGGGCGTTGTCACGGGAATTCCGATGGAGTTCCAGTTCGGCACCAATTGGGCGCGGTTCTCTACGTTTGCGGGAGGCGTCATCGGACAAACATTGGCGATGGAAGGCATGTTCGCTTTCTTTCTGGAATCAAGCTTTCTCGGCCTGTTCTTGTTCGGAGAAAAGAAGCTTGGACCGAAAGGCCATTTTGCGGCGGCCCTGGCGGTTTTTGCCGGGTCGTGGATCTCCGGCTACTTCATCGTGGCCACCAATGCATGGATGCAGAATCCCGTCGCCTATACCGTTGCGGCCGACGGGACCGTTCATCTCAACGACTTCTGGGGACTGCTCCTGAACCCCTGGCTCCTCTGGCAGTACACGCACACAATGATCGGCTCGGTCATTACCGCGGCGTTCGTGGTGTGCGCTGTGGGCGCCTACTATATTCTTTCCGGAAAGCATCCCGAACACGGCATGGTGTTCATGCGTTTCGGCGTTCCCGCCGGTTTAATCGCTTCTGTTCTTGTGGCGTTCCCAACGGGCGACGCCCATGCACGCATGGTGGCCGAAAAACAACCCGTGACGTTCGCTGCTATGGAGGGACTGTTCGAAACGAAAGAAGGTGCCGAACTCGTTTTCATCGGTCAACCCGATATGGAGAAACTCGCCATCGACAACCCTCTGCACATTCCGAAATTGCTGAGTTTTCTCACGCACTATCGATGGGAGGCCGAGATCCATGGACTCAAGGAATTCGACCGTTCCCTGTGGCCGACCAACATTCCGCTTTTGTATTACAGTTACCACGTGATGGTCGGATTGGGTACGATCTTTATTGTCGTCATGGTCACATCATTCTATGCGCTGAAACGCAATACCTTGCCGTCCCTCCGCTGGCTGTTGTGGATCCTGATGCTTGCGTTTCCGTTTCCGTACATTGCCAACACCGCGGGGTGGATGACGGCGGAGCTTGGCCGCCAACCGTGGCTGGTGTACGGACTCATGCGGACGGTCGATGGAACATCCACGACCGTTTCAGCGGGAAACAGTCTGTTCACTCTCCTCGGATTCATCGGTATGTATTTTGTCCTGGGCACGCTGTTCGTCCTCCTGGTCCTCAAACGAATCAATACGGGACCGGTGGCAGTGGAGGGTTCTTAACTTCACCATTCACCATTCACCATCCAGCCCTTTCATAGCCAATGGAAACTCTCTGGTTTGCTCTCGTCGCCTTTATGCTGGCAATGTATGTGATTCTCGACGGTTTTGATCTCGGAACGGGAATCATTCATTTTCTCGCGGCAAGGAATCCGGAAGAGCGGAACATTCTCCTGCGTGCCATTGGGCCCGTGTGGGACGGCAATGAGGTATGGCTCCTGGCCGCGGGCGGCACCCTGTACTTCGCCTTCCCGCTTCTCTACGCATCGAGCTTCAGCGGCTTTTACCTTCCACTCATGATCGTTCTCTGGCTCCTGATGCTTCGGGGCCTGGGCATCGAGTTTCAGCACCAGGTCCATAATCCGCTCTGGAAATCCTTCTGGCATATCGTCTTTTCCTTCGCCAGCATATTGCTGACGATCTTCTTCGGCGCAGCGTTGGGGAATGTGGTACGCGGGGTACCGCTGAACGCTGACGGGTACTTCTTTGAACCGCTCTGGACCACTTTCACCGTTGTCCCCGAGGCAGGAATTCTCGACTGGTTCACGGTGCTCATGGGACTCGTAGCGTTCTTCGTCCTTGCCAACCACGGATCGAACTACATAGCGCTCAAGACCCTGGATCCTATACGGACGAGAGCTCACACGCTCGCGCGCGGTTCTTGGTGGGGCGTAGTACTGACTTCCGTTGCCGCCCTTGCCGCCACCTGGTCCATCCATCCGGAGATCTGGGACAACTACAGTTCGTTTGTCTGGGGCTGGATCTTCCCCGCCGCCGGCGTTGCGGGACTGTTTGGTATGTGGTACTTCAACAGGACCCAGGAGGACCTGAAAGCCTTTCTATCATCCTCTCTTTTTATAGCAGGCATGCTGGCCGCCACGGCCTTCGGTCTGTACCCCAAAGTGCTTCCTGCCTCAACCAATCCCGCCTACAGCCTTACCGTGTACAACACCCGCGCGCAGGAATACGGACTTCAGGTCGGACTCACCTGGTGGCTGATCGGAATAGTATTTGTCGCTGGATATTTCTTCTACGTCTACCGCACATTCCGGGGGAGAATCACGGTTGTGACGGAGGATGGGGGATATTAAGAAGGCCGTTCAAGGTTCGAACGGAGGATCCTTTTCTTCATCCTCTCATCTAATACATGAGGGGATTTTTTTGTACTTTTCCTTGAATCTCGTGCGAAGAAGGAAGGCAGGATTCATCTATGGCATTGAAAACAGCTGAATTGCGGCATGTCAGAGGCATCACATTCGTCGGCAAAGGATTGTCCAATCACTGGGTGGTGATGGATGGCGAGGAGGAGTTCGGCGGGAGTCGTGCCGGTTCGACACCGAAGGAACTGGTGCTCATAGGCCTGGCGGGTTGTACGGCGAGCGATGTGGTTCCTATCATGAAAAAAAAGCGGGTGCCGTTTGTGGATTTTGAGATCAAGATCACGGCCCACGATCGCGAAGAACACCCTCGGATCTTTACGGATATTCATGTCGAATACATCGTCTACGGAGACAACATTCATCCGGCCGATGTTGAGCGGGCGATCGAACTCTCCACGACAAAATACTGCTCCGTCACGGGCATCCTGAAGGCCTCTGTCCCCATCACACACTCCTATCGCATCGAGCCGGCTGAAAAGGCCCCGCGCTGAGTTCGGTTTGTGACCCTGGACGCCTTTGTTTTCGGGGGGGAAGGAAGGAAAGTTTCCTTAATTTCCATGCCGTCAAGGGAGATTTTTTTGAGAGCAAACCATAAAAAGCGAGGGAAGAAAACTTATACGTCGCCGCCAGGTCGCGAGGCGTTTAAGAGGTGTATTTGGGACATTGTTTCGGAAATCCCCCGCGGGAAGGTCCTCACCTACGGTGCCATTGCCTCAATGATCCCCCGGCCGAAGGGTGTGCGCGCGCGCTTTTACGACGTAGCCGCACCGCGTTGGGTGGGAAACGCCATGGCCGCCTGTCCGCCAGGCCTCCCCTGGCACCGTGTAATCAATGCACAGGGAATGGTCAACAAACGAACCGACAGCAAGGACCATCTCCTCCAACGAGAGCTCCTCGAGCAGGAAGGTGTCGTGTTCGATGCAAGAGGCAGAGTTGACCTTGAAATCTTTGGCTGGAAGAAGACCGGTCGATGAAACCAACCTGCGTTGATCCCGTATGAAAAGTTCGCCTCGCGCCCCATGGGCGGAAACCGCTCCTTGATCCATTCACTGTCGGAACTGCGATGATACAAAGGTTTCGTTTTCTTCTCCTTGCTTGTGCGATGGCAACAGTGTCATCGTCAACCGTGGCCCAGAAACCCCGCACAGAAGGATCCGCGGCGGTTCTTACGGTGGACAGCGTTCGCTCCACCCTTGCCCATCGCGATTCGCTGGCGAGGGTCATCATCGAATTCCGTGAGCCCCCTCTCTTTGTGGCCGCCGTGCAGGGATTGGCAAAAACCGATGCCGCGGTTTACAGCAACCGTTTTGCGACTTTCATGAATGACCTCGCCGCGGCGGGTTTGCGATGGCCGACGGGAGCGGAAACAGACTTGAAAAAGTTCACTCGGGTATTTTTCGGTGTAGGGCTCAGCGTGCCCTCGTCGGCGCTTGGAGACATCGCTCGTATCCCCTACGTCAAGGCAGTCCATCCGGATAAGTCGGTTCGGGCAGCCCTGGGGAAGAGTGTCACGCAATTGGGGGTTCCGGAGGTTTGGCAATCGTTCGGCGCCCTCGGTCAGGGCGTGCGCGTGGGGGTGATCGATACCGGGATCGACTATCTGCACCCTGCGCTTGGGGGAGGATTTGGAGACGGCTTCAAGGTCATCGGGGGATACGATTTTGTGAACGACGATCCCGATCCGATGGACGACAACGGTCATGGGACCCACGTTGCGGGGATTGTTGCGGCGGACACGGACAGCATCAGAGGTGTCGCACCGAAAGCAACTCTGTATGCCTACAAGGTCCTCGGTTCGAATGGAGGCGGACTTGAAAGCGATGTGATCCTTGCCATCGAGAAGGCTGTGGATCCGAATGGTGATGGAGATCCGTCGGATCACCTCGACATTGTCAATCTGAGCCTCGGATCGGCCACAGGTTCCACAACCGATCCGGGCTCCGTGGCCGTGGATAACGCAACCAGGCTCGGAGTTCTCCTTTGCGTCTCGGCCGGCAATGCCGGCTATGCCCAGGGAAACCATCAGAACAACTATTTTCTTGACGGATCAGGAACTCTCGGGAGCCCCGGAACAGCGCTCCTTGCTCTGACAGTGGGAGCGGTGGATTCAACCAACCAGCTTGCTCCGTTCACGTCGAAAGGTCCGAACCGGCACGGGTTTGGCGTCAAACCCGATGTTGTCGCTCCCGGCGTCAGGATCCTCTCCACTTATCTGAATAACACGTATCATTCGCTGAACGGAACCTCGATGGCGGCTCCGATGGTGACGGGTGTCGCCGCGCTGCTGAAGAGCCTGCATCCCGAATGGCCGGCGCTCCGCATCCGGTCGGCAATCATCAACACGGCAAATGATCTCGGCTTTTCGGCATTTCACCAGGGAGCAGGACTCGTCCGCGCCCCCGCCGCCGCTTCAAGCACCGCGTGGACGCTCCCTTCGAACTTCAGTTTCGGCTTTGCCGATCCGACGGCATCCCTCTGGACACGAGCGGAAACTCTTTTTGTGTACAACGGGAATGCAAGCGTCCAGACGTTCGTCTCGACCGTTTCGGGGGTGCCTGCCGGAGCAACGCTGACGATTGCCCCTTCCTCGTTTACCGTAAGCCCGGGAGACTCGGTCAGGGTCATTGCCACTCTTTCCGTCAACACATCGAGCATTCCGGTCTCTCAGGGGGATATTCTCCGTTTTTGGGGGCGTGTTCGTCTCACGGGAACTGTGGACACTCTGAATGTGGCATGGGGGTTCGCACGCGGAGCACGAGTCACGCTTGTCTTCAACGAACCCTCCCCAGAGTTTCTCGTGTACGGCGGGCCGGTGTTCTCGCACAGCTCCGAGCGCATCATCCACTGGTCGTCCCTGACTTCGGCACACTATTACGGACTGCCGAAACAGCCTTACGGACTTCTTGCCGCCTTTCGCTCCGCGAACTCACCCGAGGCCTTGGTCATCAAACAACACACCGTGACATCCGACGACGAGATCATTTCTTTCAACACGGGATCGGCCGTGTTCCCGCTCGTCTATCGCAGTGTGGACCACAACGGCAACCCCTTATCTGCATCGTCCGCTCGGCAGAAAGCCCTCATGACGACAATCCCTGCCTTCGGTGACTGGCCTTTTGTGTTTTCCGGAGCCAACGATACGGTGCTGATTTCGTCGATCCCCGCTCCCTATACCTTCCGTCCGCTTGAATTTCAGTTCGACCCTGCAAGCTCCGGAACGTTCCACATCACGCAGTTTGATCCGTTTGCGTCGCTTTCCGGGTCCCGCATCCTGGCCAATACCCCCGCGGATTACATCAGCCAGCGATTTCACATCAAGACTCCGACGGGCGTTTTCCAGACACTCTTGGTCGCCGAGATTTTTTCCTACCGGGAATTGCCTGGACCCCGGGGTGTAGAAGGGGCCCTTGTCGGACTCAGAATGGAGGTGGACACGTTGACGGTGACGGATGACGAGGTTCGGTTCACGGGATACTTCGGGCGGTCGAACATTTCCGATGACGTCGCTGTGGCATTTCATACGATATCGGACCTTGATAACCTTTCGCCCGATCTTTCCACTCCGCCGGTTATGATCGCGCAGGACAGCATTCTCTCCGGGATACGCTCGAACCTGACCCTCGTCACCCAAAAATCGCCGTCGGGAGGACGAATGATATTCGGAGGTCCGCCGGTGCATCTCTTTGTCCCCTGGTTTAACAACATTTACGGCGGCGCATCCCTTCACTTCCAAACACTGTTCCGAGGAATGCAACGAGAAACACGTTACAACGATGTCCATGCAGGGACGTACAGCATTTACAATGCTTCCGGCTCGTTGATCTTCACCAATCCTCTCAACGATTTCCCCAGGGCGCCAAGGGAGCTGACCCCTGAACGCTACAAGGTCGTCATGAGTGCCTCCAATTATCGGCTCGGTCCTCTTCAGGGACAGGTGCGGCTCACCTCTGAATTCGACCTCGCGGCCGTACCCGCGAACCCACCCAGCGTCTCCTCCCTGCAGGTGCTCGATGATTCCGGTCAGCCGTCCTTCACGATCAAATCCGGCACTTCGGCGAGCATTCTCTTTTCGGGGCTCGTGTATCATCTGCTGATGGATGCCAACCTCCCCGTCGCCGACTCGACAAAGGCATGGTACCGACTGCACGGATCATCGGACTGGATTCCCCTGTCCGTACAGGCAATCGCCCACGATTCAACGAAAGAGGGATCGGTGTTCAAAGCTGATCTTTCCCCTGCTACGATCCACGATTCGGCAGCTATTGATGTGAGGGTGTATTTCCGGGAGCGCGCGGGTTTTTGGACGGACTTTGAAGTCTCACCCGCGTTTGCGGTGGGCTCCTGGTTGAAAGACCCCACAAACATCGGCAAACCCGCTGTTCCGTTGGCCTTTGGACTCCGGCAAAACTATCCCAATCCCTTTAACGGAATTTCAACGTTTGAATTTGCCGTCACGGAGCGTGGGCCAGTGTCTCTGAAGGTTTTCGATCTTCTCGGGAGGGAAGTTGGAGTTATTCTGAACGAGGAGCGCTTTCCCGGCCTCCATCGTGTGGCATGGAATTCCGGTTCGCTTGCCAGCGGAATTTATTTCTACCGGCTCCAGGCAGGTTCTCGCTTCGACGTGCGGAAAATGGTGCTTGTGCGATAAGAGGGCAAGGGCAACGGCTTCCGTTAAATCACCCGAACGGCCGGAGCGTTTGCGAGCAGAATCGCATCATTTCGCCACCACCTTTTGGGTCAACCCTTCTTGTCCTCCTCCGACCCGGATCTCGAACACACCCGGTTCTACCATCCTCCTTCCGCTGGAATCGATGAGCGAGAATTGCTCATACCGCAGGGGAAACGTGACGGTTTTTTTCTCGCCGTGCCGAAGAAAGATCCGCTTAAAACCCTGGAGAGACCTGAGCGGAACCGGAACTGATGCCTCGACATCGGTGACGTACAATTGCACAACTTCTTCTCCATCCATCCTGCCTGCGTTTTCCACATCAATTCTCACTTCGACGTCTCTGTCCGGGCTTACTCGTTCGGGGGCAATGAGATTTGAATACCGAAAAGTCGAATAACTCAGACCGAAGCCGAAAGGATATTCCGGCGTTCCTTGAAAATACCGGTATGTCCTTCCGGCCATGGAGTATTCTGTGAAGGGGGGCAGGTCGTTGACCGAAGAATAGAACGTTACGGGAAGACGGCCGGCGGGATTGTAATCCCCGAACACCACATCTGCTATTGCTTCCCCTGCGGCCTGTCCGGGGTACCAGGCCTCGATAATGGCCTTCACCGCGGAGTTCACATCGCCAAGGGCTAAAGCGCTTCCGTTAAGCAGAACGAGTACAACGGGTTTGGTTCCTGCGGCCTGAACCACCGCCGCAATAAGGTCTCGCTGGGTCCCGGGAAGGCCCAGATCCGTCCTATCACCACCCCGAAATCCCGGAATTGCAATCGGCATTTCTTCTCCTTCGAGGCGTGGGGACAATCCCATGAACATCACAGTCGCTTCGGCCTTCCGGACAGCTTGTATTGCCCGATTCTTGATTTCAGGATCGGGTACCGACCAAACCAGCTCCACGATGGCATCCGGACGACGGTCCCAATACTCCAGCAGGATTCTCCGGGCCTCTCCCCGCCTCATGGCGACTTCGGACCATTGTCCGAGCGTCACATGTCTGTCCGAAATCGAGGCGACAAGCGTGTCATCGACGAAAAGCCGAAAGGCCCCGAAGACGCGGGCGCCGAGGACGTACGTGCCCGAAACGGGCGGAATGATCACGCCTGACCACCGAACGCTGAAACTATCTGCCCTCATGCCTGCGACCGGCGGTTCCTGCCACCAGTTGAACATCACTCTCGCGTCCATGCGCACATGTCGCGGTCTCCCGGAGAGATCGGGATTGTTGAAATACTCGCCTCTTAGCCCTTGTTCCCATCGGCCATTCAGCGAATCCGCCAACGCGGACTCGGGCACGACCTCAAGCGAGGGAATTCCTTCTGCCAGCTGACACCCGCGTTCATACAGGATCTCCGCATTCTTTAGTTTCCTTTGAATTCCGCGGAGCGGGGTCACGGGATCGGAGGGGGTTCCATTGTAGTTCCCAAGCAGTACCTCCACATCATGCGCATGAGGCCCGAGGACGGCAATTGAGCGGAGGGTCTTCGGCAAGGGGAGGACAGCATGGTCGTTTTTGAGCAGAACAATCGATTTCCGTGCCGCTTCCAGAGCCAGGGCCTGGTGGGAGGGTGAGTCGTTCACGGACGGGGGAATTCCGGCGAAGGGAACGCGGTCAGGCGGATCGAACATTCCCAAACGGAATCGGGCCCGGAACAGGCGCTTTACTGCCGAGTCCACGAGCGCCTCGCTCACGAGTCCCCGACGCACTGCGATGGCAAGGCTGTCGTACGTAACGCCGCAGTTGAGGTCCGTACCGGCCCTCAGCGCAACGGCTGCGGCTTCCGGAGCATTGGAGGACGTTTTGTGCGTCGTGTAAAAATCCATGATTGCCCAGCAATCCGACACAACGTACCCCTGGAAGCCCCATTCAGCACGAAGGATATCTTGAAGCAGTTCGCTGCTTCCACAGCACGGCTCTCCGCGAAAGCGATTGTAGGCGCACATCACCGAGGCGGCTCCGCCTTCTACAATGGCCGCTCGGAATGCCGGCAAGTAGGTTTCGCGAAGGTCCCGTTCCGACACGACGGCATTGAATATATGTCGTTCGGGTTCCGGGCCGCTGTGGACGGCAAAGTGCTTTGGTGTGGCAACGGTTTTCAGATAGAAAGGATGGTTGCCCTGCATGCCGCGAACAAACGCTGCTCCGAGGCGGCCGGTCAGATAAGGATCTTCACCGTAGGTTTCCATGCCTCGTCCCCAGCGCGGGTCGCGGAAGATGTTGATATTGGGGGACCAGAAGGTCAGTCCTTCATAGATGCCGCGGCGCCCTTTGCGGATCGCGTCGTGGTGTTTTGCGCGGGCTTCATCGGAAATGGCGATTGCCACACGTTCCATCAAATCCTCATCCCACGTTGCCGCGAGACCAATTGCCTGAGGAAACACTGTAGCCCTGCCGGCCCGGGCCACGCCGTGAAGAGCTTCGTTCCACCAGTTGTAGGGCGGAATTCCCAGTCGTTCGATGCCGGGAGCGTCATACAGCATCTGCGACGTTTTCTCTTCCAGGGTCATTCGTGAAATCAGGTCTCCGACACGCTGTTCGAGCGGGAGGTCGGGGTTCCAAAACGGGAAAGGTTTTCGAGGCTGTGCGGCGAGTATTGCCGGGGCAATCGACAGGAGGAAGAATATGATCGAAGAACCCCTGTTCACGGGAAAAGACATTCAGAAGCGACCGTCATGTAACCAGTGGGATAGTCCGGGAACCTGCCGATGTTGCAAGGCCGTACGCCTTGCGGCAAATCTGCCTTCTGTTCACCGCGTTCAACGATGTGATCTTTGATGCATCTCACAGGCCACGCTCATCTTCGGCTCCCACGCGCTCCTATTTATGGAACCTGCCGTAAGCAATCGTACATCTTGGCAATGCCCACCGGAAAAAACCTCTATCCTTTCGGTGTCACTACACTGTGCAATTCTTGATACGTACGCTTCGGAACAATACCTTTGGGGAGGTTCGGGGCAACATGCTCTGCAAAAAAACGATCTGACTCCGTTTTCGAGTTCCACACTTCCATGACGACCCAACCCTCTTGCGACGCATACGAGCAATGCAGAATGAATCCGGGTGATTTGCGAACGACCTCGTGGAGGAAAGCGGACACCTGATCATAACCCTCCGCTGTCTGACCCTTGACAACTGTGGTGAGCAGAATTGCCATAAGAGACCTCCTTGTTCGAGATGATGGATGAGGGGGAAACACAAAGTTCTACATTATTAGAATCCCGCCGACAAGATGTAGATCGAGTACAGGAACTCGATCCCGGGCCCTTGCGCGTCAACGAAATAAATACATCCAGGTGCAATGCAAATGGTTCTTCCCCCCGGCAACCGGCGTCTTACCGTTCTTTGCCCGAGGGTTCCGGAACGTTGTTGGCGTGCCTGAACGCCAGTCGCCATCTCCCATCATGTCGCATCCACGCGTTCGTATAGCGCCTGCGAAGGACTTTTCCTTCGTTGGGGGCCCCGGCAGCGGGAACAACAGTCTCCTCCCCCATCACAACGACAAGCTCCCTGTAAAACAAGAATTTTTCGGGCCTTCGCTCAAACCGGGTATAGCGGACGACGCCTTCACCAATCAGTCTGAGAAGCTCGGCTTTTTCCTGAACAATCCGATTCGTCGGATGGTTGACCGTGTGGTCATCCGGAAGCAACTGCCGCAACGTGACTGTGTCACCTTTGAATATGGCTTCGGCATGAGCCAGATCCAGTCTTCTGATCTCTTCTCTGAGGACAGGGTCCTGCGGAAGCTGAAGCTGTTGGGCAAACAAGCGAGCGCATGAAAGAGTCACGACGGCAACAATGCACAGCGTCTTGCAATTCATTGGACCTTCCTTGAACACAGGCGATTCACCGTTTGCTGACCTTCAAACCGGGGTTCCGGCTATCCCCACGGCACGAATCCCGACGAGTCACGCCGAGAGTGAGGAGAGCATAGGAAATATTGAAGAGAAAGTAAACAGGAGCCGGAAGTCGGAATCACAAGGTCCCTTCCCTCGGGCCTAGCCGACAGGCACTTCGAAAACGGCTCCTTGCATCTTCCGACTTTCTCGCCTACTTTCATCGCCATTGTTTCATGTTCCCCCGGAGAAGCCTTCCATGCAACGGTCTTCCCTTCTGTCCCGCCTTGCCCTTGCTGCCATCCTTCTGTACTTCCTCGGAGTTCTCATTTTTCTCGGCTGCTCACCCGACGAGTTCCAATGGGACTTCAGGACGTACTATTATGCGGCACAGGCGTTTCTCCAGGGCCAGAATCCGTATCCCCTTGAAACACTCAAAGCGTTGTCCGGGGACAGAGTTCAATTCCGCTATGTTTACCCGCCGCTGACTCTCTGGGTTTTCACACCCTTTGCGCTCCTTCCCTTTCACTCTGCGGCGGTCGTTTTCCTTGTCCTGAAAGCCATCGTGGCAGCGTACCTCGTCCGGTTCTGGGGAACGCGTTTCCTCCAAGAACCGCACTGGCCGCTCTTTGTCTTGTTCTGCCTCTTCGGATTGAACGCTCCATTCTACACAGATTTTTCCGCCGGAAACATCTCTGTTTTTGAACAGCTGGTCCTGTGGGCGGCTTTTTCGTTTTTTCTCTATGGACGTTACGGGATGTTTTGCGGTTTGATCCTGATCGCCGCATCATTCAAGCTCCTTCCGCTACTGTTCCTCGCCCTCCTCCTGGTCACAAATCACCCGCGCCGATATCACTTGATCGCTCTCTCAACAGCCGTTTTCGCCGCATCCCTCGTCCTCACATCACTCGTCAGTCCGGAACTGTTTGCCTCGTTCCTCGACAACCTCGATCAATCACCGGGCAGGGGAATCGTCAATCCCTCCTCCCTCGCGTTCTTCACTTCCGCCTTCGACCAACTTAGAGCCCAAACGGGCCTCGACCTTCCCCCAATCCTTCCAGTACTTACGTACGGAGTGTTGGTATTCGGCCTGTTGGTCATCGCCGTACGGACCATTCGGCCGCATCGTTCCAACCGCGATCCCGAAGTGAAAGTACTCGTGCTCTTTTTTCTGATCGTGACTTCTGCACTCGTTCTTCCTCGATTCAAGGACTACTCCTTCATTCTTCTGATCCTGCCCGCCTACGTTATGATTCTAAGGTCGCACATCTCGTCAGCACCACTCCTCCTCATTCTCTTCGTCATGCCGTTCCATTCGGCCCTGCCGGGGCTTGTCTTCGTCCGAAGCCTGGCAAACTATTCATCCCTCCTCCTTGCCGGTCTCCTTTTTTATCTGTACAGGAGGGAAATCAGGAACTCGACCTCCCCCCTTCCGATTCATGCCGTACAGAGGTGAGGAGAACACGAGTCGACACCGAAGCCGATGAAACCATCATCGCCATCCACGCCTGTCCTGTTGTGTTGTTCCATGTTTCATCGACGGGTTTGATTCATGTTCCTTGCATCTTCTTGCATTCTCCTGTACCTTTTCTCCCGCAATTCTCTACATTCCGGCATTCCAATATTCCATATTCCACTATTCCTGTATTTGACCATTCCCGGCCTGCGCCTCTATGATTGATCGTGATGGCTTCGGCGGGTAAACATCTTCAATCTCCAATTTTCAATCTTCCAGTCCTATGTCCACTCCCCCACCCAACCTTGATCAGCTCTGCATCAACACCATCCGCACACTCGCCATGGACGCCGTCCAGCAAGCAAAGTCCGGACACCCCGGTATGCCCATGGGCGCCGCGCCAATGGCCTATGTGCTTTGGACTGAGTTTCTGAAACACAACCCTGCCAACCCTCGATGGCACAATCGTGACCGGTTCATCCTCTCGGCAGGACACGGTTGTATGCTTCTCTATAGCCTCCTGCATCTGACGGGCTACGATCTCTCGCTCGACGATCTGAAGAACTTCCGCCAATGGGGAAGTAAAACTCCGGGTCACCCGGAATCGCATCTGACTCCGGGCGTGGAAACAACAACCGGACCGCTGGGCCAGGGTTTCGCCAATGGCATAGGGATGGCCATCGCCCAACAATACCTTGCCGCACGCTATAACCGTCCCGACTATCCCGTTGTAGACTATACAATCTACGCCATCGTGAGCGACGGTGACTTGATGGAGGGCGTCGCTTCGGAAGCGGCTTCTCTCGCAGGCCACCTGAAACTCGACAACCTTATCTATTTGTACGACGACAACCGCATCAGTATCGACGGATCAACGGATCTCGCCTTTACCGAGGATGTGGGCAAACGGTTCGAGGCCTATGGATGGCATGTACAGACGGTCAACGACGGCAACGACCTGAACGCCATCCGCAACGCGATCAAACAGGCGAGGTCAACAAAAGGGAAGCCGCACCTGATCAAAGTGCGAACACACATTGGCTACGGCAGTCCGAACAAACAGGATACGGCTGAAGCTCACGGTGCTCCGCTGGGGGAAGACGAGGTGAAGGCGACAAAGAAGAACATCGGATGGGACCCTGAAGCACGGTTCTTGGTGCCCCAGGAAGTACTCGATTATTTCCGGAAAGCCGTGGGACACGGCAAAGAGGCGGAAACCGCATGGAAAGATCTGTGGAACGCGTACTCGGCGAGATTTCCGAAAGAAGCAAAGGAGCTGGAAAGCCTCCGGGCCGGAAAGTTCGGGGAAGAATGGAAAAAAGCCCTGCCTGCGTTTAACGAATCCATGGCAACGCGGGAAGCATCGGGAAGAGTGCTCAATGCGATTGCTCCGCATCTGCCCACTCTTCTTGGCGGCTCCGCAGACCTGACACCTTCCAACAATACCTATCTCAAAGGGATCCCTGAATTCCAGGCCGGCTCACGCAACGGACGCAACCTTCGGTTCGGTGTGCGTGAACACGCCATGGGATCAATTCTCAACGGAATTGCGTTGACGGACGGCATGATCCCATACGGTGGCACCTTCTTGATCTTCTCAGAGTACATGCGTCCGCCCATCCGCCTCGCCTGTATCATGGGCATCCGTCCGATCTACGTGTTCACGCACGACAGCATCGGACTCGGCGAAGACGGCCCTACCCACCAGCCCATTGAACAATTGGCCTCGCTCCGATCTATCCCGAACATGACGATCATCCGTCCCGCCGACGCGAATGAAACTGCGGTCGCCTGGAAGGTTGCGATTGAGCATAAGGGAGGACCGGTTGCCCTGGCGCTGACGAGGCAGAAAGTCCCTCTCGTCGACCGAACGAAGTATGCTTCTGCCGAAGGGCTGGCACGCGGGGCGTATGTTTTGGCGGAGAGTGGAACCAGGCCGGACCTGATTCTGATCGGAACCGGGTCGGAACTCCAGCACGCTCTGGGGGCTTATGAAATCCTGGAGAAAGAAGGAATGATGGTGCGTTTGGTCAGCATGCCCTCCTGGGAGCTGTTCGAGCGCCAATCACCCGAATACCGTGAATCCGTTCTGCCCTCAAATGTGCAGAAACGTGTGGCTATTGAAGCCGGTGTGGCTCAGGGATGGCACAAATACATCGGTCCCGCCGGAGAGATCATCTGCATGACGCGTTTCGGTGCATCCGCCCCTGCAGACAAACTGATGAAGGAGTTTGGGTTTAGCACTGAGGAAGTACTGGAAAGGGCGAGGAGGAAACTGGTCGGAGGAAAACGCTGAGAAAGCAAGAAGCGAGAAAGTTTGAGGCCTCATGAGCCGCAGGATGCGCGGAATCCCGGTTCTCTTTGCAGCTCAAAGGGCTTTAAACTCTCTCGCTTCTTACTTCTTACTTCTTACTTCTTACTTCTCGCTTCTCACTTCTTCTAATTCACTTTCGCAATCGACGACCAATCCCCCAGAGTCTGATCCCACTCAGCAACGACTTGCACGGGATTCTGGCCGTCATAACCCACAACGCTTCCGTATCCGACGAAGAGGATCTTGTTCGGGGGTTGAACGTTCGGATAGATCCGGATCCGATCGGTAACGGTGAATCGTGCGGCGGCCTCAAAGCCGCTGAAACTTCCTTCTCCTCCGCCGATACTCTTCGGCTTCGAGTAATACTTCTTCGCTTCGCCGACGACGGTTTGCATTTGCACAAGAACCATGTCGCGCTCGTTTGATTGATTGAACGCCGCGACAAGGCGAATCCCCGTGACGATGGCAAGGCCTGCCACGAAGACAACGAGAACGATAATCAGAAGTTGCTGAGAGCCCATGGTACTTCCCTAATTAATCCTGAGACCTGACGATCCGATTTCCCCCAGGATGGCCGACGATCGTTTTCCCACAACCGTCAGCCGCCACCTCGTTTCGGCATTTTTCTCGGCGCAATAGCGAGCAAGCTGGGTGATGATACCGATCTTTTCATCGCGCTCCCTGGAATCCCACGCCGCCTCGTTCACGACGAGCCGGGCCTGGGGAACATCAAACGCATCGACCAGCCCCTCCGTTTGCCACCGTGCGACGATCGGATCGACGGCATTGATGTTCTCCGGAATCGCAACCCGATCGACGATCTGAAGGTAGTCATAAACGAGGTACGATAGCCCAAATATGCCAATCGCGAAAAGGGTGATAATGATAATTCTTTGGCGCCGATCTTCGGCTTCGGCCTGATCAATCGTTCGTACAGCCATAGTCCTTTGAACCAGGATTGATGTGTTGCAATGCCCATCCCGCCATCGGCGGAATGCTGTTTCCCGTTTTAGCCCCCGAGGAAACCGGGAGGTCCCTATAATGTACAGCGCAGCGTTGAAACTTGCAACTACTGCCAAAACTCATCCAGCTCCCCCTTCTCTTGCTTCTATTCGTCAAAAATCATACAGTTACCTGAGAATTTTGATCCCCCCGGATTTCCTCTTTCTTGCACATGAGGGGAAATAGATTGAGATTCGTTCTCACACGAACGTGTGAAAGGAAAACGCAATGGCAACCTTCACCCTGATCATCAACGGCAAAAAACATGCCGTTGATGCCCCTCCGGAGATGCCCCTCCTCTGGGTTCTCCGCGATCTGCTCGGCATGACGGGAACAAAGTTCAGTTGCGGCCGCGGGCTCTGCGGATCCTGTACGGTCTTGCTGAACGGCGAAGCAACACGATCGTGCGTCACGGCTGTCGACTATGCCGCTGAGAAGACGATCACGACCATCGAGGGATTTGCGGAAGACACGAACAACCCGCTCCTTGAGGCCTGGGTTGCAGAAGATGTCCCCCAATGCGGGTACTGTCAGCCGGGACAGATCCTCACGGCTGCCTCACTCCTCCGCATGAAATCCCATCCGACCGACACCGATATCGATGCCGCAATGGCAATGACGTTGTGCCGATGCGGAACATATCCGCGTATCCGCAAGGCCATCAAGCGCGCCGCTTCCCGCGGCGCGGGCAAGGGAGGTGAAGAATGAACACGGTGACGATTTCACGACGTGATTTCATCAAGATCGCCACCGTCGCAGGCGGTGGTCTGATGCTTGGCTTCAGGATTCCGTCCGAAAGCAATTCCGCGGATTTCAGTCCCAATGTGTGGCTCAGAATCGCTCCCGACGACACCGTGACGATCACGGTCGCGCGTTCGGAGATGGGCCAGGGTGTCTGGACGTCTCTTCCTATGATCGTGGCCGAGGAGCTGGATGCCGATTGGAACCATGTACGAATCGAACAAGCGGATGCGCATCCTGTAAAGTTCGGAAGCCAGTCTACAGGAGGAAGTTTCAGCGTCCGGGGTTCCTGGCAGACTCTTCGGATGGCAGGAGCAACCGCACGGGACATGCTGGTGACGGCGGCGGCAAAGAAGTGGAACGTTGCAAAAGTGAACTGTACGGCAGCTCAGAGTTTCGTGCGTGGACCCGGCGGAAGAAAACTCTCCTACGGCGAGCTGGCCTCCGACGCTGCGGAACTTCCCGTTCCCCATTCCGTGAGGCTCAAAGAAGAGAAGGCCTTTACCTTGATCGGAACGCGGGTGCGAAAACTCGACACGCCTTCCAAAGTGCGCGGCACCGCGATCTTCGGCCTCGATGTGCGCCTGCCCGGCATGATGTTCGCATCGATCCAAAAATGTCCGGTCTTCGGCGGAACAGTGGCTTCGTTCGATGCCTCTGCCGCAAAGAAAGTTCCCGGCGTTGTGGATGTTTTTCAGGTTGAGGACGGCCTTGCGGTCGTTGCCACGAACACATGGGCCGCTTTTCAGGGGCGCGAAGCATTGCAGGTAACATGGAACGAAGGGAAATGGGCCAATCAGTCAAGCGCGGCAATCCGAAAAACTTTCGAATCCGCTCTTGCCAATCGCGGTACGGTAGACAACTATGCCGGCAATGCCGAGACAGCCCTCGCTTCTTCGTCTGTAACCGTGGAGGCCGTCTATGAAGCGCCTTTCGTCGCACATCAAACCATGGAACCAATGAACTGCACGGCATGGGTGCGCAGGGATTCCTGCGAGATTTGGGCGCCGACTCAGTCCCCCCAGCCGATTCAAAACCAGGCCGCACAGATCCTTGGCCTGCCGCTCGACAGGGTCACGGTGCATGTGACACTCATGGGCGGAGGATTTGGTCGAAGGCTGAATCCCGATTTCGGAATCGACGCCGTCCGCGTTGCCAAGGCCATGAAGGGAACACCTGTGCAGGTCGTATGGACTCGTGAAGACGACACTCAGCACGATTGGTACCGACCGATGACGCTGAACATTCTGAAAGCGGGGCTGGGGAAGGATGGCAGACCGGTGGCATGGATGCATCGGATTGCGGGACCGTCTTCGCGCGGACTTGTCACGGGCGGATCAACTCCTCCGTACGACATCCCGAACTTCGTCGTTGAATCGCACATTCTCGAGACCGGCGTTCCCATCGGCGCGTGGCGATCGGTGGGACCCTCGCAAAACGCATGGATTGTCGAGAGCTTCATCGACGAACTGGCCCTTAAGGCCGGCAAGGATCCGTTGGAGTACCGAAGGAGCTTGCTCTCAAAATCCCCGAGGCTCAAGCGGACTCTGGAAGTGGCGGCCGAAAAGGCGGCATGGGGCACACCCCTCCCCAAGGGCAAAGGACGCGGAATCGCGTGCGTGGATTCCTTCGGCAGTACGTGCGCCCAGGTCGCTGAAGTTTCCGTTGCCAACGGGAAAGTGAAGATCGACCGGATCGTCGTCGCTGTCGACTGCGGAACGGCCGTGAATCCCGACACAATTGAGGCTCAGATCGAGGGCGCCATTGCCTACGGGCTGAGTGCCGCTCTCAAAGATGAAATCACGATCGACAAAGGCAGGGTCCAGCAGGAGAGTTACGACGATTACAGAATGCTCCAATTCGACGAAATGCCGCGCGTTGAGGTACACATTATCCCCAGCACGGAACCTGTCGGCGGAATCGGGGAACCGGGACTGCCGCCTGTCGCCCCGGCACTCTGTAACGCAATCTTTATGGCAACGGGAAGACGAATAAGAAAACTACCGTTTGGGTTGGGTTGAGTTCCCTCCGTAACATCCTTACGACATGGCATCGGCTTGCTCAGCCCGAAAAAGCCGTGCTTGCAACACTGGTCAAAGTCCAGGGCTCCTCCTACCGCAAACCCGGCGCCAGGTTCCTCATAACTGAAACGGGAACAGTGGGTGCTGTGAGCGGAGGGTGCCTCGAGCAGGACCTTGTCCAGAAGGCGCGCACACTTGGTTCCACCGCAGAAGTCGCCGTGTTTGATATGACCGGAGAAGGTGATGAACTGTGGGGATATGCAGAAGGGTGCAACGGCGTTTTGCATATTCTGCTTGAGCGGCTGGGAACAACCGGATCTCGCCCATTGGAACTCATGGAAGAAGTTTATCGCCGCCGCTCTCCAGGCGTGATTGCAACGGTCATACAGGTCCAAGGGGAGCTGAAGGTCGCCGTGGGTTCAAGAGTGCTCGTGTTCCCGGGGGGCAGGATTCAGGAAACGATCCTGAATCCGTTCGTCGTTTCTGCACTGGCCGAGCACGCCGCGGAAACGCTGAATGGGTCGTCGCATATCCGGCGGTTTCAGTTCACAGAAGGTGCGATTGAAGTATTTTTTGAAGCAGTACCTCCTCCAATTTCCCTGACGATCCTTGGCGCCGGCGACGACGCCGTCCCGGTTTGCCGAATAGCTCAAGAATTAGGCTGGGACCTCACGGTCATCGATCACCGCCCCGCTCTTGCCGTTGAAGAACGATTTCCGGGAGCAAGGGTCGCCGTGGTCGAGCCGGAAACGATCACGAAACAGCTGAATGCCGACCGCCGGTCCGCAGTCGTTATCATGACGCATAGCCTGCGGCATGACCGGATCTACCTTCCGGCTGTTCTGGCCAGACCGTTCGCGTATGTCGGTCTGTTGGGTTCCCGAGACCGTTTCAAAGCTCTCCTGGGCCAACTGGAACGGGCGGGAACGCCCGTGAAAGAGTCGGATCGGTCCCGCATTCACACGCCGGCGGGACTCGACATCGGATCAGAGTCTCCCGAAGAAATTGCACTCGCCATTGTGTCGGAGATCCAAACTGTGATGCAAAACCGGAACGGGGGATTGTTACGCAACTCGTCCGGCACCTGATTCCCGCTGCCGGTCCTTGAGCTTTATCCGTAACCCCAATTTCTTTTTTCCGTATGTGCATTGACCGTACCATTCTTTCACAACAACCTTACACGCGAGCTCCCATGCATCCCGTTGCCAGGATCACCCTCTCTCTTCTGAGTTTCTCTCTTGCACAGCAATCGACCGTTCTCGGACAAGAACGTGATCGGAGCAAGATTCCGGATGAATATAAATGGGACCTCACTCATCTCTACCCCTCCGATGACGCCTGGAAGCAGGAGAAAGAGCGGATCGTAGCGATGTTTCCGGGGATCGATCAGTACAAGGGCAAGCTCGGGTCGTCGGCCAAAAACCTCCTTGGCTGTTTGGATCTCGTGACCAATCTGTCCAAGGAGCTCAGCCGGCTGTACAGCTACGCAAGCATGGCGTCCGACCAGGATACACGGGATTCAAAGTATCTGGGAATGGTTCAGGAACTCAGCCAGATTTATTCCGACTTCGGCGCCCGGGCATCGTTCATTGAACCCGAAATCCTCAAGGTCAACCGCACGACCATCGATCAATTCCTTGCGGGGGAAAAGGGGCTGGGGATGTACCGGCAATACCTCGACGATATTCTCCGTCGGAAGGATCACACGGGTACCGAAGCGGAAGAAAAAATCATCGCCGACGCATCCCTCATGTCCGATGCCCCGGGTGCCATCTACAACATCTTTTCCAATGCAGATTTTCCCGACCCCGAGGTAACCCTGAGCGACGGGAAGACTGTCAAGCTGGACAAGGCTTCCTTTTCGCTCCACCGGGCTTCGTCCAACAGAGAGGACAGAAAGAGGGTCTTTGCTGCGTTCTTTGGCAGAATTCATGAGTTTCGCCGGACGTTCGGGACACAACTGAATGCTGAAGTGAAGAAGAATATGTTTTACAAGAAGGCCCGAAAATACCAGAGTTGCCTCCATTCGGCGCTGGACGGAAGCAATATTCCCGTTGCGGTGTACCACAGCCTCATCGAGAACGTCAACAAGAACCTCGCGACGTTTCACCGCTACCTGAAGCTTCGCAAGCGCATTCTGGGTCTAGGGGAACTTCACTATTATGACCTCTATGCACCGCTTCTGAAAAACGTGGAACTGAAGTACTCCGTGGAAGAAGCCCGTGACCACATCCTTGCTTCCCTTGCCCCCCTGGGGGAAGAGTATCTCCGTGTAAGCCGCAAGGCTTTTGCCGAACGCTGGATCGACATGTTTCCGAACGAGGGAAAGCGATCCGGGGCGTATTCGAATGGGTCTGCCTACGACGTTCACCCTTACATGCTCATGAACTACAACGGCAAATATGAGGACATGAGCACATTGACTCATGAACTTGGCCACACCATGCACAGCTGGTTCTCGAACAAGACCCAGCCCTATGCGACGGCCAATTATGCGATCTTTGTTGCTGAAGTGGCATCAACGTTCAACGAGGCACTGCTCATCGACTACATGCTCGGGCAGATCAAAGACAACGAGACTCGCCTCTCCCTCCTGGGAAACTATTTGGAGGGAATCAAGGGGACCGTGTTTCGGCAGACGCAGTTTGCAGAGTTCGAACTTCGTATTCACGAGATGGCTGAGCGCGGCGAACCGCTGACGGGCGACGTCCTCGATTCCCTCTATGACACCATAACCAAACGCTATTACGGCCACGATCAGAACGTTTGCATCGTGGACGACGAGATCAGGTCCGAATGGGCTTACATTCCGCATTTCTATTATAATTTTTACGTGTACCAGTACGCAACCTCGTTCACCGCCTCGGCGGCATTGTCCGAGCAGGTGAAATCGGGCGACAAGAACGCGGTTCGCCGGTACATCGATTTCCTGTCCTCAGGGAGTTCCGATTATCCGATCAACCTTTTGAAGAAGGCGGGCGTGGACATGACGAGCGGGGAACCGTTCTCGCTTACGATGACAAAGATGAACCGTGTAATGGACGAAATGGAAAAAATTCTGAGCCAGATGGGGAAGTAGAAATCTTTCTTTCAGGCGCGCGTACCGGAGTTTTCTTTGGTCATTGGAAGGAGCCGCATGACTCTCCCTTCGCCTCACATTGTCCTTCTGGCCGCCGGGGCATCCGAGCGGCTCGGTACTCCCAAACAGCTTCTTCCGTATCAAGGAACGACACTCATCCGCCACCTTCTGAAAGTCGCGCTTGACTCACGGGCAGGCGGCGTAACGGTTGTCCTGGGGGCTCATGCGGATCTCATCGAGCCGGAGATCTCCCGCATGCACGTGAAGGTTGCAAGAAACAGAGAATGGCAGACCGGCATATCTTCCTCAATTCGGGCGGGTCTTGAAGGGGTCCAAGGCGCCGACTCAGTCTTGTTCATGCTTTCAGATCAGCCCCTGGTCACCACCCCCTTTCTCAATTCGATCATTGATCGTTCCCGGGAGTCCCCCGGTCGGATTGTAGCATCGGCGTACAAAGGTACTGTGGGCGTACCGGCTCTTTTTCCCCATCGCCATTTCTCCGAGCTTTCGCGCCTCAAAGGAGACGAAGGGGCAAAATCCTTTCTGCTCCGTCACAGGCAGGAAATCCTCACCCTCCCTTTTCCCGATGGCGCAGTGGATATCGACAACCTGAGCGACCTCAAGAAACTTCGCCAGGATCCTTCCCATTCTAACTCGTAAGAACATTGGTTCCGGCGAAGACCCACCATTCACCGATGCCTGTCTTTCATCGGCCGATTTTCAGCATGATTCTCTCCCGACATTCCGTATTTTGTTCCACAGAACATCCGGAGATTTATCATGACCGACATATCACATTCTTCTCTCCGCGCTCCGCGCATGGTATGGGGGGCAGTGCTGTTCCTCCTTGGAGCCGTTCTCCTTCTGGACAAC
This sequence comes from Bacteroidia bacterium, assembly GCA_022180565.1. Taxonomy (GTDB): domain Bacteria; phylum Bacteroidota; class Ignavibacteria; order UBA10030; family UBA10030; genus JACQPU01. The sequence continues at coordinate 80,471 of BQML01000018.1, forward strand.
CTTGATGTCCTCTCTCTCGGCCATGCCTGGAGCCACTGGCCTCTGATTCTGGCCGCAATCGGAGTGGGTCATTTTCTCTCCGCAGACCGCCGGCGGGAACGCGGGAGCGGATTATGGTGGATCTTTATAGGGCTTTGGCTCGAAGTGTCCGTCCATCGCTTTTGGGGGCTCGGGTTTCGGGAATCCTGGCCCATTCTGCTCATCGCCTTCGGCGTCAGCATGGTCTGGAACTCCATTGTTCGTCGTGAACCAAGAAATTGTTTGCAGGCAAGAGTGACGTTCGGAGTGGGGGATCAAAAAGGAGAATCCACATGACTACACAGCCGCGCATTTCCGTACAATTCGTGTTGGGACTCGGCATCATCGTCATCGGCGCACTCTTGATTCTGGACAACATGGACATTATCTACGCGCGCGATTACCTGCGTTATTGGCCCGCGCTCCTTGTGCTTCTCGGCCTGGTCCAACTCGCCCAACCCCGCAGGACTCCAGGCCGCGTTATGGGCTTGATCCTCGTAAGCGTCGGCGGACTGATGCTTCTGGACCGGTTCGATCTCATTGATTTCTCGTTCTGGGATTTGTGGCCGGTCATTGTCATTCTCTTCGGATTGAGTCTTTTGCGCGGCGCGCGCATGCGAGGCAGTGTCTGGACAGGACAAACGGAGAGCGACGGAGACTCGTATGTGCGCGGCCTTGCCATTCTTGGGGGGTACTCTCGGCGAAATACATCGGGCACCTTTCGAGGGGGTGAGCTCACGGCGGTGATGGGCGGGTGCGACCTCGACTTGCGGGGAGCAGCGATGGAAGGCGATGAAGCTACAATAGATATCTTCGCAATGTGGGGCGGGATCTCCATCAAAGTCCCCGAAGATTGGGCGGTGGTGGTCAACGTTGTGCCGATCATGGGCGGCGTTGAGGATAAGAGCCGCCCTGCGAAAACCGGCAAGGTCAAGCGCCTCATTCTGACCGGATATGCGATCATGGGCGGAGCCGAGATAAAGAATTAAGCACGAAGCCTGAAATTCGAAATCCGAAACTCATCTCGCATTTCGATATTCTGACTTCGAACTTCCCCCATGCACCCCATCCTCTCTCAACGAAGGATTTTTCTGTTGTACCTGACCATCTGGGCCGGGGCAGGCGGATTTCTCGCCGTGCTTCTCTCAGCGACCGTGATGGCTCCCGGCGGCGCCGCGATTGTTGCGGTTCCGATGATGCTGGTCTATTCGTTCATGTGCCTCGCGTCCTATTACCTCTGCCGGACCTTTCCTCTGAGCCGGACCAATATCCTGCGGCTCCTTGCTGCTCATGGTCTCGCCGCCGCAGTGACAAGCACGCTCTGGATTTCGCTGGGACGCACGTGGGTCTCGTTGCTCAGCGAAGTTTCCGTGTTTGCTTTGCTTCCGGAGGGATACGAGTCTCAGATTCCGCTCCTCTTCGGAGTCGGCGTTGTGATGTTCCTCCTCTCCGTCGCAGTCAATTATTCCATCATTACGTTCAATGCCACGCGTGAAGCTGAACGACAGGCGATGGAACTGCGCTTCCTGGCCCAGGAAGCCGAATTGCGCGCACTCCGTTCACAGATCAATCCCCACTTTCTCTTCAACAGTCTAAACTCCATCAGTGCCCTCACGACACACAATCCGGAACAGGCGAGAGCCATGACACTCGGCCTGGCGGATTTCCTCCGGAAAACTCTGGCCACAAGCTCTCTTTCTTTCATTCCTCTGAGCGAGGAGGTCGATCTCGTCAACGCTTTTCTCTCCATCGAGCGAATCCGGTTCGGCAAACGGCTTCGCGTGGATCAGACGGTCGATCCGGCAGCCTTGTCATGCCCGCTTCCTCCACTTCTCCTTCAGCCCCTCGTCGAAAACGCTGTTGCCCACGGCATCGGGCACATCGTCGATGGCGGGACAATTGACCTTCGCGTAGAACGCCAAGGCAACCGCGTGATGATCGTTGTGCGCAATCCGGTCGATCCCGACCGGCCGGCCGCGCGCGGCCATGGAATCGGATTGCAGAACGTCCGCGATCGTCTGGCCGCGCTCTACGGAGGGGATGCTCATATCGATATCGATGCCCGACCCGATGAGTACGAGGTGACGCTCCTTTTGCCTGCGGACGGAGCCACCGCATCCATCGCCTCCGCGATGCAATTTTCATGAACTTGGTGTACCTTGTGCCATGACCGAGAGGCTAATCCGCACCGTCATTGTGGATGATGAAGAGCTGGCGCGAACGGTCGTACGCGAGCATTGCTCCCAATACCCCGATCTTGACGTCGTTGCCGAGTGCTCCAACGGCTTTGAAGCCGTCAAAGTTCTTGGGGAATCCCTTCCCGACCTCGTATTTCTCGATATTCAAATGCCCAAGCTGAACGGATTCGAGGTACTGGAGTTGACCGAACGGGTTCCCGCGGTCATCTTCGTGACCGCTTACGACCAGTTTGCCTTGAAAGCATTTGAAGTGCATGCGGTGGATTACCTGCTGAAGCCGTTCAGCAAGGAACGGTTTGCTTCTGCACTCCAACGGGTCAGAGCACGTTTGCACGGGCCCGCATCCCGCGGCGTAAGAACCCTGCTCGAGGATATCCGGCAGAACCGGGCACCTCTGGAGCGGATCCTCATCAAGGAAGGGCCGAATGTGCGCGTCATCCCCGTGGAAAACGTGGACTACATCCAGGCCCAGGACGACTACGCGGCAATCCACACAGGAGGAAAATTCTATCTTAAGCAGCAGCGCATTGCGGAATTCGAAAAGGTCCTTGAGGCCTCGAGGTTCGTCCGCATCCACCGATCTTACATTCTGAACATCGATCGTCTGGCCAGGATTGAGGCCTATGCGAAGAACAGCAGGATGGCGATCCTGAAAGACGGCACGCGGCTTCCGGTGAGCAGAAGTGGATATGAGAAATTGAAGAAGATGTGGTGATGTGATGATGTAATGATGTGATGATGTGGTCATTTAACAATGGGGGGGAATATGGAGACTCTTTCGGAGCAACTAAAACAAAGGACAAAACAATTCGCTCTTGACGTAATTCGGCTTTTTCGTTCGCTACCGAGAACCGAAGAGGCCAGGGTTATCGGTCGACAACTGTTGAGGTCGGCGACATCCGTTGCCGCAAATTACAGGGCGACGCGAAGGGCGCGGTCAAGAGCTGAATTCCTTGCGAAACTGGGAATCGTTGTTGAGGAGGCCGACGAAACGGTCCTTTGGATCGAACTCTTGAAAGAATCCAACATCGTGGATATTGACAAAATTCTCCCGCTCGAGGATGAATCAAATCAGCTTCTTGCCCTGTTCGCCGCCGCATGGTACACAGCACGCAGGTCCAAGAAGACATGAACACATCCCCACGTGACCACATGACCACATGACGACATGACGACATGACCACATAACCACATCCCCCCATCCCAATGATTCCTCCCTTCGCCCTTGAGCGCTATTTTGCCCGGCACGAATTCACCGCCCGGTATCTGCTGAGCGCATCCGATTGTGAGACCCTGTCGCAGGCTGAACTCCTCGACATGGCGGATCCGAAAACACGCGGAATGTGGGACGCTCTGCGCCTCGGTTATACGGAATCCCAGGGCCATCCTCTTCTGCGCCAGGAGATCGCGAACCTCTACAAAACCGTCTGGCCGGATGATGTGCTCGTCGTAACACCCGAGGAAGGTATTTTCATCGCGATGCATGCGCTTCTGCAAAAAGGAGACCATGTCATCGTGATGTCACCGGCCTACCAGTCGCTCTTCCAGATAGCAGTCTCTCTGGGGGCGGAGGTGAGTCGCTGGAGCCTTGAGACCGACGGTGTGCGATGGAAACTCGACCTCTCGGCTCTCCAAAAGCTGTACCGTCCGGTGACAAAGCTGTTGGTGATCAATGTTCCCCACAATCCGACCGGCTTTCACATCGATGCCGGGACCCAAAAGCAGATTCTCGCGTTTGCGCGTGAGAAGCGTATCGCCGTGTTTTCCGACGAGATGTACCGGTTCTCGGAGTATTCTGCCGATGCCTGTCTGCCGGGCGCTTGCGATCTCTACGATCAAGCGATTACCCTCGGCGGTTTGTCAAAGTCTTTTGGGCTTCCCGGCCTGCGCCTTGGCTGGCTGGCTTGTAAGGAGAGGGAGATCATCCGCCGCTTTCAGATTCTGAAGGATTACACGACGATCTGCCACAGTGCTCCGAGTGAAATTTTGGCCGTGATCGCTCTGCGGGCGCGGGATCGGATTCTCGACAGGACGCGGAAAATTGTTGCGGACAACCTGGACATCGCCGACCGGTTCTTTGCCGGGCATCATCGATTTTTTGAATGGATCAGACCCATGGCCGGCCCCGTGGCGTTTCCGCGGCTGAAGGGAACCGATGTGATTGAGCGGTTCTGCGAGAAGCTTTTCGCTTCCCGGAGCGTCCTTCTGGCCCCCAGGACTGTCTTCAACGTTGCAGACAATCACTTCAGAATCGGTCTGGGAAGGAAGACTTTTGCGGACGGTTTGGAAACGCTTGGCGAGTTTCTAATGGCGGAGTATCCGTGATCTCCTGCACATGTTTATTTCCCGTGAAGAACATAGCCTGTTCCGGCGGCAACCCTACCGATTACAAATGCTTCCGTATCAAACATCAGTGCATCATAATAATAGATCGTAGAATCCGCACTCTCCAAACGGATCCGTTGAGCATTCTCGCCGTTGTAATGTACGATGTGCTCTCCGGGACCTCCAACGGCCAGCATGTTGGTCTTCGACAGCCCCCTTACTCTTCGCAATTCGACACCCGGAACATCGAACAACGGCTCCCAAACATACGGGGCGATGCGCTTCCTCACCTGCGTGCCCACAGCCGAGTAGAACTCATTCTCAATAATCACCGGCACATCGTAGGTGAGATATGGCGGTGCATCGGCAACTTCCGCAATACTCCAGTCTACACCATTCCATTCAAGGAGCGACAGATACTCTCTGCCATCGCCGGAGCCTAGGTTCGCTCCCCACAAATAGGTTTTCTCACCCAGATTTCCGAGATAATGGCTTATAAGAATGGAGTCAGGAACCGCGTAGGCAGTCCAGGAAGACCCATTGTGATGAAAGATTTTTCCATACGACCCGGCAACCCAGATATCGTCTGGAGCCTTTCCGCCGACACAGAACAAATGGATTGCCCCTTCAATGGCAATCTCTCGCCAAACGCCGCCATGATATCTCATCACAAAACCCGAGAGATCGGAGAGTCTATTAGTCCCCACCGTGTCCCGCACTCCAACA
>BQML01000019.1 GCA_022180565.1 Bacteroidia bacterium
CCAGATGGCCCCCGTCCGTGGTTTCCGCGAAACCCTTTGCCGACGATAAAACGCCCCTGCCGATCTCGCCGAGGTAGTTGCCGGTGAAGTCAAACTCGACGATCCTGTCCTCCTCCAACACCCACACCCGGTCTCTGACGGTAACAAGAACTTCCACGGGCGCCTTGAGCCGTCCCAAGCCCGATTCTATTCCTCCGAATGAACGTTCAAACGTTGACCTCGGATTGAACTTCAATACGCGGATGTTCTCGCCGTCGAGGACAAACAGGTCGCCCTGCCTTGACAGGGCAAGCCCCCGCGGATAACCAAACCGTGCCGGAGCAAAGGACGTATCGCGGGTGGAAAGGAAGGAGACTGGATTCAATGACTGATCAAGCCGGACAAGGCGATGGTTCCCATAGTCCGCGACATACGTGCTGATCCCGTCGGAGGCCACAGCCGAGGGATGATCAAAACCGTTCTCCGACCAGCCAAATCCCCCAAGAATGTCAAGCGGCTCACCGCGTGGGCTGAAAACGCTGATCGTGCTGGACACAGGATCAACGATGAAGAACCGACCCCGTAGATCGGAAGCAATTCTCACAGCTCCCTGGAAGGATCCGAATGTCTTTTGCTCGACAAGCAGAGTCTCCGGGACTGCGGGGAAAGAGGATCCCCCTTCCATGAGCCCGGCGAGGAGGATGGCTATTGAAGCAGTCGCTCCCAATTATCGTCCCTGAGCTCGCCGCGCTTGGTGGAGTGAACGAGCACGTAGTCGCCGAATCCGGTCCGGTCGATAAAGACAAACACGACGCCGTTCTCAATTCTATAGTACGACCAGATCTCGTGAGGCTTGCCCCCCTCACTGCTCGGCCTCCGGTCGATCTCATCGGGTTCGGCGTAAAGAATGTATACTCTCCCGCGGTCCGTCCGCCATCCCTCGCGTGAAAGGGCCCGATACCGCTCATTCGCTCTCTTCACGCGGGCTATGTAATCACGGCGCTCCATGGGCCCGAATCCCAATTTCCCCTTTGCCGCTTCAGACCAGAATTTCGCGAGGAACTCCCTTCGCCCCTCCAGCGACGTGATCTTCGCAAACGTCGCAAGTTCCTGCTGGGTTGCCAGATACCTTGCGGTCTCGAATTCCTGGGCCAACTCCTCTGATGTCAGACCGGAAAGCTCGGTTTCCGTCATTGTTGCATCCGAAACGACTTCTGTCGCTACCTGAGGATTGTAGGCATAGAATTCCTTTTCTGTCCTGACCAACGGCTCGGCCGATGAACTCAGGACAACAATCCGGAAGAGGTACTTGCCCGATGTCAGTTTCGTGGCATTGGTTGTTCCGACATCCACGGCGTTCTCCACCCCGTACTTCCGCCTCCTCGTGGATTCCTGTATTGGCTTCCCGGCACCGTCCGCGAGGATGGTCTTCACGGTATAGGTCTCTTCCTTGTTCAGATTATAGAGCTCGAGGTAATGGAAGATCACCGGATAATTGGCCGCCCCAAACAGCAAAGTCGGATTCGGGACAACTTCATGGGAGTTCTTGTAAAAAGGATCGGACTTGTTTGCAGAGCGAGTAATGTTCGTGCACAACTCGACATCACTGATCCCGATCGTCCCGGCGGTCGGGACAACATCCAGACTCACCGTGAACGTGTCCCGCCTTGATGTCGCGAGGGAGTCGATAGCCGTCACGTGGAGTTCATAGGAACCTGCCGGAACAGCATATCCCATTTGGGCAATGAGGGTCGTACGGTAGGCCGCATCCGACGTGTCTTTGACTTCAATCGGAATAAGAGACCGGTTGTTCAAAGCCAGGGCCCCTGTTTCCTTGTTCGTCAGGCGAAGCCCGATTGCGACAAGGCCCTTCAAACCGGCCGCCGTCCTTTCGAGGGTAACGAGATGGGGAAAACAAGCGATGTACATCTCAACATACTGCGAACTGTCGTCGTTTTTAAACCTCGCATAATCAAAATTGACGACAAACGAGGACGTGGGAAGGATTTTTTCCTGAGCCGATCCGACACACACAGCGAGAATGCACACCATCATCAACGACCGGAGTTTCATACCAGGCCTCAACAAGTTCGTGATTCTCAATATATCAATACCCAAGGAGGTTTGCAAGCAGACGGAACGATCCTGCATGGATGTTCAGCCACTGGGGCGGAAGGTTAAGGTTGACATACACCACCTCACCTTTTCCCTGCGGCGTGACGACGACCAGTGGCGTTCCGCTCACACGATCGCGCACGGGAACGACCGCATCAGACGAAACCTTGAGGCGGTTTCCTGCCCTGGCGAACAGCCAGGAGGCCCAGTCATCCTGCGTCAGAGTATTAGGGGATGTGAGAACGGGATGGTTCGTCAGTTCAAGAGGATCATCGGGGGCCAGATCGGCGTTCCGCTCCAGTGTCAGACCCTGAATCAGCGGATCCGCGTTCCACTCTTCAGCGTCCTGCGAAAGCACCACAATACGTCCGCCGCTTGCCGCAAACCCGAGGAGAGCGCTGTTGAGACGGGAGAGGGAGGGTTCGAGGCTGTACGCCCTGTGATCGATAAGGATGACCGATTGCTCCTCGAGCCAACTGGGGGTGACCTCGGGAGCCCTGGCTCGGTTCCACCGCAAACCGAGCCGTCGGAGTGTTTCCTCGGCGGCGCTCATTCCCCCATGCGAGATAAGACCCACCGTTTTAGACGAATCGATGTCGACGTCGAACCCTCTCGCAGCAACATTCGCCACAACGATTCCATCGATATCAATCGGAATGACGGCACTTCCCTCGACGGTCTTGTGCCATGTCAGAACAAGCGTATCCGTGTGAACCGTCCCCTTCCCCGAAAGCCTGAACGGACGACGTGGACTGGAAACCAGCGAATCTGCAATTCCGATGTCATCCGACACACCATCCCGCGAGTAGTTTGTAAGACGGAGAGCGACGCGCTCGCCATCGACAGCCCGAACAATGGGGGTGAGAACCTCTGCCGTAAACCGCGGAGCGAACCGGAACGGAAGGCGTAAGCGTACAGCAAAGTTCTTCGACCGGTCCCCTCCTGATTGGAGGACAAAGCAATCGATCGGCGTTATGATTTCTTCCTGCTGAAGTCCATCGAACTGGGCAGGAAGGTTCAGCGGTACGTCTTGCGGCGTGACGATCCGAAACTCGTCCCCCGGCGTCAGCGCATGGCGCTGGTCCATGGTCTCATTGATGATCCACCCTTTGCTTGCGGGCGGAAAAAGAAACCAGAGTTTTGCGTCGCGCGAAGTACCGTTGATCGTATCAATAAAGAGCTTTGTGACTTGAAGGGCCGTGAGTGCCGAATCTTCGAGTGTAGAGGAAACGCTCACCCCGAGGAATTCATTCTTCAGGTTCTGAAGAAGATCCTTCCAGACCAGGACAAGCTTCTGTTCCCGCCGGTTCATGGTGTAGTACTTGGCAGAAATCAGTACATCGACGGAGTCGGCCAAGGGCATAAGGCCTTTCAACGCGGTTGCTCGCCTGGCCGATCCTATGGTCTGCAAACCAAGCAACCCCCTGGCGAATTGCCCTATCTTCCGGTCGAGGCTCTGAAGCGAACCGGGAATGGATGACGGCAGGCCCTCATAAGCCGTTCTCCCTTTCCGCGCTTTTGGAGGAAAGATGATGTCACCGTATTCACACGGCGTCCAGAATTTTCGCTGGACCGCAAGTGATCGATAGGCTTGCTCTGCTTCCCGAACCCGCTCGGAAGGCGGGGAGAGCTCCCGCGTGGAGATGCGTCCCGCAATGACTCGATCAACATTCCAGGCCGGAAGATTCGCCAGGCGTTTGAGCTGGGAAACGTTTGACGGCTGCTGCAGCCTCCGAACGGCACTTCGGAGATAAGACCTCAGCGATTGCCACACAAACGACGGCTTCACAAGACGCTGTTCGGGGAACAAAATGACCAGATGCGGACGCACGGACGTGATGATCCTCATCAGGCGAACCTGTACGCTATCGGCCTCCCACACAGCCGTCAAGCCGGCAGAATCACGGACGGACCCTGGGGAAGGCAGGTTGAGAAACCGGACATCACACCCTAAGCTATTCATCGCTTGGGTCGCTTCCTCCCTCAGGGCCGCAGCAAGATCATGCGGATAGGTCGAGCCCCTGTCGCTTTCGCCCGACTCTCCGTTTGTTGCGTATACCGTTGTCACGAGCGCTCCGCGTTCAAAACGAAGTTCCTCAAGGAGGCGGAAATCCTCGTCTCCCGGTTTCAGGGCCAGTGCAAGCACGACGAGGGGATGCCGGATTTCCCTGGCATACTGTTTTATTCGGTCGCCGTTTTCGCCCAGGGAGGTTTGTCCGAGCACTGCGGTCAGAAGAAGCGGAAGGAGAAGTTTTCTGATCATCATGGAAATGCAATCTAGGCTGTATTTCCCGAAAATAAAAGAGGCTGTCCAAACAACAGACAGCCTCTCGCAACAGCAGGTCTCAGCTATCGGTTCAGAACCCGAACTTGATAGCGAAGACGTTATTGGCGTCGAAGAACTCGACCTGCCGGTAGGCGTAGTCGATTGTGATGTCGATGCCGGAGGCCTGGTACTGGAAGCCCGCTCCGAAGGTGGCTCCGAAGATGTGTTCCTTCTCCTCGGCCTGAGGCACAAGGCCAATACCCGCGCGTCCGAACACTTTGAATTCCTGGAACGAGTAACCAACCTCTCCACCGAGGTTATACTGGTCCAGGTACAGGTTGTTGTTCATGAACGACCCGTTGACGCTGTACGACAGGTTTTCGGCCGTCTGACCGCCGTAGGACAGACCGATTTCGATCAGCGACGGAAGCTCTGCGCTGGCGGCCTCGCTCTTGTAACGCTGCTGCGGTCTGCGACCGTCGGGCGAGGTCGCGTTCCGATACAGCCCCGAACCGTCGAACTTCATCTGAGGGCCGACGTTCTTCACCGTAACGCCCAGGCTCAATCCGCCGATCCCCGCCACTCGGTTATACTGGACGCCGAGGTCGATCGCAAATCCGGTCGCACTCACGTTCGTGATCTGCTCCGAAATGAGCTTCAGCGTACCACCGAAGGCGATTGCATCCGTAATGGCCCGGGAGTATGAGAGCCCGACCGTCACGAACGTCGGTGAATAGAATCTGCCGCTCGAATTTTCCGGGTCATCTTCCGTCGTGAGCGGAATTTCACCGAAATCCAGCGATTTGATCGAGAGTGCCAGCACGCCGAATTCACCGAACGAGGCTCCGACAGCTCCATAGCTCACGCCGATATCGGCAATGTAGTTCATGCTGGAGAACATCCCCTCGGCCGAGCTTTGCATGCGACCCAGACCTGCGGGGTTCCAATGGATGGCATCAACACCCATCGCGGTGGCGATTGTCGAGCCGCCCATGGCAAGTCCCCGGGCGCCCACCGGAATCAGAAGCTCCGGCGCTGCCGCAGTGCCCGTCCTCTTGTTCTGCGCAAACGCACCGTCTGTGACAACGGCCACGCAGACAAGCAAGGCAACAACCAACAGTGTGTATTTCATTGTCATCTCCTTATGATGTGAGCCTTCCGTCCCGTCCTTCGCGGACGGGACGGAATCTGCATGGCTTTAGTAGCTGTTCAGAATCTCCTGCTCCTGGATCACGGCAAGCTTCAGCACCTTCGTCACCACACTGCCGTCGGAGGGCATTGTGAGTTCGAGATGAGCGACATACATCCCGCTTGCCACCGGGAAGTTGGCGCTGTTCGCCAGATCCCAGCGCAGGAACTGCGACGGGTCATCCTTGTCCAGTCTTCGCACAAGCTGGCCGGCCAGGTTGAAGATCCGTACCGTGACCTTCGGCGGCAGGTTGTTGAACGTCACGAACCTCGAAAACCGGTTCGTCTCCGCCGCATTGAAGGCATAATACGGATTCGGAAACACGCCTACGCGATCAGTACCGGCGACTTGCGAAGCCGCGTTGTTCGTAGGTGCATACGCCGACGTATTGAAGGTAAAGACGTCAGAGGGCGTATTCGGTTTTGTGGACACGATTCGAATAACGTTCCCCGTTGCAGGCATGAGCGAGTTGACGTTGGCGGGCCACGTTAGATCGCTCACACTGCCGCCGTTGACGTTACAGAGCACAAACCGGGCCATGACTTCGGGATGCGGCCCAATCGTCACGCCATATTGCGCGTCGTACGTTGCAGCGACATTCGCGAATTCATTCAGGTAGCCCGACTGACCAGGCGATTTGTCAACAGGATTGCACCAGTAAATCCAGTCTGTATACGGATCGTTGTCGCCTCCTGAAAGCGCATGGTCGATCTGCATCAGGTTGAACTGATCATTCCCGTCTTCATCAAAGATCCATGGAATCATCCGGTAATCGTCCGACGGATCGTTCGGAGTGTTGATTCCAATGTTCCACAGCTCAAACGGAACCGGCACCACGGAACCGGTCGAAAAGGCCATGTATCCCAATCCGCCCGCGGCCGTAAACCTGATCTCGAAGTCATATGGAACGAACCGGGTGAAATTGTCATTACGGAATACCCTGGAGACGAACGTCGCGTAATCTCCCGTCGCCGCACCACCCTGGTTCACACCCCAACGGCCTCCACCGTAGTCAGTCGCCGGGCCACCACCACTTGCTGCGGAGCTCCCCGACGCATCGGGAAATCCCCATCCGTTGAATGTTGTAAAGGCCGCATAAGTCGGCGGATTGATCGGGCCGGAAGGATTTGCTGTGTGGAGAAAATCCTTGGCATCATTCGGTGCGCCACCCACCCGAATCTGCATTCCCGCCGCATACGGGCTAAGGATGTCCGCGTTCTGATTGGATTGATTCGATAACACAACGGTGTTTGTCGTTGTGTTGCGCAATGTCCATCTGCTCAACGAATCAAACGTAACCTGGTAGGTGTGCCCTGTGATCTCCGAGGGAGCAACAACGATAGGATACACGTTCCCGTCGCTCGCGCCACTGGCATGCGTCGCCGGAATGGTATCTCTGAAGGCGACGTTCAATTGCATGCCAAACGGGACCTTCGGGCGGACCGTCAGCACGATTGGATCAGACTCCAGGGCCGCCGGCAGGTACCCAGAAATGGCCGAGCGGCTGTACGACGTAACCACGAGATAGTATTCCTGTCCATTGTAAATCTTGTCAATGTCCCGGACGTAATCCCGTGTAAAATTGAATTCACGCTGGATGCCTGAGTTCGTCCCGAACTGAACAGGGAGCGAAAGGACCTGCCCTGATGCCTCATCGACCCGTTCGTCCAAAATCACCGCAGGATCAGTCGCAAGATCAAACGTAGTGATCCGCACCCACTGTGCCCGTGAGGCATTGGGAGCAGGCAACTGATACACATTGTATCCTTCAAAAGTGTAGCTTCCAGGCTGGTTAATCGTATTTTCCGTCTGCGCCACCCTGGCCGTATTGCCGCCCCATTGCAGGAACACCTGTCCGTCAAGTTCCGTTACGCGCACATCCGGAGGAGCGGGGGCCGAAGGAACCTGAAAGCGGGCGTCATAGGTGTTCTGCACGAAACGGTCGTTGAACTTCATGACCGTGACACTCGACAACCTGTCTGAACCCAGACCAACCACAGTACCCACAACGATCTCCTGTGTGTCTCCGGGAGCCATCTGGAAGGGTCCCGTATTGAGGAGAATGCGCCGATCGCCGGGGGCAAACGAATATGTGGTGCCCTGTCCGTCGATGAAGCCGGTCCGCGTTGTAGGATCACCCGAGAGAGGGAACTTGCTTATCGGCACCCCAGGCGGATGTGCATAAGGAATGTCGGCAGTATTGATCGTGCCGAGCGGTGCATATCCTCTCAGCATTTTGTACCACTGTCCTGTCAAGCTTGCATAGCCCGAAGCCTCGCCGTTCGGGGGATCGCTGTAGGGACTACCCGCCGAGAAGTAGGCAAACGAGGACATGCCGAGGTTTCTGTATCCCGGCTTGAGTTCCAGGTCAAAGATTGCCGTATCGCCAGGAGACGGAACAACCGGTCCGGCCAAAAAGTCATAACCACCCGCCGCAGGAGCCAGACCAAAGTTGCGGAAGGTACCGTCGACTGCGTTTCCGTTGTAAATGAACCCCAGGCTCAACAGCGAATCGCAGCCTACAAGGTCGTCACTGAACGATCCAAGGTCGGGATCCGACCATTGACACACGTACATGCTGTCAATATAGAAGGAGCCTTTGTTCCCGCCTCCGATATCCACACCGCCTTTGTTGATGATCTTGTAACGGCTGAAATAGAGGTTTCCGAGAGCATCACTCCGTTTGTAACCCCAGACCGTCTTCTGAATTTCAAGGCCGAGCGGCTCTGAGCCGGCAAACCCCTGCGCCTGGGCCACATTCAGGTCATTGTAAACAGTCCAAATCACCTGGTCAGCCGGGGAGTTCGGATCGACACCCGCAACACCGGGTTCATCTGCGTTGGTCGAAATCAGACTGTCCACCGTAAACGTCGCACTGAAAGCAGGCGGAGGATCATAGACCCCATTGTTATTGCGATCGATAAACGGAGCGCCCTTGTCTGTCGGCCAGGCCGTCCAGTCGGTTGCGTACTGCTGGTAGACCGCCTCCATCTGTGCATCCGAGACTTCTGTCACGGGAATCTCGTTGACTTCGGCGGCATCGCGACGAAGATCATCGGTATAGTTCCCGTTTTCATCCTTGAGTCGAGTATAATCTCTCCGGATTCGATAGATACGGACATCTGCGGCGTTCGGATCGGCGGCTACAGCGCTCGCCCCCGAACCTGTTACATACCCCGCACGGGTGCCGACACCGTACGTGCCACCACCCACACGAACCAGTTGGTTGGGGGCCGGGGTGGTGAACCCGGCGTCCAGATACGCCTTCCCGCCAAAGACCACGCCATCCTGATAAATGACGTTTGCCGTGCCGCGCGGGAAGTATAATCCGTTGTCTGCCTGCGGCGAGTGGTTCGATTGGCCGTCACTGCGGAACCACGCCGTCAGGTTGTTGATGTTCAGAATCGCATAGAGGGGGGTGCCGGCCGTCTTGTCGAGCGACTGCTTCTCGCCCTTTCCTGCGGGATCCTTGGCGTAAACCACGCCCGCAAAGACTCCGGCCGCCAAAACCGCCGCCATCAGTCTTCCAAATGTGATCTTCATGTTCACTCCCTTATTGGGTTTCAAATTCTGTTGAGGAAAAGCCCGCCGCAGGAGGACCGCGGCGGGCAGTTCTCGTTAGTATTCCAACTTGATTCCCAGCCGGATCTCACGCGGAGCGCCGAACAGGTCACCACCGGCCTGATTACCCAGTCCACCGCCAAATCCAAGGGACATGTAGGAATAGCGGTTCGCCAGATTGATGGCACGGTAGAATTCCTCATACAGAGGAATCGCCTTGTACGGCTCAGCGTAGGGGCTCTTCAACCAGCCGTCATCATACGGTGTTCCCGTCGTCGGGAATACGTTCAGCACATGCTTTGTGTTGAACAGATTGAGCACCCGGGCATAGATCTCGACATTGACCGGCTCAAGGTAGAACACCTTGTTGAAGGTCATGTCCACATTGAACACCCACGGCGTGGTTGAAGCGTTGATCGGTTCCACCGGGACGCGACTGCGGGAGTCAATCAGGGCGCGAACCCCGATGTTCCACGGACTGGCTTGCCCAAGATTCTGGGGCTCCTGAATCCGCGTGTAGTTATGACCGCTGTTGAAGGTCAAAAGGAAGTTCAATCCCATGCCCTCCAGAACCGGACCACCATCGCCTTTCGCAAAACGATAGTCGAGCATCACCGAGCCCTTGTGGGTCTGGTTGAAATCGAGGGGATTGATGAAGTTGGGGAAGCGGGCCGATGCCTCGTCTGTCACCGCATTCTGGCTGGAGCGCGGCGTAGAGCCCGTGCCGCGGGCATCCGACAGCGTATAGTTCACCTTCGCCGCCAGACGGTTTGTTCGGCGCAGTTCGAGCGTCAGCTCGACGCCTTTCTGGGTTCCGAAGTCCTCGTTCTGATACGAGGTCGTGATCGGCACACCGGCCGAGTTGTACACGCGGCGGATCGAGAGCTGATCCTTCGTGTCTTTGTAGAATCCGGTGATCGTCATGGCAAAGTTCTCAGACAAAGTCTGACGAATACCGAGCTCATATTGCGTCAGACGTTCCGGCTTCGCCATGAAACCGATGGTCGTTCCACCAAGGTTGTACGGCACACGCGTAAGGGGATTGAACAATCCGGACAGCGTAATATTATTCACATAGATGTTGTTCAGAGACGGCATCTGCGCGTATTTTCCATACAGGGCGTAGAAGACCGTGCTTTCTGTAACCGGGAAGGAGAAGCTCACACGCGGCAGGAGCACACTGTACGGCTCAGTCTCGGTAAGCTGATCCTCACGCAGGACCGCCAGATTGGCATCAAACGGCGGCTCCTGATAATCATAGCTCCCCGTTGTGGGATTGAGTGTCGTGGGAACGGCGGTTGCCTTGGGATCGAACAGTTCGTATCGGGCACCAAAGTTCACAATCAGGTCCTTGTACTCGAACTTGTTCTGGACGTAGGCCGACGCCATGAACGGCTTGGCGGGCTTGTCGAATCCGTCGTCAACCTCCTCGTTCGGATTGTCGTATTTGTATCCGATCGCATTGATACCGCCCGTGCGAATCATAAGCACTCTGCGGGCATAGTCATCGGTTTGACCGGAGAACGTGGTGCGATCCCATGTTCCATTCTTATCCGTGTCCATATAGTCTGCAAGGGCACGAATGTTAGAAATGCTCCAGAACCTCATCGTCCACGTTTCAAGACTGCCGCCGGCCTTCAACTCCCAGTTCGAGTTGATCTGTGAAGTGAAATCGACGGAGGCACCGATGCCGGTCTGGTTGTTTTTCGAGTACGAGTTGTTCGGAGTGTTCGGGTGAGCAAAATTGAAGTCAAAGATCGTGCTGTAACCCAGCGGGCCTTCATAGCGGCTCTGCCAGCCGTCGTATCCGACAGCCGCGTTTGCAGCGCTGTCCGGATAGGCACGCCAGTTGTGCTTCAGATCGGGATCATAAGACCGGAATTCACGACGCTGATACGACACGCCGATCTCATAGAAGGTCGTCGGATTCACGACATGGGTAAAGCGAAGATTCCCAAACATGCGACGGGTCTTCTGATCCACATTTCTCTTCTGATTGAAGTAAAGCGGGAGAGCCGATGTCCACTGTCCGCCGCTGGGATTCCGGATCTCTTCGGCAGTACCGCTAAACTTGAACTTGAATTGGTTCAGGGTGTAGAGCAACGTACCCTGCATCTGGTTGTTCTGCGTCCAGTTGTTGTACAGGTAGTTTCTCTTAAACTCCACCGGGCCAGGAAGCGGCTCCCCTGCCGGGCGTGATCCCTTGTCATCGGTCACAAGTCCATCGAATCGGAAGGGCTCGAGGAACATTGCCTGATCGTTCCGCTCGTAGTTGTGCTGACCGGCCAAAAAGAAACGAAGGTTGGCAACACCCGGTACCGGACCGCTGGCCGTACCGACGATGTTCCGATACCCGCGGGCAGTGGTTCCGAGAAACTCTTTACCCGGCTTCGCAAAGTCGTCCGTCTGCATGTCAAGCGAGAACTTGTAGTCCGATCCGCCTGTCCGCAGAACCGTGCGCACGAGGCCTGAGTTCGCTCCTCCAAACTCGGCCGTGTATCCGCCCGCCTGCACCTGCATTTCCTCAATCGCTTCCTGAATGACCGTCACGTTCTGGGAGTTGAAGTACGGGTTCGTCGTGTTGGATCCATCGATGAAGTAGGCGACTTCACCCGCCCGACCTCCTCGGACATACAGGTTGCCACCGCGTTCGACAACACCGGCTTCAAGGGCTACGATATTCTGGAGACCTCGAATCGGAAGCGAAGCGATGTTTTCCTGAGTCGTCACACGGACCGTGTTGGTCGTGTTCCGCTGGATCAGAGGCCGTTCGGCTACGATCTCCACCGCCTCAACGGCAATGGCCGTGCTCGACAGCTCGAAATCCTGCGTGGTTGTGATGTTGGCACCAACGCGAACGTTGGCGATCGTCACCGGCGAGTAGCCGATATACGATCCCCTCACCGCATACGTTCCCGGAGGAACGCTGAGGATGATGTATTCACCGTTGATGTCTGTTGACGCGCCGAGGTTCGTGCCATCGATGGTCACGTTGGCGCCGATGAGAGGCTCACCGGATTCCTTGTCCGTCACTCTGCCGCGCAATTTACCATCCTGCGCGAGCAACAGCACCGGCATCAGGAACAATGCGGTGAAAGCTACGAGGAGCTTACGAAACATATCTACCTCCTTCATGATGTAGAAATGTTATTGATGTATTTGCTTCTAATCGCTCTCGCTGTCAGGCGAGTACTGGTGTCGAAAGGTGTTTTTGTGGGGACTATGGGGTGCAGGTACGATCCCCCTCCGAATCGCCCAGCGGGTATCCTCCTTCAAAATAAGCTGCGGTTCTTTTCGGGTTGAAAGAATGTGGACGAAAATATAGGGGACGTCCCCTGCTTTGTCAAGGTTTTTCTAAAAAAATCGACAGAACCAGCAGACACTTCGTCACATTCTTTGGTGACGAATTACAGCGAAAAATCGCAGTTTTTTTAAAGCCTGACAGACTTGACTTCAGAAACGCCATCCATCCTTTCAAGTTTTTCCATTATTTCCTGCGGTATTGCACTGTCTATATTAATGATGGTGACTGCTTGCCGGCCGGGTTTGTCCCTCCCTAACGCCGCACCCGCTATATTGATGTTTGCTACGGCAAGCGCCGATCCCACGCTGGCCAGCATTCCCGGCTTGTCGATGTTGCGGTAAAAAAGCATATGGCCCTCAGGTTGAGCTTCCAGATGATATCCGTCGACCTGGACAATCCGCATGAGGTCGCTCCCGAAAACCGTTCCCGCAACGCTGCGGGATCCGTGATCGGATTCGTAGACCACCTTAACCAAATGGGTGTAAGAGCCGCCCTCCGCTTCTTTACGCTCCGACCATTGCACGCCCATTTCTTTCGCGATGAGGGGGGCGTTGATGAGATTGACGGGCTCATTCAGACGCTGGGCAAGCACTCCCTTCAACACCGCCGCCGTCACCAGATCACCCGATTGGTTCAAGGCAGGGCCGACCGTAGAGACCTGAATCCTCTTCAGCGTTCCGCCCCCAAGCTGTGTCGCCAGACTTCCAAGCTTTTCTGCAAGAACAACGAACGGCTTGATATCCTGGCGGAGCGCCATTTGGATCACGTCTGCGTTCACGGCCCCCACCACACCGCGCTCTTTCAGCATGTCCGAAATCTGCACGGCAATCTGACGTGCAACTTTTTCCTGAGCCTCTTCGGTAGAGGCCCCAAGATGGGGAGTAACGATAACGCGGGGGTTGCTCAGGAGAGGGCTTCCCACAGGGGGTTCTTTTTCAAACACATCGAGAGCCGCCCCGGCAACCCTACCGGACTCAATTCCGCGGAGTAAGGCCTCCTCATTAATAATCCCGCCGCGCGCACAATTGACGAATCGGACCCCGATCTTGCAGCGGGCAATGGCATCATCCCCGATCAGCGCGCGCGTTTCATCATTGAGCGGCGTGTGCACAGTGATGAAATCTGAACGTCCAAACAGCTGATCCAGCGTGACAGGTTCAATATCGAATTTCGCCGCAATATCCGGCGAGAGGACGGGATCGAATCCGACGCACGTCATTCCAAAGGCCCTGGAACGGACCGCCACTTCCCGGCCGATCTTTCCGAGACCGATGATGCCAAGGGTTTTCCCCTGCAGTTCTGTCCCGACAAAGAGGCTTCTCTCCCACTTGCCCCGGGTCAGTGAAGCATGTGCTTGGGGAATATTCCGTGCGAGAGCCAGCAGCATGGACATGGTATGTTCGGCTGTGGAAACCGTATTTCCCCCCGGCGTATTCATGACAACCACTCCTTTTCGGGTCGCCGCCTCACAATCGATATTATCCACGCCCGCTCCCGCTCGCCCAACAACCTTCAGCTTCGGCGCGGCCCCAAGCAGAGCCGCCGTCACCTGCGTACTGCTTCGGACCACGAGCCCATCGACATCACGAATGAGCGATTCGAGTTCGCTTCCCTTCGCACCGGGCCGTTCCAGGACCTCAAACCCTTCCGAACGCAGCGTTTCTGCACACACGCTATCTACGGGATCACTGATAAGAATTTTCATGAGGAATGGCGGGCAAAGGATTCCTGTGCAGCGCGGATACCCGCACCCCGCTCAAACACAAAGCCGCAGTCGGTGAGTGCCATTTCGATTGCCGAGATCACGGCAACCATATCCAGCTCGTCGTAATATCCAAGATGGGAAATTCGGACGATCCTGCCTGCGAGGTGTCCTTGTCCCCCGGCGGCGGTGATACCATAGGTTTTCTTTAGGAGAGTGGAGAACTTCCCTGAATCCACGGACTCTGGGATCCTAATTGCGGTGAGGGCGTTCGACGGCTCTTTGGCGAGGATTTGCAGACCGACCGCCTGCACCGCGGCCCGAAGGGCAGTCCCCAGCCGGGCGTGCCTAGCCCACACTCGTTCGATCCCCTCCTGTCGGATCATTGTCAGGGCCGCATCAAGCCCTACGACAAGCGAGATTGCGGGAGTCCAAGGGGTGTCGTTGGCCTCAAGGGCCTTTTGCGCCGCCCGAAGGTCAAAGTAGTACCGGGGAAGCCGGGACGATTTGACCCTCTCCCAGGCTTTCGGACTCACGGCTACAAAGGCCAGCCCTGGCGGTATCATCAGTCCCTTTTGCGAGCCCGTCACGACGCAATCGATTCCCCATTCATCCATCCTCAATTCCATCGCCCCCACAGCGGTGATGCCGTCGACAATTGTCAAAACATCTCCCCGCCGGCCGGCAATCCTGGCAATCGCTCTGACATCAGTCGCCGCTCCGGTTGACGTTTCGCTGTGAGTGAGATACACAGCTTTTGCATGGGGATGCTCTTCAAGAGCCGCTTCAATGTGACGTGGAAGAACAGAATCCCCCCACTCGACCTTCACTTCAACAGCGTTGATCCCGTACGCCCGAAGGATTTCTCCCCACCGTTCCCCGAATTTTCCACCATTGACGTAAAGGGCCGTTTCGCCGGGCGAGTGAATATTGCAGACAACAGCCTCCATGGCACCCGTTCCTGAACTTGTCAGCGTGAAAACCTCGTGTTTTGTCTGAAAGACGTATCGGAGGTTCCCGCAAACTCTGGTAAACAGCTCGGCAAACTCGGGATGGCGGTGGTGAATGATCGGTTCGGCCATCCGCAGCATGATTGATTCCGGTACAGGCGTGGGACCCGGGGTGAACAGTCTTGTTTTCAATGGGGAGTCCAGAAGATGTTCGCTGAAATTACGATTCGGTTCGGGGAATTTCAAGATGGGTGAGATCCACGAAGCAACGAAGGGACGAGTCAGCGAAGGAAGGAGTTGATGAAGCAACGAGTTAACGAAGGAACGAGTTAACGAGTCAGCGAAGGGACGAGTCAACGAAACGAGGAAGCCCCGTGGGGTTGCGGGGCTTCGGGAGTGTTCATCTGTGGAAACAGGTTCAAACCGCTTCTTTCTTCTCCCTGCGGCCTTCCTTGATGCTTTGTTGAATGACCTTCATCAGATCGCCTTTGCCGTCCGCGGAAACAACGGAGAAAGGAACGATCCCCCGACAGCACCCTTCCGTCAGTTGGCTGCTGAATCTTTCCTTGTAAGCATCGATTTGCCGTGCAAGTTTGCTGACGGGGAGCTTGTCGGCCTTTGTCAGGACAAGCACATAGGGAATCTCATAGTACTCCAGCCAGTCCATCATCATGAGGTCGAGCGGCGTCGGCTCCTGGCGGGAATCGATGAGCTGCATGGCAAGAGCGATCGGCTCTCCGCGCTTCAGAAAGTCCTCGATCAGCTTTTTCCAGCCGGCTCTCATTTGTTCCGGAACCTTTGCGTATCCATATCCCGGAAGGTCAACGAAATAGAGATCATCGTTGATCAGGTAGTAGTTGATTTCACGGGTCTTCCCCGGCGTAGCACTCGACCGGGCGAGATTCTTTCTGTTGCAGAGCTTGTTCAACAACGATGACTTTCCAACGTTGGAGCGTCCGATGAACAGAACCTCCTTCAGCTCCCGCTTGGGCAGCTGGCGCAAGTCGGCTACCCCCTGAAGGAACTCGGCTGAAGTGATCTTGATCATTGTTGTACCTCGTGTTATTGTTTCTTTTCCTGCTCCGTTGCTTCGCTTTCTGATTTCGTGGCCGCCGTCTTTTTTCTGGAGGAAGCCGATCTCTTTTCAGCAGGCTTTTTCGCTTTCTTCTCCTGGCCGGTATTGTAGTCCACAAGCTCAAGGACGGCCATGTCGGCGCCGTCTCCCCGACGCTGGCCGAGCTTGACGACCCTGGTGTACCCACCGGGTCGTTCGGCAACTTTCGGCGCAATTTCATTGAACAATGTCGAGACCGCAGCGCGATCACGGAGGAAAGAAAACACTTCGCGCCGTGCATGGACGTTCTTCGCAGTGCCATTCCCTTCCCGCGCGACGGCTCGCTTGGCCCGAGTGATCAACCGCTCCACAACCATACGCGTCTCCTTGGCTTTCGCCGTCGTGGTCCGGATCCGCTTATGGTGGATCAATGCCGTGCTCAGCGAAGACAATAGCGCCCTTCGGTGACTGGAGGTTCTCTTGAGTTTCCTTCCTGCTTTCCTGTGCCGCATGCTTCCGTCCTTTAGTCTTCCCCGTTATTCGTGTCCGTCTTTCAGATACCGGTCGACGTCCATGCCGAAGCTCAATCCCATTTCCTCCACAATGGCGGAGAGTTCCGCAAGGGATTTTCGGCCGAAGTTCCGGAATTTCAGCAGTTCCGCCTCGTCGCGGCGCACGAGATCCGCGAGTGTGCGGATGTTCGCAGAACGGAGGCAATTGTGCGACCGTACGGAGAGTTCAAGTTCGTCGACGGACATTCTGAGCTTCTCACGGATGCGGGCGACTTCGGCCTCTTGCTCGCCCTCCACCTTCTCTGCTTCGGGTTCTGCATCAAACGTAATGAACAGCTTGATGTGATCCTGGAGAATCCTGCCGGCGTGCGTCAGCGCGTCACGCGGAGAAACGGATCCGTCAGTCTCGACTTCAAGCACCAGTTTCTCAAAGTCCGTTTGTCCTCCGACGCGGGTGGGTTCGACGAGGTACCGAACGTTGCGAATCGGCGTAAAAATGGAATCGATGGCGATGGTGCCCAGCGGCTGGTCGGGCAGTTTATTCTCCTCGGCCGGCACATAGCCTTTCCCCCTCCCCAACCTCAGCTCAAACTCAAAATCCGCATCCTTGTTCAGCGTCGCGATGTGCAGATCGGGATTCAGAATCTCGATCTCCGACGATGCCTTTTGAATATCCGCAGCGGTCAGCTCGCCCGGCCCGGTCACTTTTACGACGACGCGGGAGGCCTTCTTGTTCAGAGGCTTGATACGGACCTGTTTTAGATTGAGGACAATATCCGAGACATCTTCCACAACGCCTTTGATCGTGGAAAACTCGTGCTGGATCCCTTCGACCCGGATAGCCGTTATGGCGGTTCCGGGGAGTGAGGAAAGCAGTACACGACGGAGAGAATTTCCGATCGTGACGCCGAATCCTTTTTCCAGCGGTTGTACAATGAAACGTCCAAAGGTTTGCGATGAACTGCTGTCATCCAGTTCGATCTTTTCCGGCATTTGCAACACGGCAGTACTCATAGTCATGTGTTCTCCCACATCGGTCCCTCAGGGGACGATGATTCGATTAACAAACGTTCGATTACTTCGAATACAACTCGACGATCAATTGCTCATTCGCATTGAGCGGAATGTCCGCACGCTCAGGGATGTTGAGAAACGTGCCCGTCATCGAGGCCTTGTCCAGCGACAGCCAGGCAAACATCGAGGTATCCTTCATCCGCTTCATCGACGAATGGATGACTTCCAGCTTTCGGCTTCCCTCACGCACCTGGATGACATCGCCCGGCTTGACGAGAAAGGAAGGGATATCGACGATCTGGTTGTTGATCGTAAAGTGCCGGTGCAGTACCAGCTGGCGGGCAGCCTTCCTCGACGGCGCGAACCCCAGGCGATAGACCACATTGTCCAGTCTGCGCTCCAGGGTCTTCACCAATTGTTCGCCGGTGCGCCCCGTCTGCTTGAGGGCGCGCTCGAAATAGTTGCGAAACTGGTTCTCCATCAGTCCGTACGCCCTCCGAACCTTCTGCTTCTCCCGCAATTGGACCCCGTACTCCGAAATCTTGGATCTGCGGCTTTGGCCATGCTGACCCGGAGGATAGTTCCGCTTTTCAATCGGACACTTCTCCGTATAGCATTTTGTTCCTTTCAGAAACAGCTTCTGCCGTTCCCTCCGGCAAAGCTTGCAGCTGGCGTCAATGTATCGTGCCATTCCTCTCCTTGTTGTACAATGATGACGTTCTCATTTACACACGGCGCCGTTTTGGCGGGCGGCATCCGTTGTGCGGAATTGGGGTAATATCCTTGATCATAGTGACTTCGAGGCCTGCCACCTGCAGGGAGCGCACGGCAGCCTCCCTTCCTGCGCCTGGTCCTTTGATGTACACCTCAACCTTCCTCAGGCCGAGCTCATAGGCCTCCTTGCCTGCTGCTTCCGCGGAGACCTGCGCCGCATACGGCGTGTTTTTCCGAGACCCCTTGAATCCGTTCTTTCCGGCCGAGGACCAGGCAATCGTATTACCGTACATATCTGTCAGCGTCACCTGCACGTTATTGAACGTAGCCTTGATGAAGGCCTTGCCGTTCGCATCGACATGGACCTTTTTCTTCTTCTTTGTTACCGGCGCTGAAGCTTGCTTTGCCACGGGGTTCTCCTTTGAACGAATCAACGAAAGACGAATCAACGAAAGAACGAACCAACGAAAGAATGAATCAACGAATCAATGAACCAGGGTTACTTCTTCTCGAGTGCTTTTTTCTTCCCGGCAACTGTCTTGCGTTTGCCTTTTCTGGTCCGGGCATTCGTTCTGGTCCTTTGGCCCCTTGCGGGCAGACCTTTTCTGTGACGGAGGCCGCGGTAGGAGCCGATGTCCATCAGCCGTTTGATGTTCAGCTGAACCTCCGATCTCAACGCGCCTTCGACCTTGTAGTCCGACTGAATAACCGACCGGATCTTTGCGACCTCTTCGTCATTCAGCTCGGCGACGCGTTTTTCAAACGCCACGCCGGACTTCTGGAGAATATCGCGCGAGGTCGACCGGCCGATGCCGTAGATGTACGTCAGCCCAATTTCCACGGGTTTGTTTTTCGGTAAATCGATGCCTGCTATACGAGCCACAAAACGTCCTCCGTTAAGTCACCAGGAAATCTCGAACTTCACACTTCGAATTTCGAATTTCGAATTTCGGATTTCGAATTTCGAATTTCGGATTTCGAATTTCCGATTTCGGATTTCGAATTTCGAATTTCGAATTTCTTCTCTATCCCTGCCGTTGCTTGTGTTTTGGATTCTTGCAGATCACGCGTACAGTACCCTTCCGCCGAATGACCTTACAGTTATCGCATAATTTCTTGATGGACGAGCGCACTTTCATAAGGGGTTACCTCACTTGTAGCGGTACACAATGCGACCCTTCGTCAGATCGTACGGTGACATTTCCACCGTCACTCTGTCTCCCACAAGGATCTTGATATAATGCATTCTCATTTTTCCGGAGATATGGGCCAGGATCTCCACGCCGTTGTCAAGCTTCACCCGAAACGTCGCGTTGGGAAGCGTTTCAGTAATAACACCATCGACTTTAATGGGACCCTGTTTTGCCATCAGCGCGTGAGGATCTCCGGATTTCCGTTAACGATTGCTATCGTATGTTCAAAGTGTGCCGATGCTTTTCCGTCGAGCGTGACCACGGTCCATCCGTCGGACAGAAAGCGAACTTCCCACGTTCCGGCGTTCACCATCGGTTCAATGGCCAGAGTCATGCCGTTCTTCAGCACCTCGCCTTGCCCCTTGCGGCCGAAATTGGGAACGCTGGGTTCTTCGTGAAGCTTCTTTCCCACCCCGTGTCCCACAAGGTCCCGAACCACGGAGAAGCCATTGGCTTCCACATGCTCCTGAATGGCGTGGGAGATGTCCTCAACATGGTTCCCGGCTCTTGCCTGTTCGATTCCTTTGCTCAGAGCCTCCCGCGTCACCCTGAGCAAGCGTTCCTTCTCCGGCGAAACTTTGCCCACGCGGAAGGACCGCGCTCCGTCGCCATAGAATCCGTTCTTCTTGACACCCACATCCACCGAGAGGATCTCGCCTTCGTTCAGGACCCTGCGTCCGGGAATCCCGTGCACGACCTCGGAGTCCACCGAGGTGCACAGAGCGGCTGGAAACGGATTGTTCCTCGGCCCGTACCCCTTGAAGGCCGGCGACCCGCCTCGAGACCGGATATGATCTTCCGCGGCTTCGTTCAACTCCGCAGTCGTTACGCCCGGTTTCACCATCGCTTCGACCAGATCGAGAACCTCCGCTACAATGCGGGAACTCTCACGGATATGGTCAATTTCATTCTTGGTTTTCACCAGAATCATGGAGCTTACGCGCGCCGGCCGCGCAGCTTACCGCTCTTCATAAATCCATCATAGTGGCGCATGAGCAAGTGCGACTCCACCTGCTGAAGCGTATCAAGAGCCACACCCACGACGATCAGGAGACTCGTACCGCCGAAGAATGACGCGAAATTCGGGGTTACGCCGGCTTTGATCATCATGGTCGGCAAAATCGCCACCAGGGCGAGAAAGATTGAACCGGGCAGAGTAATCTTCGTCAAAATGTTGTCGATGAAATCCGCCGTATGCGAGCCCGGACGGATGCCCGGAATAAAACCGCCCTGCCGTTTCATGTTATCCGCTACATCCTTCGGATTGAAGGCAATGGCGGTGTAGAAATAGGTAAAGAAGACGATCATCAATCCATAGATGATGGAGTACGTCCAGGACGTATAATTGAACCAACTCGTGTTGAGCTCGTTGATAAAATCACTCTCGGGAAAGAACGAGAAGATGATCTGCGGAACGAACATGATTGCCTGAGCGAAGATGATCGGCATGACCCCTGCCGTGTTGACTCTCAACGGGATGTATTGCGTCACGCCTCCGTAGACCTTTCGCCCCACGACTCTCTTTGCGTACTGCACCGGGATTCTTCGTGTCCCTTGAGTCACAAGCACGACGCCGCTGACCACAAGGCCCATGAGGCCGACCAGCACGAGTTCGATGATCAGGTTTTGACCGAGCCGGAACTCTTCGATGACCGAGGTGGGAAACCGAGCGACGATGCCGATAAAGATGATCAACGAGATGCCGTTTCCGATCCCGCGTTCCGTGATTTGCTCTCCCATCCACATCATGAAGATTGTTCCCGCCGTCAGACAGATCACCGTGCTGATGGCGAATCCCAATCCCTGCACTTCGACCGGGACGATCGGACCTTCGGGTGTCGTCGTATTGACGAGCTTCACCACGACTCCGCTGGCCTGCAGGACCGAGATCAAAACAGTGCCGTAGCGTGTGTACTGGGTAATTTTCTTCCGCCCATCCTCCCCTTCCTTTTGCAGTTTCTGGAAATACGGAACGACGGCGCCTAACAGCTGGATGACAATCGAGGCGCTGATATACGGCATGATACCCAGAGCAAAGACGGCAGCGTTGCTGAACGCGCCTCCGACAAACAGATCATACAGTCCGAAGAGCGTGTTCTCGGAGCTTCGGCGAATCGTGTCTGCCAGCAGGACGGCGTCCACACCCGGAAGCGTAATGTGAGAGCCGATCCGCACAACGACCAGCAGAACCGCCGTGTAGAACAGACGATCCCTCAGCTCCTGAATCTTGAAAATGTTCGTAAACGTCTCGGTCAGCTTGCTCATCGAGGAGTATCTTCAGGGCTTGCGCGTTATGAAAGAACAGACACCTTCCCGCCCGCCGCTTCGATCTTGCTCACGGCGGATTTGCTGAACGCGTGAGCGGAGATTTCCACTTTTGCCTTCAGATCCCCATTTCCGAGGATCTTCACTTTTTCGTTCTTTTTAGAAATCACTCCGGCCTTGAACAGGGTTTCGGGGGTTACCGGATTGGAGAGCCGCTTTTCTGCAAACAGCTTCTCCAGAATCTCCACATTGATAATCTGCGGTTCCTGCCGATTGCGCGGAGTAAAGCCGAATTTCGGCAGTCTTCGCGTGAGCGGCATTTGGCCGCCTTCAAACCAGAGCCGGAACTTGTGACCGGAGCGGGATTTCGCACCCTTGTGGCCGCGGGTTGCCGTCTTTCCATGCCCGGAACCTTGCCCGCGTCCGATTCTCTTGGTCTTTTTCCTCGATCCCGTCGCAGGGCGGAGGTTATTCAAAACGTCGTTCGTCATATCCAGATCCTTACTTCACTTCCTCGACCCGGACGAGGTGACGGACAATGTTGATCATTCCGCGCACCTGCGGGGTGTCGTTCTTGATGACAGAGTAGTTCGGCCGTCCCAGGCCAAGGGCTTTGATGGTCCTCTTCGCCTTCTCAAGCTGTTCGATTGTGCTCTTGATCTGTGTGATTTTGATTTTGCCCGCCATCGTTATGCCGTCTGTTCCTGATGAAAGAGTTCTTTGAGACTCATACCGCGCCGTTGTGCTACGCTCCGAGCATCCGAAAGCGAGAGCAAGGCTTTCATGGTTGCCTTCACAACGTTGTGCGGATTGGAGGAGCCCATTTGCTTTGTCAGCACATCGCGTACGCCTGCAGATTCAAGCACCGCGCGCACACCGCCTCCCGCGATACAACCGGTTCCCGGCGAAGCAGGCTTCAGGAGAACCTTGCCTGCGCCGAATTTGCCGATGACTTCATGCGGAATGGTCCCCCGCAGGATAGGAACCCGCACGACGCTCTTCTTTGCATCCTCAACACCCTTCGCAATGGCGTCGGCGACTTCATTTGCCTTTCCGAGTCCGATTCCCACGTGCCCGTTGCCGTCCCCTACCACCACGATGGCATTGAAACTGAACCGCCGGCCTCCCTTGACCACTTTGGCCACGCGATTGATGTGCACGAGCCGTTCCTTCAACTCAATGTCGCCTGCCTTGATCTTTGACATACGTTCGTTTCCGTCTTTAGAATTTTAATCCGGCTTCACGCGCCCCATCCGCCACGGCTTTTACACGACCGTGGTACAGGTAGCCACTGCGGTCAAACACCACTTCCGTGATGTTCTGTTCGAGTGCCTTCTTCGCCGCAACCATTCCAACCAGCCGGCACACTTCCATCGATGATTTCGCATCTTTCATCTGATCCCGCACGTCTTTGGAAAGAGAGGACGCCGAGACGATCGTGCGTCCTTGCACGTCGTCGATGATCTGCGCGTAGATGTGCTTCAGGCTGCGGTAGACTGCAAGCCGGGGTCGCGAGGTGTTCCCCTGGATCTTCGTGCGAATTCGGCCTTTTCGCCGCATCCGGCGTTCGAGTGTGTTCTTCAGAATCATGTGTTCCTCACAACTGATTACTTGGCTGCAGTGGCAGCGGCTTTGCCGGCTTTCCGACGGATGTATTCACCCTCGTACTTCACACCCTTCCCCTTATAGGGTTCGGGGGGACGGAAGGATCGAATTTTCGCCGCCACGAGTCCCACGAGCTGTTTGTCAATGCCCGAAATCGTGATGTTCGTCTGTGACGGCGTCTCAATCTTAATGCCTTCCGGCGGCCCGAAGAGAATCGGGTGTGAATAGCCCAACAGCAGATGGAGCTTCCGACCTTTCATTTCGGCCCGGTAGCCGACGCCGACGATCTCCAGTTTCTTCGAGTAACCCTCGGTTACCCCTGTAACCATGTTCTGGATCAGCGCCCGCCACAATCCGTGCACGGCGCGTGTTTCCTTCTCATCGTTTTTGCGTGTCACCACCACCTCGGTTCCTTTCACCTCAAGCCCGACGGAGCGGTGAATTCTGGCAGAGAGTTCTCCCTTGGGACCTTTGACGTTCACCATCCCGTTGTGCACGGTGACCGAGGCACCTTTGACGATTTGAATTGGTTTTTTCCCTACTCGAGACACGATCTCTTCTCCCGATGTAAAACTCTAATGAAGCGATTGGAATATTGGGTGCACCCAACCACTACCAGACAAATGCCAGGACTTCGCCACCGACGTTTTCTTTGCGGGCCCGCGTGTCGGTCATGACCCCTCTGGAGGTCGAGACAATCGCCACACCAAGTCCACCCATCACGCGGGGCATGTCGGCCGTGCGGCGGTACTGACGGATTCCCGGCTTGCTCACGCGCCGGAGACCGGTGATCACGGGTTTCCCTTCGTTGTATTTCAAATTGATGCGCAGGATTCCCTGTTTTCCGTCCTCAAGAACCGTGAAGTTTGCGATGTACTTCTCTTCAAGGAGAATCTGCGCCATCGCCTTTTTTAAGCCTGAGGCGGGGATGTCCACGCGACGATGCCGCGCCTTGACGGCGTTACGGATTCGCGTCAAAAAATCTGCAATGGGATCGGTCGGCATACGGCGAACTCTACTCCTGTCTTATCATCCAACGTATTGTTTTACCAGCTGGCTTTTCTCAGTCCGGGAACCTTGCCCTCGAGGGCAAGTCCGCGCAGGCAGATACGGCAGACGCCAAACTTCCGGTAGTACGCCCGGGGCCTTCCGCAGATGTTACAGCGATTATGTTTCCGGACCTTGTATTTCGGCGTTTTCTTCGCCTTGACCATCATCGCTAAACGTGCCAAACGACTTCCTCCGTGCTATGCCTGTGTGCCAGGCGTTTGAAGAACCTCCTGCCGCTTTACGAACGGTACTCCCAGGGATTTCAGCAATTCGTAAGCCTCAAGATCCGTTTCCGCGGTGGTCACAAAGGTGATGTCCATTCCTGAAATCCGGGAGACCTTGTCCACGTCGACTTCCGGGAAGATGATCTGCTCCTTGATGCCGACGGTGTAGTTGCCGTGTCCATCGAAAGACTTGTCGGAGACGCCTCTGAAATCGCGAACACGGGGAAGGGCGACATTGATGAACCGGTCCAAAAACTCGTACATCCGCGCCCGTCTCAGCGTCACGCGACATCCGATGGGAATGCCTTCGCGCAGCTTGAAGTTTGAAATCGCCTTCTTGGCTCTCGTGACGACGGCTTTTTGTCCTGTGATGGCTTCCAACTCCTTGACTGCCGTATCGAGCATTTTCGGATCCTGAGTCGCTTTGCCGACGCCGATGTTCACCGAGATCTTCTCCAGGCGCGGCACCTGCATGACGCTCTTGTACCGAAAACGCTTCATCATTTGCCCGACAATTTCCTTGCGGTAATGGACCCACAGACGCGCCGGCGTCGGCGCGGCCGCCTTGGGCTGGTCTTTGGATTTCTGCTGTTTTTCAGATTTTTCCTTCGCCATCAACGTCTCCGATACCTTAGAACATCTCGTTACATTTTCTGCAAACGCGCATCTTCTTGTCTTTTCCGCTTGTCGCGTCTTTCACCGTCGATCGTCCGATCCGTGTTGTCTTACCGCATTTCGGACACACCACCATCACATTCGAAACATGAATCGGGGCCTCTTTCTGGACGATACCGCCCTGAGGATTCTTTTGCGAGGGGCGTGAATGTCTCTTCACGACGTTCACCCCTTCGATAATAATACGCGATCGTTCGGGGAACACCTTCAGCACCTTCCCCTGCTTCCCGAGGGCATTGCCTGCAACCACTTTCACCGTATCGTTTTTCTGAATATTCATCGTTGATTCCTACAGTACTTCCGGTGCGAGCGAGATGATCTTCATGAACTGGCGTTCGCGAAGCTCCCGCGCCACGGGTCCGAAAATCCGCGTCCCGCGCGGCTCCCCTTGTTGGTTCAGAAGGACGGCGGCATTCTCATCGAACCGGATGTACGACCCGTCCTTTCTTCTGACTTCCTTCTTCGTGCGGACGACCACCGCTCGCGACACATCCCCTTTCTTAACCGGTGCGCCCGGGATGGCGCTCTTGACGGAGACGACGATCAGATCACCGAGGGTAGCATACCGTTTGTCGTGCCCTCCCAGGACCCGGATACACCGGATCTTCTTGGCTCCGGAGTTATCCGCAACAACAAGATTTGTTTCTTCCTGAATCATTTTCTGCTACTCCTTGCGTTCCGGGCCTATTTCGCTTTTTGAATGATTTCTACGAGTCTCCACCGCTTTCGCTTGCTCAGGGGTCTCGTTTCGGCGATGCGCACCAGGTCTCCAATGCCGGCCTCGCGTTTTTCGTCGTGGGCCATCAGCTTGGCGGTCCGTCGAAAGTATTTCTTGTAGAGGGGGTGCGGTACCTTTCTCTCAATGGCCACCACAATGCTCTTCTGCATCTTGTTACTCACCACTGTGCCCACCCTGACTTTCCGCCGTCCCCGCTCCGGCATCTTTTCTGCCGGCGTCATGGATTCCGTTGTCATTTCGTATTGGCTCCTGCTGTCTCCGCCGCGGCCTTCTGGAGCTCCCGCTCCCGGAGAATGGTTTTCATACGCGCAATATCCTTCCGGAGATGACGGATGCTCATGGGGTTCTCGAGTTGACTCAGCACCTGCTGGAACCGCAGACCCGCGAGGCTTTCCTCGTTCTCCTTGATGCGTTTTTTCAGTTCTTCGTCAGACAACTGACGGATTTCCAGTGGCTTCATGATGATCTACCCTTCGAGATCAACGCGTGTGACGAACTTTGTTTTGATCGGCAATTTGTGCGCTGCAAGTCTCAGGGCTTCTTCGGCGACCGACTTCGTGACGCCGCCGAGTTCAAACAACACACGACCGGGTTTCACGACCGAGACCCAGAACTCCGGAATTCCCTTTCCAGACCCCATGCGCGTTTCCGCCGGCTTCTTCGTTACGGGCTTGTCCGGAAAGATCCTGATCCAGACCTTGCCCTCCCGCTTCATCATGCGGGTGAGCGCAACCCGCGAGGCCTCGATTTGCCTCTGGGTGATCCACCCTGGCTCAAGAGCTTTCAGTCCGTAATCTCCGAACGCCACGCTGGCGCCGCGGGTGGCTTTTCCTGTCATCCGTCCTCGTTGGGCCTTGCGAAACTTCACTCGTTTGGGCATCAACATACAGCATTGCTCCTCTTCAGTTTACCGGGCCGGGCCAAGAATTTCGCCCTTGCAGATCCATACTTTGACACCGATCGCCCCGTAGATTGTCCTCGCGGTCGCTGTGGCATAATCGATGTCGGCTCTAATCGTTTGCAGAGGAATCCGGCCTTCCTTGTATTGTTCCGTCCGTGCGATGTCGGAGCCGCCGAGTCGTCCGGCGGTCATCACTCTGACACCCTCGGCGCCCATGCGCATGGCCGCGGTGATCGCTTGCTTCATGGCGCGGCGGAAGGAGATTCTGCCTTCGAGTTGTCCTGCGATCGTTTCAGCCACAAGGTGCGCATCCAGCTCCGGCCGCTTGATCTCATTGATGAGAATCTTGACATCCTTTGACGTGATCTTTTTGAGTTCTTCCTCCAACTGGGCAATCTCTTTTCCGCTCTTGCCGATGACAATGCCGGGCCGCGAGGTATGGATGGTGATCACGGCGCGTTTTGCCGTGCGCTCGATCTGAATTCTGGAGATCCCCGCTTTCTTGAGGCGGTTGCGGACATAGTTCCGCACCATGAGATCTTCCTGCAGTTTTTCTTTGAATCCTCGCTCGTCGTACCAGTTGGAATCCCAGGTACGCGTGATCCCGAGGCGAAATCCCAGCGGATTGGTTTTTTGACCCAAGCGATCCTCCGTTCAGGCTTTTTCAGCCTTTTTGGTTTTCGGCTTTGTTTTTGCCGCAGTCCTCGTTGCCTTCTTTCCGGGTTCTGCGGCAACAGACGCTTCCGGCGCGGCGGCTTTTTTCGGCGCGGGGGCCGGCGTTCTGGCCTCACGCCGTGCTACGACAATCGTGATGTGGTTTGAGCGCTTTCGGATCCGGTAGGCCCGCCCCATCGGCGCCGGGCTGATGCGCTTCAGCGTCGGCCCGCCGTCGACAAAAGCCGTTTTGACGTACAACTCTCCCAGATCCACTCGCCCGCCCTCATCCTTATTCTGAAAATTCGAGATAGCAGACCGCAACGTATGTTCCGCCGTGCGTGCGGCATGCTTTGGCTGGAAGTGCAGAATGGTCAGGGCATCCTCAACGCCGCGCCCGCGAATGAGGTCGATGACCAATCGCATTTTTCGGGGCGATGTGCCGACATATCGATTGATTGCTCGTGCTTCCATGCAACTTTTTCCTTACGCGGGCGTTGTCGTTTTTTCCGATTTGATTCCCGGGTGTCCGCGAAACAGCCTCGTCGGTGCGAACTCGCCGAGCTTGTGACCCACCATGGCCTCCGTGACATAGACGGGAATGAACTTGTTTCCATTATGCACGGCAAACGTGTGTCCGACGAATTCGGGAATCACGGTGCAATCGCGGGCCCAGGTCTTGAGCACCTTCTTCTGGTTCGCTTTGTTCAGCGCCTCCACGCGCTTTGCCAGCTTTTCGTCTATATATGGACCCTTCTTGAGCGAACGGCTCATGATCTCCTCAATTACTTGCGTCGTTTGACAATCAGTTTTGTGGAGTGCAGACGTTTTCGGCGCGTCTTGAGACCCTTGGCGTATTGCCCCCAGGGCGATTCCGGGTGCTGCCAGCCGCCGCCGGACTTCGACCTGCCCTCTCCTCCGCCCATCGGATGGTCAACCGGGTTCATAGCCATCCCGCGCGTTTGCGGGCGAATTCCCAGCCACCGAAAGCGGCCTGCTTTCCCGTAGCTGATGTTCTCATGATCGGCGTTCCCGACGACGCCGATCGTCGCATAGCAGTCCGCGCGAACCTTCCGCACCTCACCCGAGGGGAGTTTCAGGGTCGCAAGGTCGCCCTCTTTTGCCATCAGTTGGAGCGAGTTCCCCGCGCTCCGCCCCATCTGCCCTCCTTTTCCCGGTCTCAACTCGACGTTATGAACGAATGTGCCGACCGGTACGGACTTCAGCGGAATGGCGTTCCCCGTTTCGACTTCGCCGTCGGGCCCCGACATCACTTTCGCTCCGACCTTGAGCCCGTCGGGAGCAAGAATGTACCTCTTCTCACCGTCCGCGTACGTCAGCAGAGCAATTCTTGCAGAACGGTTTGGATCGTATTCAATCGCTGTCACCGTGGCGGGGATTCCGTGCTTCTCGCGCTTGAAATCAATTACTCTGTACCGCCGCTTGTGTCCGCCCCCGCGATGCCGCGAGGTGATGCGCCCAAGGTTGTTCCGACCTCCGGACTTCTTCAACGGCCTCAGGAGGGATTTCTCCGGCTTCTCCTTGGTGATCTCCTCAAACGTCGAAACCGAGGCGAACCTCGTTCCCGGCGTCATCGGTCTGAGTTTTCTGATGGCCATGGCGATGCTCTTGTATTCCTAGACGTTCTCGAGATAATCGATCTTGTCGCCCTCTTTCAGCGTGACGAGGGCTTTCTTCCACAATCGTGTCCGTCCCTGAAAGCGGCCGCGGCGCGTGAGCTGGGTCTTTCTCTTTCCTTTCACCCGCATGGTTCGCACGCTCAGGACCGTGACGTTGAATTTCTTTTCCACGGCCCGCGCAATATCGACCTTATTGGCCTCGGCCTCCACTTCGAATGCGTACTGGCGGCGATCCTGGAGTGCCGTGATCTTTTCTGTCAGAAGCGGCCGTCGAAGGATGGTTGTCGTCATGATTCCTTGCCCGCCTTCCTCAGGGATGCTTCAAGGGATTTCAGGGCGCTCTTTTGCAGTACGAGCGTCTTGTGATTGACGATATCGTACGTCGACGCATTGGCCGCCTCGCGAATACTTAACGCAGGTATATTTCGTCCCGACCTCAGCAAAACGTCGTTCTTCGACGGTGTTAAGAAGAGCGTCTTCGTCCCGTGGAGAGAAAGTGCTTTGAGAACGCCGGCCATTTCCCGTGTCTTCGGCTGATCAAACGTGAAGTCCTCGACAATCTTGATCGCCTCCGCCTTGGCCTTCAGGCTGAGCGCCGAGAGGCGCGCGAGGCGCCGCAGTTTTGCAGGCACTTTTACCGCATAGTCATGGGGCTTGGGGCCAAAGATCGATCCCCCACCAACCCAAAGCGGCGAGCGGGTAGTTCCGGCCCGTGCGCGGCCTGTTTTCTTCTGGCGATACGGCTTCTTGCCGCCGCCCCGCACCTCGTTTCGCGGCTTCACCTTGTGTGTTCCCTGGCGTTGGTTGGCCATATAGGAACGAACCGCCATATAGATGGCGTGGTCGTTCGGAGTGACGCCGAAGATCGCAGGGTCGAGCGTCACTTTCTCGCCACTTGGGGAACCGTCTCTTTTCAGAACCTCGATTTGCATTGGACTAGTCTCCGCCGAGATTGCGGCCGGGGATTCTTCCCTCCGGCCGACACTCAGCCTTCCTTGACAATTTCCAGATAACTATTCACAGGCCCGGGAACCGAACCTTTCACAATGAGCAGATTCGATTCGGGAACGACTTTGACCACCGTCAGATTTCTCACGGTGACTCTCTCGTGCCCCATCCGTCCCGCCATTCGCATTCCTTTGAACACGCGCGAGGGAAACGAGCTCGAGCCGATCGAGCCCGGGGCGCGGACACGATCAGACTGGCCGTGCGTCGTCATGCCGACGCCTCCAAAATGGTGCCGTTTCACGACACCCTGGAATCCCCTTCCCTTCGATTTGCCGGTGACGCTGACAACATCCCCCTGATGGAAGAGATCTACGCGGATTTCCGTTCCGGGCTTCAGCTCCGTCCCGTTAAAGTTCCGGAACTCGCGCAGCAGACGCATCGGCTTGACTCCTCCGCGGGCAAAATGCCCTTTGAGCGGCTTGTTCACCAGCCGTTCCTTCTTTTCGTCGAAGCCGAGCTGGACAGCATCATAACCGTCCTTTTCCTTCGTCTTCACCTGCGTGATGGTGCAAGGACCGGCCTCGATGACGGTGCAGGGGATTGCCTGACCGTTGTCATCGAAAAGGCTTGTCATGCCCAGTTTTTTTCCTAAGATACCGCTCACGTTCTCGCTCCTTTGCCCGTTGTCGCGGGCTTACCGTGATCCGCCTGAACCGGCTCTACACTTTGATCTCAACGTCCACGCCGGCGGGAAGCTCGAGTTTCATCAGGGAGTCCACCGTTTTGTTTGTGGAGTTCAGAATGTCGATCAGCCTCTTGTGGGATCTCGTTTCAAACTGCTCCCGCGACTTCTTGTCCACGTGAGGCGACCGGTTCACTGTGTAGACGCTCCGTTTGGTCGGCAGGGGAATCGGTCCGGACACGACTGCTCCGGTGGACTTCACCGTTTTGATGATCTTTTCTGCCGACTTGTCGATCAGGTTATGATCGTAGGATTTCAGCTTGATTCGAATTCGTTGACCGGCCACTGGATTATTCCTCTTGAAACAACACGTCCCGCCACTTCATGGTGACGAAGGGCGGGACAGGTATTACTCGATGATTTTGGTCACGACGCCGGCACCCACCGTGCGGCCGCCTTCGCGGACTGCAAAGCGAAGGCCTTCTTCCATGGCGATGGGGGTGATCAACTCGACGGTCATGGAATCCACATTATCGCCCGGCATCACCATTTCGACGCCGCTCGGCAGACTCACCACGCCGGTCACGTCTGTGGTACGGAAGTAGAACTGCGGCCGGTAGCCGTTGAGAAACGGTGTATGGCGCCCGCCTTCTTCCTTGGTCAGAACATAGACCTGTGCCGTGAACTTCTTGTGCGGTGTAATCGATCCCGGTTTCGCGATGACCATGCCGCGCTCGAGTTCGTTCTTCTCGATCCCGCGCAGGAGCAGGCCGGCATTATCCCCGGCAACGACCTCATCGAGCTCCTTCCGGAACATTTCAGCCCCGGTGATGACGGTCTTCTTATGGTGTCCGAGCCCGATGACTTCCACCTCATCCCCAACCTTGGCGCGGCCGCGCTCGACCCGACCGGTTCCGACGGTGCCGCGACCGGTAATGGAGAACACGTCCTCCACCGGCATCAGGAACGGTTTGTCGACGTCACGCTGCGGCAGGGGCACATAGGAGTCCACCGCGTCCATCAGGTCAAAGATACACTTGAAGGCAGGATCGTCCGGTGTGGAATCCGGCCTGAGGGCTGCTTCCATGGCCTTGAGAGCGGACCCGCGAATAATGGGAATCTCATCGCCGGGGAACTCGTACTTCTTCAAGAGATCCCGCAGTTCGAGTTCCACGAGATCCAGCAATTCCTTATCATCCACAGCATCGACCTTGTTCATAAACACGACGATCCGGGGAACACCGACCTGGCGGGCAAGGAGAATATGTTCGCGTGTCTGGGGCATCGGTCCATCGGTTGCCGCGACGACCAGAATCGCGCCATCCATCTGCGCCGCACCCGTGATCATGTTCTTCACATAGTCGGCGTGGCCGGGGCAGTCCACGTGTGCATAATGCCTCTTGTCCGTCGCGTACTCGACGTGGGCGGTGGCAATCGTAATTCCGCGTGCACGCTCTTCCGGGGCATTATCGATGGAGTCAAAGGTTCGGACCTGCGAGAGTCCCTTCTTTGCCAGGACCATGGTGATAGCGGCCGTCAGCGTCGTCTTGCCGTGATCGACGTGGCCGATCGTCCCGATGTTCACGTGCGGCTTGCTACGATCAAATTTTTCTTTTGCCATTGGAAGTCTCCTTGAAATGGACGGGGATCAACAGAATTTGGCTGGGATCAGGCTTCGACCGCTTCCTTGCCCTTTACTTTTTCAATGATTTGCTCGGACACCGATTTGGGTGTCTGTTCATAATGCGAGAACTGCATGGTGTACAATGCGCGCCCTTGCGTCATAGACCGAAGGGTCGTGGCATAACCGAACATCTCGGCCAGCGGGACCATGGCCTTCACCACCTGGGCATCCTTCCGTGGATTCATACCTTCGATCTTTCCGCGGCGGGAATTCAGGTCTCCCATGACGTCACCGAGATACTCTTCGGGAGTGACCACTTCTACGGCCATGATCGGCTCGAGCAGCACCGGACCGGCTTTCCTGGCCGCCTCTTTGAACGCCATGGAGCCGGCGATCTTGAACGCCATCTCCGAGGAGTCCACAGCGTGGAAAGATCCGTCGAACAGTTTCACCTTGACGTCCTCCACCGGATATCCGGCAAGAACGCCATTGCGCATGGCCTCGACAATGCCTTCCTCGGTCGGTTTGATGTATTCCTTCGGGACTACACCGCCCACGATGGCATTCTCAAACTCAAATCCCTTGCCTTTTTCATTAGGTTCGAGTTCGATGACCACGTGCCCGTATTGACCCCGACCGCCGGATTGCCGGACGAACTTGCCTTCGGCCGTGACCTTCTTCGTGATCGTTTCCTTGTACGCCACTTGCGGCTTGCCGACATTGGCCTCGACCTTGAACTCGCGCTTCATCCGGTCGATGATGATCTCCAGATGCAACTCTCCCATTCCGCTGATGATTGTCTGCCCGGTTTCCTCGTTTGAGGAAATGCGGAATGTCGGATCCTCTTCCGCGAGCTTTTGCAGGGCCTCGCCAAGCTTCTCCTGGTCTGCTTTGGTCCGCGGCTCGATGGCAACATCGATGACCGGTTCGGGGAACACCATCTTTTCAAGGATAATGGGGTCCTTTTCATCCGTGAGGGTGTCACCCGTTTTTGTATTCTTCAGCCCGATCGCAGCCACGATATCTCCGGCGTGAGCTTCGGTAATCTCCTCGCGGTGATTGGCGTGCATGCGAAGGATACGGGCAACGCGTTCTTTGCGCTCCGTTGTTGCATTATAGATGTACGAACCCGCCGCCACGGTACCGGAGTAGACGCGGAAATACGTCAGCCGACCCACGAACGGATCGCTCATGATCTTGAACGCGAGGGCCGTA
This sequence comes from Bacteroidia bacterium, assembly GCA_022180565.1. Taxonomy (GTDB): domain Bacteria; phylum Bacteroidota; class Ignavibacteria; order UBA10030; family UBA10030; genus JACQPU01. The sequence goes on from BQML01000019.1 coordinate 33,776, forward strand.
AATTTTTCCTTGTCGTCGACTTTGCGAATCACGTCATCGTGCCGGTGCGGGTGGTGTCCATGGACCACACCCCCATTGATGTCGAGCGGCGACGGGAGGAATTCGACGATGGAATCCAGCAGGAGCTGAACGCCCTTGTTCTTGAATGAGGACCCGCAGAGAACCGGGACAATGGTCACTTTGAGGCAAGCCTGCCTCAGCACCCTGCGAACCTCTTCGGGAGAAATCTCCTTCCCTTCAAGATACTTCTCGAGCAGGGTATCATCCTCATCGGCCACGGCTTCGAGCATCTTCTGGCGATATTCATTCGCACGCGCCTTAAGCGAATCCGGAATATCAATCTCATCCCACGTGGTCCCCTGATTTCCTTCGTGGTACATCCGGGCTTTCATCGTGATGAGATCGATGATCCCGGCAAACATGTCCCCTTCGCCGACCGGGAGCTGTACGGGGACGGCGTTTGCTCCGAGGCGGTCCTTCATCATTTGAACGACGCCCAGGAAGTCTGCTCCCGCTCGATCCATCTTGTTCACGAACGCTACGCGGGGTACGCCGTACTTATCTGCCTGACGCCAGACGGTTTCCGACTGGGGCTCCACACCGCCGACCGAGCAGAAGAGGGCGACTGCGCCGTCGAGAACGCGCAGGGACCGTTCGACTTCGATCGTAAAATCGACGTGGCCCGGGGTATCGATGATATTAATCCGATGGTCCCGCCAGAAGCACGTCGTTGCGGCGCTCGTAATCGTGATCCCGCGTTCCTTTTCCTGTTCCATCCAATCCATGGTCGCCGCGCCGTCGTGCACTTCACCCATGCGATGGAGGACGCCCGTGTAGAACAGAATGCGTTCCGTCGTCGTGGTTTTCCCGGCATCGATGTGAGCCATGATGCCGATGTTTCTCGTACGATCCAATGGATATTCTCTAGGCATAACTTCCTTCACGTTGGGGACACGGTACTGCCGGTCCCCGCCTCGTCATGATCAGTTGTTGTAAGATGCCGCTGAAGGGTTGAACTGCGATTACCACCGGAAGTGCGCGAAGGCTTTGTTGGCCTCCGCCATCCGATGAACATCTTCCTTCTTCTTTACCGCTCCGCCTTCTCCGGCGGCCGCCGCGATCAGCTCTGCAGCGAGCTTTTGCGACATGGATTTTTCCGAGCGTTCCTGGGCGTTCGTGATCAGCCAACGGATAGCAAGAGCGGTTCGCCGCTCGGGGCGAACTTCTGTGGGTACTTGATAGGTAGCACCACCAACCCTGCGTGCCCGAACTTCCAACAGCGGGGAAACATTGTTCACAGCTTTCCGGAACACATCGATGGATTTGGTTTTGGTTCGTTCCTCAATGACATCGAGGGCCGAATACAGGATCCGGCGCGCCAAATGCTTCTTTCCCCGCTTCAACAGCGAGTTGATGAACCGGGAGACCAGAATATCCTGATACTTCGGATCAGGCTCGGTGTAACGTTTCCCTGCTCGCTTCTTTCTCATAAGTTAGTTTGCGGCCTTGGGTTTCTTTGCTCCGTACTTCGATCTTCCCTGCTTTCGGTCTTGGACACCTTGCGTATCCAACGTTCCGCGGATGATGTGGTACCGGACACCCGGCAGATCCTTAACTCTTCCTCCCCGAATCATCACGAGCGAGTGTTCCTGAAGATTGTGTCCCTCTCCCGGAATGTAAGCAATGACCTCTTCGCTATTGGTCAAGCGAACCTTTGCCACCTTCCTCAGTGCGGAATTCGGCTTTTTCGGCGTTGTCGTGTACACCCGCGTGCACACGCCCCGTTTCTGAGGGCATGATTCAAGCGCGGGAGACTTACTCTTCCACCGTACGCGCTCACGGCTTTTCCGCACAAGCTGGTTGATTGTCGGCACTCTGAAGCAACTCCGTTCAAATCGTGAAAAAATGCTGAAACAGCTTATAAAGGTACGGTATTTCCATCACATTGTCAACGGTAGCCAGGTCAAAAACAAACAACAAGCCCCCACCCCTTGGGTTCGGGGTGGAGGCTTGGTCACATGATTGAAGACCGATCAGGATGCGGCTACACGGGTTTTCCGCTTCTTTTTCTTCTGTTCTCCATCATCTCCCGTTTCTGCCGTCTCATCTGTCTCCGTTTCCACGGTCGCCGGGGTTTCCACATCTTTTAACGTCACCAGGAGGTCACGGTATTGCTTTTGGCCTGTTCCGGCCGGAATCAGGTGCCCCATAATCACGTTTTCTTTCAGACCGAGGAGCGGATCGATCTTCGCTTCGATAGCAGCGTCGGTGAGGACTTTGGTTGTTTCCTGGAACGAAGCCGCCGAAATGAAGCTGTCCGTGGTCAGAGAAGCCTGCGTGATTCCAAGCAAAATCGGCTCCGACGTTGCCGGCAGGGCATCGCGGACCTCCGCGGGTTTCTTGCCCTTTTTCTTCAGGTCCGCGTTCACCTCGCGGGCCTGCTTCTTCGTCAGCAACTGGCCGGTCTTAAACTTCGAATCGCCCTTGTTGACGACGACCACCTTGCCACGCACATTGTCGTTCTCGTCGTACAGGCGTCCCTTGTCAACATTGTCTCCTTCAAGGTACGAGGTGTCACCCGGATCAACAATTCGCTCCTTCTGCATCATCTGCCGCACGATGATCTCGATGTGCTTGTCATTGATTTTTACGCCCTGCATCCGGTAGACCTCTTGGATCTCGTTCACGAGGTATTCCTGCACGGCGGTGGTGCCTTTGATGCGAAGGATGTCATGCGGATCAATCGCTCCGGCCGAGAGGCGTTCACCGGCCCGGACAACGTCGTTCTCCTGGGCAAGAATGTGACGTCCCAGCGGGATCATGTACGTCCGCTTGTCCTTGCCGTCATGGCTTTCCACGAACACTTCCCGTGAACCGCGTTTCGGCTGACCGATCTTGACGATTCCATCAATCTCCGTGACAATGGCAGGATCGGACGGATGCCGTGCCTCGAACAATTCCGTGACGCGGGGGAGACCTCCGGTGATATCCCTGGTCTTTCCGATATCGCGCGGAATCTTGACGAGCACGGTTCCGGCCTCGATCTGTTCCCCATCATCCACAATGAGGTGTGCCCTTGTCGGGATCGGATAGTTCGCGACCCTCTGCCCTTTGGCGTTGACAACGGCAATCGCAGGAATCAGATTGCGTTCCTTGCTGTCGATCACGACCTTCTGGATGTGGCCGGTCTGCTCATCGGGCTCCTCACGGTAAGTCACGCCTTCCTTCAGATCCACGTACTGGACCGTTCCTCCGCGCTCGGAAATGATAACCGCGTTGTACGGATCCCACTCGTAGATGAGTTCTCCGCGCTGCACTTCCTGGCCGTCCTTTACCATCAGCGTCGAGCCGTAAGGGACGTCATACTTCGTGAGGATCCGGTTATCCTTGTCGAGAATATTAATGATACCGCTTCTTCCCGAAACAACCGTATGCTTGTTCTCGCCGCTTCCGGTTTCGATGGATTTCAAACCGTCGTATTTCACTCGTCCATCGAACTTGGAAAGAATCTGCGACTGCGATGCGATGAGACTTGCCGTCCCGCCCGTGTGGAAGGTTCTCAGGGTGAGCTGGGTGCCCGGTTCGCCGATGGACTGGGCTGCGATGACGCCGACGGCCGTTCCGGCCGCAACCAGCTTCCCGGTCGTGAGGTCCCTTCCGTAACACTTCGCGCAGATGCCGCGTCTCGCTTCGCAGGTGAGCACCGAACGGATCTCGACGGTCTCGATCGACGTCTCGGAGATCCTCTGCGCCTTGTCCTCATCGATGATCTCGCCGGCTTTGACAAGAATCTCACCGGTGATCGGATCGGCCACATCGTGCACCGACACACGGCCGAGGATGCGTTCCGTGAGAGGTTCCTTGATATCCTCACCTTCCTTGAGTGCTCCCGTGGGAACACCGAGGATCGTCCCGCAGTCATCTTCAGCGATGATTGCGTCCTGTGCGACGTCAATCAGCCGCCGCGTCAGATATCCGGCGTCGGCGGTCTTCAACGCGGTGTCCGCAAGGCCCTTCCGAGCGCCGTGCGTAGAAATGAAGTATTCCAGAATCGACAGGCCCTCACGGAAATTCGCCACAATCGGGTTCTCAATAAGCTCTCCCGTGGCTCCTGAAAGGCTTTTCTGCGGTTTTGCCATCAGACCGCGCATGCCGGCAAGCTGACGAACCTGTTCCTTGGATCCGCGGGCCCCGGAATCCACCATCATATAGAGCGAGTTGAATCCTTCCCGGGAGTGTGACAGCTCGTCAAACAGGCGCTCCGCAATACGGTTGGTGGCGCGAGTCCAGATATCGATGACCTTGTTGTACCGCTCTCCGTTCGTGATGAACCCGCGGTAGTACTGGTTCTCCACCGCTTCGACATCCTTTTGCGCCTTCGCAACGATGTCGTATTTCTCCTTGGGAATAGTGACATCGGTGATGGAAACCGAAAGGCCTCCGCGGGTCGCGGAATTGAACCCGAGGTTCTTCAGATTATCGAGGAACATAGCCGTTTCCACCGTACCCGCGCGCCGGAAGACCGTGGCGATGATTTGAACCAGGCGCTTCTTGTTCAACAGTTCATTGATGAACGGAAGCCCTTTCGGGACGATCTCGTTAAAAATGATCCTTCCCGTGGTCGTTTCAATCAGTTTACCGTCGATGCGGACTTTGATCCTTGCGTGGAGGCCCACCCTGCCCTGATCGTAAGCAATCCGGGCCTCGGCGGGGCTGGCAAACATCATTCCTTCACCCCGGTCGCCTTCGCGGGACTTGGTGAGGTAGTAGCAACCCAGCACCTGGTCCTGTGTCGGCGTCACAATGGGGGCGCCGTTGGCGGGCGAGAGGATGTTATGACTCGAGAGCATCAGGATTCTTGCCTCGAGCTGGGCCTCATAGGACAGCGGGACATGGACCGCCATTTGGTCCCCATCGAAGTCTGCGTTGAACGCCGTGCAGACCATCGGGTGAATGCGGATGGCCTTTCCCTCGACCAGCACAGGCTGAAACGCCTGGATGCCCAGCCGGTGGAGCGTGGGGGCGCGGTTCAACAGAACCGGATGTCCGTCGATGATGTGATCAAGGATGTCCCAGACCTCCGCCCCCTTCTTTTCTACCATCTTCTTCGCGCTCTTCACCGTCTTCACAAGACCGCGCTCGATGAGCTTGCGAATAATGTGCGGCTTGAAGAGTTCCACGGCCATGTCCTTCGGCAGGCCGCATTCATGCAGTTTCAGTTCCGGTCCGACGACGATCACCGAGCGTCCCGAGTAGTCGACGCGCTTGCCAAGGAGGTTTTGGCGGAATCGGCCGTGCTTTCCCTTCAGCATGTCGGACAGCGACTTCAGTGCGCGGTTATTGTCGCTTCGCACCGCATTGACGCGGCGCGAGTTGTCGAACAGCGAATCCACTGCCTCCTGGAGCATGCGCTTCTCGTTGCGCAAAATGACCTCGGGGGCCTTGATTTCGATCAGTCTCTTCAGGCGGTTGTTGCGGATGATCACGCGCCGGTACAGATCGTTCAAGTCCGATGTAGCGAACCGGCCGCCTTCGAGGGGCACCAGCGGACGAAGCTCGGGCGGGATCACGGGGATCACATCCAGCACCATCCATTCGGGCTTGTTCGGCGCATTAGCTTCACTGCGGCGAAACGCTTCGATAACCCGGAGCCGCTTCAGAGCCTCGGTTTTCTTCTGCACCGAGGTCTCTTCGCTGATTTCTTCCCGCAGTTGGGCGGCGATCTCCTCGGTGTTCACACGCCGGAGCAGGTCCTTTACCGCCTCTCCGCCCATTTTGGCGATGAACTTCTTCGGGTCCGCATCATCCAGCGCGGCATTCTCCTCCGGAAGACTTTGGAGAATCTCCAGATACTGATCTTCCGTGATGAGGTCCATTTTTTCGAGGCCGGTCGTGCCGGGATTGATCACCACATAGGACTCGTAGTAGATGATCTTCTCGAGTTCCTTCGTTGAGAGGCCGAGCACATAGCCGATCTTGCTCGGAAGCGAGCGGAAATACCAGATGTGCACGACGGGCACTGCAAGCGAGATGTGTCCCATCCGCTCGCGCCGGACGCTCTTCTGCGTTACCTCCACGCCGCACCGGTCGCAGGTGATGCCCTTGTAACGGATCCTCTTGTATTTTCCGCAATGACATTCCCAATCGCGCACCGGCCCGAAGATCTTCTCGCAGAACAACCCGTCCTTCTCGGGACGGAACGAGCGGTAGTTGATCGTCTCGGGCTTGGTCACTTCGCCGTGAGACCGCGACAGGATCATGTCCGGCGAGGCCAGACTGACCGTCATCCGTGCGAAGGCGCGCTTTGCATTTGCGTCAGTTGCTTGAAAAGGCATTGCAATTCCTCCAAGAGACACTTTGAGTATTCCCCGTCGGGACGGGGGACGGACGGGGAGAGATTCCCGTCATTCAATCTTCACTTCAAGGCCGAGACCCTGCAATTCACGGACCAGAACGTTGAACGATTCAGGCACATTGGGTTCCGGCAGATTTTCACCCTTTACGAGGGCCTCATAGACCTTGGCCCGGCCCACGACATCATCCGACTTGACGGTCAGGATTTCCTGAAGAACGTGTGCCGCTCCGTATCCCTCGAGCGCCCACACCTCCATTTCACCAAACCGCTGGCCGCCGAACTGCGCTTTTCCGCCGAGCGGCTGTTGAGTGATGAGGGAGTAAGGGCCGATGGAGCGCGCGTGGATTTTGTCGTCGACCAGGTGGGAGAGTTTGAGCATATAGAGGTATCCGACGGTCACCTCCTGATCGAACGGCTCGCCGGTGCGGCCGTCATAGAGAACGGCTTTCGCGGTCTCGCTCAGCCCGGCCTTCCGAAGCTCCTCCTGAACTTCTTCCCATGTCGCACCGTCAAAGATCGGCGTGGCGTACTTCGTACCCAGTTTCGCGCCGGCCCAACCAAGCGCCACCTCGAACAATTGGCCGAGGTTCATGCGGGACGGAACGCCGAGCGGGTTCAGGACGATATCCACCGGAGTACCGTCGGCCAGGAAAGGCATATCCTCCACGGGGACAACCGTGGAAACCACGCCCTTGTTGCCATGCCGTCCGGCCATCTTATCGCCCACGGCGAGCTTTCGCTTCTTGGCAACATAGACCTTGGCGAGCTGAACGATACCCGGCGCAAGTTCGTCACCGAGCTGGATTTTGTTCTTTTCGTGACGGTAGAGCTCCTCAATTTCGGTGAGCTTCTGCCGGTAGTTTTCATAGATCCGCGTGATGATGCCGTTCTTGCGCTTGTCGTCTACCCAGTCCTGATTGTAATCCAGACTGTCCAGGTTGTCCATACCGAGGAACGTATCTTCCCTCAACGTCGTGGCGCTCCGAATGACGACGTTTCCGTCCGCATCCCTGATCCCCGTTGATTTCTCACCATCGAGGAGCACCCCGAGTTTGCGGGCCAGTTTTTCCTGCAGTTCCTTGACATCCTTTCTGCGCGAGCGGTCGAGGGCCTCCAGCTTTCGCTTGTCCTCTTTCTTGCTCTCCGTATCTTTTTTCTTTCTGCTGAAAAGCTTTGTCGCGATGACAATGCCCTTCATCCCCGGAGGCGCTTTCAGCGACGCGTCCTTGACGTCGCCGGCCTTGTCTCCAAAGATCGCCTTCAGCAACTTCTCTTCCGGCGTCGGGTCTGTTTCGCCTTTTGGTGTAATCTTGCCGATGAGGATGTCGCCTTCATTGACTTCGGCTCCCACACGGATGATGCCGTTTTCGTCGAGGTCCTTCGTAGCTTCTTCGCTCACGTTGGGGATTTCCCTCGTCAGCTCTTCCTCACCGCGCTTGGTATCACGCACCTGCAGTTCGAATTCTTCGATGTGAATGGACGTAAAGACGTCCTCGGCCACGAGGCGTTCACTGACGATAATGGCGTCCTCGAAGTTATACCCGCGCCACGGCATAAAGGCAACGAGAATGTTCCGACCGAGGGCCAGATCACCCTGATCGGTGGCGCACCCGTCTGCGAGCACATCGCCCCGTTTGAACTTCTGACCGGGTCGAACAACGGGCTTCTGGTTGACGCACGTATCTTGATTCGTTCTGAGGAATTTCGTGAGCTTATACTCCACACGTCGTTTGTCGTCGAAGCTGACGATGGCTTCCGTGCTGTTTTCGTCGATATCGTACTGAACGATGATGCTGTCGGCGCTTACAGACTCTACGACACCGTTGCGCTCAGCCACAATCAGGGTTCTGGAATCCCTTGCAACTTTTTCCTCCAACCCTGTTCCCACGATCGGGGCCTCCGGCTGGAGGAGCGGCACGGCCTGGCGCTGCATGTTCGAGCCCATGAGGGCGCGGTTGGCATCGTCATGTTCCAGAAACGGGATGAGGGCGGCGGCCGCGCTGACGATCTGGTTCGGAGCGACGTCCATGTACTGAACTTTCTCCGGCTCTACGACGGGATAATCGCTCTCGTAGCGAGCTTTGACCCGGTCTTCTTTGAAGCGTCCCTTCTCATCGATCGGGGCATTCGCCTGCGCGATCGTGACTTCATCCTCGCGTTCGGCGGTCAGATACTCGACCTCTTCGGTCACCTTGCCGTTCTTCACCCGGCGATAGGGTGTTTCAATGAATCCGAAATCGTTGATCCGTGCATGGATGCAGAGAGACGAGATCAATCCGATGTTCGGCCCTTCCGGAGTTTCGATCGGGCAGAGACGTCCGTAGTGGGTGTAGTGCACGTCGCGGACCTCAAAACCTGCCCGTTCACGCGTCAGCCCGCCCGGTCCAAGCGCCGAGACGCGCCGCTTGTGTGTCATTTCCGCCAACGGGTTCGTCTGATCCATGAACTGTGAGAGCTGGTTGGTACCGAAGAACGCATTGATGACGCTTGTGATGGTCCGCGCATTGACGAGGTCCTGCGGCGTCGGCGACTCGTTGTCGCGCAGATTCATGCGTTCCCGGATGGTCCGCGTCATGCGCGAGAGTCCGATGTTGAACTGCTGAGCAAGCTGTTCGCCCACGGTACGGACGCGGCGGTTGCCCAGGTGGTCGATGTCGTCGACGGCTTTCTTTCCTTGCTGGAGGTCGATGAGGTACCGCACAATGGCGATAATGTCCTCTTTGGTCAGCGTCGTCACGTCCTGCGGGATGTCCAGGCCGAGCTTGGCGTTCAGTCTATGTCGGCCAACATCCCCAAGATCATAGCGCTTGGGATTGAAGAACAGACGGTCGATGAGGTTTTTTGCCGTATCCAGATCGGGCGCGTCGCCCGAACGGAGTTGACGATAAATGGCCTCGAGGGCATCTTCTTCCGAACGCGCCGAGTCCCGCATGATCGTATTGGCGATGACCGACACCTCGCTGGCATCTTCGGACTTGAGGAACCGGATCTTGCGAATTTCGGCCTTCTTGATCTGCTTGAGGTGCTCTTCGGTCAGCTTGGAGTCCTTGTTGATGAACACCTCGCCCGTCTTCTTGTCGAAGACATCGCTGCAAATGGTTCGTCCGATGTAGTCCTTGAGGTTGACCTTGGTTGTATCGACCTCCTCCACGACATCGAAGAGCTCGAGAATCGCGTCATCCGAAGAGTATCCAAGGGCGCGCAGGAGTGTCGTGACCGGAAACTTCTTCTTGAGGTCGATGTAAGCGTACATCACGTTGTTGATGTCCGTCGAAAACTCGACCCAGGATCCGCGGAACGGAATGATTCGTGCGGAGTACATCATTGTTCCATTCGGGTGGACGGATTCCGAGAAGAACACACCCGGCGATCGATGGAGCTGGCTGACCACAACTCTCTCGGCGCCGTTGATGATGAACGTGCCGCGATAGGTCATGGCGGGAAGGTTCCCCAGGTAGACCTCCTGCTCGACCGTATCCGAGAATTCGTTGCTGTCTTCCTTCTTGGCGGAGAGCCGGAGCTTCGCTTTGAGCGGAACAGCATAGGTAAGTCCTCGTTCCTGACACTCCACGACGGAATACTTGGGTTTCTCCACGTAGTATTCGACAAACTCGAGGAGGAAATTCTCGCGTGCATCCGTGATGGGAAAGTTGGCCTCAAACACCTGCTGGAGGCCCAATTTTTTCCTTCGGTGAGGCGGGACATCCGCCTGGAGGAATTTGTTGAAGGAATCGATCTGGACGTTCAGGAGATCGGGAATTTCGACAACAGACGGAATACGGCCGAAGGAAATCCGGCCGGTTCCATTGGATTGGTTCTTCAAGTCAACCACTCCTTTTGATTTGATTTCAAACCGCTGCAGAAAACGTTGGTGGGAATGTTCAATGCCGGAACGATCGTTGATGAGGATTCCTCAAGGGTCCCTGTGAATACGGCGTAAGCCGATGACCGCCTCATGGGCGGATCATCGGCTTGGACACGCGGGTTGTTGGAGAAACCCGTTTGTACAACCGTGTACGAAGGCGACAAGTTCCGGCGATCGAACCGTCCTTTACTTCAACTCGACGGTTGCGCCTGCCTCTTCGAGTTCCTTCTTCAGCTTCTCAGCGTCGGCCTTGGAGAGGCCCTCCTTGACGACTTTCGGGGCACCGTCCACAAGGTCTTTGGCCTCCTTGAGGCCGAGTCCGGTTGCGGCACGGACCACCTTGATCACGTTGATCTTTTGAGCACCGCTGGACTTCAGCTCAACCGTGAACTCAGTCTTTTCCTCGGCGGGTGCCGCTCCGCCGCCGGCCGCGGGCATGGCGCCTGCCATGACCACCGGGGCCGCCGCCGTGACGCCGAACTTGTCCTCGAGGGCCTTCTTCAGCTCCGCAGCCTCCAGGAGCGTCAGTTTTTCGATTTTCTCAACGATCTCATTGACGACAGACATGGTGTTCTCCTTTGAAAGAAAAATAGTTGCGTTCAGGCCGCCTGTTTCTTCTGCGCCACCTGGTCGATAACGCTGACCAGATCGCGGAGCACGGCGTTCACGGCGCCTGCAATACCAGCGATAGGCGACTGTAGTGAACCGAGGATTCCGGCGATCAGCTCCTTCCGCGACGGCAGTTTTGCAAGCTCATCGAGCCTGGAGCCCTCGAACATCTGTTTCTCCACAACGGCGATCTTCAGACTCAGTTTGCCGGTCCGATCCGAAAACTTCTTGATGATCTTCGCCGGTACGATCGCGTCGTCATAGCCAAACGCGATTCCGGTGGGACCCGCGAGACGGTCGGCGACCTGGTCACAGCCGGCCACGTTCTCCAGGGCCTTGCGCGCGAGCGTGTTCTTCACCACGCGGTACTCGACACCCGAGTTCCGGAATTCCCTCCGCAGTTCTGTTTCTTCTGCGACGGTCAAACCGGTGAAATCGGCGAAGTACATGGCGGAGGCACGAGAGGCTTTCTCATTCACCTCGGCGATGATCGCCTCTTTTTCAGAACGTTTCATGTTTCACCTTTCCGTGAATCTTCTTGTCCGGTGAGAAGCCCCCGTGACCGGGGCACCGGACGGTACCTTGCAGAGTGCGTAAACTTATGTCAGTGAGCGGCGATCTCGTTCCGGTCGATTTCGACACTCGGACCCATGGTGGACGAGAGAAACACGCTGCGGATGTACGTTCCCTTGGCCGATGCAGGCTTCAGCCGGACGACAGTGTTCAGGAACGAATGAACATTCTCCGCGAGCTTTCCCGGTTCAAAATTCGCCTTGCCGATCGTGGCGTGAAGGATTCCTGCCTTGTCCACGCGAAACTCGATCTTACCGGCCTTGACTTCTTTCACGGCTTTTCCGACATCCATCGTTACCGTACCGCTCTTCGGATTCGGCATCAGACCCCGCGGACCGAGGATCTTGCCGAGTTTTCCCAACTCGCCCATCGAATCCGGCGTGGCGATGATGACATCGACATCCGTCCACCCGCCTTTGATCTTTTCGATGTAGTCCGCAAACCCTACATGATCGGCTCCGGCGGCGCGGGCCTCTTCGTCTTTCGGAGGCTTGGCGATGACCAGCACACGGACTTCCCTGCCGATGCCGTGGGGGAGGGCGACGGTTCCGCGCACAGCCTGATCGGCCTTCTTGGGGTCGACCCCAAGGCGGACTGCAATATCAACAGATTCCGGAAACTTGGCCGTTGCAGTTTCCTTGACAATCCTCACGGCGTCGGCAATGGAGTAGGCTTTTCGTTCGATTTGTTTTGCAATGGCGCGCAGGCGCTTGCTCTTGCGTTTCATGACGTGCTCTCGCTGATCTATTCTTCGATCGTTATCCCCATGCTCCTCGCGGTACCGGCCACCATGGACATCGCGGCTTCGACGCTCGAAGCGTTGAGGTCGGGCATCTTCATCTCCGCGATCTCCCGGAGTTGTTTCTTCGACACCACCCCGACCTTTGTCCGATTCGGTTCTCCGGATCCCTTCTCGATCTTCACGGCCTTGAGCAGGAGTGTTGCCGCCGGGGGTGTTTTCGTAATGAACGTGAACGACTTGTCATTGAACACGGTGATGATCACCGGAATGATCAGACCCTGCTGATCCTTCGTTCTGGCATTAAACTGCTTGCAGAACTCCATGATGTTCACACCCTTTTGGCCCAGAGCGGGTCCGACCGGAGGAGCCGGGTTTGCCTGACCAGCAGGGATTTGCAGTTTGATGAATCCTACGACCTTTTTTGCCATGCCTATGCCTCGCGTTCTCCGTTACTTTTCAAGTTCCACCTGGCCGAAGTCCAGTTCCACCGGGGTCTTCCGCCCGAAGATGCTCACCATGACCTTGACCTTCAGCTTTTCCGGATTCACTTCCTGAACAAAGCCGTTGAAATTGTTGAAGGGCCCTTCGACAACCTTCACCGGATCGCCGACGCGGAAGGGCACCTCCACCATCTCCACCTCTTCCTTTTCCTCCATTTTCCCGATGAGACGCCGAACCTCATCCGGCTGCAGGGGAACAGGGTTATTCTTATCCGGCACGAATCCCAGTACGGAAGGCGCTTCCGAGATGAGGTGTGTCGTCTCCTTATCGATCACGGCCTCAACCAGTATATAGCCGGGGAAGAAGTTCTTCACCCTGGCCTTCTTCTTGCCGTCCTTTACTTCAATCACCTTTTCTGACGGAATGAGGATGCTTCCGATCCTTTCCGACAAGCCGAGCCGGGCGACCTCGGCCTCGAGGTAGGCCTTTACCTTGGCCTCGTGCCCGGAATACGTTCTTACCACATACCAACGTTTGTCCAACGAATTCTTTCCTTTATAAGATTGCCTTCAGCACTTCGCTGAGCGCGGTGTCCACAACCCAGGTGAAGAGAGAGATGAGGATCGTGACGACGATGACGATCTTTGTGGATTCGTACAGTTCCTCCTTCGTCGGCCACGTGACCTTCTCCATCTCCTTGACAATGTCTCTGAAAAAATTGAGGATCTTTTCTTTCATGGTGTTCCTGTTCTTCGGCCGGAGAAAATCGCACGCGAGGAGGGACTCGAACCCCCAACCTGCGGTTTTGGAGACCGCTGCTCTGCCAATTGAGCTACTCGCGTATTTCTCGTTTTCACGAAGCAGGCGGGGACAGCCGTCGCTCCACCCGGGCTACTTGGTTTCCTTGTGCGGGGTCCGCTTGTTACACCACGGGCAGAACTTCTTGAACTCCACGCGGCCGGTGTGTTTCTTCTTGTTCTTTGTGGTGCTGTAGTTCCTTCGCTTGCACGAAGAGCATTCCAGCGTAATAATGTCTCTCACGTTCGTTTCTCCGAAGTCCTCTCATGCGCGGCCGGGTTTGCGACCGGGATTTTCACTTCAACACAAGTTCCCTTACGGGGCCGGCCCGCCCCTGTGAATCCTCCAAAGCCGGCAGGATCAGGCTTTCCTTCACCACACTCTCACACTTCTGACCGGGGCCTCGTCCTCAAGGGAGAGCTTGCGACCGGGATTGAACCGGTGACCTCGTCCTTACCAAGGACGTGCTCTACCAACTGAGCTACGCAAGCGGAACATGGAAAAATGAAAATGGTAAAAGGAAAATTTCCCTTTCCCTTTTTCCTTTTTCCCTTTCCCTTTTTCCTTTTTCCCTTTTCCTTTTTCCTTTTTCCCTGTTAAGAGCGGGAGACGGGACTCGAACCCGCGACCAACAGCTTGGAAGGCTGTGACTCTACCAACTGAGTTACTCCCGCGGAACATGGAAAAATGAAAATGGTAAAAGGAAAATTTCCCTTTCCCTTTTCCTTTTTCCTTTTTCCTTTTTCCTTTTTCCCTTTTCCCTTTTCCCTTTTCCCTTTTCCTTGTTACGTGGGCAGGGAAGGATTCGAACCTCCGAAGGCATAAGCCGTCAGATTTACAGTCTGATGCGTTTGACCGCTTCGCTACCTGCCCCTGAATGCACCGTCGGGGAAACGAACCAACGAAGGTGGTGACGTCCCGCGCCCTTTGAGCTGGCGACCAGACTTGAACTGGTGACCTGCTGATTACAAGTCAGCTGCTCTACCAACTGAGCTACGCCAGCATCTACAGAAGAAGAGTTGTCGGGACTGCTCTACCAACTGATGTGCGCCAGCATGGACCGACCTGTCGAGAGGATATCCTCTCCCTCGGACCGAGCCGGGGAAGCACCCCCCTTCATCATCGTCTGAAGAAGGCGCGAAAAAAAGCCACACCACGCGTACCACGCTGCGCAGCATGGACTTGCCACAACTTGATAAACAAAGGGATTGTGCGCGGATTTCTCGAGACAAGTAATATATGCTTTTTTGGCTCATAGTCAACGGCGAGAGCCCAAAAAAAGGCGTTTTACTAAGGGAACCCCTTCCTTCCTCCAAGTCACAAACCCTCATAAAGGGGAATGTTCAGGCGACGCAGAATTTGAGAATCCCTTCAAAAAAAGCCCTGTTTTGCGCCTGGATTGTCTTGACCGTCTTGAGGAGGGCGGCCGGGGTTCCCAAACCCAATGCCGCCGCAAGAGCCTGCATTCTGATCTTATCTCCCGGAAGGACGAAATCCCTTGAATCCGCGTTGAGTCGAATGATCGTTTCGAGGGTTCTCAACACGACGAGATGTTCTTTCACGATGGAAGCCTGCGATGATGGAATCAATCCGATTCTTTCCATGGCCTCCACCGCTCCGTGCGTACTTTCAGAGCGGATCGCCGGATGACTCTTCCCAAAACGCAACTGCAAAAGCTGAACAGCAAATTCGAGATCCATCAATCCCCCCTTGCCGGTCTTGAGGTTCCCGGCGGAATGCGGGGAAGATCTCTCTGATTCTATCCGCTCACGCATGGATCGCATCTCCTCCACCCATCCTGAGGGAAGAGGCGCTCCAAACAGCGCATCGTCGATCATCGAACGTATCTCCCTCCCCAACAGCGGATTTCCGAAGAGCATCCTTGCCTTCAAGAGCGATTGGCGCTCCCAGAGCGATGCCCTTGTCCGAAGGTATTCTCTATAATAGTTTACATCCACCGCCAATGGCGCGTTGTGTCCCTCGGGTCTCAATCGAAAATCCATCTCACGTCTCATTCTTGACCTTGCATGGCCGAGGAATGTCTTGACGATCTTCTCTGCATCGGACGGTTCGGTGATTCTGCTGTCGTAGAGGAAAACAAGATCGAGATCCGAGCCGGCAGTAATCTCCCTCCCTCCAAGCTTACCCATCGCGAGCAAAACGCCTTCGTGGAATCTCTCCGTGGCCTCAGCGGTCTCGCGCAGGAGATCTTCGGCAAGCAACGAGATTCTGCTCATTGTTTCGACAATGTCCTCCTGGCCCATGATGAATCGGATCAACAGCTTGTGCTCGTTGTACGAGCGGAACTTCTCCGGATCATAGGCGCGAAGGAATTGCCAACTCCATGCCGTGGCAAAGACTTCTTCGGGCGAGCCAACCAGCGTTTCAAAAAACAGCGGTTCACGAGCCAGCAAGGCGGCTGTTGCCCGACTGCGCGCACCCACACGCGCGAGGAGAGCCAAGAGTTCCTTGTTGGTCCACGCCTGTGTGAACGCCCGCCGGAGCGGGGTCGCCTGTGAAATGAGGGCAAGGGATTCAAGCGACCAATCGGGCGCCCGCGTCTCAGCGACCACACGCACCAATTCATCACGACGTTCTGCCGCCTGTGATCCCGGAAACATCTGCAGGATCAGCTTGATATAATCCTCTGCTTTTTGCTTCTCGAAAAACTGCGCGGCCCTGGCAAACTGCCGTGCGGTTCTCCGCTTCATCTTCCGCCGCGGCCGGATGATTGCCTCGAAAATCGCCCTGACATTCTTTCGATGCGAGGTGAGAGACTTCAAGAAACTTCTTCCGGACGGAAACCCGAGTCGCCGGGCAAGGAATTCTTTCTCCGCCTCCGTTTGCGGGAGCATGTGGGTTTGCATTCCATGCAACAACTGAAGCCTGTGCTCGACCAGACGGAGGAAACGGTATGCCTTCGCAAGGGATGTCGCATCCTTTGAATGCAGTACTCCTGCCGTTGCCAGGGCTTGGAGTGCCTCGAGGGTATTTCGTTGCCGCAGGCTTTCGTCTTCTCCCCCTTTGAGGAGTTGGAGCCCCTGTACCACGAACTCGATGTCTCTGATTCCGCCCTCCCCCAGCTTCACATTGGCACTGTCGGTACGCTCTTCGATCCGCGTTTTCATATCGCTCAATTCTTCCAGGGGGTTCCGCAGAAACGTCCTTGGATACACGAAGGGCTTGAGTGCCTCCAGCCAGCGGCGCGCCGTGTCGGAGCTGCCGGCAACGGGCCGCGCTTTTACGAGCATCTGACGCTCCCAGGTTTCTCCCCTCATCTCATAGTACCGAAGCGAGGCAGGGATGGAGATCGCCAGAGGGCCGGATCGTCCCTCGGGGCGAAGTCTCATGTCCACGCGGTAGAGCGACCCTTCCCCGCTGAACTCCGTCAAACGACGGACCACGAATTCCGCCAATCTGTTGTAGAATTCATGAAAGGTCCGGATTCTCTGGTGGGCGGCATGGAATTCGCCATCGCTCTCAAAAATGAAGAGGAGGTCGATGTCTGAACTGAAGTTCAGCTCTTCTCCACCCAATTTTCCCAATCCGATCACCGTAAGCGTGTTTGCGAAGTCAGCTCCCGTTTGGAGCCTCAGTTCCTGCCATCCGAGTTCCAGCACAGCTCCCACCACCGCGTCCGCCAGCGCAGAGAGTTCCCGCGTGATCGTTTCAACGCCGGCCTCCTTCAGCACGTCCCGTGCTCCGATCCGGAGAATCTCCCGCCGACGAAACCGCCGCAGGGCATCGAGTTTCCGGTCCGTTCTGGAAAAGGATTCCATGGCCGCCAGGGCCTCCTTTCGAAATTCCATGGATTCCTTTGTTCGCCTAAGGACCGGGGTGGCGGTCAGCCACCGGAACAATTCGGGATCACGAACGAGGATGTCGGCGAGATACTGGGATTGGGAAAACAGTTCGAGGGTGATGCGCTGAAGCACGGGGTACCGCTGGAAATCGTTCAAAATGGCGGTGGTGAAGCCCGCGCTGAGAAAGCGATGCAGGTTGTTGACTGCCCGCAGGGGATCGGCGGTTCCGGCGAGGTCCTTCCTCAACGTTTTAAAGAATCTCTCAGGCGGGATCCCTGCTGTTGTCAGTAGTGAGTCAAATGAAGCCAGATGCGGTCGGATCGTCTTTTTTGCCGCCGATTTTCGTTGCGCTCTCATGTTGGTGGCAAAATAGAAAAAAACAGAACGAAAAGCATAGACGCCAAACTCCTTGCATCTCCGCCCCTCAACTTCTATATTCATCATCTACTTCTCATCACGTCATTTGAAATTGAAACATGGTCAAGCTCATCGCGCTCTATAGGGCTCCCGAGGACCCATCGTCGTTCGACCGACACTACGAAGAGGTTCACACGCCTCTCATCAGGAAAATGCCCGGTCTCCGGAAACTCGAAGTTGCCCGCATTACCGGTGCCCCCATTGGAGAGCCCAAGCACTATCTGATCGCCGAGATGTACTTTGACAGCCAGGATGCGCTGGATGCGTCGATGGCTTCAGCCGAGGGCAAAGCCGCGGCACGGGATCTGATGGGCTTCGCGGGAAACCTGGTAACCATGTTCTACGCCGAGGTCAAAAGCGAATAATCCGTCATGAGCAAGTATTCCGGCACGTCTCCCGCCCGCCTTCGCTTCAAGAATATTCGGTATAGAAAGAAGAACTGGATCGCGACGGTCACGATCAATCGCCCCGAAGTGCACAATTGCCTGGATTTCCAGACCCTGCTGGAGCTCGGGAGGGCGTTTCAGGACGCAGGATGGGACGATCGGATTGCCGTGGTTGTTGTAACCGGCGCCGGCGACAAGGCATTCTGCACGGGAGCAGATATAAAAGAGTGGAAGAGGGATTTTCTTGAGAGACCGAACGATTTCTATAAATGGATGGGGGTGTTCATTGAGACCTATGAGCGGCTTCGCAACATCGGCAAACCGACGATTGCGCGGCTGAACGGAATGACCGTGGGTGGCGGAAACGAGCTGCACATGTCGTGCGACCTGGCCATCGCCGCGGAAGATGTGGTCATACGGCACGTCGGAACGTCGCGCGGAAGCGTTCCGGGAGCGGGAGCGACGCAATGGCTTCCGTTGATCGTCGGGGACCGGAGAGCGCGCGAAATCCTGTTCCTCTGCGAAGATGTGCCCGCCCGGAAGGCCTTGGAATGGGGGCTTATCAATGAAGTTGTTCCTCGCCATCAGCTCGATGCGGCCGTGCAGAGGATGGCGGAAAAGCTGATCCGAAAACTGCCGGAGGTTACCCGCTACACAAAGCAGCAGCTCAATTTCTGGCGAGAGTTTTCCTGGGCGATGACCATCGGACATCTGAAGGACTGGCTGACCGTGCACACCGGCGCTCCCGAGATCGCCGAAGGCATCAGGGCATTCAGCGAGAAGAGGCCGGTGGATTATATGGCCATCCGGTCACTGACAGCCGGAAAGCGCGCACGAAGCAAGAAGAAATAAACGCAAGAGGCCCTTGGAAGAAATTGTCGTGACCGTCATGGACTATCAGTTCATTCTGGTTTCGAAGGATCCTGCAGGTTTTGCGGTGGTGCAACTCAACCGCCCAGAGGTCCTCAATGCCATCAACATCAAACTGATGGAAGAATTGGTGGCGGCGTTGGAGGCCCTGGATTCGGATCAGGACATTCGGTGCATTGTGATCACTGGAAATGAAAAAGCGTTTGCGGCGGGAGCAGACATCAAGGAAATGTCCGACGCCTCGGCCGTGGAAATGCTTCAACGGGATCAGTTTGCACGCTGGGACAGAATCAGAAAAGTGAAGAAGCCGATTGTCGCGGCGGTGAGCGGATTCGCTCTCGGTGGAGGCTGTGAGCTGATGATGACCTGCGATATCGTCATTGCTTCTGAAACTGCGCGGATCGGCCAGCCGGAGATCAACATCGGCGTCATGCCGGGCGCCGGCGGAACTCAGCGTCTGACGCGTGCCGTCGGGAAGGTCAAAGCCATGGAAATGGTCTTAACGGGAACGATGATCACGGCGCAAGAGGCGCTTCAGTGGGGACTCGTGAACAAGGTTATGCCCGTCGAGTTCTACCTGGAGGAAGCGAAGGCCCTGGCAAAGAACATTGCACAGAAGCCTCCGCTTGCCGTTCGTCTCGCCAAAGAATCCGTTCTGAAGGCATTCGATACCACCATCGAAGGCGGGCTGGAGTTTGAGCGGAAGAACTTCTATCTGCTTTTTGCGAGCGAGGATCAAAAGGAAGGAATGAAGGCGTTTACCGAAAAAAGGAATGCGCAGTGGAAGGGAAAATGATGTGATGGATGAGGCGCGCGTGCGATGAGTCAGTACGAGACACTTCTTGTTTCCACGAAAGACGGCGTGTGCACGGTGACGCTGAACAGGCCTGATGTGTACAATGCGCTCAATGAGCAGATGAAAAAAGAGCTCAATGACGCGATGAAAGCTTTGGAAAAGGACGCCGGCGTACGGTGCGTAGTCCTGCGGGGCGCGGGAGACAGGGCGTTTTGCTCAGGGCAGGATCTGAAGGAACATTCAGGCAGGGAGAACAAACGATCGCTCAGGCAATCTCTTGAGACGATGTACAATCCTCTCATCCGGAAGATCCGCGCGGTCGAAAAACCGGTTGTGGCAATGATCAACGGTGTTGCGGCGGGGGCGGGGATGAGTATTGCTCTTGCCTGCGACATGCGCATCATGGCGGATACCGCGCGCATGATCGAAGTGTTCATCCGGATCGGCCTCGTGCCGGACTCTGGATCGCACTGGTTCCTTCCGAGACTTGTGGGCATGGCGCGAGCCTTTGAATATGCCGCCCTTGGCCAGGATATTTCGGCCGCGGAAGCCGAACGAGTCGGGCTCGTGAACAAGGTTGTCCCCGCAGCCGAGCTCGAGGCGGCAACCATGGAGCTTGCCGACCGGCTCGCGAAGGCTCCCACGAAGGCCATCGGACTGATCAAGCGAACACTCAACAAGGCTCTCTCATCCGATCTCGATACCCTGCTGGAGTATGAGGCTGTGATTCAGGAGATTGCGTCGGGCACGGAAGATCACCGGGAGGGCGTGACGGCGTTTCTGGAGAAACGTCCGGCACGGTTCCGGGGTCAGTGATCAAGTCCGCCGTCGTTTCCCCAGACCATCCGTGAGGGTTTGCCTCTCATGATCAAGCATGTTGGAGTCGTCGGTGCAGGAACGATGGGCGCCGGCATCGCCCTGGCGGCGGCCCGTTCCGGACTCGACGTCATCCTCTACGACGTCAACGATACTGTTCTCCGCCAGGCATTGGAGCGGATCAAAACCGACCTGAAGCAGGGCGTGGCAAAAGGGAAAGTCCCAGCCGATGAGGTTTCATCCATCGTCACGCGGATTCACCCAAGGACCAATCTCTCTGACTTCCATGCATGCGAGTTGGTGGTCGAAGCGATCATTGAGGATCTCCGGGTCAAAAAAGACCTCTTCAAACATCTCGAAACCCACACGAAAACATCGACTGTTCTGGCAACGAACACTTCCTCTCTGTCCGTCACCGCCATTACCTCGGTTCTCCGCAAGCCCGAACGCGGCATCGGTCTGCATTTCTTTAATCCTGCTCATATCATGAAGCTTGTCGAGATCGTGCGGACGCGGGCCACATCGGAGAGTACTGTTGCCTTTGCGAGATCCTTCCTCCATGACATTGGCAAACAACCCGTGCTGGTCCGTGATACACCGGGATTCATCGTCAACCGCGTCGCCCGGCCTTTCTACGGCGAAGCTCTGCGCCTTCTTGGCGAGCAGGTAGCGACGCACGAGCAGATCGATCGGATTTTGAAACAGGGGGCCGGATTTGCCATGGGCCCGTTCGAGTTGATGGATTTGATCGGCATCGACGTCAATTTTGCCGTAACGCAGTCCATGTACGACCAGTTTTTCGGCGAGCCGCGCTACCGCCCCCACCCCATCCAGAAGCAAATGGTTGACGCAGGCAGGCTCGGCAAGAAAACAGGGGCGGGATTCTACACCTACAACGACAACACGAAATAGGACGATTCCGCGGAATCATGGCTCCATCCGCCTCAAAGACCTCAACCGTTAAGAAGAAGGCGGCCGTATACATCACCGGCGAGTCGCCGCTGGTGGAGGAATATGCTGAATTGGGATCCTCCCATGGCTACACTGTCGTTGTTCAGTGGAATGAGGACCGCAAGAGGGACACCGTGTACCGACGATCGGCGATCGTCCCGGCAGGAACAAGCCTCGCCCTGGAACTGACGAATACCGACCTCGAACGCAAGAAGAAGAATCTTCAGAAACTCGACAGAGCCCTTCCCCCCACCGCCGCCATTATCAGTTCCTCGGTGACCGTCTCGGCCTCCGAGCAGGCAACATGGATCAATCACCGCCATCGCCTGTCCGGATGCAGTGTCCTCCCCTCGTTTTCCGCGGGGAGCGTGATCGAGGTCGCTCCGACGGTTTACACACCCGTTGAGACCATGGAGGTTGTACGGAGGTTCTTCGCGTCCCTCGGCAAGACCTGTGAATTCGTCGAAGACCGGGTGGGCATGGTTCTCCCCCGCGTCGTCTGCCAGATCATCAATGAGGCCTGCTTCGCTCTTCAGGAAGGCGTCTCAACCCCTGCCGAGCTTGATACTGCAATGACGCTCGGCGTGAATTATCCCCATGGACCCATCGAGTGGGCGGAGGCCATAGGCCTCAGGCAAGTTGAGGCCGTGCTCGTGGCCCTTCAGAAAGATCTCGGTGAGGACCGGTACCGCGTGGCGCCTCTTTTGCGCCAAATGGCCATGACGGGCGAGTGGTGGAACAAAAAACCACAGGAGGGATCATGAATCATCCTATGCTTGCCGTTGCCGTGCTGGCATTCTCGGTTGCCGTGGGTCAGGATTTTGAAGGATCGGTCACCTTCCGCGTGACGGGCCAGGAGAATGTGCAGTCGATCAAGTATCTGACCAAGGGAAACAAGATCAGGCTCGAAGCCCAGGAAGGTGAGATGCAGGTTGTTATTCTCATGGACGTTGGTGTTAAGAGCATCACGATGGTCATGCCGGCGGCGAGGATGTATATGGAGATGCCGATGGATATGGGTTCCGACGGACCTGAAAACCTTCCGACGGATTTCAGGATGACCGGGAAGAAGGAAACAATCCTCGGCTATGCCTGTGAACAGGCCGTGATTCGGCAGGCGGAAGGCGAAACGGAGGTATGGGTAACGAAAGGCCTGGGAAGATTTCTGCAAGCCGGTTTTCCCGCCAGATCGTCATCCCCCGTCATGAAGAGAATCGAGGAAGAGTTGGTGCAGAAGGGGTTTTTTCCGTTAAGAATGATTACGCGTCCCGCTGACGGTTCGGGGGAAATGCGCATGGAAGCCACAAAGATTGAGAAGAGCCGACTCGCCGACGAATTGTTCTCAATCCCGACGGGCTATCAAAAGATGTCGATGCCCCCTCGTCAATAGAAGCAACGGTCCAAGAACTCAAGGCCACGTGAAGCTCCTCCATGCCACCACGAAATCAATGAATCTTGCGAAACCGGAGAAGACAACACCGTAGAGGGGAAGTACGATGATGAACACGTTCCTACGCGTTGCGGCTGTCGCCCTCACCGTTTTGACCTCTACTCGAACGGCGTTTCCCCAGGCAAAGCTCGCCCTTGCGGAACGGGAAATCGATCTTGGAAGGATCTATAATGGCCAAATCGTCAAGGCAACGATTCCCCTGAAGAATGCCGGTTCGTCGGCCCTTAAGATCATCCGGATCAGCACCTCGTGCGGATGCACGACCGTTCGCCAGCCGGAGGGTGAAATTCCTCCCGGAAAAACGGATATGCTCGAGGTTGAATTCAATTCTTCGGGATTCCGCGGAAGGGCAACAAAGCATGTGTTCATTGAAACCAACGATCAGGAGAATCAATATGTCTCGGTGACGCTTTCTGCCGAGATTGTCGAGGAACTGGCCCCTGTCGGGAACTCTTCGCTTGTCTGGTTCAGCGATGTTCCGGTGGGGAGCGCGGCACAGCAGAGATATGTACTGAAAAACATTTCGGGCCGGCGGCTGACGATCAAGGGGATTCGTTCGCCCAGCAAGGACATCCGTGCGTCGTATGATAAGAAAGTGGTAGCGCCACAGGATACGCTCTCCCTCATGTTCACCGTTCAGCCCGCAAAGCCCGGGTATGTTATGGAAACCGTGTACGTCGAAACCGACAGCAAGAATCAGAGCCTCGTCCCCGTTCGTGTGAGCCTCGTTGGAGTCAGCCGTCCATGACACGTTGGCACGCGGGTCTCCGGGAAGCCGCGATCATAGCGCTCTCCGCTTCGGTCTTCGGATTCGTCTATACCGGGATCATGCGCAAGGGCTTGTTTGCGGAGGGGTACTCCCAGGAATCAGCGGTTTCTCGTCCGGGTTCGCCTTCGACGATCATCCATGTGGACGAGGCCCGGGAATTGTATGAATCCGGCCGAGCACTCTTCATCGACGCCCGGCATCCATTCGAGTTTGCGATGGGCCATATACCGAATGCGATCAACATTCCGCTGGGCGAGTTCGAGAAGCGGGAGAGCCAGATCGATTCGCTCCCCCGCGACAAAGTGCTGGTTACCTATTGTGACGGGGTCCAATGCAATTCCAGCATCGGGCTTGCGGCGCGGCTGAGGGAAGCGGGTTTTCAAAACGTTCAGATCTTCTTTGGCGGATGGAACGAGTGGCAGGCAAGAAACCTTCCGATAACGAAGTCGATGCAATGATCAGAATTCTCTCCAATGAGTACAATCTTCTGACGGCACGCGTGTTCCTCGGTGTCTTGTTCGTCGTTATCAGCATCGACAAGATTGCCGATCCTGCTGCGTTTGCCCGCAGTATCTCCGATTACCGGATTGTTACCGGAACCCCGGCCATGGTTCTTGCGACGGTGCTTCCCTGGGTAGAACTGCTGTGCGGCCTTGCTCTCGCGTTCGGCATTCTCCTCCGCGGAAGTTCCCTGCTTATCGGCTCACTGCTTATCGTTTTCACCTTTGCGGTGGCGTCCGCCCTGTTGAGGGACCTTGACATTTCGTGCGGATGTTTCACCCAAGCCCCGTCTGCCGACAGGATCGGCTGGCTGAAGATCGGCGAGAACATCGTTCTTCTGGCTCTGGCCGCCTATCTCTTTTTTTCCCGGAATCACCGGTTTTCGCTTGATGAGTACGTCCGTTCCTTTCCCCCAAGATCCTGACTCTATGCCTCCGTCAGACCGCCGAGAAGCCGTCATTGTCGATGCTCTGAGAACACCCGTGGGAAAGTACGGGGGTTCGCTTAAGGACGTTCGTGTCGACGATTTGAGCGCGCATGTTCTGCAAAGCCTCGTCAGGCGAATTCAGCTGGACCCGGCCCTCATTGAAGATGTGCTGTGGGGATGTGCGAACCAGGCAGGGGAAGACAACAGAAATCTTGGCCGGATGGCAGCCTTGCTTGCAGGATTCCCTTCCAGTGTACCGGCAACAACCGTCAACAGGTTATGCGGATCGAGCCTCGATGCCATCAATCAGGCCGCCCGGGCCATCTGGAGCGGTGACCACGAGATTCTCATCGCGGGTGGTGCTGAGAGCATGAGCCGCGCGCCGTACTCCATTCCGAAGAACGTTTCGGACGGACCTCTCTATGGGAACCTCATCGCGTATGACACGGCCCTCGGATGGCGATTTCCCAACCCCCGGATGGAGAAGATGTTTCCGCTTGAATCGATGGGCGAAACGGCGGAGAATATTGCTGAACAATGGAAGATACGCAGAGAGGACCAGGACGCCTTTGCGTTGGAAAGCCACCGGAGGGCGGTTCGCGCGCAGGAAAGCGGGATCTTCGATGCAGAGATCGTTCCGGTCGAGATCCCCCGCCGAAAAGGGGATCCTGTTGTCGTGCGGCAGGACGATGGTCCCCGGCCGGATACGAGCCTGGAAAAACTGGCCGCCCTGGCGCCGGCATTTCGCAAGGGAGGAACCGTGACGGCGGGGAATTCCTCATCACTCAACGACGGCGCGGCAGCACTTGTCTTGATGAGCGAACATCGCGCACGGTCCCTCGGATTTTCCCCGCTGGCCAGAATCGTCGCCACGGGTATTGCGGGAGTGGACCCGAGAATCATGGGAATTGGACCTGTTCCTGCAACGCGGATGGCGCTGAAAAAAGCCGGACTGAGCCTGAAGGATATTGGTCTGGTTGAGCTGAACGAGGCATTTGCCGCGCAGTCACTTGCCGTCATCCGGGAACTCGATCTCGACCCCGCGATTGTCAATCCGCACGGCGGTGCCATCGCCCTGGGCCACCCCCTCGGCTGCAGCGGCGCGCGCATCATGACCACATTGCTTCACTCCATGAAACGTCGGCAGATCCGCTACGGGCTCGCCACCATGTGCATCGGCGTCGGCCAGGGTATCGCCACCATTGTTGAGCGCGTGTCCTGACGTACACCATTGAATGAATTCGGAGGAATCATGACCCGATATCGCATCATTGTTGCTTTCGCCTTTGTGTTGCTTTCCTGCGGCACCCCCGACGGGAACATCACTCCGGCCCTCAACTCCATCACCCCGGAAGATCTCCTCGGCCACATCAAGACGCTTTCCTCCGATGAATTCGAAGGCCGCGCTCCCGGCGGCAAAGGAGAGGAATTGACCGTAGCCTACCTCATCGAGCAGTTTCAACGGATGGGATTGAAGCCGGGCAATCCGGACAGCAGTTTCATTCAGGAGGTACCGCTCCTCGGTTTCACCACGCGCACGACGGCGTCCTACGTCGCCGGAGGCAAGCGAAAGAACCTGAAGCCGCTGGAGGATTATGTTGCTGTCTCGCGTCGGTTTACGCCCACCGTATCCGTGAAAAACTCCGACATCGTGTTCGTCGGATACGGCGTGGTGGCCCCTGAGTACGGCTGGGATGATTATAAAGACGTCGACGTCCGCGGCAAAACGATCCTCATGCTCATCAACGACCCCCCCGTTCCCGACCCGTCCGATCCCGGCCGGCTGGATCCAAAGATGTTCAAGGGCAATGCCATGACGTACTACGGTCGATGGACGTACAAGTATGAGATTGCGTCGCAGAAGGGAGCGGCTGCGGCAATCATCATTCACGAAACCGGCCCTGCCGGCTACCCGTTCGAGGTGGTGTCCGGCAGTTGGGGAACCGAAAACTTCGACATTGGCTCTCCGAACAGAGGTCCGCTGCAGCGCGTGGCCATCGAAGCATGGGTTACCACCGATGTTGCGCGCGAACTGTTCTCCTCGGCAGGCAAGAACTTTGACGATCTGAAGAAAGAAGCCCTCAAGCCCGGTTTCAGACCGGTGATGCTGAATGCGAGGATGACGTTCCATGCGCGTACGACCATGCGGGAGGTCCTTTCGAAGAATGTCCTGGCGCTGCTCGAAGGATCCGATCCCGTTCTGAAAGACCAGTATGTCATCTACACGGCCCATTGGGATCATCTCGGAAAGGACGAGACCCGCGCCGGAGATCAGATTTTCAACGGTGCTCTGGACAACGCTTCGGGCACGGCGGGCATGCTGGAAATCGCCGAAGCCTTTACGAAGCTTCCGTCTCCCCCGAAACGTTCCGTTCTGTTTCTGGCCGTCACTGCCGAAGAGCAGGGATTGCTGGGAGCCAAGTACTACGCTGAGAATCCTCTCTACCCCCTGGCAAAAACCCTTGCCAACATCAACATCGACGGAATGAACCAGTGGGGAAGGACGCGGGATATCGTCGTCGTGGGATCGGGAAATACAACCCTCGAAAATATCCTCCAGTCCGAGGCAGCCGCTCAGGGACGGGTCTTAAAAGACGATCCTGAACCCGAGAAAGGATATTTCTATCGGTCAGATCATTTTGAGTTTGCCAAGAAAGGTGTGCCTGCTCTCTACACGGATTCCGGTACGGAATACATCGGCAAACCGGAGGGATATGGCGAGCAGAAGAGAGAAGAATACACAACAAATGATTACCACAAACCCTCCGATGAGATCAAACCTGATTGGGATCTCACCGGCGCCGTGGAAGATTTCCGCCTCTTGTTCAGAGTCGGACACCGTGTTGCGACGGACCAAAGCTGGCCGGAATGGAAACCGGGAACAGAGTTCAGGGCCGTGCGGGAAGAGATGATGAAGGGGAAGTGAAGAATGGAGATGGAGACTGGAGGGTGATTTCTCACCTCAAAGACGATAAGAAGGAATAAGGATGAAACGAAACTTGTTCGTTGTGATTCTGCTTACGATAGTTCTCCTGCCCCACCATGTTCAGGCGCAGGGCGACTTCGATGTCCGACAGTACTATACGAAGTATGAATATAGGATTCCCATGCGCGATGGGGTGAAACTCTTCACGGCCGTGTACATCCCGAAAGATACGAGCAAACAATATCCGATCATGATGATGCGGACGCCGTACAGTGTGGGCCCGTACGGGGCCGACAAGTACCGGGCAACGCTCGGTCCCTCGAAGCTTTTCGACCGCGACGGATACATCTTCGTCCATCAGGATATCCGCGGCAAGTTCATGTCGGAAGGCCGCTATGTGTACCATGCTCCGATCAAAACCGGGAAGAAAAGCAAGCAAGACACCGATCATTCGACCGACACGTACGACACGATTGAGTGGCTGTTAGCCAACGTTCGGCATCATAACGGCCGTGTCGGCATTTGGGGCATTTCGTACCCCGGATTCCTTGCCGCGTTGAGCCTTGTGGATTCCCATCCCGCGCTGAAAGCCGTCTCTCCTCAGGCGCCCATGGGCGACACGTTCATCGGAGACGATTTTCACCATAACGGTGCGTTCTTCCTTGCCCACGCGTTCGGATGGCTTGCGGGCACTGCTCCGTCGCGTTCGAACCGCGAAGCTGCCGTGAACAGGCAACGCGGATTCGATTACGGAACGCCGGACGGCTACAGATTTTTTCTGGAACTCGGTCCGCTCTCGAACGTTGAAGACAAGTACTTTCAAGGTTCAGTGCCGACATGGACGGAGTTTATGAAGCACGGGACGTATGACGAGTACTGGCAATCACGCAATGTACCCCAGCACATGAACCGCGTGAAGCCGGCCGTCATGACCGTTGCCGGATGGTTTGATTCCGAGGATCCCTGGGGTGCCGCGAACATTTACCGCTCGATCGAATCTCGGAACCCCGACGCGTTCAACATCATCGTCTGGGGCCCATGGCTCCACGGCGGATGGGCCCGAATGGACGGCGACACGCTCGGATATGCCCGCTTCGACAGCAAGACA
The DNA here is from genome assembly GCA_022180565.1 of Bacteroidia bacterium. Lineage (GTDB taxonomy): Bacteria > Bacteroidota > Ignavibacteria > UBA10030 > UBA10030 > JACQPU01. Next base: position 62,379 of record BQML01000019.1, read on the forward strand.
AGTCTCTGGTACAGAGAAAACATCGAGATGAGGTTCTTCCGCTCTCTCCTGAAGGATACTACGACACCGGAGCTTCCGGAGACCTGGGCATTCATGACGGGCGGCAACGAGTGGAGGTCGTTCTCCGCCTGGCCGCCGCGCGAAGCAACCCCAAGGACGCTCTATCTTCATTCCAACGGTGCGGCATCCTTTTCTCCTCCGACGTCATCGTCCGCCCCTTTCCGTGAGTACGTGAGCGATCCCGCAAAGCCCGTTCCCTTTACCGCCGTGACCACGACGCGTATGGGCCATCTGTTCATGGTCGAAGACCAGCGGTTCGCGTCGACGAGGCCGGATGTGCTGGTCTACGAGTCCGACATTCTTGATCGGGACATCACAATCGCGGGACCGATCGAGGTGACCCTCCACGCTTCGACGTCAGGCACGGATTGTGACTGGATCGTAAAGCTGATTGATGTGTTTCCGGGTGACGCTCCCGACCCTGAGCCCAATCCGGCGGGCGTGAGGATGGGGCACTTCCAGATGCTCATCGGAGCAGAGGTGATGCGGAGCAAGTTCCGCAACAGCCTGCAGAACCCGGAACCCATGAAACCCGGCGAGATCACCAAGATTGTTTACAACATCCCCGATAAATTCCATCGCTTCAGGAAGGGTCACAGGATCATGGTGCAGGTCCAGAGCACCTGGTTTCCTCTTATCGACCGGAATCCGGGAATATTCATGGATATCTACAAGGCTTCTGCGGCGGACTTTCGACCCACGATCCAACGGGTATATTCCGGCGGGGCAACGCGTTCATCCCTCAAACTGCTTGTTCTCGACTAATCAAGGCAAACCACCATGCGACGTTCACTTTCTGTCCTTCTCCTTCTCGGCATCATCCTTGTCCCTGTCCTCGGACAGGATTCCCTCTTTGTCCGTGAGCATTACGTCAAACAGGAACATCGGATCGTCATGAGAGACGGTGTTGAGCTGTTCACCGTTGTCTATGTTCCCAAGGACAATTCCGAACAGCATCCGATCATGCTGACGCGGACGCCGTACAGTGTCGGGCCGTATGGTCCGGAGAATTATCTTCGTTTCCTGAGCAATCTTCAGCGGAAGTACTTCGAGCGCAACTATATTATGGCATATCAGGATGTCCGCGGACGATTTATGTCGGGTGGGGAGTTCGTGAATGTGAGGCCGTACATTCCGAACAAGAAGAGCAACAAGGACATCGACGAAACCACCGATACGTATGACACGGTGGATTGGTTGGTCAAGAACATCCCCAACAACAACGGACGTGTGGGCGTGAAGGGGATTTCGTACCCTGGCTTCTATACGACCATGGCCACGATCGATGCGCACCCCGCGGTCAAGGCCACTTCTCCTCAGGCTCCCGTTTCAAAGTGGATGGCCGGCGACGATTTTTTCCACAACGGCGCTTTTCTGGTGTCCCATGCCTTTGATTTCTATGTCCGCTTCGGTTGGCCGAGGCCTACCCCCACAACAAGGGATTTCCGTCCTTTCGATCCCGGTACACCGGATGGATACCAGTTTTACATGGATCTCGGTCCGCTTCCCAATGCCAACAAGTTGTATCTGAAAGACAGCGTCGCGTTCTGGAACGACATCATGAAGCACGGAAAATGGGATGCATTTTGGGAGGCGAGAGACGTGTTTCCTCATGTGAAGAACCTCAGGCCCGCGACCCTTGTGGTTGGAGGATGGTTCGATGCGGAAAACCTCTATGGTGCGCTCAACCTGTATCAGAACATCGAGCAAAAGAACAGGAACCACGAAAACATGCTCGTCATGGGGCCGTGGGCACATGGATGGTGGGCGGCCAATGCCGTGGATTCGCTGGGTCCGATCAAGTTCGGAATGAACCTATCGGATTTCTTTGCGGACAGTCTGGAGCTCCCTTTCTTCGAGCACCATCTGCGCGGGAAAGCGAAACCCTCCCTTGCCGAAGCGACCGTGTTTGAAACCGGAGCGAATCGTTGGCGCCGGTTCGACAGCTGGCCCCCAAAGAACGCCCGCGTTCGCCAATTGTACCTTCGGGAAAACGGCCGTCTTTCCTTCACCCGTCCCGAACCCGGAATGGATGAATACGATGAATACTGGAATGATCCTGCCAAGCCCGTACCGTACACCGACGAGATCACGCGGTGGTACAATCCCGCCTTCATGTTGGAAGACCAACGGTTTGCCGCGCGGCGGCCCGACGTGCTCGTGTACGCGACAGAACCTCTGGAAGAAGATCTGACCATTGCGGGTCCGATCGCGGCGGATTTGATTGTTTCCACATCGGGGTCGGACTGTGACTGGATCGTGAAAGTGATCGACGTCTTCCCCAACGACACCCCTGATCCCGCCGCGTATCCCTTCAAGGTAAAATTCGGAGGTTACCAGATGCTCGTGCGCGGCGATGTCCTGCGCGGAAAATTCCGCAACAGCCTTGCCAATCCGGAATCCTTCATTCCCGACACGCTGACCAAGGTTTCGTTCGTCCTTCAGGATGCCTTCCATACGTTCAAGAAAGGTCATCGGATCATGGTGCAGATCCAGAGCTCATGGTTTCCTCTGGTCGACAGAAATCCCGGAAAGTTCCTCGACATCTATAGTGCACGCGAATCAGATTATCAGGCCACCCGGCAACGGGTGTACCGTACACCCATCAATCCGTCGTTTCTCCGGTTGATGGTCCTGGAGTGAAGACGGCCCGAGGAGCCCGGGCGTCATGCTCTCTCCCGCTCCCGATATCGAATTGCGGCCGTTCAAGGACCGCGACGCTCCGGAGCTTTACCGCCGCATCGAAGCGAACCGCTCGTATTTGCGGAAGTGGCTTCCCTGGCTCGATGCACAACGGACGGTTGAAAACAGCCTCGACTTCATCCGAGCCACAGGAGCACAGAACGATCGCAAGGAAGCTCTCACGCTCGGCATCTGGTGGCGCAGAGAACTGTGCGGGGTCATCAGTATGCACCGAATCGATTGGCCCAACCGGGCGGCCATGATCGGATACTGGCTCTCGGAGGATCACCAGGGCAAGGGCATCATGACCGATTCCTGCCGTGCTCTGGTGACGTATGCCTTCACGTCGCTCCGGCTTCACCGGATAGAAATCCGTTGTGCCACCGGCAATTCCAGGAGTCAGGCAATTGCTGAAAGGCTTGGTTTCGTGAAAGAAGCCGTTCTCCGCGACGCGGAGTGGCTCTACGATCATTTTGTCGATCTGATCGTGTACTCGATGCTTGCTCCCCACTGGAAGGAGCTTCATCATCTCTGAGCTTTTCACACAAGGAATCTCACATGTCCCGAACCATTCTATTTCTTCTGTTCCTCTTCCTTTTCCTTCCGCTCTCTTTTCTTGGAGCGCAAGAACGCCGTACCGTTCCCAAGGCGCCTCCTCGTGCCGAAGGTGAAGGACCGTTCAATCGGCTGACCATTCGTGGCGTGATTGTCATCGACGGGACCGGCGCGCCTCCTGTGGGCCCGATGGATGTGATCGTGGAAAAAAACCGTATTGTCGCCATACGCTCTGTGGGGGTGCCGGGCCTGCCCTTGGATTCGACCCGAAGGCCGAGGCTTGAGGCCGGTGACAGGGAACTCGACTGCGGCGGAATGTATCTTTTGCCCGGATTTGTGGATATGCACGGCCATGTCGGGGGTGTTCAGCAGGGTACCCCTGCGGAGTACGTCTTCAAGCTCTGGATGGGGCACGGCATCACAACGATTCGTGACCCCGGCAGTGGGAACGGACTCGACTGGATGCTGGAGCACAAGCAGAAAAGTGCGCGCAACGAGATTACCGCTCCGAGAATAAAGGCCTATGTCGTCTTCGGCTCAGGACACCGGGGACCCATCACGACGCCCGATCAGGCCAGGGCATGGGTGCGCGAGATCGCCTCGAAGGGCGCCGACGGCATCAAGTTCTTCGGCGCGCGGCCCGATATCTTCACCGCAGCGCTTGATGAGGCAAAAAAACAGGGCCTCCGTACCGCTTGCCATCATGCACAGCTTGGCGTCGCGCGCATGAACGCTTTGCAAACGGCGCGTGCAGGCCTCACCACCATGGAGCACTGGTACGGACTGCCTGAGGCGTTGTTCACCGAACGAACCGTGCAGGACTACCCGGGGGAATACAATTACAGCGACGAACAGCACCGGTTTGCCGAGGCAGGCAGACTTTGGAAGCAGGCGGCTCCGCCGGGAAGTCCGAGGTGGAACGAGGTCATGCAGGAATTGCTTGCTCTGGACTTCACCATCGATCCCACCTTCACCATCTATGAGGCCAGTCGGGACCTGATGCGCGAGTACCGGGCGGAGTGGCACGACGCTTACACCCTCCCCTCCCTCTGGGAGTTCTTCAAACCCAACAGAAACGCCCATGGTTCCTACTGGTTTTATTGGACAACCGAAGACGAGGTGGCGTGGAAGGAGAACTACCGGATTTGGATGCGGTTCGTGAACGAGTACAAGAACCGGGGAGGGCGTGTGACCACCGGTTCTGACGCGGGATACATTTACAAGATCTACGGCTTCGGATATATCCGCGAGCTGGAGCTTTTGCGCGAAGCGGGTTTTCATCCGCTCGAGGTCATCCGCTCGGCAACACTCAACGGAGCCGAGGCTCTCGGAATGGATAAGGAGATCGGGAGTATTGAACCGGGCAAGCTGGCCGATTTCGTGATCGTGGAGGAGAATCCTCTGAAGAATCTCAAAGTCCTCTACGGCACCGGAGCGCTGAAGCTCAATGAGGCCAATGAACCGGTGCGGGTCGGGGGCGTGAAGTACACAGTCAAGGACGGCATAGTGTTTGATGCCCGTAAGCTTCTTGCCGACGTGCGCAGGATCGTTCGTGAAGCAAAGGAGGCCGGAGGCGTCATCAAGGTACCCGGCACATCGGGAATCGCCACTGAGGGCGAAATCGTCACCAAACCTTAGGAGGTTCGTATGCTTTCAACTCTCTCCGCCGAGCCAATGGACCGCAGGGGATTCCTCGCCGCTGCGGGCAGAGGTCTGGGTCTCGCGGCGCTGACATCGGCAACGGTCGCTTCGCTCCTCGAGGATGTTCATGCGGCCGCCCGCAGTGTCGCGCATCTGTCGCCTGAGGAAGCGGCCATGAACGAGGACTTCTGGTTCGAAATTCAGAAGGCCTTCACGGTGACGCGTGGCATCACGAATCTGAACAACGGCGGCGTCTCCCCTTCGCCCCGAATCGTCACCGAAGCGTTTGTCCGCTATACCTGGCAGCAGGAAGATGCCACGGCCTATACGATGTGGCAGATTCTTGAACCGCAGGTGGAGACCATACGGTCCGGATTGGCCCGTCTGTTCGGATGCGACCCGGAGGAAATCGCCATCACGCGCAACGCATCGGAGTCCCTCGAGATTGTGCAGATGGGAATGGACCTGAAAAGCGGGGACGAGATTCTTTCCACGACCCAGGACTATCCGCGCATGCTTACGACTTTTCGTCAGCGCGAACAACGCGAGGGCCTTCAGCTCAAGCTCGTGAAGGTGCCCCTGGCACCCGCGAGCATCGATCAAATCACTGATGCCGTCGAACGCGGCATCACGTCAAAGACCCGCCTCATTCTGATATCGCATATGATCAACATTACGGGTCAGATCACACCCGTCAAGGCTATCTGCGACCTGGCGCGCGCAAAGGGTATTGACGTCATTGTCGACGGGGCACATTCGTTTGCCCATTTCGACTTCAAGCACAGCGATCTCCATTGTGATTATTTCGGAACCAGTTTGCACAAATGGCTGTTTGCCCCCAAAGGCACGGGAATGTTATACGTGCGGAAGGACAAGATCGGGAAGATCTGGCCCCTCATGGCGGCAGACAAGAAGCAGAAGACCGACATCCGGAAATTTGAGGAAATAGGGACCCATTCCGCTGCGATGCACCTGGCGATCGGCGAGGCCATTCTGTTTCACGAAGGAATCGGGGGAAAACGCAAGGAAGCGCGGCTGCGCTACCTCTCACGCTACTGGATGAACAGGCTCAAGGATTTGCCGAACGTGAGATTCAATACGTCATTCGACAGCAATCAGTCCTGCGGGATTGCCAACGTCGAGATCGTCGGTACGGATCCCGTTGAATTGGCCGCGTATCTGATGAACCGCCATAAACTCTTCACCGTTCCCATCGTACACGAGGAATTCCGCGGTCTTCGCATCACCCCCAATGTCTACACGACCCTGAGCGAACTCGACCGGTTCTGCGAGGTCATGGAAACGGTGGCCAAAAAAGGACTTCCACAATAACCATTCAACTCACCGGAGGCATCAAATGAAACGAATCGCTGTTTTGTGTGGAGCGGCACTGCTGGCCGGCGGCGTCGCGACCCTCTCCGCTCAAACGCCCCAGGCACCGGAGCTTCAAGACTTGCGCGTCCCGCGCATCAGCCAGGGCGCGAGAGTGGAGCAGATGATCGGACTGAGCAAAGTTTCCATCTTCTACCACCGTCCCGGCGTCAAGGGGCGCACGATTTTCGGACCGAAGGGCTCGGGCGCACTGTTGCCCTATGGTGAGGTCTGGCGCGCCGGCGCGAACGAACCTACCCTCTTCACCTTCAGTGACGATGTAACGATTGGCGGCAAACGATTGCGGGCGGGAACGTACAGATTTCTGGCCGTCCCCGGCGCATCCGACTGGACTCTCATCTTCAATTCGGAAGTACGCAACTGGGGCACCGTGTACCAGCCGGAATACGACACGCTGAAAGTGACGGTGAAGCCCCTTGCGGGCCCTCACGAAGAATGGATGTCGTTCAGCTTCGCCGATCTGACACCGACATCGGCGACAGTGATCCTTGCGTGGGACAAGGTGCGCATTCCGTTCACGGTCGAGTTTAATCTTCTGTCAAAACTCCAGGCCTCCGTCGGAAACTCCGGCATTTTGCACGGCGCCGCCAGATATGCCCTCGACCATGGCCTGTATCTCAAGGAAGCCCATGAGTGGGTGGATCGCTCTCTTGCGCTCGACAAGAACTTCTTCAACCTTCGAACAAAAGCCGAGATCCTTGCAAAGGAAGGAAAATACGCGGAGGCTCTTGCGACCGGCGATGAGGCGCTGAAGCTCATTCGGGCGCGGGATATCAACTCGCTCCCCGATTTCCAGCAAGACATGGTGAGGGCGTTCGAGAAACTGCACCAGCAGTGGAAAGCGATGAAATAGCAGAACGACCCATCGGTCAACAACGGAAGGCGGCTGTGAGGCCGCCTTTTTGTTTGTTGGGCTCCCGACGGATGGAGCGAGAATCCGAGCCGGAAAATGCCGTCATTGCGAGAGCGCCGAACGCGTGGCGGCTTATCGTGAGACCGACGGATTAAAGGTCCTGATACCGGAGCGGTGAACGAGGAAGGTCGCAAACACCGAAACAAACATCAGGGGAAGAATCAGGCCGTAATTCCTGCTGATCTCGAACAGGAGCAAGCCGCCCGCGAGGGGCATGCGATAGGTACCGGCGAGCACTGCGCCGCAACAGACAAGAGCGTACACGCCGGGGGAAGTTCCCGGAATGAAGTATTGAAGCACGTAGCCGAAGGCAAATCCGAACATCGCTCCCACTTTCATGGCCGGAGCAAACGTTCCGCCCGCGCCTCCGCTTCCGAGCGTCAGAGCCGTCGAAAGCGGTTTCAGCAATACGGTCATCACCGCGACCACAAGGGTGCCGCTTCCAAGAATCGCGCTGTTCACCGGCTCGTACGTCGTTTCCAGCATTGTGGGAAGCAGAGCCACCAGAAACCCTGCTCCCAGGCCGCCGATGGCCGGCCTGAGGTACGGCGCCACCCCAGAGAGCGTGAGTTGTACCCTCCGCGCACTCCACGCATACGCCTTTAAGAAGTAGATCGCGACTCCTCCACTCGCCAAACCGGCCAGCGCAAGAAACGCATAATCCTCCAGCGTGATCGTCACGAGTCCCGGCGTTATCAAAATCGGCCTGTCTCCCAGGAAAAGGCGCGACGTTGCCGTGGCCATGACCGATGAGATCACAAGCGGAATGAACGACTGGACCGAAAGACCTCCGACCACCGTTTCAACGGCAAACAGGACTCCGGCCAGGGGAGCATTGAAGATGCCGCTGATGGCGGCCGCGGTACCTGCTCCGCAGAGCACGCGCAGTTGATCCGACTTCAATCGGAGAATCCTGCCCAGCGTGGAGCCGATGGACGCGCCCAGGACCACGGTCGGTGCTTCGCGTCCTGCCCCTCCGCCCGAGCCGATCGACAGCGCCGCGGCCAGAATAGCCTTGGCAGAGGCCCGCTCGTGGATCACCCCTTCTTCTTCCTTGACCGCTCGGTGAACCGCGGCAAGATTCTCCTGACCGATTTCCTTGAACACCGTCTGGTTCAGAATGCCGACAAGCAGTCCCCCGAACGCCGTGATGAGCGGAAAGAACAAGAATCGCAGAATGGAGAGCGGATTGGATTCCGCGGCCACGAAGAACCGATGGAAGAAACTCTCGGAGAGCGACACGCCCGCGTGAAAAACATAAACGGCGAATCCGACGGTAATGCCGAGGAGAGCGCAGCTCAAGATCAACCCGTACTCGGTGTGCCGGTAACGCGGCAAGCGTTTGAGTCCTGACGAAACGGGCTGGAGCGCCTTTCTGATCCGGTCGATGCGGTTGTTCATTCCTGCATCCCCTGTTCTGCCCGTAAACCGAAGGCAAACTGAATGAGCGCCGCCCCGATCACAACGACCATGCATCCAATCACCGGATACCACAGCCAGGCCACTGTCAGCACATCGCTTCTTTCCAGCAAGAAGAGAGAAATCACGAGGACCTCGCTCATGACAGCTCCCCAGAAGACAGCCGTCCCCCGTATAAACTTTAGGAAAAACGCCGTGAGGAACACGCCGAGCATCGTTCCATAGAAGAGGGACCCGAGAATGTTCACGGCTTCCACAAGTGAGCCAAGGCCGGAGGCCACCTGGGCAAAGAGAATTCCGTAGACGCCCCACAGCGCCATTGCCAACCGGGAAACGAACACATAGTGTTTTTCATGCGCCTGCGGCTTCACGTGACGTTTGTACACATCCACAATCGACGTCGTCGCCAGTGCGCTCAGTTCGCCCGAGGTCGAGGTCATGGATGCGGCAAAGATGCACGCAAAAATCAGTCCGACCAGCCCCGCCGGGAGATACTGCATCACAAACGAGAGAAACACATAATTGGTATCGTTCGTGTCCCCGTTGTTGGCGGAGATCAATGCCTCGGCCGCCCGCCTCAGGCGACCCGCTTCCTGCCTGTGCCCTTCCAACGCCGCCCGAGCGGCTTCTCGCTCCGCAGGGGAGTCTTCCGGTACATCCAGGTACCGTCGTAACGCGTCTGCCGTCTCCGCAACCGTGTTCTCATATTGCCGTTCTAACAGCATGTATTCGCCTGCATACCGGCTTTCCTTAATCCTCTGGGTCTCCACCGGATTGAAGAATAACGGTCCCGGTGTGAATTGATAAAACACAAACACCATCACACCGATGAGCAAGATGAAAAACTGCATGGGCACTTTGGCGATTCCGTTGAACATCAATCCCAGGCGGCTCTGAGCGACCGACGACCCCGTGAGATATCTCTGAACCTGCGACTGGTCTGTCCCAAAATACGCAAGGGCAACGAACGCCCCCCCAATGATTCCCGACCAAAAATTGTAACGGTTGCTCAGGTCGAAGGAGAAGTCGATGACATTGAGTTTCCCCATTCCGCCTGCAACCGAGAGGGCGTCTGTGAACGAGATGTCTTCCGGGAGCAACATGATCGTCATGGCGAAGGCAATCATCATGCCGGCCATGATAATCAACAGTTGCTGAAAGTCCGTCCAGGTCACCGCTTTCACTCCGCCCGTCGTCGTGTAGACGATGATGGCCCCCCCGATGATCGTGGAGGTCAACCGCACATCGATCCCAAGCATGACCGACAGAATGATCGATGGGGCATAAATGGTCATTCCCGCGGCGAGACCTCGGGAAATGAGAAAGATGACACTGACCAGCGTCCGCGTCTTTGCATCGAATCGTGTTTCAAGATACTCGTACGCCGTGTACACATTCATCCGGTGAAAAATCGGGACGGCGGTCATGGCAAGAATCACCATCGCGATCGGAAGTCCGAAATAGAACTGGACGAATCGCATCCCATCAACAAACGCCTGCCCCGGCGTGGAAGTGAAGGTGATCGCACTTGCCTGCGTGGCCATGATGGACAGAGCAACAGTGTACCAGCGCATTTGCCGGTCGGCCAGGAAGTAGCCCTTCATCGTTCCGCTTCCTCGTCCCTTGTACACGCCGTACGAGACGATCGAGGCAAGCGTCAGGACAAGAACAATCCAGTCGGCGGAGGTCATGAAAACGTTTGCATAAAAAGAAGCATCAGGACAATGAGCAAAGCAAGGAATCCAAGCACGGCAGTGTAGACGCGCCCCCACGAGCCCAAAAACGGCGGCGGCTCGTCAGCCTGTTGGCCGGTTCGACCGGATGAGTCCGTCGGCGAAGGATTCACAACTCAGTTCCGCGTGACAAGATTGACGAGGAGCCGGTACGCGCCGGGTACGCCTGCAGGAAGCTGACGAAAGAAGGAGTATCCTGTGTAGACATACGATCCCTTCCCAAAGCGTGCGAACAGCAGTCCGCCGGCTTTCGGGCGTTCACCGGGATCGTTGCTTTCCAACACGGTTTCATACTGTGCGTCCCAGCGGTCGGCAAAATACAACCCGCGCTCCTGAACCCAGCCATCGAAATCCTTCGGCGTGATTCGATTAGGAACCGTGAGGAGCGGATGGTCAGGGCGAAGAAAACGCACGGGGGCCTCTTCAACCGTGACGCGGTCGCGCGAAACATTGAACGGAAACGGTCCCAGGTTCTCCGCTTCGCCTCGCTGGTTTGTAACGTACTGAACAACGTACCGACCCCCGTTCAGAACATAATCCATCAGCCTCTCCTGCACGGCCTTAAGCTTGGTCCGCGTATTGTAAGCCCTCACCCCCGCGATGATGGCGTCAAATCCCGAAAGATTGGCGCCCTCAAGGTCATCGTCGGTCAACATGCTCACGGAATATCCCAATTGCGTCAGCGCCGCAGGAATATCATCCCCCGGTCCGGCGATGTAACCGACAGACCCTCCGGGTTTTGCGGCCATGGGTATCCGCACGAGTTTCGCTGAAGCATCCTCCAACAGAACCTGGGGGGTAACATGAGGATAGCGGATCGTGGTCATTCGGAGGGAAACGATTTTTCCGTCGAGGTCCGCAACGGCGCGGACCTTTCCAGTCGCCGCATCAGGCCCCGGACGGACGGAAAACGAGACGGTTGTTTCGTCGTCTCTGTTCTCCAGACGGAAGCGATGTGAGCGAGGCGACACAGACCATCCCCTGGGAGTCTCCAGCCGTACAACGCCGCCGGAACCGCTTCCGGTTCTTGTTACAACAACCCGCACCTGCTTCTCTTCCGAATCCGTGAAGATGTACACCGGCTCATGGATCTTCAGACCGACCGGCGGCACAACGACAAACGGCCGATCTTGCTGACCTTGCACCGGATCCACCCACTTGAAGCGGAGAGGAACGTCCACACGCATCGTTTGCTCTCCCGTGGCCAACGCCACCGTGGCCGTGACCGGCGGATTCTCGGGTTTTCCGATCAACGGCTGATGATCAACATCATACCATGCTCCGCCGGGTTCCTTCACCAACCAGTAGGGTTGTGAAAAGGGTTGGGAGTCCGGGACACGGATTCTCCGGCCGATTCGAACCGGGACGTTCGGCGGAAGGAGGGAATCCATCACCGCCTCGTTCATTGCAAAGGGAAACCGGGCTCCGGTGATGCGAAGGGGTGTTGATGAGCGGTTGAGGGCAACAATGGTAATATCGATGGAATCCCCGGGAGATGCCGAAAAATGGGATGCAGTCGCCTCGAGGGCGACTCCTGCGCACCCAAGAATCACATTCCGCACCTCTTGATTTTTCCATTCGATCCAGGGGCTCCCGCTCAGGAGATCAAGCGCGGTGGAGATTTTCAGAAGACCCGGAATACTCTGTTCGGGGTTCAGAGGGTTGAACGCGTCGGAGACTTCCTCCACCAGTTTTTCGACCTCCGAGGCACCCGGGACTCTTGACCAGCCGAGGTCAATTCCATCAAAGAGGTCGTTCACCGCCCGTTCCCCTGCCGTGTGTTCGAAGTACTGCAGGTTTCTTCCCCGGTTTTCTGCCGCTCCAAAGCCCTGGCTCTTGTGCATGCTTCTGCTGCGACCTGCAATCTCCGTGTACGAAGAACCGAGGAGCACATTATATTCTCCCACATCCATCGAAACCGCATCCGGTAAGGGATCTCTCCCTGTCGTGCCGAACCGAAACGTATTGAACACAAGACGTTTGGCCTGCCAGGGTTCAACGAATTTCAGCTGTTCGGGATACTGTTTCGGGTCGGCCGCGGCAAAAAAAGCTTCGCGGGCAAGGATTGCGGAGGCAGTGTGGTTCCCATGCGTTCCAAGCGTATCGGAGAAACGCGTGATAATCACATCGGGGCGGAATGAGCGGATAACCCAGACGATATCACCGACGATGCGGCGGCGGCCCCAAAGTCCGATCGTTTCTTCCGAGGTTTTCGAATAACCAAAGTCAATTGCGCGCGTGAAGAACTGCATTCCCCCGTCGATGGCGCGCGCCTCGAGGAGTTCCTGCGTTCTCAGAATTCCCAGAGCGGCACCCTGCTCCGTTCCCAGCAGGTTTTGTCCCCCTTCCCCGCGGGTCATGGAAAGATAGGCTGTCCGAACCAACCGTCCGTTCGCCAAAGCCGCGATGACCGCTGTGTTTTCGTCATCCGGATGGGCGGCAACGTAGAGAGCGGAGCCCAGCACTTTGAGCTTCTTGATGGCGGCCCCAAGTTCCGAAGATCCGGTCGGGATTCCGGTTTGAGCGGATAAGAAGATAGCAGGGAAGAGCAGTGCAGCGATAACCCCGAACGAACGGCGCAAAATCCTTATTTCCTCCTTTAGGCCAGGAAACTGGTTCAGCAAAATATACCGCATGGAGGGCGTGCGTGCAACACAATTCTGTAAACCTCTACTAATCTGTTGAGCCGTGCATCATACACCACCCCCTCTTGGGCCGCTTGACAATCAAAAAAAAAGGAGATTTTCCAAATGTGTCTCGGGCAATAGCCACCCCTCAATGAAGCATCCGAGTCATATAAGTATTGCCCTTCAGAGTGCAAGAGAGGTTTTGAGCGGGAGCTACGACGGAATTCAACGTGTCGCTGAGACTGCCGCGGAAGTAGAATGTCCTCATCCCAACTTCGAAAAGTATTTCCGCATTCCACAACCATCCCTTCGAGGGCATACCTCTATAGAGTCAGAGTATTAAGACCGAAGAGGTTGATTCGAAGAGAATTCAAACTTTACTCAGCGGCGAGAGGGATCGGATATCACGGTGAAATAGTACTCATACGTCCCTTGAAGCCCATTCTTGGTATTACTCCTGGGAAAGTGGTTGCTTACTCATCCCAACCGACTCAAAGATGTAAAGGAAACATCGAAGTCATAATTGACAATCATTGGTTGTTGAACAATTGTTTGCAGTAGAACACGTTTAAGCACTGTACCCCAGCCAAGGTGCGCTATATGAGGTCAAGCATACGGCGTCCCAAAGACACTCATACGACAAAAGGACGGAAGCGTTCGGAATGTTTGGAACGGGAAACTGACCGTCGACCAGTTGCGCGAAGTCGCAAAAACCCTCTCTTTATACTAGATGAACTTTTTCATAAAATGGAGGTGCTCTATGAAATCCTTCGCAAAAACCTTGTTCCTGATTGTCGTGCTTTCAGTTACGGGCCTAGGCCTGTTGCAAGCCAATTCCGCAGCTGCAGGACCGCAATGGTGTTCGGTCGTCTGTCCTGCAAACTGCTTTCACGGTTCGTGTCAATGCGAAATTAATCCCAACTGGGACTGCCTGACTTGGTGCCAAAGCGGATGCCCGTAGAGAATGTTCGACGGAATGAGCGCTGTCACTCTGATCCACATTCTTGACTTTCGGGGGTGGGGATGGTACCTTTCACCTGAAAATCTCCAAGGGAGTCGAACGACCTGGTTTGAGGAGTCCCACGACCTGTTCCCTTGTCGACTTATGAATCGATGGATACATGGTCTCGTTCTTCTGATACTGACTCTCAGCCTGGTTTCGTGCAACCAGCCGTTTGACCCTCATGGGCCTTTCGAGAATCTCCCTGTTGTCTTCTGCATTCTCGATGGCTCTCAAGACGTCCAGTTTCTCCGCCTGTACACGACTTTCCCCGAATCCCGGGAAACAAATGTCGAATACCCCATTACGGGTGCCAATGTTGAGGTCACGACGCCCGCTGGGGTAATGATGTTCCGCGATACAACTCTGCCCCGCGTTGACACGTCGGTGTTCAAATCCCCCCTTCAAATGTATGCTTCACCTTTTCAACCTCTCTCCGGCCAATCCTATGCCCTCCGCATTCTCTCCCCGCTCGGTGAGGCCGCTTCAGAAATAACTCTTCCGGCTAACGCCAATTTGACAATCCAAGGTTCCTTCTTTCTCCAGAATCCTCACCAGTCCCCGGAAGACAGCAAGGTTTTCGTCTTGACAACCCTCTCGGAAGGCGCAAAAGGGTATGTCATCCGCCTTTTTGTTCACTTCGATATCATCAGCGGCGGGTCCAGAGTGAGCCATAGCACCGAAGTCCCGATTCTCATCAAGAACAAAGATTTCTCAACGGCTGTGTTCCCGACATTGCGGCGAAAAACCGTTGCCAATGGCTTTGAAGTCTATCCTGTGGAATTCTATGCATTGACACTTTCGGAAATCCAGAAACGACACCCGACGGGACAGATTGTGTTCCGGAAAGCTGCATTGATCACGCTCCAGGCGGAAGAGAATCTGTACAACTATTTCTCGATCGTGAATGCCTTCAATGATCGTTACAGCATCAGAGTGGATGAACCGGAATTCACGAACATCATCGGAGGTCGGGGATTGTTTGGAGGATTCTCCATCGACTCCCTCATCGTTGACTTGCCGCCAAACTTCCCATACAACAGACCGTAACAGCGTGAGAAGTGCGGATCGCATATTGGTAGGTTGGACTGCTTTGTTCCTGGGCGCGTGGACCACTGCATCAGCCCAGAATGCCGTTCTGAAGGGATACGTGCGTGACCAGTTGACAGGAGAACGAATTCCCTATGCGAATGTGATCCTCGCGGGAACCCCCTTAGGAACGGCCGCCAACGACGTTGGATTCTTCCTCATCGACGTGCCGCCCGGCCGATATTCCCTGAGGGTAAGCGCCGTGGGATACAGCGTGAAGGATTCCACAATCCACATTGACGCTGTTCGCGCCTTTGAAGCGAACATCGCCCTCACCCCGACGGCCATTGAAACCGATGAGGTCGTTGTAGATGCTCATCTGCGTACCGAAACAACCGCCGATCAGCCAAGCGTCCACTTTCTTGAGCGATCGGAACTTACCACTGTTCCGGCGACAAGCCAACCTGATGTCCTCCAGTCTCTCGGAATCCTTCCGGGAGTGGTCTCGACATCCGACGTGAGCTCGAAGTTCCATGTCCGCGGAGGGTCCGGCGATCAGAATCTCGTTCTTCTCGACGGAATCAAGATCTTCAATCCGTTCCATGCGCTTGGGCTGTACAGCGTGTTTGACCCCGACATCGTGCGGCACGTTCGCGTTCATACCGGGAGCTTTGGCGTCGAGTACGGGGGCCGATTGTCTTCCGTAATCACCATCCAATCGCGAACGGGAAGGGAGGATAGATTCTCTGCTCAAGCCAACGTCAACTTTCTTTCGACAAAGCTCCAGATGGAGGGACCGGTTGCCAACCATTCGTCGTTCTTCCTGAGCGCCCGCAGGTCGGTCTTCTCGAGGACGATTTCAAGACTCACCCATACCAATCTCCCCCTTCAGTTCTACGACGTTTTTGCAAAGGCCACCTTTGAATCCGAATCCGGGGTCAAGATCGACATCCTCGGGCTTCTGACCGATGATCGGCTTGCTCCAGGGGAAGAGGACTATCCGCATTTCGCCTGGAGTAATCAGGTGGCCGGACTGACCGTCTCCGGTCTCCTTTCGGATCGCCTTTTTACTCAGGCGTCCGTTTTCACCAATGGATTCACACATACACAAACAACAAGTTCCGCTCCAACAACGAGCTCTGTTGCTGAATCCGGCGTCAGAGCCCAAGCGACATATTATGCGCAAGATCGGAGTCTCTACTATTTCGGCTTCGAGTTCACGTTCCCGGTCATCGAGTACATCGTCACAAACAATCTTGGTGAGAGGGTACGGCTCTACAGCATTCCCCCCGAGGCTTCCATTTGGGCAGGATACGAAGACACATTCAAAGGAGGACTCACGCTGAGCGCAGGATTGCGGGGGGAGGTCGGATCGATGTTCAGGAGAGGATTCCGCACCGAATACCTGCAACCACGCATCACGGTTGCCAAGTCTTTGACGGCCACGGTGAGGGCGAAGATTTCGTATGGGAGAATCACGCAGAACCTGGCGACGCTGACAAACGAGGACGACGTCATATCCATTGTGGACCCCTGGATCGAAGTACCGCAGTACTTACGGAGCCAGATTGCCGATCATTGGGTCGCGGGCGTGGATTGGCAGGCCGGTCTCACCACCGCCATCGGAATTGAAGTCTACGCCAAACGATTCAGTTCCCTCCTTGTCTACAACAGGAGGAAAGTCGACGAACTCGATCCTGACTACATCAGCGGAAAGGGAATTGCCTACGGGGTGGAATGCCTCCTTCGGACAAATCCACGTCCGTTTGATTTCTCTTGCGCGTATTCCTTGAGCTGGGTTGAAGTAAACAACCTGGGATTGACGTATCCGCCGCGGTATGATCGACGACATTCCATCAATGTCGTGGGGACGTGGACCGTGTCCCAGGGCTTGTCGGTAACTGCACGCTGGCAATTCGGAAGCGGCTTCCCGTACACGCAAACAAACGGCTCTTATTACCGATTGACCCTCAAGGACGCGATTCCGGGCCCATTTTACCATGAAACGGGTGAACTCTTTTCTGTGTATGGGAAGAAAAATGCCGCGAGACTTCCCTCCTATCACCGCCTGGACGCAGGTGTCAGCTATGAATTCTCAGTTTTTGGCTCATTCGAGGGAGCGCTGAACATCACGCTCTTGAATATGTATGACAACAAGAATATCCTGTACTTTGACAGGAAAAGAGGTTCAAGGGTGGACAACATAGGATTCTTTCCCTCAGCCAGCCTTACCCTCGGATTCTGACGGCACGCCTCGAACCGTTCCCTTCTTTTCTTTCCCTTTTTTGACTGATTTCCGTATCTTACTCTCCAACCTCCACAATCCATTTTTGTGCCTATGTCCGGATCTTACATCTTTCTCCTCCATCTCATCGGCTTCTCTGTTGTCTCGGCCCTCATCATCGCCGGTTGGGTGCTCAATAGCCGGCTGATTGCCGAACAGGACCCCGCGTTGAAGCTCTACCTGGGGCGCATCATGGGGGGCCTTGGCCTCCTCTCCCCCATCGGCGCCGCCATTCTCCTGATCACGGGAATCGGCAATATCTATAATCTCTACGGCGACACGGGCGTGGAGTGGTACACACAGGGATGGCTCGTCGTGAAAATTATCCTCTTCGGCATCTTGGTAGTAAACGGCATTCTGTTCGGACCTGCCTTGAGCAAGAAACGCATGAAGATCGTGCAAGCGACGCTTGAGGAGGGCGAAACCGAAGAAACGTCGGCCACGCTCCGCCAACTGAATTCGCAGATCCGATGGTTCTATGTCGTCCAGGCCGTTCTGCTTCTGGGTGTTCTCTTTTTTTCGGCCTTCGGCACATCCAAGCATCCCGGATATTTTTAGATCCGCCATGAAACATATCCTCCCCCTCTTTTGCCTTCTCGCTGTTGCTGGGTGTCGGCCTCAGATACCCGAGAACACGATCTGGACCGGCACGATGACGCTCGCCGACCAGAAACAGCTTCCGATGAGAATGCACATCGACCTGACTTCAGACCCGCCCTCCGGATCGTTCATTGTCAGCACCGAAGCGACACCGATCCCTGATATCCGGCGTTCGGGCGATTCGTTGATCATCGAACTCTCGGAATATCAGGCCTCGATGAAGGGGGTGTGGGACGGAAAGGAATGGCGCGGGCACTTCATACGCTACAGGACCGATACTGTTTACCTTCCTTTTGCGGTCACCCCTGAACCCCCGGAAAGAAAGGAACCTCCCCCGCCGACAACACCCGCCATTCGGCTTGCGGGTACGTATCGGGTGTATTACCACGATCCTGACGGCATCGACAGCGCCACGGTCGCAAAGTTCTGGACAAAGGGAGATTCCGTCTTCGGCACGTTCATCGATCCCAGCGGCGACCACGGTCTGATGGCGGGAGTGCAGAGGGGAGACACTGCATTTCTGGCGCGATATATCGGCTGGCAGGCCAACCTCATCGAGCTCTACTATGAAGAGCAGACCTGGAAGGGCCGGTACTATGCGCGACAGTTCCCTCCTGAAGTCTTCACTCTTGTGCCGAGGCCCGAAGCCGCCACGGTGACCGTGGACAAGAAACGAACCAGAATGAAGAATCCTCTCCGCCCGTTCGCTTTCGAGGGCATCACCATCGAAGGCGACACGCTCAGACACACCGATCCGCTCTTCAAGGGCAAAGCGGTGATTGTGGACATCATGGGGACCTGGTGTCACAACTGTCTCGATGAGGCCCCCGTGCTCCAAAAACTCTACAATGAATTCCATTCCGATGGTTTGATCATCGTCGGCCTCTCATTTGAGGTGACCGACAATCCCGAGATGGGCAGAAAGAACCTCCGCATTTATCGGGAGCGGCATGGGATCACGTTTCCGCTTCTGTATGCAGGGAGCCTGGACCGCGAGAACGTTGAAACCCGACTCCATGCGCAACTCATTGACTTCTTTGCCTATCCCACCACATTGTTCATTGACCGGAAAGGGAGGGTTCGGGAGATTCACTGGGGATTCAAGGGCCCCGGCACAGGGGATGAGTATCAACAGGAAATCGAAACGTTTTATCGTCTGACGAAGGACATTCTTCACTAAAGAAAGTCTTTAACGACAGCAAAACGACGGACGATCGATAACGCTCTTGAGAATCCGGAATTCACAAAGGAGATATCAATGAACCGAGTGCGATACATGGTTGCGACAATCGTCCTTTTCTGCGCGGTTGGCTTCGCCCAAGAACAGGTCGTTACTCCGGGCCCGAACCTCGTCCTCGACGGCATCCCCCCCATCCCGCAGGAGATTGCGGACGCTGTTGCGCGCTACACGGAATTCCGCAGTGCGGGCCTGCAAAGCTGGCACCCGACGGAGCGCAAGATGCTGATCACCACGCGTTTCGGGGATGCAACCCAGATTCACCATGTCGCCATGCCGGGCGGGGCACGAACCCAACTGACGTTCTTCCGGGAGCGCGTCGGCGGCGCGTCCTTCCATCCGAAATCACCCTCCTATTTTGTTTTCAGCAAAGATGTCGGCGGCGGCGAGTGGTTTCAGAACTACCGATACGACATGGAAACGGGAGTTATCACTCTGCTCACCGACGGCAAATCACGAAACAGCCTCGGAACCTGGTCACGCGACGGCAACTTCATGGTCTACACGTCCACCCGCAGAAACGGGAAAGACGTCGATCTGTATGTCATCAATCCCGCCGAGCCATCGTCCGACCGCCTCCTTGCCGAGAACACAGGGGGTGGATGGTTTCCCGCGGACTGTTCGCCCGACGGGAAGACGATTGCCGTCATCGAATACATTTCGATCAATGAGAGTTACGTTTGGTTCTTCGACAGCAAAACAGGGGCAAGAACGCTGATCACGCCAAAAGAGCCAGGCGTCCAGATTTCCTACGGAAGCGTTGAATTCAGCCGCGACGGCAAAGGGCTGTACATGACCACCGATAAGGACTCCGAATTCCGGCGGCTTGCATACTATGACCTCGCCTCGAAGAATCTCACCTTTCTCACATCTCACATCTCGTGGGACGTCGATAACTTTGAACTGTCCCCGGACGGAAAGACCATTGCCTTTGTTGTCAATGAGGATGGAATAGGGAAGCTTCATCTGATGGACGCCGTAAGCCGAAAGGAATTGAATGTACCGGCTCTGCCCACAGGTCTTGTCTCCGGCCTCGAATGGCACCCCTCGGGCAAAGAGCTTGGGTTCAATCTGACCTCGACACAGTCCGCCACAGACGTTTACTCGCTCACCTTGTCCACCGGCAAGGTGGAACGCTGGACTTTCAGCGAAACGGGCGGACTCAATACTTCGCGTTTTCCCGACGCGGAGCTGATCAAGTGGAAATCATTCGACGATCGGATGATCTCCGGTTTCCTCTACAGGCCTCCCTCGACCTTCACCGGCAAACGACCCGTCATTGTGATCATTCATGGAGGTCCGGAAGGGCAGGCGCGACCGGGATTCCTGGGCAGGAATGCGTATTTCCTGAACGAGATGGGCATCGCTCTGATCATGCCCAATATCAGAGGTTCCTCAGGATTCGGCAAGACCTTCCTGAAGCTCGACAACGGCTTCAAGCGTGAAGACTCGTACAAGGACCTTGCGGCTTTGCTGGATTGGATCAAGCAACAGCCGGATCTCGACGGCGATCGTATCATGGTAACGGGGGGGAGTTACGGAGGACACGCCACGCTTGCAGTGGCGACGCACTACAGCGATAAGATCCGTTGCGCTGTGGACGTCGTCGGAATGTCGAACCTCGTGACGTTCCTGGAACGGACGGAGAGTTACCGTCGGGACCTGCGAAGAGTTGAATACGGAGACGAACGGGACCCCGCGATGCGGAAGTATCTCGAAAGTATTGCGCCGATGAATCGTCTGGACAAGCTCACCAAGCCCCTCTTCGTCATTCAGGGCAAGAATGATCCCCGTGTTCCCGCGTTCGAATCCGAGCAGATCGTCGCCGCCCTCAAGAAGCGCAATACGCCGGTCTGGTACCTTCTGGCCAACGACGAGGGCCATGGGTTCTCCAAAAAGCCGAACCAGGACTTTCAGTTTTACGCGACCATTATGTTTGTGAGGGAATATCTTATCAAGTAAAATGTAAAAGGGAAAATGTAAAAAGGAAGAATGAAAAAAGAAAAAGGAAGAAGAAAGAAGAAAGAAGAAAGGAAGAAGAAAGAAGGAAGAGAATGATGGCAATGAGGGAATACAAACTCTTTATCGATGGTTCGTTGACTGATGCATCGTCGGGAGCAACATTTGAGTCGGTGAATCCGTTTGATCAGTCTGTCGTCGCAAGGGTCGCGCGTGCGGGATCCGAAGACGTTCATAAAGCCGTCGCGGCAGCGCGGGAAGCGTTTGACAGAGGTCCCTGGCCGCGCATGTCTCCCCAGGAGCGCAGTGCTCTGCTGAAGGCCGTCTCGGACAAGATCAACGAGCGGTCCAAAGATCTTGCGGCTCTGGAGGTTGTGGATTCCGGTTCAACCATCCGCAAGGCGAAGGAAGACGTTTATCTTTCCGCCCGGAGCATGAATTATTTTTCCAAGCTTGCCGCGATCGATCATTCGGCGCCCATTGAAGGACTGGGGAAACCGGGATTCAGCCGCAACGTGCTTGTTCGTGAGCCCATCGGGGTCGTGGCGGCCATTATTCCCTGGAATTTTCCTCTGAAGATGGCTGTCTGGAAACTCGGTCCTGCCCTTGCGGCCGGCAATACCGTCATTCTGAAGCCTTCGGAGTTCACCCCCTGTACAGCAATGGAACTTGCATCAATCATCCAAGAGGTCGGCTTCCCCAAGGGGGTGATCAACATCCTTCCCGGCTTCGGACATGAGGCGGGTGAAGAGCTGGTCAAGCACCCCGGCGTGGATAAGATCTCGTTCACCGGTTCGACCAAGGTCGGAAAGCACATCATGGCACTGGCGGCCGGACAGCTGAAGAAGGTCACGCTGGAGTGCGGCGGAAAATCAGCCAACATCGTCCTCGACGATGCCGATCTCGAGCTCGCGGTGGATGGAGCGATGTATGCAATCTTCTATCATCAGGGCCAGTGTTGTGAGGCCGGCAGTCGCCTGCTCCTTCCCCGCTCCCTTGCCCCGACGTTCCTGGAAAAACTGATCGCAAAGACAAGGAGGCTCAGACTGGGCGACCCATCCGATCCGTCAACAGACCTGGGCCCGCTGGTTTCAAAGTCCCAGCAGGAGCGGGTCGTCGGATACATTGAGGATGGAAAGCGGGAGGGGGCAAGGCTGGCGATCGGCGGCGGCATTCCGAAGGACGGATTGTTGGCAAAGGGATTCTTCGTTGAGCCCACCGTGTTCACCGGCGTTTCGAATACGATGAAGATTGCGCGCGAAGAGATCTTCGGACCCGTGCTGTCGGTCATTGCGTACGAATCTGATGACGAAGCCGTTGCACTGGCGAATGATTCACCGTACGGACTTGGGGCCGGAGTGTGGTCGAAAGACCAAGACCGCGCGCGCGCCGTGGCGGATCGACTGAGGGCAGGAACGGTGTGGATCAACGAATGGCACCTCATCAGTGAAAAGGCTCCGTTCGGAGGATACAAAGAAAGCGGCATCGGGCGCGAGTTCGGGCTGGAGGGGTTGTACGAGTACATGGAGGCAAAACATCTGCACATCGACGAGCTCGGCTCGCGGGAAAAGAAGACGTGGTATGATACAGTGGTGCCGAAATAGCAATGTGGACCATAACAGCGAATTTCATCATTCACGATGAACGCACAGACCTTCTTCCCCGTTTTTTACTTTTGACCTTTTGACTTTCCTATGGACATTAAGAACAACACCGTACTTGTTCTGGGCGGATGGGGCCTTGTCGGTTCCGCGGTTGTTCGCCAGGTCATGGATGAACAACCCAAACGCATCATTGTGACCTCGCTTCTTGAGCGCGAGGCCCGCCAGGCCGTCGACGAGTTCCGCAAGGAATATCCGCGGGCCCCCAAAGGTCAATTCGTCCCCTGGTGGGGCGATATTTTTATGAGAAACGAGTTCAAGGACAGGACTCGTGAGGAGCTTCTTCAGAACGATTCGACGCGTCAAAAACTCATCGATGATCTCCTCGACGAGCTCTCCCCCGCGGTCATTCAGCGGTCCGCCATCTACCAGCTTCTCGACAAATACCGCCCCGAAATCGTCGTGGATTGTATCAATTCTGCCACCGCGATCGCCTACCAGGACCTGTTCCAGGCGTCACGGGGAGTCCGAAAGGCGATCAGGGAAGTACGATCGGGGAAGCAGGCTGACCTGATCGAAGTCACGGAGCGTCTCATAGCCACCCAGTATATTCCTCAGCTCATCCGGCACGTTCAGCTCCTCTATCGATCAATGCAGATCGTCGGCACACGCATCTACGTCAAAATCGGAACCAGCGGAACAGGCGGTATGGGACTGAACATTCCGTACACCCACAGCGAAGAGCGGCCTTCCAGCGTTCTCCTCAGCAAATCGGCCGTGGCGGGGGCGCACACGCTGTTGCTGTTTCTCATGGGGCGAACGCCGGACGCGCCGATCACGAAAGAAATCAAACCCGCAGCGGCCATTGCCTGGAAGCGGATCGGGTACGGAGAGATCCGGAAGCGCGGCAGGATTATTGCGCTGGAGGATTGTCCCCCGGAACAGGCCGTGCGGTTATCCAGGACGTTGAAGGTTCGGGAGGAAAGCGCCGGGAAGAAGAGCAACGCTCCGCCGCTTCGGTCCGTGTTCATCGACACCGGGGAAAACGGTATTTTTTCGCGGGGGGAGTTCGAGGCCATCGCCACGCCGGGTCAGATGGAGTTCGTGACGCCCGAAGAAATTGCGGAGAGCGTGGTCTTCGAGATCCTTGGCGGAAACACGGGGCACGATATCATCAACGCGCTCGATAACGCTACGCTGAATCCGACCTACCGGGCCGGATTCCTGTTCGAAAGCGCGATCCGTGAGATGAAACGTCTCGAATCCGTCCACAAAACGCGCAGTGTCGCCTTCGAAATCCTTGGCCCGCCCCGGCTTTCCAAACTTCTGTACGAGGCACACCTTCTCGAAACGGCTTACGGCTCGATGAAGGCAGTTCTCAAGGTTTCTCCGAAGAACCTCTCCACAGCGCTTGAGCGGCTTGTTCGGGAACAAGCCGAGCTCCGCCAGAAGATCATCTCTATTGGAATCCCGATCCTTTTGCCGGACGGTTCGACTCTTCTGCGCGGCTCAGAGATCAAAATTCCCCCTTTCAGGGGCGAGAACGAGCTTCCCGTAACAGCGCAATCGATCGACGCATGGGCCCACGACGGTTGGGTGGATTTGCGCCAGAAAAACATGGAGCGATGGAAGAAGAGGTTTGAGCTGATTATCGCGGCGGCAGAGGATATCCCCGAAGGAGACTCCTCATCGCGATTTCAGAGGACAAGGCAGTATTGGAACAACTTCGAACAGATAGAGCCCGGAAAACTCGTGGGATGGATTTTTTCGGAAGAGGAAAAAGGAAAGAGAATGAAGGCCTAGCCGCCCTTCGATAGGGGACGGTCGAACCACCAATGGTGCAGGTCGACCGTCGAAGGGACAACATCCACTTCTTACTCGTATCGGAGCGCCTCCACCGGATCCAGATTCGCTGCTTTCCACGCGGGGTACACACCGAACACCAATCCGATCAGTGCGCACAGCGCGAAGCCGATGAACGCCCAATCCCAGGGGATCGTCGGAGGAACCTCGAACATGAGAGCGACCAGGTTGCCCATCACGATTCCTACCAGAATGCCGATAATGCCGCCCAATTGACAGAGTACCACCGCTTCCGTGATGAACTGACTGAGGATACTGCGTTTTTGCGCTCCGATGGCCTTCCGGATGCCGATTTCCCTCGTCCGCTCGGTGACCGACACCAGCATGATGTTCATGATGCCGACACCGGCGGCGATTAGCGAAATAAAGCTGATGAATCCCACTCCGAGTTTCACATACATGGTAAACTCGTTGAACGTGGAGATCATCGAATCATTGGAGAAGATCGAGAAATCGTCCTCATTTGCGGGCGGCACGCGGCGGATGGTTCGGAGGTGAAATCGCGCTTCCTCAAGGCAATCGTCGTACACCGAGGCATTCTTCGCTTTGATCATAACGTGAATACTGCGGTCTTTTCCATAGAGGGCCAGGAACGTGGTCATCGGGATAACAACCCGATTATCGCTATCGCCGCCCAAGCTCGCTCCTTTGGGTTCAAACGTGCCTATGACGGTGAACCGGTGCTGACCGACGCGGATTTCCTTGCCGACAGCATCGGCATGTCCCAGCGGGAACAGCTTCTTCACCACTTCATCGCCAAGAATCGCAACATAGCGGGAGAATTCAAGATCGGCCGAAGTGAGACTTCGCCCTTCACGGATCGTCCAATTGTTTGTCAGAATACCTTCGGGTTCTTCTCCCCCCACGGCCACATTGGGATTTGTCTTCAATGATCCATACTGAATCGTTTCCCCTCCGCGAAAATCCTCCAGTGCGACGTATTGGGCAAGGGTCATTTTCTCCCTCAGTCTGAGACCCTGATCGTAGGTGAGGTCCTTGCGTTGACGCGCTTTGCGCCATTCTTCGTGGCTTGCCATGACCGGCATTTTTTGGATCTGAAACGTATGGGCACCGAGATTGCTCAGGCCAGACTCGATGCTGTTCTGCAGGACCCGAACAGCCGTCATGACGCCGATGATGGAAAACACGCCCACAATAATCCCCAGGAGGGTAAGGGCCGAGCGAAGCTTGTTGGCCCGGATGGCTGCAAGGGCTATGTTTATGACTTCCGAGAATTGCATGGTTTACTCATAGCGAAGCGCATCAACCGGATCGAGCCGTGATGCCCGGTACGCGGGCAGGAATCCGGAAATCACGCCCACCAACAGGGAGATCAGCAGAGCGACGACAACAATGCTGACAGGCATCGCCGTGGGGAGGATCTGGTCGATGATGAGGCTGAGAGGAAATGCGATGGCCAGGCCGATCAGACCTCCCAGGAGGCAAATCACCGCCGATTCCAGCAAGAACTGCATGAGGATTGCGCGTTTCGGCGCTCCGATCGCTTTTCTGATTCCGATCTCTTTTGTCCGCTCCGTGACGGAAACGAACATGATGTTCATGATCCCGATGCCGCCGACGAACAGGGAAAGACCTGTAATGAACAATCCGACCGCGGCAATGACACCGCCGATCGTGTTGAAGGTCTGGATGAGAAATTCCTGCTGGTTGATGGCGAAATCATCCTGCGCTCCCGGTTCGACTTTGCGCGCTTTTCTCAGGATGCCTCTCACTTCTTCGCGTGTTTCATCGACGTTTTCAAGCGAGGCCGCCCTCACCCAAATCTGAATGCCTCCGCGTCGGGACATGAACTCGGAAAAAAACCGGTTGATGGGCACATACACCCGGTTATCGAAACTCTCCAGGCCCAGGAGACTGCCTTGCTTCTCAAGCACTCCGACAACCCGGTACGGATGATTTCCGACCTTGATAACTTTGCCCACCGGAAATTCATTGGGAAAGAGTGACTCGGCAACCTCGGAGCCCAACACACAGACAGGCCTTCCGCCATTGGCTTCCATCGCGGTGAGGAACCTTCCCAGGTCAACGTTGGCATTGGTTGTCGTGATGAAGTCCGCGTCCGTTCCGATCACCACAACGCCCTCAACGAGCTTTCCGCCATACGTCACGTTCCGCATCGTCCCCATGATCGGGGAAACGCTCGCCACGGTGGTCGCATCGTCTTCGATGGCCTTCGCGTGTTGGATGAGCAGATCCTTCCGGTTTCTGATCTCCCACCAGTTTCCGCCTCCGCCCCAGGGCCACTTCTGGACGTAGAGCACATCAGCGCCGATCACGGCCACGGACCGGTTGAATGCCTGATTGAGGCCTTCGATGGCCGTACCCATGAGCGTGACGGACACGATCCCGATCACGATTCCCAGGGTGGTCAAACCCGAGCGCATCTTGTTCGCCCGGATGGCTCCAAAGGCGATCGTGAGCCCTTCTTTTAGTTCATCAAGCCACCAGCGCATCTTCAAACGCTCGTTAACGTGGGATGAGTGACGACCTTGCGGTCCTTGACAAGTTCATCGGTTTCGATATGACCGTCTTTGATGCGGACGCGGCGGTGGGCGTGCGCGGCGATATCCTCTTCATGCGTCACCAGAATGATCGTGTTGCCCTGTCGATGGAGAATATCGAACAATGCCATGATTTCTTCGCCGGTCTTACTGTCAAGATTTCCCGTGGGCTCGTCTGCCAGCAGAATCGACGGTTTGGTCACGAGGGCTCTGGCAATGGCCACGCGTTGCCGTTGTCCGCCCGAGAGCTCGTTCGGTTTGTGGTGGGCGCGGTCCGCCAGACCGACCTGCTCAATGGCCTCCAGAGCCCGCTTCTTGCGATCCGCCGAACTCACGCCTCCATAAATCAGCGGGAGCTCGACATTGTGCAGAACATTCGACCGCGCAAGGAGGTTGAAGGTTTGGAACACAAAGCCGATTTCCTTGTTCCTGATCCGAGCGAGTTGGTTGTCGTTCATCTCGCTGACGTTCGTGTTGTTCAGTTCGTACAAGCCCGACGTGGGTGTGTCCAGACAACCGATGATGTTCATCAGCGTGGATTTACCCGAGCCGGACGGGCCCATGATGGCCACATACTCATTGCGGTTGATACTCAGGGACACTCCGCGCAGGGCATGGACCTCTTCCGCTCCCATCTGATACACCTTCGTAATATCAACCAATCGAATAACCGGTGACGCCATAGTCAATCTCCTTTTCCGCCGCGGCGGGGTTGTGACTTACTGTTGTGCCAATGTTCCGGCGGGACGCCGGGCGGCTCGGTTCTCCACCTTTACCTTTGCGCCGTTCTCAAGCTCCCTATTGATCGCTTTGAACGGTCCCGACACAACTTCCTTTCCATCAATATCCCCCGACGTGATCTCGACATGCGTATCACTGGTCAGGCCGCGCTTGACCACGACGGCCTTCGCCTGCCCCTCCTCCACCACAAACACAACCTCGTCCAGTTTTTGTTCTTCCCTGGCAGGCCCGCCTGCCATTTTCACGGCACCCTCTCCCTCCTCTGCCTCTTCCTTCTTTTCCATCTTGGGAGCCCGAACAGTGACACTTTGGATAGGAACAGCGAGAACATTGTGATGAGTTTCGGTTTCGATATCCGCCGTCATGGACATCCCCGGCCTCAGTTCGACGCCCGGAGGTGTCTTCAGCAGAATGCGTACCTCAAAATTAATAACCTGGTCCTGGGTTCCGAGTCCCGTGGTCTTAGCGGTGTTGGCAATCTGCGAAACGACCCCGATGAACGTGCTGTCTGAATACGCGTCGACTTTGACGCGGGCGGTGTCACCCAGACTGACCAGGACGATGTCGTTCTCCCCCACATCCACTCGGGCTTCCATCCGGGCAAGATCCGCTACGGTCATTATCTCGGTCCCCTGCGTAAACGTGCTCCCGCTCACCCGTTCCCCGACTTCCCGGAGAAGCTGGCTGACGACACCGTCCATCGGTGAATAGATCGTGGTCTTCGCGAGCGTTTCCCGGGCTTCTTTGAGGGAGGCCTGGGCTTGCGCATGCGATGCTCTGGCGCTCTGGTACGTCGCCCGTGCGATGTCCATTTCCGCATCGGAAATGAGCTTCTTCTCGTACAGCTCGCTGGCCCGTTTGAACTCCGCTTCAGCTCTCACGAGATTCGATTCGGCAATGACCAGCGACGCCTGCGAGCGCTCGAACTGCGCCTGGTATGCGTCGGGCTTGATGCGCACCAGGAGCTGTCCTTTCTTTACACGGTCTCCCTCACGAACGGGAAGTTCAACGATTTCTCCGCTCACCTCTGCGTTGATCTTTACCTGCGTCACAGGCTGGATCTTTCCGGTCGCCGTGACGATTTGGGTGATGGTTCTCCGCTCCACTTTCTCGGTCTGAACCGTGATGATGTTTTCCCGTCCGCTTCCCATAATCACAAGAGCAACTAGCGTGATCACCAGTGCTCCGATGATCAGGAAAACGATCAGCTTCTTCTTAGAGCTTTTCTTTCCATTAGCCATTCCATTGGTCCTTTGCGTGTGGCGTCTCAGTATCCCCGATCGCCCACAACGAATTCGAGATTCCTGTTCGCGATGATGAAATTATAGTTTGCGTTCACATTGCTTGCCTGGGCATTGACATAGTTCGCGTTCGCAATATAGAGATCCAGCAAGGTCCCCGCACCCAGGTTATAGCGTTCTTCCGCCACCCGCCGGTCTTGCTCTGCTGAAATCAGACTCTTCTGCGTCGCTTCCAGTTGTTTGCGCGCCGCCTCCAAGTCCAACACCGCCTTTTTCACTTCGACCCGGACATCACGCGTTTTCTGTTCAAGCTGCAGATCCGCATTCCGACGAGAAATGTAGGCATTCTGGATCCTGGTCAGAGAGCCGAAGATTTCAGGGAGCTGCCAGCTCAGGGTCAGGCCTACGTTGGACGCCCTGTTTCCCCAGCTCGTTGCGGGTACAAACGCCTGGGCATTCGTGGAGAACCCGCCGCTCACGCTCATCGTGGGATAATAGAAACTCCATGCCCTCGTAATCCCGTTATCGGCCAAATCAATTCCCGCCATCGTGCTCTTGTAATCCGGTCGAGATTCCAACGCACGCCGGGTCAGCTCTTCAAACGGAAGCAGGGCTTCATACCCTGTGCTCTGCTGCTTGATTTGCTCGTCGATGGAGGGGTCGGCAATCACGTAGTCGCTGTTGGGATCGAGGGCCAGCAGATTCAAAAGATCAGCCTTCGATTTGTCGTACGTGTTCTGCGCGCCGATCAGGTTCACCTCGTCATTGGCGACGACGGACTGCTGGCGGTACACATCGGCAAGGGATGCCGCACCGACCTTGTTGGATTCCGTGATGCGTTCCAGCTGACGCCGGTCGCGCTTCAGGTTCTCCTCCGCGACCTTGACCAACTGCTCGTTCCGCAAAACGTTCAGATACGCACTCTGCACCAGGAAAGCCGTCTGCTGTCGCGTCCGGTGGTACTGAAAAACCGCTTGATCCTCAGTCGTGAGTGCCGAACTCAGGGATGCTTCGCGGTTGAAACCGTCAAACACCGTATAGGTCAGTCCAAATCCGGTTCTATAGGTGTTGTAATAGGTTTCCGTGCGCGGGGTTTGAAAAGGAATCCCCCCAATGCTCTGAATGGTCGGGGGGGAGCTCACGCCGCTTCGGTTGAAGCTGGCTCCTGCATAGAGTTGCGGAATATATGCCCCGTAGGCGGAGGTTACGCTGTTCCCGGCGGACTCCACATTGTTCTCCGCGATCCTCACACTGGTGTTTTGCTCCAGCGCGATCCTCAACGCGTCGTCGAGTCGGAGCACTTTCTGTGTTTCCTGAGCGCCGGCGAGACCTGCCGAGCAAATGACCATAGCCACGACAAACACCTTTTTCATGGAAAACCCTCTCCTTAAGAAAAAATGAATCCTCCGGAAGAGATCAGTCCTTCGGCTTAGGGATGTAAAAACTCTATGTAGTAAACGAGGAAAAAGAAGCAAAGTTTCATCGAAACGCCACCAAGTCGTTGATTTTGGGTTCTTTGGGCTCCCGGATTAGACTCCTGCGGACTTCAAAAAGTTTCGTCTCTCGCCTACCGCGCGGTTCCCAACACCCTCTCCTTTATAGAATGCAGGTACTGCAGGGCGGCGTCGTGCTCGTTGGGGATGTGCCCGTCCAAAATGGCATCCACGACGGCCTGTTTGAGCTTCCCGACCATGGGCCCCGGCCCGATGCCGCATTCTTTCATAATCTCTTCCCCGTTCAGCGCCGGACGCCAGTTACGCATCCGGTCCTTTTCCTCGACTTCAGCCATCTTGCGGGCTACCATGTCGTAATTCCGCCGTACCTCGCGCACAAGCCGCGGATTCTTCGATGTGATGTCGGCGCGGCAAAGGGTCATCAGATCATCAATGTCTTCGCCGGCCTCGAACAAGAGCCTTCGCACAGCAGAATCCGTGACCTCTTCGTCCACGAGGGCCATGGGACGGAGATGGAGGCGGACGAGCTTTTCCACGTACGGGACATGCTCCAGAGGGAGTTTCATCCTTCGAAAGATCGGCTTCACCATCCTTGCCCCGATCTCCTCATGCCCATGAAACGTCCACCCGACCCCCTCCCGAAACGCCTTCGTTCGCGGCTTTGCAATATCGTGCAGGAGGGCGGCCATTCTCAGCCAAACATTCTCTGTTTCGCGGCTGATGTTATCCAGGACCTTGAGCGTGTGAAGAAATACGTCCTTGTGATGGTATTCCTTTCGCTGTTCCACACCGGACAACGCCGCCATCTCGGGAAAAACGATATCCAGGACGCCGGTCTCCTGCATGGGCAGGAAGCCTACGGAAGGCTGAGGAGAAGACAGCAGTTTGAGGAATTCGTCCGTGATGCGCTCCTGAGATACGATGCGCAGGCGCTCACGCATCTCTTCGGCGGCGCGCAGGACCGCGGGGTCGATCCGGAAATCGAGCTGTGCCGCGAACCGCATGGCACGCAGGATTCTCAGCGGATCGTCATCGAATGTTTTTGCCGGATCGAGCGGTGTCCGGAGAATCCGCGCCTTGAGGTCATTCCTCCCTCCGAGCGGATCCAGCAGTTTCCCCCGGCTTGACGCGTTCAAGGCGACGGCCATGGCGTTCACCGTGAAGTCCCGCCTCAACAGATCGTCCTTGATGGTACCTGCTGCCACCGCGGGTTTCCTCGACGCCGGGTCATACCGCTCCTGCCGAGCGCCGACAAATTCGATTTTCCCGCCGTCGTACGGCACCATCGCTGTACCGAACTTGGGAAAGCTCACAACATTCTCCGCGCCCAACTTCCTGGCCACGGTTCCCGCAAACACAATGCCGTCCCCCGCGACAACGATATCGACATCTTTCCCGGGTTTGCCCAGAAGGCTGTCGCGCACAAATCCACCGACCACGTAGGCTTCGATCTTCTCGCGGTCTGCGACGTCTCCAATGATTGAGAGAACCTCCAGATGCAGGTCGATGGTGTCGGTCATGGGCCCATCGTGATGGTTTGTTGCTCAATCGTCTTCAGAATTTCGGCCGCAACCTCCAGGGCTTGCAGGCCGTCACGTCCCGTCACGGGCGGTTCTTTTCCGTCCCTGATGCACTGGGCAAACAGTTCGAGCTCATGTTTCAGGGCATTCACTTCATGGATTTCGGGCTGTTCATACACAATCACGCGTTTACGGGTACCCTGCTCGATCTTCCCCAAGAGCATGGTCGAACGCACCTGGGGATCGGACTCATCAACGAGTCGAAACACCTCCGCCATTCCCTGGGCAAAATCGATTGAGATGTAGGCATCACGCTGAAACAGTCTCATTTTCCGCATGCGGTTTTGCGAAATGCGGCTGGCAGTGACATTCGCGACACATCCGTTCTCGAACTGAAGGCGCGCGTTTGCGATGTCTGCGGAATCGGATACTACGGCAACACCGTTCGCATCGATACGCGTAACCCGGGACCGCACCAGGCTGAGGATCAGGTCGATGTCATGGATCA
Source organism: Bacteroidia bacterium (assembly GCA_022180565.1). Classification (GTDB taxonomy): domain Bacteria; phylum Bacteroidota; class Ignavibacteria; order UBA10030; family UBA10030; genus JACQPU01. The sequence goes on from BQML01000019.1 coordinate 94,960, forward strand.
TGAGGTCGAGGACCACGGCAACGTCAGTCCCGCGGGGATTAAACTGGGCCAGGCGATGGGACTCGATGAAGAGCGGATTGAGATGATATTGTTCCAGGGAGAGAATGGCAGGATTAAATCGCTCGATGTGCCCCACCTGGATGTTTCGTTTTCGTTCTTGTGCAACCTCTACGAGCATCCTTGCCTGATCTATGGTCTCCGTGATCGGCTTTTCGACAAACACATGGCGATCGGCCCCGAGCGCCTTCCGCGCAATGTCGAAGTGCGCCTTCGTTGAAGCTGCGATGATTACGGCGTCCGCGGAAGCGATGGCATCGTCGAGGTCTCGAAAAGCAGAGACGGCAAGATCGCCCGCCACCGTCTGTGCTTTCTTCGTATCGATATCGTAAACACCCGTGAGCTTCACCCCGTCAATTCCTGCAAGCATCTTCGCGTGCAGAGCACCCAGATGTCCCGCTCCAATCACGGCGATCTTCAGCATCCCTTCCCCATCGGTCATGGATTGTCTCCTAAGGTTGTTCCGTCACTTCGGTGCCGCCGGGGCTTTGGCCGGAAACAAAACCCGCAATCCTGTCGAAACCGCCAAACCGCGGATCCCTATAATAGATGAATGCGGAGTAGTTGTTGACAGTACGCCAATCATTTCCCTCAAGGGCGATCCAGTCATCCCCGACAACGTATTGATAATCGTAGCGCCCTCGCCTCACGGACACCTCCCAGGAATAACGGTTACCGTTCTTCTTCATGGGACCTCCCCTGGTGGTATCCCAACCATTGAAGTCTCCGACGACAAAAACCGAATCATGTCCGCCGTCCCAGACCAGTTCCAGAATGAGATTCAGATACTCTGCGTAGCGGTTTCCGCTCATCACTGTCGATGCACCGTTGTTGTCGGGGGCGGGTTTTGCAAGGAACCGGCTGACATCGGCTCCTCCGCGCAGCCGGACCGGCCTGTCCTGAGGATAAAAATCGATGTTGCGCAGATCTGCGACCCGGTACTCGTTTCCGGGCTGAACATTGTCGATTCTGAACCGAAGCCGCGCGGTACCGAATCCCTCAATGAACGTGTCCGGGTCATCATCGTCGGCGTCGATCCTCCATCGTCTCGTGATTTCACGATTCTTGTACAGATCGACCGTGCGGAAATCCGCGATCGAGGAGGCCATGCCCGCGGCCGAGTCAAGCTCCGGGACCGTGAACGCTACGCTTACCTGGTTTACCTGGTTCCAGGGGCTTACGAACCGGGGATCCTGACGATTGGTGACAATCATCCGTGGATGGATCAACGACTCCGCTACGAAAAACCGTCCTTGCGCCAGGAGTTCCTTTCGATCCACATCATAAATCTCGAGAATATAGTTTCCCGAAAACGGAAAACCCTCGAACTGCGGCTCCTGAGGAATCACAACCCTGTACTGAAACGAGTAGCCCTGTACGCCCTGGGGGGCATATTCGTAGGGCAGATCCGAGCGGGTGCGGAGGCGGAGATCGTCATTGACAAAGATCGTTTGCGTCGGATTCCAATCCCGATCGCAGTGTGTGAAGCGCAGCCGGAGATTCGGCGGCGCCTGATCCAGCACGTCGAATTCGAGCCTCATGGGTGCAGACGCCTGCCTCACCACAGGCAGGTCGGCCTCTGTTTGACCGTATAATCGCACTCCTTTGACTCGCTCGGAGAAAATTTGTCGGGCGTTCGCCGCCGGGATGACAAACCACAGAAACGCCGCGACCGCCCATCGGAAGATGAATCCCCTCACGGCATCCTCACGCAACGACCCGCATGAGGTGTTTCCTCAGCCAGTCGCGAAATTCCGCCACCGTATGAAACACGTAATCCGCGTTCATGTTCAGCACACGCTCTTTTCCATACGAGTCCCACAGCACCGCCGCGATCGGGATGCCTGCCTCTCTCGCGGCCTTCACGTCCGACACGGCATCTCCGACCATCAGCACCTCGCCGCGATCCAGGTGAAATTGCTCCATGATCTTTCGAATGCCTTCGGCGGAAGGCTTATGTTCCAGCACGTCGTTGCCCGTCACGATCGCATCGAAATAGTCCTTGATTCCGCATTCTTCCAGCGTGATCGTCGTCGTGTGAATTCCCTTGCCGGTAAAGAGGGCGATGATCCTCCCCGCTTGACGGATGTCGTCGAGGACTTCTTTCATGCCGGGCACCATCCGCGCCAAGGTGTGATGGTACTTCCGGTAGAATTCAAGGTATTCCGCCATCGCAGTTTCCAGCCGTTCCTCACCGACAATCTTCACAAGCGCGCCCTCTTCAGGGGGGCCGAACAGAGCAGTGATTTCGTGATCCGGCATCGTCCGTCCGCGATACTTCTTCACAATATGATTGAAGGAATCGAAGATGAGACGGTTGGTTTCCGTCAGTGTTCCATCCATATCGAAGATCACACAACGCAGGTGCATTGCTTCCTCTTAGAAAAAAAGGCGTCAAGTCGTCCTGGAGGATCGTTGCTTGACGCCTTGGTCAC
>BQML01000020.1 GCA_022180565.1 Bacteroidia bacterium
TCTTTTCCTGTCCTCACTTCTTGTACTCGTTTTCTGTACCTTTTTCCCTGTAACCTTTCTGAGTACCTTTGCGATGCAACTCTCCCCCGTCCCGTTTTGGACTCAATCGGGCAAATACACTCCCATAAGTTTCACCAAAGACAGCCTTTGTCCATCTGTAAAAGTGCCTGATGCTTGAAAAGCCCAATTCACGGCGCAGTCTGTAAGAGTTGGTCCCGTTCCGCGATAATTCAAGCAGGAACCTCTCCTTCAGCCCTTCTATGATTGCATGCTTAATCGGCACTCCTTTCACGTCCTTGTACAACCGACTCAACTCGACCGGATCGCACCCTAATGCCTGAGCAATTTCCTTCACGGTCAGGGTTGCCCTCAGGTTGCTCCTGATATAGCTGTTGACACATTCAATCAATTCCCGATGCCTCTGTTCGGAGATCCCCATTGAATTATTCCTTCACAATTGTTTGTATGCGCGCATCATGTGCCAGCGTGTAATGACCATCGACAATCACCGAATCCCCGGCATTCACACCTGAACGTATTTCGAGGAAACGATCATTTGCCTCTCCGACATCGATGTATTGCCATTGCGCGCGCCCCTCCTTTGCAACGAACACCAGCGTACGTTGATCCCGTACAAGAAGCGCGTCCCTAGGAACAAGAATCCTGTCTCGCAGAGTCTCAGACACAATTCTCACTTCCACAGACATCCCAGGCCGTACGATCGTCGACTCCTTGTCGCGTGTCGTCCCATCCCTGAGTTCGACGGTGATGCGAATGGACCTTGACTTGAGATCAACTACGGGATTGATGTTCCGCACTTTTCCGGTCAGCACAATGGATGGATACGCCGTCAGTTTTATCTCCGCATCCGCATTCGTCCGAATGGCCGCCGCTTCGCTCTCCAGCACATCAACATCGACGAAGAACGAGGAAACATCAACGATCCGCGCGACCGTCTCACCCGAGCGAACATACTCTCCGACCGCCAGATCGCAATCCGCTACGAATCCGCCGAACGGAGAGGTTGCGCGTGTATATTCAAGGTTCAATCGCGCCCTCTCGTAGGCCTCCTGCGCCGCCGCCAACCCGCTTCTGTTGGCAATCACATCCTCCCGCCGCACACTGTAAAAAACGCTGTCTATTCTGAATGCACGAACCGCCCGTTGGTATTCCTCGTCGGAGATCACCCCCGCCTGAAATTGCCGCTCCGCATCCCGCATTCTGTCACGGGCCGCATTCATCTTTTCGTCACGGGTGGCGTCATTGGAACCAATGGAAGTTTCATATTCCGCCATCGACTTGAAATCAACCAAGGCTTGCAGAAAAGCCGCCTGTGCCCGCGCCAACGCAAGCGCATGCTCGCGATTGTCGATCTCGAAGAGGAGATCCCCACTGTTGACGTAGCTTCCGTTTGCCACGTGGACGGCGGTGACCTCTCCATTCACTCGCGCCACAATCTCGGCTTCCCGCGCTGAGCGGATCATGCCCCGTGTTGAGATTCGCTTGATGAGATCCCCCCGGATTGCAACAGCCACCCGGACGGGGACTGCGAGATCGCTATGGTTTGAACGTAAAGCGGATGAAGAATGCCCACCCGGCTCAACGGATGAACCTAAGGAGAAGAAGTACCAAAGTAGGAGAGCGGCGAGCGAAACAACGAGAAGAGGTTTCCAGCTGGAACGTATCACTCCCCCCCCGTCAGGAATTTTGGGAAAGAAAAGTTTGTGGGATCACAGACCCCTCACTCTTGTCAGGCGTCAAAAGAATCTACATAGGCCCTCATCAAATGTCAAGGGAGCCAATGAGGGCCCACTGTTAGATTATCCAACACTTGACGTTGGGCAATTCATCAGTCCAATCTCACCGTCTTTGTTGAGAGAATCCATGGATGGTCAAGATTGCCGTCTCATTCTTCAACAGCCAGGTTTTCGATCTCTCACCGGAAAGACATGAGCTGTTCGCGCCCCCTTCAATTCATTTTCTATCAATAATTTCCCGTCCCTGTTTTTCGATCCCTCCATATTATCCCTGGCACGGTTCTTGGAAGAGAAGGGGTGACTTCACGGCATTTCGTGAAGCTTCGGCACAATCACCGGAGGTTCTTATGGTCGCGATCTTCGTTCTTCTCACTATCGTGGCGTTTGTCCTCATCGATTTTCTGATCCAGCGAAGGGAAGTCCATAAGGTTCGTGGAACCGGTCCGGCCCCCGTACTGCTGGACAGGTTCCTCATTCCCAAGGGCTACTTCGTAAGCCGCGCCCATGCATGGATTGAAGTGCTCGGAGGCGGAAAGGCCCGCATCGGCATTGACGACTTCGTTCAGAAACTGATTGGCACGATTGACGAGGTCATTCCGATCCCCCCCGGCACGACGATTCGCAAGGGCGATCCGTTGATGACCCTGCGCAAGGGTGGCCGTGTATTGGTCATTCCATCACCGCTCTCGGGCACCGTGGAAGCGATCAACACCGACCTGATTGGCAATTGGTCGCTGGTCAACCAGGATCCCTACGACAACGGCTGGGTGGTTTTGCTCGAGCCGACGAACCTTGCAGAGGAGCTCCCTTCGGCCGCCATCGCCACCGCTGCCACGCAGTGGCTCAGAACCGAGATCAGCCGGTTCAGGGATTTCCTCAACGGCCTGCGCTCACCTCAGCCGGCCGGGGCCACCCTGCTTGACGGCGGCGTTCCCGTGGCGGGTGTTCTCAGTATGACGGACGATGAAACGTGGAACCGCTTTGGACGCGAATTCCTGAGCGGTTCATAATCGCATCCGGACGAAAGGAACCACGCAATGGCACAGTACGGAATTCTCATCGACATCACACGCTGTGTGGGCTGTCTGGCCTGCGAAGAGGCCTGCGCGGAAAAATGGGGAATGTCAGAGGCCGGGTCCACCGAAGTCTCCGCCTTTCGCAACACAGAGGTTCGCGAAGTGGACGGTGTCTACGTCCCGAAGCAATGCATGCATTGCGCCGACCCCACCTGCGTTTCGGTCTGCCCGGTCGGGGCCTTTACCAAAACCCCTGAAGGCCCGGTGATCTATGAACCGGACAAGTGCATGGGGTGCCGCTATTGCCTCCAGGCCTGCCCGTTCGACGTTCCGAAATACGAGTGGGACAGCCTCAATCCCGCAGTGCGCAAATGCAACATGTGTCACGAACGGATTTTACAGGGAAAACAACCGGCATGCGTGGAAACCTGCCCGGCCGAGGCAAGGACGTTCGGCATTCTGGACAACCTCGTGGAAGAAGCCAGAAAGCGGATTGCGGAGTCGCCCGAAACCTATGAGAATCGTATCTACGGAGTCCGTGAGGCGGGCGGGACATCGGTGCTGTTTCTTGCCCCAAAACCGTTTGATCAGCTGGGTCTGAAGACCAATCTGCCGGAGCATCCGCTTCCGACGCTCACCTGGGAGGTTCTCTCCAAGATCCCGAATTACGTTTTCTGGAGCAGTACGCTTCTGGCCGGCATCTGGTGGATCACCAACAGGCGCAATGAAGTGCAGGCCTATGAAGCGGCACTCAAAAAGCTGGAAGAACGGGGAAATGGCAGGAATCACCCAACGAATTAACCGGAGGATACCATGACATCGATTCGACTACCCCGTCTGACGTTCTGGGGCTCAGCCTTTTGGGCGGTCATGGCCGCAGGCCTCGGAGCCACCGTGGTCCGCTTCACCCAGGGGCTCGGCGCGTCCACGAATCTGAGCGACAAATTCCCCTGGGGGCTCTGGATCGGCTTCGACATCCTCTGCGGCGTGGGTCTTGCCGCCGGCGGTTTCGTTGTCGCGGCATCGGTGTACATCTTCAACCTCGACCACTACCGGCCCATCCTTCGACCCGCCGTTCTTACAGCGTTCCTCGGCTACCTGCTCGTGGTCTTTGCATTGCTGTATGACCTCGGCAAACCCTGGAATGTATGGCATCCAATCATCATGTGGAATCCCCGATCGGTCATGTTCGAAGTGGGCTGGTGTGTGATGCTGTACACGACCGTTCTCGCCCTTGAGTTCAGTCCGGTTGTCTTTGAAAGACTGAACTTCAAGAGAGCCAAGACGATTATCCACACGATCAGCGTTCCTCTCGTGATCACCGGCGTGGTCCTTTCGAGCTTGCACCAGTCTTCCCTCGGATCACTGTTTCTCATCGTCCCGGAAAAGGTCTATCCATTCTGGTACTCCTCGAGTTTACCGTACCTGTTCTTCGTGAGCGCCGTGGCAGTCGGACCCGCCATGGTGACCATCGAATCGTTCTTGAGCTGGAGGGCGTTTCGCCGTGAAATCGAGGTGCCGATCCTGAGCAAACTCGCCAAGGTCACAGGCGCCGCGCTGGCTGTTTACCTTGTGCTGAAGATTCAGGACATGTCGACTTACAACCTGTTTCCGCTCGTGCTGGAATTCAACCTCGAATCCATTCTCTACCTCGCCGAGATCCTGCTCGGGGTCGTGGTACCGATCATCCTCGTAGCCATCCCCCGTGTGAGAACGCGCCGCGGCGGATTGTTCGTGACTGCCCTGTTCGTCGTCCTGGGGTTCATTCTGAACCGCATGAACCTGAGCATCACTGCCCTCGAGCGATATTCCGGAGTGACGTACTTTCCGAGCTGGATGGAAATTGCCGTGACGCTCATGGTGGTTGCGCTGGGGTTTGCGGCGTTCAGACTTGCGGTGAAATATTTGCCCATCTTCACAACCGACGGCCGCGTGCCCAAGGCGCCCGTCGATCGGGAGTACGACGTTGTTTCGTTTCATGAAGTACTGCGGCAAGGATGAAAGGAGGATTCCATGGAGTCCGGACAACAGCAACACCCCCGGTGCATTTGGGTGGATGCCGGCGTAATTGCCTACAAATTGTGCGATCTGGATTTTCGATGCGAGGAATGCGCGTTTGATTCTGCCATGAAACGATCCGTTTGCGAAACCAGCCTTCCCAAGCCCGTTGCCGCCGCCGAGGCGAGCATTTCTTCGGCAGATGTCGTGGATCGGTATTTTGCGGCCTTCGATCCCCTCCAATTCCCCGGCGACCGGTTGTATCTCCCCGGCCATGTCTGGGTGTCGCGCAACGATGACGGTTCGTACACCGTGGGCATTGATCATGTGGCCGCCGCGCTTGTCGGTCCGCTTGCGAGCATCGTGCTTCCGCAGTCTCCTTCCATTCTTCGCGCAGACGCTCCATGCTGTTGGCTTGTGCATCACGACGGCACGATCGCGATTCCCTCGCCGTTCGAATCGGACAGTGTGTGGTACAATGAGAACCTCTCACGCCGTCCCGACCTTCTGGCTGAAAAGCCCTACACGGATGGCTGGATTTTCAGAAGCGTCCCCGCGGGCGGTGAAGCGGGATTGCGAAACCAAAGGTCCGCGTCTGAAAACGCTTCTGCGATCCTTGAAGAGCTGGGGATCCTTAAAAGGGAGATCATCGCGCAGTTGAGACCACGACCGGGCATCGGCACCAGCGCGTTTGACGGCGGCAGGCCTGTGCAAACGGCATTCGAAATGATCGGCCCCGCGGCATTCGCGCTCATCGCGCGGATGTTTCTGGTGCCCGGGCTTGCTCCCACACATCCGAAGTAAGACTCCTCCCATGAGGCGGGCGCCGCCACTGTCCCGCCTCCTCCTTTTTTCAGGAATCGGAAACATTGCCAGAAATGGGATTTTCGCCAACCAATTCGGATCAAACCGGCCCCGTTCCCGGCATCCTGACACACTGCTGCGTGGCACGAGACTTGTCCTTTTTTAGGGCGATGTGCCGGCTTACCGTCATTCACCGCGTTCGGACAACGCCATGCGTGTTACCAAGCTCCTCGCTTTTCGGATCTTCCTGATCGTCTTTGGGGTTATGATTGCCGGCACTGCGTTGGTCACAAGCCTCAACGTTCGCTGGCAGACAGATCGGCATATGACAATCGCCGTGAGCACTGCGGCCCGCCTGAGTGATGTGATTAAACGCTCGACGCATTACAGCATGCTTCTAAATCGCCGCGAGGACATTTATCGTACCATCCGGACAATCGGCAACGAACCGGGCATCGAGGGAATCCGGATTTACAACAAGCAGGGCGTGGTCTCGTTCTCCACCGACACCACGCAAATCGGGCATGCTGTGGATATGAATGCGGAGGCCTGCAATGTGTGCCACCGGGAAAACAATTCGCCCCCTGTGAGCGCCGAGTCTACCGAGCTCAAGCGCACGTTCCGATCACCTAAAGGACACGGCGTGCTCGGAATCATCACCCCCATCTACAATGAAGTCTCGTGCTCCACGGCGGATTGTCATGCCCATGACGCCGGCCAAACCGTTCTCGGCGTCCTTGACGTCATGCTCTCGCTGGAGGACGTCGAGGCCGCGATGAACGAGACCGAACACGAACAGTACTTGCTGGCTTTCATTCTCGTTGCGGTCGTCAGCGGAATCACCGGTTTTCTCATCAGGATCACCGTCAATATTCCCGTTCGCGAGCTGATCCGTGGAACCTCGGAGATCATGAACGGAAACCTGTTTCACAGAATTCCCGTGCGCTCGACCGACGAACTGGGTGTTCTGGCGAGGTCGTTCAACGACATGACGGAAAATCTCCAGGAGGCTCGCAACGAGATTACGCAATGGACGAAAACTCTCGAGGAACGCGTGGCGACAAAGACCGACGAACTCCGTAAGGCGCAACAGAGCATGATTCACGTGGAGAAGATGGCGTCTCTTGGCCAGCTGGCCGCAACCGTCGCGCACGAGCTGAACAATCCGCTGGAGGGCGTCCTCACGTACGCAAAGCTGTTGCAGAGAAAGATTGCGCCGGGCGACCTCTCGCCGGAACGGGCACATGAACTTCAGGAAGAGTTGGGGCTCATCGCCGATGAAAGCGCTCGCTGCGGGTCAATTGTGAAGAACCTTCTGCTTTTTTCCAAGGAACAGGTGGGCGAGGTGCGCGAAGAGGATGTCCGGACGATCATCGACCGCAGTATCAGACTCATTGAGCACCACCTCCACATGCATTCGATTCGTTTGGTTTCCGACACCGGCCGGGATCCCGTCACGATGGTCTGCGACGCCCGTCAGATTGAACAGGCGCTTTTGGCCCTCGAGATGAACGCGGTGGAGGCCATGGGCGACGGAGGCGAGCTCCGCATCGGCCTTCGAAGGACCGAACAGGGAAGCGTCGAGATCACGGTTCAGGACACAGGGGCGGGAATTCGCGAAGAGGATCTTCCCCACATCTTCGAGCCGTTTTTCACCACCAAAGAACACGGCAAGGGTACCGGCTTGGGCCTCGCGGTGGTTTACGGCATCGTGCAGAGACACGGAGGTTCGATCAGCGTGCGATCCCGGGTGGGCAAGGGAACGACGTTCGTTCTGAACTTTCCGTCTGGCGGATCCTTGCCTGCCGGAGTTGCTCAGATGAATGAACAGAGGGAGTGACAGGAATGGCTTCCAACAATCAGCACCGGACCAGTCTTCTCGTTGTGGACGACGAATTTGTTGTGCGCGATTCCCTGAGCAAGTGGTTCCGCCAGGACGGCTATCGCGTGGAAACGGCGGAAGACGCCGCCTCGGCGCTCAGGCTCATGGACAAGGGCCCCTGGGATATCGTCCTCCTGGACATCAAGATGCCCGGCATGGGCGGCCTCGAACTGCAGAAACGCATCAAGGAGATTGACCCATCGGCCACTATTATTATGATCACCGCCTTTGCATCGGTGGAGAGTGCCGTGCAAGCGCTCAAAGAAGGCGCCTTCGATTATGTTACCAAGCCCGTGGATCCCGACCATCTTTCCCACCTAGTGCAGAACGCCCTCCGCCAGAAAAGTCTGTCGAAGGAGAACATCAAATTGCGCGAACAGATGTCGCATCTGCTGACACCGGATGAAATCGTCGGGGACAGTCCGGAAATGAAGAGGGTCATTGAACTGGCTTCGAGCGTCGCGCAAACCGACACGACGGTTATGATCCGGGGAGAAAGCGGCACAGGCAAGGAGCTCATTGCCCGGATCATCCATGCCAACAGTCCGAGAAAATTCTTCCCGATCATCGCGGTCAATTGCGGAGCGGTACCCGAGGGCTTGTTGGAAAGCGAGTTGTTCGGCCATGAAAAAGGCGCCTTCACCGGCGCACAGTACCGGCGCAAGGGAAAGTTCGAGCTGGCCGACGGCGGTACGATTTTCCTCGACGAGGTGGGCACAATTTCCGCGCGCATGCAGGTCCAGCTGTTGCGCGTCATCGAAAGCAAACATTTCACCCGTGTCGGGGGCAGTGAATCCATCAAAAGCGATTTCCGCGTGATTTGCGCCACGAACCGCGATTTGGAACAGGCTGTCAAAGAAGGATCCTTTCGGGAGGATCTCTACTACCGCCTCAATGTCTTCACCGTCTCACTCCCCCCTCTGCGCGAGCGGCGGTCGGATATCCCGGCATTAACCCAGCATTTCATACGGAAATACGCCCAGGCCATGAACAAGACCGTCTCCGGGATCGACCCGTCGGCGCTCGACCTTCTTGTCCGTTATCCCTGGCCGGGCAATGTCCGGGAGCTTGAAAACGTCATCGAACGAGCCATGGTACTGGCAACACCGCCCGCCATCAAGCCTTGTGACCTCCCATTTCAGGTCGTCCAGGCTCAACCGGCGGCAAACGGCGACTCCTTGGAAGCCGTAGAGCGGGCACACATTATTGCGATCCTGAACCGCACCAACTGGAACATCACACGATCGGCAGGAATTCTCGGCATTGACCGGGTCACCCTCTATAACAAAATCGCCAAGTACGGACTCAAACGGCCGTGACCCCATGCCCCCCATTCTGCTCGTCCCGATCCCGCCGCTTCAGCCGGAGACCCTCGCCACCCTTGCCCGGGGCATAGTGGAACGCTTTCAGATTGCAGTGCTTACGGACGGGTCGAAGTCCATTGACCCTGCCCCCGCATACGACGCATCGCGAAACCAGTATGATAGCTCCCTGCTCCTGTCGATTCTCCTGCGCTTGCATTCTGCCCAGAACGGCAAGATCCTTGCGGTGACGGAGGTCGATCTGTACATCCCCGTTTTGACGTTCGTTTTCGGCGAAGCTCAATTGGACGGCAAGGCAGCCATCGTGTCCGTCCGTCGTCTGGACGAGCGGTTCTACGGCCTTCCGGAGAAATCATCATTATTGGAAGACCGTTTGCTCAAAGAGGCCATCCATGAACTTGGTCACACCTTCGGCCTCCTCCATTGCCGCCGGTTTGAATGCGTCATGCATGCATCAACCGCCGTCGAGGAAATAGATTTGAAATCTTCCTCATTCTGCCCCGAATGCGCACGTCTGCTCGACCAGAAGAATCGGATGGGGGAGAACGGTTGAGAGGTTTTCTTTTGGAAAAGAAGCCTTATCTTGCATAGGGTTCGATAGGCAGCAGGTTTTCCCTGGCAGACAAGAATGGAGGGCACCGCATGGATATTCCCGCGATTGAAGCAAGCAACTACTTCCGAGGGCTCTTGCTGTTGATCAAGAGGGATCGAAAAGTGACGCAATCCGAAGTGGACCTGATGATGCGCATCGGCAAGGCGCTGGGGTTCGAAGAGGAATTCTGTAAACAGTCCGTCGAGGGAATTCTGGAGAACGAGCATGTCCGCGAGCATCCGCCGAAATTCTCCGACAGGAATCTTGCGATGAAGTTCATTCGGGACGGCCTTGTCCTCTCCTATTCGGACAACGAGATGCATCCGCTTGAGGAAGAATGGCTGAAATTTGTTGCAGAGTTGAACGGTCTTGGTCCGGAATGGTTCCAGCAGGAGAAAGAGAAAGCGGCGATTGCGGCGAAGCAGCATCCGCATCTCGAAATCGAATCGTTCCGCGCCGCAGAATTGCGAAAGTAGACTCCGCGATCAGCCCCGCGGATGGAACGTCTTGTGCACTTCCTTGAGGTATTCGCGATCGACGTGCGTGTAAATCTGCGTTGTTGCAATATCCGCATGCCCGAGCATCTCCTGAACAGCCCGTAGATCGGCACCTCCCTCAAGGAGATGAGTAGCAAAGGAATGGCGAAAGGTATGGGGATGAACTTTGCTCGTGATGTGCGCGGCACGCGCGTACTTCGCGATGCAATTCCACACCGCCATTCGGGAGAGCGGACCGCCCCGGGCATTCAGAAAGAGCACGTCCCCTGAACGCCCTCGCGCCGCAAGCTTCAGCCGCGGGCCCTCCTGATACCGGTGAATCCACTGCAAGGCCGATTTCCCGATGGGAACAAGACGCTCTTTCGATCCCTTCCCGAAGATCCGGACCAGCTCCTCCTTCACCAACACCTGAGATTGTGTCAGGCCGATCAGTTCCGACACCCTCAGCCCCGTCGCATACAGACATTCCAGCATGGCCCGGTCACGCAGGCCAAGAGGAGTGGAAACATCCGGCTTCTGCAGAATGGCGTCCACTTCAGCGATACTGAGCACACCCGGCAGATGTTTGATGCGCTTTGGGGCATCGATGTTCTCCGTGGGATCGGTCTTCGCGATGTTTTCACCGATCAAATAACGATGAAATCCGCGAATGGCCGAAAGGATGCGGGCAACGGACCGGGCTGAGAGCGAGCGCTCATGCAGCGATCGCAGGAATTTTCCCACCCGCTCATCTCCAACGCGCGCTCCATCCGTCACACCCTCCCTCGTAAGGAACTCCAGATAGTTTTCCAGATCGTGACAGTAGGACACGTACGAATTCGTCGCGAGGCCTTTTTCGATGAGGAGAAACGCGCAGTACGCCTTGAGTTGCCGTTCGAGAGGGTTGCGCGGGGATTCAGGAGGAAAAGGCGAACGTCGTGAGGAACGCATCATGAGCGGGCTCCCCGAACTCCGGCGAGCAGGCTCCCCACACTAACCGTGACGCACACGCCGATCGCGGTATACCACGTCCAGGCGACAAGCTGAAACAGGATCACGACGACCATAACGAGAATTCCTGCACTGAAGGCAATCATCGCTTCGGTCTGCCCCGGCTTTTTGAACAGGACACCCAGAAGAAACGTCCCCAACAATCCTCCGTAGGTGAATGATGCGATGCTCAGAGCGAGTTCCACAACTGTCTGGCTTGTCTCCATGAAGAACACAGCCGCCCCCACGAGGAGGAGTGCCGTCAGGGCGGTAAACAGACGCGAAATCCGGAGTTCCCGTTCCGTGGTCAGACCGGTTCCGGCCAGAGGTTTGTAGAGATCAAGGACAAAGGATGACGACATCGAACTGAGGGATCCTGCAAGGGTCGACAGGGCGGCTGCAAAAAGACCCGCGATAATCAGGCCCGACACTCCGGGCGGAAGCCCTTCAATGATGAATTTGGGAAAGATCTCGTCACTGCGGGTCAAGCCGAGGGCATCCAGCGATGCTCCGCCGTAGTGTCCGTAGAGGAGCAATCCGACCATCAAAAAGATTGCAAACTGGATGATAATCAACACACCGCTGCCGATCAGAGCCTTGCGGCTTGCGGCCAGGGATTTTGTCGTGAGCACCCTTTGCACGATCAGCTGATCCGTGCCGTGGGAGGCCATCGACAAGAACGCTCCGCCGAGAAGCCCTGCCGGCAGCGAGTAGGCCTGAGTGAAAAAACCCTCCAGTGTTCCCACAGTGAAGACCTGGAACTTGCCTGCCTTTGCCGCGATCGCCGTCACCTCCGACCAACCGCCTTCGTGTCCTGTCACCAGCACTATGCCTGCGGCCAGAGCTCCGCCAAGATAAATGAACATCTGGACGGCATCGACCCAAATGACTCCTCGGACACCACCCGCAAACGTGTAAACAAACGCAACGCACGCAAGGAGGAGGATCGCCGTTGGATAGTCGATGTCTGCGATCAGTTGAAGGGGAATCGCGGTGGCAAACAATCGAACGCCGTCCGCTGCGAGCCGCGTAAGGAGGAAAATCATCGAGGCAAACCGGCGTACCGGGAGGCCAAACCGTGTTTCCAGGAATGCATAGGCAGTGGATAATTCACCGCGGTAGTATGCCGGAAGGAACACAACGCTGATCAGGATTCTTCCGATCAGATACCCGAACGTAACCTGCAGGAAGTTCAGGTTCGTGAGGTAGGCAAGGCCCGGGATGCTGATGAAGGTCAGTGTGCTGGTTTCGGCGGCAACGATTGAGAAGCATACGGCCCACCAGGGGATGGAATCCCGTCCGAGGAAATAGTCCTGCGCCGAACGCTGTCGTCCGCCGAGCACGATGCCGAACGACGCGACGGCGATCAGATAGACGACGACAATGGCGTAGTCAAGAGGCGTGAATCCCATGGGGGCGAGGAGAAACGTGAAGGGGGGCCGGAGGAATGCGCCCGCTAGGCCTTGAGGGCTTTGGCAACCGAATCGTAAATGGCGAACGCGCGGTCAAGATGGGAGATCTTGATCAACGACATGACCTTCTTCTGGAGGCCGGCGAGCCGTACGGTTCCGCCGTGCTCACGCATCTTACGCTCCGCAATGAGGAGGGCACTCAGTCCACTGCTGTCGCAGAACTCCACCTCGGACAAATCGAGGATCAGATGCGCGGTCTTCTCGTTGCAGAGGAGCAGAAATTCGCCTTTCAGTTCGGGCGAGATGCTCGCATCGAGCTTGCGCTCCTTGAGCTTGAACACCGTGGAATTACCGTTCTTTTTGACCTCGAAGTGCATGAAGATCGGGTTAGAACATTTCCAGGCAACGTACCAGGTTTCTGTATGCGACGGCAAGACTGCCGGGGGATCGAGTCTGTACCTGAAAGTTGAAGAACTCGTCCGCAAACGATTTCGCGAAGCTTACCCTGAGCGGGGCTTTTGATTCGCGGCAGAGGAACGCGCCGACAAGCGTGAACGTCACGTTCAGATCGAATGCTATGTCGAATGTACTCTTTTTCACTTTTCCAATCAACTCGCGTCGGGGAACGAACCACGTACTGATATCATCCTGCGAATACGGGAGGACGACCACGTTCCCATTCTCGATCCTCAGCCACGATGCCTGTTCATTCCGCGCGAGCACCGTCACCGATCCTTGTGAAAACCGCTCCGCAAGGTTGCGAACGATCCATTGGACCGAGGTGATGTCACGCGTTCCCTCGGGCAGAACCACGAGCGCCCGCCGCGCCCGCGAGACCGCCTCGGTAAACCGAATCACCGGATCCCCTACCTTGCGAAAATGAATCCGGCTGTACAAAAGTCCGATCCTGAGCCGAACGTCCCTGAACATGAATTACTTGTAGCGCTGCTCGAGAGCCTTCAACATGCGGGTAATGAAATCCTGATCGAAGAAGTAGTATCGCACTCCCAGCGAAATGCGCTGGAACGAATCCTTTTCACCGGTCGCAATGCCGTCGAGCCTGTCGGTGATGGGAAGCGCCATCTCTCCTGCGAGGGTGAACGAGAGGAACTCGCTCACGAAGAAATCCACTCCCACTCCCCCAACGACACTTCCCTTCAGCTGGGTCGTTTCCGAACCTGTCAGCGCATTCCCGGCTCCGGTGCGCGGATCGATGTACATTCCAGTCCCCCCCACAAAGACAAAGGGATTGACCGTACCGTGCGGCATGAAGTCGGCCGCCAGATACAGATTCCCGTGTACAAGCACGGTATTCAACGACGCGCCCCCGAGGCTGTTCTTTGCCGCAAGGTATCCGAATCCCATGGAAGCCCGAATGCTCATGTACTCGATGATCGAGTAACTCAGATCCACGCCTCCTCCCAAAGAGGGATCACCGGGCCCGTAGTCCACCTGAAGGAGGTAATAGGAAGCGGAAGGTCCTACACCGAACTTGTTCGATCGCATCTGGGCGGTTGCCGGAACGGCAAACGCCATCAGAAGCCCGCATACGACCATTCGAGACAGAGTGGTTTTCATTCTGTTCCCCTTTATTGTGATGAATTGTTAATCATGGCAAGAAAGTCCGACTCCGTCAACACCGCAACGCCAAGCCTCCTGGCCCGTTCAAGCTTTGAACCGGGCTCCCTTCCCACCACAACGTAATCCGTGTTCTTGCTGACACTCGATGCAACATGCCCCCCGCGTTCTTCAATCCGTTCCTTGGCCTCACTACGCGATAGACTCTCAAGCGTCCCCGTGAGCACAAAAGTCTTCCCCGACAATCCGAACAATCCCGCGGCAGTCGTCTTCTCCTCGAAGGTCAAACCCGCTCTCCGCAACCTCTCGATCAACGCTCTATTGTGCCGGTCTGCAACAAACCTCAAAACGCTCTCCGCAATCTGCGGACCTATTCCCTGGATTCTTTGCAGGTCGTCAAAGTTTGCTTCGAGCAGTGCATCCATCGACCGGAGGTTTCTGGCCAACAACTGAGCTACGCCCGCCCCAACATGACGAATCCCAAGAGCAAACAGTACCCTCGAGAAGGGGCGCTGTTTGCTTTGTTCAATGCTCTCCAACAGGTTCGCGACACTTTTTTTTCCCCACCGCTCAAGTTTTTCCAGATCCCCGGAGCGCCGACGGAGACTGTACAGATCGGCATAGTTCTTCAGAAATCCTTTCTCCACCAGTTGGTCCACCGCCGCCTCGCCGAGACCCTCGATATCCATGGCCCCCCGCTGAGCAAAATGTTCAATCCTGGCTCTTACCTGAGCGGGGCATTCCGTATTCACGCAGTAGAAATTCGCCTCGTCCGCCGGGCGAAAGATCTTCGACCCGCACTCGGGGCACAGGGACGGCATGGAGAACGGTTTGGTCCCCGGCTTCCGCTTTTCCAGAACAACGCCGCTGACCTTCGGAATGACGTCTCCGCCCTTTTCCACCACAACTACATCGCCCGGCCGGATGTCCAGATCCCGGATGTAATCCTCGTTGTGCAGTGTCGCCCGTGAAACCGTCGTGCCTCCCACAAACACAGGTTCGAGGTCCGCAACCGGCGTCACCGTGCCCACGCGTCCCACCTGAAGGATGATCGAACGAAGCACGGTCTCCTGCCGGCGCGCGGCAAACTTGAAGGCGATCGCCCAACGCGGGCTCTTCGCGATCGCGCCGAGCTCTTCTTGCTGGGCGAGTGCATCAATCTTGACGACAACACCGTCAATGTCGTACGGAAGCTCCTCACGCCTCGATTCCCATTCCTTCCAGTACTGCACAACCTCGTCAACATTCCCGCAAAGCCGTGTGTGCTCGCTCACACGGAACCCGAGGTCCTTCAATATCCCCAGATTCTCGTAGTGGCTTTTCAGAACGTTTCCATCCGCTCTCAGGTAATACGCAATAAACTGCAACGGCCGTCGTGCCACCAGTGCGGAATCCTGCAGTTTGAGCGTGCCGGCGGTCGAGTTGCGCGGATTTACAAATGTGCGTTCTCCCGCGGCCTCCCGCTCTCTGTTCATGCGCTGAAAATCCTCCCTCGTCATGAATACCTCGCCGCGAACCTCTGCATTCCTGATCCCGTTCCGTGTCGTTCTGAGCCGCAGGGGCACCGAGCGTATTGTCCGGATGTTCACCGTGATGTCATCTCCCTGCGTGCCGTCTCCCCGCGTTGCTCCTCTCACCAGCACACCATCCCGGTACAGAAGACTTACCGCCACTCCGTCAACTTTCAGCTCACAGACATACCGATACGGACCTCCGAGAGCGGACCGGATACGCCTGTCAAAATCACGGACCTCCTCTTCACTGTACGTGTTCGCGAGGCTAAGCATCGGGACCTCGTGAACCACTGTCGGAAACTCCTTTGTAACCTGTCCCCCGACGCGCTGGGTCGGACTGTCAGGCGTCCTGAATTGCGGGAATTCTTCCTCCAGCTTCGCCAGTTCCCGAAGCAACCGGTCGTACTCTTCGTCGGAAATCGTTGGCTGGGCCTGCACATAGTACCGCTCATCGTGTTCGCGGATTTCCTTCCGAAGCTGCTCAATCCGTGCGACCACGGATTCCTGACGACTCTTAACAGACGCACCCACGGCAAGGTCCGTCAGGGTGAAGAAAGGTTTTCGGCAGAGATCCGGACATTGCGGATAACGGCCCCGGGCCTGCCGAGTGTCCCAAGGGGCTTTCCATTGAGCACGAACGTCGCACCCCCGGCGTTGCCCATGGTAAGTGTAAACGATTCTTTCGCAGTCCATCGTCCGCGACGGTCGGGGGCAAACAGATACTCACGTGTCGGCCCGTCATCGAGCGTAATCGTCATCCAGACGGAATCGGTCGTGGTCATGACCAGCGAGAGGCTGTCCACTGCGGCAGGGTTCGTGACGGCCGGAAGGATAACGGCGGTGTCCCGTTGACTCATTGCTGCCGCGTTTTCCTCAACGACCCGATCGAACGGTGTTTCTGCGATGGTCGTGGCTCTCGGTGCATCCGATGTCTGCCGGAACAGGTAGACGACAAAAACCGCAACGAGCAGCACGAAGACCACAAAAAGGGCATTCTGACGGGCAAAGGCCGCAACCGGAGCAAGAGCCCCGGAATCTGGGGTTTTTCTGCTCACCGATTGAGGCTTCGTCGCCGGCTTCGGTTCCCCCCCTTGCTTATGCAAAAGAATCTCGTCATACGTTTTCAAAACACCGTCGGGATTCATCCCCACCGCGTCTGCATATTCCCGCAGAAAGGCCCTGACATAGGTTTGGGGAAGGATGGAGAAATTGCCGGTCTCGAGCGCTTCGAGAAATTTCAGGTTGATGCGGGTAGACGCGGAAATGTCCATCAGCGAGATGTTCTTCTCGCTCCTGTGCCTCTTCAGGTCGGCGCCAAAGGATTCGAACGTCTTCATGCCGCTTGTGAGTGAACAATGAACGAGGTATGGTACCGATTATTTGGGGGAGTTGCAAGGCGGGAACTACCGACGCGTCAACGCTTCGCGCATGATCTTCGATAACTCTTCAAGCTGATACGGTTTCTGCAAGAAACCGTCGATCGCATCCCGCAGGGGAGTGCCATCGATGCTGGTGTTCGAGTACCCCGTCGAAATCACCACGCGCAGATCGGGATTCAGCTCTTTGAGACGATAGAATGTTTCTCGTCCTCCCATTTCGGGCATGTTCATGTCGAGCACCACGGCGTCGAATCGCTTGCGTCCCTCAAGCAGGGAGACGGCTTCCTGACCGCTTCGGGCAATGGAAACCCTGTATCCGAGATTCCTCAACATCCCTCCGATGACCTCGCCAACATGCTCCTCGTCATCGACCACGAGCACATTCTCACGTCCTCGCGACAAACGCGGCTGCCGCGCGCGACGTCTGACGGCGCCGGTCTCCAGCATGAGCGGAAAGAACAGCGTGAACTCTGATCCGCGTCCCGGCTCACTGTCCACCGTGATAAATCCTTCATGGGAATTCACAACGCCATAGACCACCGACAATCCCAGACCGGTTCCCTTTCCCTGATCTTTTGTGGTAAAAAAAGGTTCAAAAATGTGTTGTTGCGTGTGTCGATCCATTCCCATCCCCTCATCCTTCACCGTGATGCCGACGAACTCCCCCGTTCGCTGTTCACCGATAACATTGGGCTGACTGCTTGAGAATCCCTCACGTTTTGTCCGCACCGTGATTTCCCCCCCATCCGGCATGGCATCCCTCGCATTAATGAGGAGATTGAGGATCGCCTGCTGGATTTGTCCATCATCACCGTTAATGACCATAAGCTCGTCATCAAGCTCCTTTTTCAGGGTCAGGGTCTTGTCAATGCTCCGCTCGAACAAGTTGAGCGTCTCCTCCACAATCTCGTTTGCGATCACGGGCTTGAACTGGACGGTGCCCTTACGGGCAAACGTCAGCAACTGCCGTGTGAGCGCGGCTCCCCTGCGCGCCGCGGTCTCGATAATGTCCACAAAGCGGTACCACGGATCTCCCCTCTTCATCTTCCTCTTCATAATTGCCGTGGATCCCAGAATCGACGTCAGAATGTTGTTGAAATCGTGCGAGATGCCGCCCGCCAGATTCCCGATGCTGTCAATCCTCTGCGCGTGAAGGATCTTCGCCTCAAGTCTCTTCTTCTCCGTGATGTCACGAGCCACAGCCCTCATGAACACCGGCCGGCGGAGTTCATCATAAATGATCGAAGTGCTCACACTCACGTCGATGAGCTCCCCGCGACTATCCATGATCTGTCCCTCCACCCCTGTCACTTCCTCACCGCGCTCGAACACTTTCTCCAACTGCCTCCTAACCTCGTCGTGATCATCGGCAGGATAGAGTTTGAACACGGGTTGACCCACGAGCTCGTCTTTCCGGTACCCGAGTCTATCTGCTTCGGTCTGATTACAGCTGACAATGATGCCGTTCCTATTGACAATATGGTACATGTCCGGTGAGTGCTCGAACAGATCCATGTACCTCTCCTCCGAACGCCGCAAGCGTTCGAAGAGTGCAGCATTCTCCAGAGCCACGCCGATTTGGTTTGCAAACGCCGCCATCAGGTCGAGCTGTTTGTCCCGGAACGCCATCCGGTCGCGGCTCGCGACAATAATCAAACCCGAAAACGTATCCTTCATCATCACCGGTACGGAGGCCCAGGCACGGATACTCCCGAACGGCCATTCGGCGGCGGCCTTCCCTGTCCCGGGGTACCGCACCACTCTCGCCGACCGTATCCACCCCAGCGAGGGATCGTCAACCGATGCACCTGGTGGAATAATCGCCAGGTCCACCTCGGCCACTCCCCGGGAAGCTTT
Source organism: Bacteroidia bacterium (assembly GCA_022180565.1). GTDB lineage: Bacteria > Bacteroidota > Ignavibacteria > UBA10030 > UBA10030 > JACQPU01. The sequence continues at coordinate 18,578 of BQML01000020.1, forward strand.
GAGAACCAGTCGCCCTTCCTCGACGTGATACACCCATCCGAACTCCACCTGGAGAACGTTGCGAACTTCCTGCAGGGCGTTCTGAAGGAGGTACCCGATTTCGACTGCACGATTCACCGCTTCGGCGATAGCGTTCAGCGCAATAACCTCCTGCTTCTGTTCCTCGAGCAGGCGCCCGTAGTTGAGTGTGAAGTATACGATGAGGAACCCAAAGATGCCGACGGTGATGACACTGACAAAATCATACCATCCGAGCTTGTATCCCGTGAACACGCGGACAAGCACGATGGTGACCATCGCAACCACGACCGCCGTCGAGGCAACAATCTGTGCTTGTTCGACGGGACCGAGGGTCGCGCGGAATTTACGGATGTTACGAAAGAGGTTCATGGACGCCCCGAATGAGGGACGGAAGGTTACTTCGGAAGGTACTTGGCGAGGACATCGTTGACTTCCCGCTCATCGATCGGTTTCAGGATGTAATCGGCGGCGCCGAGTTCGCGGGCGACCTTTTTCGCGTGAAAATCATCCATAGCCGAGACAAACACCACCGGCTTGCTTGCAAGCCGAGGAAGCCTCTTGATGTGTTCCAGAAGATCGAACCCGTTCATGTCGGGCATACGCACGTCGAGAAGAATAAGGTCCGGCTCGTAATTCTGGAGCGTGGAGAGCGCATCCGCTCCGCTCAGGGCTTCCTTGACGACGTACCCCTTCCTCTGAAGGAGCTGACCCAAGACCTTGAGCCATACCGGTTCATCATCGACAATGAGAATCTGTTTGCTTTCACTCATCCGTTCTTCTCACACCATTCGGTCACCAAGATACAAGAAGCAATGATGGAAGTCAATCAGCGTCGACACCACGTGAAACAAGGCCGTTTCAGCCCGCGATCCAGGAGCAGGTCTGGGCGACAAACAGCCCGACAAACGTCCCGAGAATGCCGCCGAGGACGGCCATGAGCAGACCTACGACCGCGAGCGAGTTCTGATACACCGCCGCCACAATCGGCGCCGTCACCGGACCGCCGATATTTGCCTGGCTTGCCGAGGCCAAAAGCATCATCGGTGAACGGAACATCCGTCCGGCCGCAAAGAGAAACGACGCATGGACAGCAATGATGATGATGCCCGCAAGAAGAAACAGGGGTGCGTCAAGGATTCCGCGAAAATCAGCCCGCGCACCGATGGATGCCAGAAGAAAATAGAACATGTAACTGCCGACGTTGGACGCTCCGGCAAATTCAAGCCTTGACGCCGGGGTGAACGAAAGCGCGACACCCAGCATGGTGGCAAGGATGACCGCCCATCCATAGGAATTCAGGACCTCCCCGACATCGGGAAACACCGTCCCGAGTTGAAGCGTTACGTATCCGCCGCCGAAGGCGATCGCAATCATGAGCGTGACATCAACAAAGGTGATCGGCCTTCGCCTTGCGAGGTCGATCTCTTTCATTCGCACATTCAGCTCATCGATGATCCTCCGATCGACCTTGTTGTGTGCATCAAGGCGATTCTGAAAGACCGCCAGCGCGATCACGACTCCCATCCATCCGTACCCCACGACCGTATCCACGACAATCAACGGCCCGAGCATGGAATCCGGAGTATTAACACTGGAGGCAACGGCGATCATGTTCGCGCTCCCGCCAATCCAACTCCCCGTCAACGCACCGAAGCCGCGCCAGGATTCCGGAGGAAGCCACCAGTGAAGCGCGGAAAACGCCGTGATGGCTCCGACAGCAATTCCCGATGTACCTATCAGCATCGTGACCAGAGCCTTGCCGCCCAGGCGCGCGAGCTTCGGAATGTCGGCAGCAAGGAGCATCAGTACGAGAGCCGAGGGAAGGAGGTAGGTGCGAATCCAATCGTAGGTGGAACTGGATTGCGGGATGATGCCAAGATTCGAAGAGAGCATCGGGAGGAAATAAACCCAGATCGCCGGCGGGAGGTACTTGAACAAGGGAGCAAGGAACTTCAGCCCCCCGATCCAGTGCAAGATGCCGATCAGAACAATGAGGTAGACAGCGACTGCGGTGGGTTCGTTGACAAGCGCCACGCCGTTATCCGACTTCAGGGATGGGAGAAATACCGATCACCCTGCGCGCCCGAACAAAAGTCTTCAATCGCTCTTCGTCGTAGTGCGGTGCGCGCTCGTCGAAGCTGTTGATGCGTACGCTCCCGGCGCAGTGGATGAACTCCAGGCCGCCGAGGTAAATGCCGACATGCCAGATCCGCTCCGGCGCGTTCTCCGAAGCTTTTCGCCCGAAGAACAGCAAGTCCCCCTTCTTCAGCCCCTCAAACCCCGGTCCAACCTGAACATCCTCTCCCATGAGGGCCTGCTGGTTTGCATCCCGGTTCAACTCCACCCCGTTCAGACGAAAGACCGTCTTCGTATATCCGGAACAATCGAACCCCTTTGTGGATGTGCCGCCCCAGAGGTAGGGAACGCCGACAAAGAGTTTTGCGGCTCTCTCGACATTCTCAGGGGTCAAGGAACGTGTTCGTCTCCAACCATCGTAGTCCTCTACCAGCTTTCGGTCGACATACCCGCGCCGGCCGTTGGGAAGCTCCACTTCCTGCCACCCGTCGCGGGCGGTTCGTTTTCTCATGAGGACGCCTGGAATAATATCCGTCACGGGGAGTGACCTCTCGTCGGGCCTCTCCCTCACAATACCGAAGTAGCCGGTCGTGATGACCTTCGGCGCTTCAACCCACTCTTCCCGTCCCTTCTCATCCGTCCTACGCATCGAACTTCCTTCGATCCATCCGAGGTACCGGTCGTGAGATTGAACGAAGTACCATCCGCGCTGCTCTTTCAGAATCTTCACCACCATCCCCATGAGAACTTGCGTTGCGAGCTCCTGCGCGTGTCCAGGCTTACTGCGCATGTTGCCGACGCTGACGGTCACAACACCATACACTTGATCACCGAGAGACTCTTCCGGAAGGACAACAACGCTGTCCACAACATCCCCGGCGACCGCTCTGAGCGCCTCCAGGGCTTCGAGCTTCGCATCCGGGCGGTCGACTTCACCTTTGGCAACCACCCTTCCTCCCTGTCGTTCTGCCGTCACGGTGAAGACCGCAACACGGCGATCGGGAGCAAAGCGTTCGCGCACGGGCCCAAGAGCGTCCGACAATTGCTCTTCGGTTGGACCGCATGAGACGAGAACAAAAAGAAGAAGCAATGTACTACGCGCCATAAAAGCTCCGTGGTCAGAAATATGGGTGAGAAACTTAGTCAAACTTCCAAAGAATTCAAAGAAAAACCCTGAAGTCAGGCCTTGCCGTTGAGCCGTCCGAGGGCAATTTCGACGTAGGAAGGATCGATTTCATAACCGACATAGTGCCGCCCCGATTGCGCCGCCGCCAGGCATGTGGTGCCGCTCCCGGCAAACGGATCCAGAACAAGATCGCCTGCAAAGCTATAGAGCTGAATCAACCTGCGCGGGAGCTCCGGCGGGAACGGCGCCGGATGACCGACGCGTTTGGCGGATTCCGCCGCGAGCGTCCAGACACTCTTCGTGTATTCGAGAAACTCTTCGCGGGAGATCGTATCCTTTCCCCTTCCGTTCCTCGAGAATCCCCCCTTGGAGAAGACAAGAATGTACTCGTGCACGTCCCGCAACGTCGGGTTTGAGGCGGACATCCAGCTTCCCCAAGCCGTGGACGGCCCAGCGCTGGTGCCCTTGTTCCAGATGATTTCTCCTCGCATCGAGAAGCCGAGCGAGATCATATCTTGCGCAATGTAGGCATTGAGCGGAAGATACGGTTTGCGGCCGAGATTGGCCACATTCACACAGGCCCGTCCTCCCGGGACGAGGACGCGATGAGCTTCCCGAAACACTCTGCAGAGAAAATCCCTGTACTCGGAGAGCGTAAGGTCCTTGTCGTACTCCTTGGAGACATTGTAGGGCGGCGAGGTAATCATCAGATGAACACTGTTGTCCGGAAGCTCCACCATCGATTCACTGCTCTTGCAGTAAATGCGATCCACGACCACATCCGTCCTCTCCAGGCTCCTGGAATTGAGCGCGGCCGGAACCTCCAACCCCTGGTACAATCGACTGCCGTAGAATTTCGATGCATCGTGGCTGATACGGCCTTTTGTCCCAAAGGCCGACGTTCTGGTCGAGATGCGTTTCTTGGCACCCATGGATTCAACGAGGATCAAAGATCCGGAATCGCAGCCATTGCGTGAAATCCATTACGCTTTCCTCGCTCATGGAGTGCTGGAGGGGATATTCCCGGTACACAAGGTCAGCTTCAGTGCGCTCCAGCAAAGTCTTTGCTCTTCGGGCATACTCCACTCTGATGACGGGATCAGCCGCGCCGTGGGCCACGAAAAAACCCTTCCCTTTGAGCGCACCCCAGCGAAAAACAAGATTTGAGTTTTCCGGAAGGTAAGCGCTGTGAGCAACAACGCTGTGAATCTTTTCCGGTTCTGTGAGCGACACTGCGTAGGCCATAACACCCCCCATGCTAAAGCCCACCAGGACAATTCTCTCGGGGTCGACCGGGTAGTGTGTGCGGACATCGTCGATGAACTTCACCAGCCGTTCATAGCTCTGCGCGAACTGAGCCGGTTCCGGTGCTCCGATTTCCTGGAGGTCGTACCAAGTAAATCCGCCGTAGCCAAATTCGAGGGGGGCCCGAACAGCAATGATGAGGAAGTGGGGATCGAAATAAGGCGAAAGTCCCAAAAGATCATCCTCGCTGGCACCGCGGCCGTGGAGCAGGATGACAGCCGGATGGCCGGCATCCGGACGTGCCCGTTCGGCGTCAGGACTGAGCGGGGCAATAGTGTGAAGAAGAGTCGATTCAACGATTCGCATCCAAGCGGCTGGTTCGCTGTGGGATGGAAATGTACCATCGTTCGAGGTCAGACTCAACAGGATTCGTGAAACTTTCGGAGAGAAGAGAATGTTTCAATGGCATCGCCACGGTTTTTTCTCTAACTTCCACCTCCAAACCTTCTGGAAGGAAAAAGGGATGACAGCACCGAGACCATTTCTGATGGCGGCTCTTGCCGGATTCCTGTTCCTGGGATGCAAGGACGCGGGGACAAATGGGGTGCCCGATGACCCGCCCGTGATCAGCGGACTCTCCGCAACCACCGTAGCCGTCGGAGACACGTTCACTGTCAGCGGATCCAACTTTGGGGCGATTCAGGGTGAGAGTCTGTTGTTTCTGAACGAGTGCTCCACTCCCGTGGTTGCCTCCTGGAGTGACGGCCAGATCAGAGTTCTCACACCCAACATCGGCGCGACGATTTCCGTGCGCGTGCAGGTGGGCGGAAGGGAAAGCAACAGTGTAGGGCTGGGGATATCGAATTACGTTACCGGCGACGTTTCGTATGCCTGCGATATCAGGCCGATTCTGAACTTCGGTTGCGCGATTTCAGGCTGTCATGTGGGGCCGAGCCCGCAGAGCCAGTTTGATCAATCGACGTACAGCGGACTTCGGGCAGGTGGTGTGAAGTTTGGGGCGAACGTGATCAAACCGGCCGACTCCTCGGGGAGCGAGATCATCAGAGCCATGCGTGGAACTGCATCAGGGGGTCTCGCACGAATGCCGCTTGGCGGCCCCTGGGTCAACAGCGGCGTGCCCGATTCGCTGATCAACAGAGTTGCCCTGTGGATTCAGCAAGGCGCGAAACTTAACTGACCACAGCGACGAGCACACAAGCGAAGAGGAGACGGGGAAGAACCTTCTTTTTCAGCCCGGAATTCGCCAACCCCACAGGATCATATCCCTTCTCGCTCGTCATTTCTTCCTTCTCCCATTATCATCTTTTTCCCTTTCTTTTTTTCCTTTCCTTTTTCCCTTTTCCTTTTTCCCTTTTCCTTTCCTTTTTCCCTTTTCCCTGTTCATACTTTTCTTTTTTGTCGCGGATCGAAGCCGCCTGTACGATCGTTTGGTATACATCGGGCCCTAGCATCCGTTGAACGGCTTCCTCTCTTTCCAGCCGTTTCCGGAGCTCACGGACTGTTCGGATCCCTTTTTCGTCGAGGAGGTTTATGATTCTTTTCACTTCTCCCTGGGTCGAGTCGCTCGGTCCTTCTCTCCTCCCCGTCATGATATAGGCGACGTCAAGACCTGCGTTTCTCAGCAACTCACGGACCTTCGGTCCCGGGGCATTCACTCCGGAGGCGTACACGTTTACGTACTGGACCGTTCTTCCGATCGCGTCCGCCAGAGCCTTCATCGTACCGTACTGCCGCTTGATCTCCTCCCTCAGCCTCCGGCTTATGTCTTCCTTCTCGCTCACTATAATCCGATATTGTCTTGCCTTGACAAGAGTATAATTTTTCGTTATATTCCGTCGCGGTTAATTTTGTTCAAAAATGATATGAAAAAAACCGCAAACAAAAAAGGCGGGAAAAGCCATCTGAAGCGTATTCTGGAGGAAGACGGCCGGAAGCTGAAGTGGCTTTCAGAATCAACGGGGATCAATTATCAGCGACTCCAGCGAATCATGAATCAGGGCTACGAACCCACGCTTTCGGAGGCCGTCAGGCTGGCCAGGGCGATGCGGAGGACTCTGCAGGATTTGTTTCCGTCGCTGGATCTGGCAGGGGTTATCGAAGAAGCCGATAGGGCTCTTTCGCCGACACAGACGGTCAGGCGACAATAGCGTTCTCATCCGGGGACCCACGATAGAGGGGGAAATCCGTGATCTTGGTCATCGAACGGGATTTTGCAATGCGGCAGGCTCTTGCACTCTACGTCGAGAGCCTTGGTTTTACGACACAATCTGCTCCGGACGCCTCTGCGGCATTAGTGCTCTGTGGCCATGGACCGGAACGGTTTCGAGTCGTGATTTTCGATGCAGACCAGAATCCGCAGATCGACAGCTTGGTGAAGAGTTTTCTTTCCCTGCGGGAAGGGCTTCGATTCATCGTCACTTACGGTTTCGGCGGGGAAACGCCGGAATTCCCATCGAGCCAACTCCGGATGATTCGAAAACCGTATGAGCCGCAAGAGCTTCATGAAGCGCTGAAGAGTCTTATGAGCTGATTTTTTCCTATACTTCGCTTCCGGGTCACGGGGCCGGGAGCACATTCCACCGACCATCCCGCTGCACGGGGGCGGGAGGGTCGATGTTCAATCTCTTCATTCCCGAGGGGGTACCATGAATTCAACTGTCTGGGATTTCTGGAGTCTGTGTTTCCTCGATTCGCCGGCAGGCATCTGGACAAGCGAACTGAAACAACCGCTTCGCACCGACATCCCGATAGCCCGGCAGTACGCGCTCCTGACCAAGCATGCCCTTCTGACGCAGTGCAATCGTTCGCTGGCCATTCTGTGCGGATGTGAACGTCCGGCAGAACTTGAAGGCATCCCTCTCATTCACCTCTTTTCCCATCAGGCCTCGTCCGCGAATGCTTTGGTAAAGTTTCTCCAGACAAAATGTTCCGTCCTCCCCTGGACGCTCTCCAGAACAAAGGGACCCGACGGCAAAGAACATTTGTTCGAAGACATGTGCATTGGTCGCCTCGATGGCGCTCGCTTGATGAGAATCTGGGGGATGAGGCGGATTGCCTCCGCGGAAACACTCGAGATCCATCGTGTCAGAACAATCATCGATTCTCTTTCTTCCAACCAGCGGCGCATTCTGGAACTCACAGCCTGCGGCAAGACCCTCAAGGAGATTGGTGCAAGACTCTCATTAAGCATCAACACGGTCGAAAGTTATAGGTTTCGGTCCTTGCGTAAACTTGGATTCCACTCCGTCGCCGAGTTCATCCTGCGGGCGGGGTCCCTCGGCCTGTATGGATCGAAACCTGAAGAGAAGAAATCCGTTCACGATTTCCATACTATCTTGCTGTCGTTACAGACGGTAGACACAACGACGATCTGACGGAGACGGACATCGTTCTGAAAGGGGCACACTGACGCATGGTTTTGTTGCGATGAGAAATCTTTTTGGCGGAGTATGGATTTGGAAAAACGGTGCATCCGACGTATGATTCGCCCGGGCGCGCCGTTCAATTTCCCTTTTTTCACATTCAACAATGAAGGAGGATTTATGAGGAAGCTTTTCGCAATCTCCGCAGTAGTACTGTTCATCACGGCCTTTTCGCCGGTAGGCGTCGCTGCGAAGCCCGCATATTGCCTGACTGCACTGATACGATGTTATGAGGCATGCGCGCAGCATTATTCGACAGACTTCTACCGATCTCTCTGCGATGCAGGATGCTTGATCGGATACGCTAGCTGCGGCAGTTAGCACAAGCGGGGGTACGGACGCGTACCCCCAGCTTCTCTCTTTTATTCTTGATCCATGGTTTTTCTCTTCACGGTGATTTTCACGGCTGTCCTGATAATCCAGGATACTGTACAAGTCGCGCGTGTCCAGAAGGAACGGACTTTGAAGTACACGTTTCTTGGAGCCCAGGATTTGGCCATGTGCCCCGACGGGTCCTTTATTGTCTCCGACAAACTCGACTATCGATTGTTGAAGTTCGATCGGGGAGGAAGGCTTGTTGCCCAAACCGGCCGTCGCGGCGATGGCCCGGGTGAATTCAGGGGACCCGGACCCCTCGCGGTCCGGGAAAAAGCTGTCGCCGTGGCCGATTTTGCCTCGCACAGAATTCACCTCTTTACGAGCGACCTTGCCTACGTAAGAAGCTTCTCAGCTCCCGGGGCAGTCCTTGATCTCGCTTTCGACACGCACGGCTCACTGTGGGCGGCAATCCTCCAAAACGCATCCCGCGATAACCTTGTGAAATTAACGTCTGAGGGTCGTGTCGAGGCCTCGATTTCCCTTCGACATGCCACGTCCGACTTTTTCGACAACATGTTCCTGTTCGACATCGACGCGCAGAGTACCATTGTCGTGTTGTATCGGTTTGTCAACAGAGTAGAAATGTGGAAAACGGACGGCTCGTTTGTTCGTTCGTTCGAGATTTCCGGCTTTCCCGCGAAGGCCCCGCGGAAACGCCTTAAGGAGAATCTGACCGTTCCCGAAGACGACATCTTTTCGGCTCTCTGTCTTGACAACGCAGAAACTTTCACGGTTCTTACGGGCGAATACACCGTCTCTCCTCGCCGGGAAGTTTTTGAAATAAGCAAAACCGGGATTCCGGTTCGTCTTGCTGTGCTTCCGGCAAAGAGCAATCAAGTCATCCACGGCCCGGGCAATCGCGTGCTTTCCATTGAAAACGACAGAACCACGCTCACCCTGTATCGACTGAACTGGCAGCGATGAATGCTGAATCCCATTTTCAAACTGTTGGAAAAATCCTCCGAATGGCACTTGGAGGAATTTTCCTGATTGCAGGCGTAGCGAAGCTCCCTGAACTCTCCGCATTCGCCCGAACCATATCCGATGTTACGCACGCGGATGCCGATGTTTCCCTCATCCTTGCCGTCGCTGTTGTGACATGTGAGATTCTTGGCGGGCTAGCCCTCCTCCTCAGATTCATGGTTGTTCAGGCAACAGTTCTTCTCTCGGTCCTCGTCTGTTCCTTTCTCTGGATTCTGGTCAGCGCCTCTTTCCAGGGCAAGGAAATTCAGTGCCGGTGCTTCGGCATCCTGAATATTGCCCTCGCCAATCGATACGAGATTCTCCTCGATCTCGTGTTATTCAATTTGCTCGCAGTCCTTGCGCTTATTTCTTTACCGAGGAAGAAGGAGGCCGGGGCAAGAGGGCAACGATGGATATTCGGAGCGTTAGTCGCTCTCCTGCTCTTTCTCCAGTATTCGATGTTCGGAGACATCATCCTTCGCAGGAGGGCGGTCCAAACGTCGGATCTTGGTCCGGTCATCTCGTTTCTCAAAGCCCTCAATCACCCGTTTCCCACGAGCACCGAAGGAAATCGTGTTCTTTTTCTTCTGCATTTCCCCGATTTCAATTGCCCGCCGTGCTTTGAAAGCTTCCTGAAAACCCAGGACATTGTCTGGGAAGAGATGGGCGAGGGGGCAGGCCACAGAGTTCTTGCGATGTTCAAATCCGGCGGAAACTCTTCCGATCCGGAGCGGCTTTATCAATGGGCTGAACGAACCGGACTCCATATTCCGATCCTCGTCGCTCCCGATTCCCTCTTCACCGTTCTCCATTTTGAGAAGAGCGGAGTTTTCATCGTCAGCCCTTCAGGCACAACATTGTTTTCTGATTTTTTCCCTCTGGAGGATCGGCGGATGAATTCGTTTGTCCGATACCTTGAAAGCGATTATGGCAGCCGTCGTTGAGGTACATGGTCTCTTAAAGACCTACCGGTCCGGTGTACGCGGTCGACCCGTTGAGGCTCTGAAGAATATTTCCTTCTCTGTCGATGAGGGCGAGATCGTTGCCATCCTCGGCCTCAACGGAGCAGGGAAATCCACACTGGCAAAAATTCTTCTGGACCTAGTGCGACCGTCGGGCGGCGAAGCGATGCTTTTCGGCTCTTCTGTTCATCGGCAGGACTGGAAGGGCCGCGTCGGGTATCTTCCTGAGCTCTTTTCTGCTCCTCCCTCCGCCACGCCGCGGCGATTGCTGAGATACCTTGGGGAAATCCACGGCATGAGCGGTTCGTCACTGAATCGTGCGATCGACAGTCAACTCGAATCGCTCGGCCTGACGGAGGTTGCCGACAGAAGAATATCAACGCTCTCGAAAGGAACGGTTCAACGAGTCGGGCTGGCTCAGGCGTTGCTCCACACGCCCAAACTCCTGCTGCTTGACGAACCGACGGAGGGATTGGACCCCGCCGGGCAGAGAATGATTCGTCGTTTGCTGATGGCACTTTCAGCATCGGGCGTTACCATACTGCTCAATTCTCATCTCCTCTCTGAAGTCGAACTGCTGGCGAAACGAGTAGCGATCCTCCATCGCGGGATGCTGGCGGCTCTGGGCACGCAGGCAGAGCTGCTGCCGCGCAATCAGAGATTCAGCATTGAGATCTCCCAGACCCCTCCGGAGAGCGGCTGGCAAGAGATCGGATCTACCGGTATCTGGAAGAAGGAAGTGAGCGGAACCGATACCCTTCAACGCCTCCTGACAAACCTTGAATCGTCCGGCATTACCCCATCGACGGTCAAACCGCTTCACTCATCCCTTGAAGATGTTTTTGTCGAACACATTTCTCAACTGGAACATCGGCAATGATCGTCGTCGTCAAAAACACTTTCCGGGAGAATATCGTTCAGCCCTTCGCTCTGTTTGCCCTTATTCTTGTCACTGCGGCAGTGGGGCTGGTGAGCTTTGGCGTCACGCTGCATTATGAAAGCGACATGCTTATTTCCATCAACCTCTTCGGGACCCCGATCGATCAAAGCGCAGCGATTGTACGAGATACGCTCGCGAACACGGCCTCCGCCTTGCTGAATGCCGCTCTGATGTTTCTCTTTATCATGGGAGCTTCGTTTGTCCATGTAGATATGCTGAAAAACCCATTGACCGGTATTTCTCTGACGGGCCCGATTTCCCGTGCGGGACTATTCATGGGAAAACTCGTTGGAGCATGGTTTGTGGGATTTTCGATCTTCTTCGTGTTGTGGGGCGCCCTGTGGCTTACTCTGTTTTTCAAATCATCAGGGCAGGTCTCCGCCGGCCTCCTGCTCGGCGCTCTTTCCCTCTCCCTGGAATATGCGGTAATGCTTTCGCTGGCGGCTTTGATGGCAATGGTCGTTCAGAACTCGACAGCTGTGGCTATCCTATGCCTGGTCCTGTATTTTTCGATTGGACCTCTCCTCGCTTCCACCGATCATCCTTCGGTCCTCCTTCGCGTGATCTCAACGCTGTTCCCCCCACTCGCAGAGATGCAAGAAGTCTCCCGTAGCAGTATTCTTGGTCATCCAGGCGATTTTGCGGCATTCCTGCGGGCCGTGCCGCACACACTGGTGTATCTCCTCGCGGGCATGTACGTTTTTCACAAGAGGGATATTGCGGGATGAGCGCCGGACCGGAGCCCATGCGGCCCTCGTCCTGGTGGCATTTCTATTTCCGCCCGGTACTTTCTGCCCGATCTCTCTGGTCGCGGCTTCCTCCGACAAGCCCCCCTCTTGCCCCTGCCCTGTGTTTCTTCATCTTTTGCGCCGCCGTTGGCGGACTTGTGTACTGGCTCCTGTCCGACGAAAGTTACCTGAGGGCAATCATCGGAAAAGCCCGTGCCGCTTCTTCTTCAGATTTCAGTCTTGCCGAAGAAGCAATGGAGAGAGCAATGCGCAACCCCGCGTTGAAGCTCTACGTTTCGCTGGATGCCGTTTTCAAGAGGGCCAGAAGCCTTCTCTCGTTTCTCGTTGCCGCTCTCCTCACACTCAGGATTCTCTCGGGAAAAGGTGCGCTGAAGGAATACCTTCTTTCGGCATCGCTCTCGACTTCCGTCCTTCTCTTCGGAGTCGTGCTCCAGGCCATCGTCATGTATGTCTTAAGAGTTGAGGGCTTCACGCCATCGTTGATGGCGTTGATCAGCCCCGGCCCTCTTCTGAAACCGGCGGCTGAATTTCTGAAGGGCATGGATATTTTTACCGTGTGGTTCCTCGGCACGTTGGCCGCACGGCTGACTCATGTGTCGTCCGAACCGTTCCATGTTGTGCTGATTGTCGTGCTTGCGGTTTGGCTGATCGTTTTCAGCACGACGATTCTCCTGAACGGTTCGTTTTTGTTCCTTTTGTGAAGGGGATGAAGGCAAGCGCGGTTCCGCGTTCCGGAAAAGTCTATTGGGGATAAACACAAAAGGCTCCCCGCGGGGAGCCCTTGTGTCCAGGAGGATGTTCCTGAATCTCAGGCCGGCTGTTGTGCCTCACTTCGGCAATATTCATCGAAGAGTCTTCGTAATTGCGCTGCGATCTGCTGAGGCGAATGCCCTTCGATCTGGTATCGGTGAATCATCTGGACAAACCTGCCGTCCTTCATCAGTGCAAAGGAAGGCGAGGATGGCGGCATGCCGGTGAAATACTCACGCGCCCTCGCAGTCGCATCGCGATCCTGCCCGGCAAACACGGTGACGATCTGATCGGGACGAACATTATGCTGAAGGGCCAAGGCCAGGCCCGGCCTCGCGGCGCCGGCGGCACATCCGCAGGTGGAATTAATCACCACCAGCGTTGTTCCGCGGGCCTTGGGGAGCACCTCGTCAACCTCTTCCGGCGTCCTCAGCTCCCTGGCACCCAACTGCGTCACTTCATCCCTCATCCGCTGAATAAGAATATCGTACATCATTGCCTCCTTCGTTGATTGGAAAACGCCTTACTCAACTTTCCCTCCCGGGTTCTTTTGCCGAGGTGGCACGAACCCTCGATACGTATCGTATCGGGAATCGTAGAATAACAACTGAAACTCTTCGTCGCGTATTGTACCGCCCGACGGATATAAATAGAACCGTGAGACCCTTTCTGTTGGTTCCCGCGCGGGCCTGCCGCGCTCGTCCGCATAGAACTCAAGCACATAATAGCCGTTGCGAAACACCGCCGTCTGCAGCTGCCGCAAAACGTGCTCGTGGCTGAAGATCCTGAGGTCGGCTTCCACGGTCATACATCGTGAACCTCAAGCCCCTCCAGCGGCCCGCGGCGGACGAGCATGAGAATCGAGGAATGGGGAAGAATCAAGTACTTTGTGCCTTCGTATTCAACCTCCACCGCCGCCTCTCTCAGAAATACGGCCACGTCGCCGGGTTCGGCTTGCAGGGGAATATACTTGACGGGATCGCGGGGAACAGTGGACCAGGGCTCCTGATCCATGTACTGCGGATTCGGAACGGCATATCCCGGCCCCACCTGCACCACAACCCCGCTCTGGACTTTCTCCTTTTCCTTAACGCCTGGGGGCAGATACAAGCCGTGCTCGGTGCGGTCCTGATCCTTGTCGGGGGTTATCAAAACCTTGTCGCCCACCAGCACAATCTTCTTTTTCACCCTGAGGTCCTGCATAATAGACAAGATACGCACAGATTTCTGCCAAGGCAAATCTGCAGAGACACTGCGATCTGATTGCTCCTCGGCCCTTTTTTCCCTACCCTTCGCGACACCTTTTTAACCATCTTCGCCGTCCGTCGTTTCAAAGAAAAGAGCCAAGGGACGTGGAAGAACCAAACCAAAACCAGGCAATTGTTCCCTTGCTGATTGATCGCAGCAAGGCGGGCGACACGTCGGCCTTTGGCGATCTTCTGACCATGCATCAAGACTATGCCTATTCGATTGCGTTCCGCATTCTGCGGAGTGAGGATCACGCAAAGGACATTGTACTGGAAGCGTTCCTGCGGGTCTGGCTGCCTTTGCCGAAGGGCAAGAGAAGGAACAGCGCTTGAACACCGCGAACGGTACGTACGAAAAGTCCGTACAAATGCCTGGGATACTTCTGGAAACGAACAGCAACAAAGTCGAGGGGAATGGAAGGTAAAGGACGATCAGCTGAAGGTTGGGGAGTTCGTCATGACCGCCCAATCACGCGTGGCGAACACATGGGCGTTTATCGTTACAGGCCTTGCGGGCATTGTCGTCGTGGCGCTCGTTCTGATGCAGACATTCCGGCGCTAAGTTTGAATTCGTTTTTTCTCTGCCGCGCGCCCGCCGCAGTCGTTCTACTCAGGATATTCCGCTAGGTCGATCATAAACCTCGCCATCAGTCCTGTCCAGATGTACGACTTGTGCCATCCCGCCCAGGCGGAATCCGGGCTGTACAATTCCCAAAACCAATGATTGGTTTTCAGCTGGACGATTAACGCGTCGCTTACGTTCCGTGCAACTTGCCTCGCTTCCTCGACGTAGCCGTACTGGAGAAGACCTGAAAAAACCAGGTACTGCCATTCAACCCAAATGGGTCCATTCCAGTACCCTTGAGGATCATAGTAAGGATCGTCTGCAGTGAGGGTGGGAATGCCGTACGGGCGCCAGAATTTTGTGGAATCCTTCAGAGCAGAGATAAGAGCGGCGGCCTGTTCCTTGGTTGCCACGCCGGCCCACAGCGGCAGAAATCCGATAATTTCTCTGCGCTTGAGATCGTCCTGCTGCGCAAAACTGAAGGTGTGACTCGTTTTCTCGACATGGTAATAAAATCCCGATTCCTCATCCCACATCGTGCTGTTGATCAGGTCTTTCCTTCGTTCGATCTCGATCTTCCATTTCTTCACATCGGCCGCCAGGCCAAGCTCACGAGCCATGTGCATGAGAGCTCTTGCTTCGGAGACCAGCATGCAGTTGAGATCAAGCGCCTCGAAATTTGCCGGCCAGCCCACTTCATCCCAAACAGCGACCTTTCCATCCCGCACGGATTCCAGGACGCCATGACCACCCCACTCGCACAATCCGTCGCCATCTGCATCCCTGTTCTGTAACCACCAGTCATAGAACCGTGTTCCGGCGACATACGCGTCCTCAAGAAAGATCCTGTCCTTTGTCTTCTTGTAGATTTCCCAGTTGATCCAACTCAGCCACGGAGCAGAGGTTGTAAGCTGGTTTTCGTACGGGATTGTTTCGTCAAGGTATGGTCCCGTCCTATAATTGATATAGCCGTCGGAATGCTGGCGCTCAAGAAAGACACGCTGTGAGTTCATGGCTGAAACCGAATCCATGAACATGTAAGCCAGCATGGAGAGGCTTTCATGAAACACCTGGCCTCCATGACCCCATCCCCACTGGGGCTCCCTTGAAAACACATAGTAATTGAAATTGCACTTCCCTTCAGGAGGAAGCATGCATTGCCTCAAGAGCGTGAAGGCATTCCAATACAGTAGTCTGTGATCCTCGTCCTCAAAGGACGGTTCCGGAATCCTGCTGAAGAGGCGCTCGTTCGCCTCAAGGAATTTTTTCACATCCGCCTGCAACGCCGCTCGAACATCCTTCAGCACCAGGAGGGAATCATCGTCGGCAGGGGTGACGGCGCGGACGAAGCGAAGGATTTGACGCCCCCCGGGTGGAAGACGAATGGTCTTCCTCAGACCCACTCCAGAGACTGAATCGACGATATGAAACGATGCGGTGAAGACCTCGAGCGGATCAAAATCCGGAACAGCCAGCACGGCGTCGGGACGGACGGAACCGACGAGAACATCGCGAACCTTTTCGACATGAGGGACCCCATGTTCGACGACCCATCGGTCCGGAGGCTCCCTGTGAGCGAAGAGAAGACCGTTCAGGGAGCCAACTTGTTCAACACTGCCGTACGCGCCTTTGAGGCTCCGGACGTACGAAGCGGCTTCCAGCTCCAGAGTCTGCGTTCCCTTGTTCTCGAAAACAAGTTCATGAAGTGCAACTCTGGACGAATAGACAAGGAACGCGGACCGGACCTCCACTCCATCGAAGGGAGAAAAGGATGAGAGAACGAGGTCGGGATAGGAGGTCGAGATTTGCACTTCACGGGACATTTCGTGCGGGCGGGAAACGATCTTCCCGCCCATACGAAATGTAAATCCCCATTCGCCGGCACTTTCATTCAGAAACGACAGCGGTCTGGTCGAATCGTAAAATGCAAAATGATACCCTTTGTCCAACAGAAAGCTCGAGCGCTCCATTGCCGCGGCATACGTGGCATAGAGCGGAGAGTGGCGATTTGCATGGAGGCTGGAGAGAAAAGGTTGAGCTTGGCTCTGGCATGCAATGAAAGAAAGAAGCGTGGAGAGGAAGCCTAGCAGGCGGAGAACACATTGCTCGACGGATATGTTCTGGCTCATAGCCTTTTGGGACAGAATCGACATATGCAGTAGCCTACCTTTCCAAGGTATCTATGTTAAACATTAGTACCTTGGAAAGGTAGGTATCGTCCTCATCTCCTTTTTTTTCGCTCTCCAGGTCTGGCCGATGACGCCCGTCCCTTATTGGCTCCTCAAAGTCGGTGGGAACTTATACACCGTTCTATGCCTGTACGTCTCCCCTGGCCTCAGAACCACCGATGGAAATGCGGGTTGATTGGGGGAATCCGGAAAATGCTGTGTTTCAAGGCAAAGACCGGCATGCTTCTGATAGACCCAACCTCTTTTTCCCGTGATCGTGCCGTCCAAAAAATTCCCCGTGTAGAACTGCAATCCCGGCTCGCTAGTCCACACCTCCATGACCCTTCCGCTCGATGGATCGTACACACGGGCGGCGAATTCGAGCCCATTCGATGCCCGCGTCAGAACGTAGTTATGATCATATCCGCCCGGCACATGAACAATACCCGTTCCTATCGTTCGCGTTTTCGTGAAGTCCATCGGGGTTCCCGCCACCGGACGCAGTTCCCCCGTCGGAATCAAATTCTCATCGACCACCGTATAGCGATCGGCGTTGATGGTCAGCTCATGGTCCAGAATCGTGCCGCGGCCGGCTAGATTGAAATAGCTGTGGTGGCTGAGATTCACCACCGTGGGTTTGTCCGTCGCTGCGAGATAGGAGATCTCAAGTTCGTTGGCCGGTGTGAGACGGTATTCAACAGAGACAGACAGCGTGCCGGGATATCCCTCTTCGCCGTCTTTACTGACATAGGTAAGCTTGACGGCGACGAAGGACGTGTCGCTGATCGGTTCGGCCGACCAAAGAACCTTGTCGAATCCCTTCAAACCGCCGTGCAAATGATTACCGTTGTTGTTTCGGGCAAGCGAATACACCGTCCCGTCGAGGGTGAATTCTCCCTTTGCGATCCTGTTCGCGTAGCGCCCGACGATTGAACCGAAATAGGGATGTTCGTCGAGATAGGGTTCGAGGGAATCGAATCCGAGGACAATGTCACCGGGTATTCCGTTTTTGTCCGGCACGAGGAGCTCCGTGAGGATGCCGCCGTAGTTCATGAGCCTGACGGTCATTCCGCGACCGTTGGAGAGGGTAAACAGAACCACCTCCCGGCCGTCATTGGTTGTCCCGAATCGCTGTGACGTGATGGTCATTGCTGAAGGGGATTTGTTATACTGTCCCTGGAGCGGTTCTCCTCCACCGCCGGCAAGCAACAGGATGGCACACAGGCATGACCATTGGGCAGTCATGGCAAAGAATGGACAGGCGATTGGCAAACGGAGGAAAACGGTGTCACGCGTCCAACCTACGCAAATTGAAGGCAAGTTTCAACTCTGCTCTACCGCGCAGGAATCTGCTTTATCCGGGCGCACGAGCAAAGCAAAACGTGGAATCGGGGGCCGGGGTATCGAGTGACGGCCGCTTTCTGCCCCTAAAGCAGAAACTGCCGGTGACGATTCCGCTAAAATCTCGGACCTTTGCAACTCTCCAGACTTTCAGAAGGAACCTGTCAAAGGACTCTGGGTACTTTGAATCGACCACGTTCGCCTATAGAATGCCGCCATCATTCTTGATCAATAGAGCCGAGGTCAGCGACACGGGCAATTTAAGGAATCCATGCAATGATGCAGTTGTGTCAATAATTAGACCATCAGTGGACTCCTCGATTATCCGGTGTATAACTGCATCGTCTAAACTCCATTCGCTCTCCCCGAGACTACGTAAAGCGAAAAATGACTTGGTCTGCCGCGGATTTGCCCCACGACTTTTTCTAACACCATGGCGCTATTTCACCAGGATAAGTCGAGTCGTTTGACTTATCGCGCCGGCCTGCAAACGACACAGATATACCCCGCTCGGCATGCCACTCGCATTCCACGTCGTCTTGTAACGTCCGGGCTGGAGATGTTCGTTCACCAGCGTTGCGACGTGCCTCCCTACCATGTCGAACACGGCAAGCGACACAGCTCCAGCCGACGGAACATCAAACGCGATCGTTGTGCTGGGGTTAAATGGATTGGGATAGTTTTGATGAAGAAGAAACGATGGTCGTACAGAATTGCCAATTTGCTCTGCACTGGTGATAGATCCCGAGAGTTTTGCTATGAAGAAATCGTAGCCACCCAGGCTTGTCAATGTTTGATCTCCCACCGAGGTTGATCCTGTAAATGAACCAAGTACATAAAGAGCACCTTCCCCACCCCGGGCAAAAGAGAAGTTGAAATTACCTGCCACTCCACATTTCTGGGCCCATTCATACATACCGGATGAGTTCATCTTGGCCACAAAGATTCCGACGGCACCGGTGCCTTGCCAGATAGTGCTTCCGAACGCAGCTGTTCCAAAGTTCAGTGTTCCCGAGAGGTAGACATCGTTGTTCTCGTCCGTCGCAACGATGCTGCCGATATCGCTCCCGGGTAATCCCGGCACCTTCACGACACTCAATGCTGTCCCCTGACTGTCATACTTCGCGAGAAAGGTAATTGCAGTATAGGGGGCGGTTGGTAACGTGTGATCGCCAAACATCGCTGTGTCGGCGACGGTGCCTGCAACATAGACGCCGTTCTGTCGATCAGTCGAAATGGAAATGCCTTTGTCCAGTCCCTTTCCCCCTCCCTTTTGTGCCCACGTCCACTGACCGGCAGGGCTCGCTCGCGCGACAAATGCATCGCTGTCCCCAGTGCTTGACAGCGTCGCCGTTCCAAAAGTGGCAGTTGCTTTGAAATTTCCCGTCAGGTAGACATTTCCGTCTGCATCGGCAACGATGTCCCTGGCATAAAAATCCCTCGTCGAGCTTGTGCATCCCGCGTCGAGAGCCCATAGCCAAGAACCGTCCACGCTGAGTTTCCCGGCAAAGATTCCTGAGCCGTTGCTCGGATGAGAGAGTATTGCGGAACCAAGCGTCGGAGCTCCCAGAAAATACCCTGTCACAAGAACCTGACCATCCGCGGTCACAAAAAGATCGTACGCACTTGCCGAGCTTCCCGCACTGCTTGTGGATCTCTGGACCCAAACATAATTACCATCCGGTGTGAGTTTTGCAATAAAAGCATCCGTTGTTGTCGTTGTGACGGTCATCGAACCGAATGTGGCCGTTCCGATAAATGATCCGGCAATGTAGACATTGCCATCCGCATCCAGCGCGACACCATAGCAGGTTGCAGATTGTGCCGTTTCTGAGCTCTTGATCCACTGAAGGATACCTGAAGAGTTCAGTTTGGCAAGAAAAAAATCCCCGACCAGCGATCCGGCCCGACGTACACTGAGTCCGCCCAATCGTAGTGTATCGGACGTAAACGTGCCGACGACGTAAACATTGCCGGCGGCATCCGCGACCACCCGATACGCATTATCGATATTATTCCCACCGCCCGAAACTGCCCAGCTCCATGAGGGAGCCTGTGCAATCGTGGTCTCCTTGAGGAAGGCAGTGAGGACGAGGACAATCGCAATGGAAACAAACTGTTTCATCTGGCAAATCTCCCGATGGAAATCATCATAAAGGCCTTTGGAGGTTGGGAAAAAATATTCTCCCATTAGAGGAGAGACAATGACACAACTATGTCATTTTGCGGGAGACTTTTGGAGGACAGAATGCTATTCCGTCCGACTAGGCTACATCAATCCCTGCTTAAGTGCCTTTGCGACGGCCTGGGATTTGGAATGGACGTGCAGCTTTTCATAGATGTGGCGGATATGGTTGCGGACGGTGTCGAGACTGATGAAGAGCTTCTCAGCGATACCGTTGTAATTCATGCCATCGACAAGCAATGCGAGAATTTCACGCTCCCTTGCGGTAAGGCTGGTCTTCTCGCTTGGTGCCGGCACATATTTGCGGAACATCTCCATCGCCTTCTTCGCTACGAAGGGAGTCATCGGCATCCCACCGTAGGCGGCGTCTTCGATGGCGTGGAGCAGTTTTGCGGGAGGCGTCTTCTTGAGAATATACCCGTTCGCACCCGCTACGATGGCGCTGAAGATGTTCTTGTCATCCTCAAGACCGGTGAGCATGACAATCTGCGCGGCGGGGAGCTTCTTGCGGAGGGGGGGAATTCCCTCAATTCCGGACTTACCCGGTAATCCGATATCTAACAAAACGACGTCCGAATTGTGGATTGTTCGAAGTGCTTCCTCCACAGAGGAGAATTCTCCCACACATTGAAAGCCCTCAGTGTTCTGCAGCATAGAGAAGAGGCCTTCACGGAAGTCTTCATGATCTTCGATGATTGTGACCCGTACCGGCATGGCGTATTGTTGATTGCAATCTACAACAGGTTGCCCGGAAAGCAATGACATGAGTATGTCATTCGTTAACCGCGGAGAAGTCGAACCAACGCTCTCCACTCCATGGTCGCTATGGCTCCTTGTCAGATTTCCTTTCCAGGTTGCGCGCTATCCTGCAGACGGATCTGCACGCGAACTGCTGTCCCTTTTCGCCTTCTCGATCGCAATTCGAACTCGGCGCCGATCTCTTCCGCACGAGCCTTCATGTTCTGCAGACCATGACCTGTCGATGGCCGACCTTTCTCAAACTGTTTCACCCGCTTTGTCATACGCAACCCGATACCGTCGTCGAAAAGAGCAAGTTCGAAAGTACCATGATCGAGTCGACCGTGTATTCGTATCTCCCTTGCCTGAGAATGCCTGATGCTGTTGGTGAGGGCTTCCTTGAAAATCAGATACAGATTTCGTCGCACCTGGTCCCTCAGATGAATTTCATCCTCCACCGCTGGAAACTGAATTGAATAATTGATCTTGTTGAGCGTGCAGAGCTCTGCCGCCACATGTTTCATACGCTCGATGAGACTGCCTAACGTGTCGTGCTGAGGCGCCACCGACCACACGATGTCTCCTATCGCATCCACGGCATCAACAGACAGGGCACTGATGCGTTCCAACAACCGATTCGTTTCTTTGCTCGCATTCCGGACGCTTCGCTTCAGCGATTCGCTGTAAAGGGCAATGCTACCAAGCGTGGAGGAAAGGTCATCATGCAAATCGCGTGCGATGCGGGCACGCGTCCGTTCACGCTCTTCACTCACGGCTTTTTCACGTTCCAGCCGCGCAAGCGCTCGCCTGTACTTACGCACTTCGACATAGCGTATCGCACCGCCGAGAGCTCCCACAAGTGAGGTCGCCATAAGCGTCCGGAACCACCACGTTCCATAGAAGGGTGGAAGGATCACGAACGAGAACCGTGCTGGCTCGGTCGAGGCAACCCCATCGGGATTGATCGCACGCACAACAAACGTATAGGTACCCGGTGGGAGGTGTCGGTACCGCACGGTGGATTCTGAGGTCGGCAGGGACCATCGCTCTTCTCGCTCTTCAAGCCGATACTGATAGCGAACGCTCGGTTCGTGAGAATAGCTCAACCCGGCGAATTGAATCGTCAACTCATTGATCGTGTACGGAAATTCCCACTTGCGCGCAGACGCCTCCGGGAGCGACACTTGTAGAGTGTCCGCGGAGATCTCGGTCAGCGTAATTGGAGGCGGGGTGTTCGCACGCCGCAGAAGACTCAAATCGAGCAACACAGCACCTTTTGTTGTTGCAACCCAGATGCGGGTGGTTCCCCGGACGTGATAAACCCGATTCACGCTTGCATCATCGGCGTGGAGCAACGGACTTGAACCATAGCGTACGATGGCTTCACCCTTCACACGATGTACCATCTTGTCGGTAATCACCCAAAGAGAGCCGTCGTCTCTGTCTGGCAGCGACGTGCTACGATTTGGAATGATGCCGTAAACGTACGTTCCCATGAGTCCTGCGAAACCATCGAACGTGCGAATTTGCCCGCGGTCGTAGAGCAGGAGCCCGCGATCCGTCCCGAACCAGATACGATCCGACGACTCTTCATAAAGACTATAGATTGCATCCGAAGTGAGTCCGATGCTGTTTGTCGAATAGGTCTCGAACGTTTCGTTTTTCCACCGCGACGCGCCGTGATTGCGGGAGAGAAACCAAACCGATTCCATCCCCGGAACGATGGCCTCGATCATATCGCTCACTATTCCATCTTTCCGATAAAACTTCGTCGAGTCGCTCTTTCGAAATCGATACGTACCATTGCCATACGTCGCAACCCAGCTTGTCTCTCCAGTCATCTGATCTCCCGGTTCGACATAAATGGCAGAAACGCCCCAGGGAATAGGCCGGGAGCGGAGGGACTGCTGTGAGAGAAGGGCAGAGACTGTTGTTGGCCCGATGAATCGCATGAATGTCCCGATTACCAGTCGTCCGTGATGATCCTCGGCGAACGAACGTACATTTCTAAACTCGCCGTTCACAATCTCCGCTTCATTCACTCGAAGGAGCGGCCGCACATTCGAGGACATTTGTCCGTTGGCCAACAGAGAAACCCCTTCACTGCTGCCAAACCAGACCCGCCGGCGTGAGTCCTCAAACACTGTTGTGATATTCTGGGTCGGTAAGCCTGATGCCGTGGTGTAGACACGCATATGCTCGCCAAGCAAGCGCATAGCACCGTTGCCGAGCGTCCCGATCCAGAGGTTTCCCTCGCGGTCGGCCAACAGGGTCGTCAATTCTTCACCCGGAACGGCATCTCTTCGTTTATGGTACTTCATCACGCCGTTGCGCAGGGAAACGAGGTGAGGAATATTTTCCATGATGAGCCACACTGTACCATCGCGCTCGGCAACGTCCATAAACTCTCTGGCACGTTCCAGCCACCGTACCGACGGCTGAGGGTGGAGGATGTACGAGATGAACAACGCACCATAGCGCCCGATGACACATACTTCCCCGTTTCGAAGGAGGCGCATTTCTTGCGGGCCGGCGGGGTTCACGGCAAAATCTCTATAGGATGGCACGTGCAATTCTTGGAGTCGGGGAAACGCTCGGTCTTCAAAGACGATACGGTAGAGAGAGAGTGAATCGTGGAATGCAATGGTCCCGTCCGGAAGATCGGACATTACGTTGGAGGCAGTTTTGGTGGGAAGCTGAAGAAATCGGTTTTTCGTGAAGATTGAAATCCCGCGATCCGTTTTGAAGTATAGCCTTCCTTCATGGTCCTGGGCGATGGCCAGAACGTTGTTACTGCTCAGACCATCCGCAGTAGTGTACCGCTGTATCCTTGTGCCAGTGAACCGGGCGATACCCCCTTCAATCAGGCCGAACCAGATATTCCCCTCACGATCCTCGAAAATTCTCCGAACGAAATTACTGCCCAAGCCATCCGCCACAGTGAAGGTTTTGAATGTTCGCCCGTCATACCGGCTTGCGCCGCGGTCCGTTCCAAACCACAGAAAGCCGTGGCGGTCCTGCATCATGCAGATGATGTAATCGCTTGGCAGACCCGCTGCCCGATTGTACTGCTTGAAGGCAAGCTGTTGAGAAAGGAGAAGCGAAACGAATATTGCAGGGAATAACGCGGAAAGGCCCGCTCTCAGGAAAAATCGGAGCATACGACCAGCAACATCTATTGAAAAGCACTATAGGAACATAACCGTTGCCGTGAATAAGAAGGCGGCGGGTGCAGGTACTTCGATAAACCAGGAAGTAAGAAACATAGAACGTCGAGTGGCCCTCTGGATCGCGGCCAAAAAAGGGCCGGGCGGATCAGGAACTCGAATTCCCCTTCTTGTCGGAGCGGCGGGATTTGAACCCGCGACCCCTTGCACCCCAAGTCCCGAAGGGATGCCTTCGGCACAAG